>NZ_UGOX01000001.1:2847500-3506419 GCF_900461555.1 Legionella quinlivanii | reverse complement strand
AGAACACTCCTCATAACAAATTACATTGCAACACTTTGCAATGAATCAACGTAGTACTGCCATTAGATCCATCCTGCTTGTGGCAAGTCACCCAAAGGGGGGACGACATTTATTAGAAATATAAAATACCAACGAAAAAGCTTATAAATAGCTTGCGTTGAATAGTAAAAAAAATATTGGGGAACCAATTATACCTGTAGATAATGAAAAAAACAGACTTATCTACAAAAATTAAGCAAATTTTATTGAAGCCAAGAGATGGCATTCTAATCGGCTTAATCTAAAATCAGTACTGCCATATACTTCTAATACCGCCTGACAAGTCAATTCAGGTCCCCTCTTACCTCAGTACATATTGAGGCCAGCTTCAACATATTCCAGGCAATAATTCGCCGTTAGTACAATCAGTTTTCAGCAAATTTAGCTAATTCGACAAGCGGCTCCCCTTGTAATCGTACTGGAATTGAATCGTGTCGAAAAACACAATTCAGGCTGGTATAAAAATTCACCGCCTGTTCATTCCAGGAAAAGGTGTGCCATTCAAGGCGACAACATTCATTGTCAAGCGCAATTTGAGCAAGCCTGGATAAAAGAAGGGTCCCAAGACGATGATGCCGATGCGCTTCTGAAATAAACAGATCCTCAAGATATAGAGCCCGTGCTCCAACCGAAACGGAATAAGTATAATGATAGATGGCTAGACCGGCTACGGCATTGTTTTCCTCAGCCACCAATAGCGAAATATACTGCCTTTCAAAGGCATGATCTAATAGCTTTTCACGTGTCAAGCCATTGTCCTGGGGGAGTTTTTCTTCAAAAACAGCTAATTCTTTAAGAAGCGACAAAATGGCATCAATGTCGTTTATCTCAGCATCTCTTATTTTAATACTCATAAATGAACATAAAACAGCGAACTTTGAATGACTGTACGATATTAATAATAGTTTGTATATATGAGGCTATAAAATCTGTGTATAAAGCTGAATGAAATAAGTCTAAAAACGAATGCCACTAAAATACCAACAAAGCATTCCTCTGAAGATCAAGGTTTATAAACAAGATAGAAGTTTTATTAAATATCTGATTTTATTTAATTTTTATAAGTTATTAACAGATCTTGTGTCTCTATATAATAAACACAAAAGATAAACTATATAATTTTTTATTATTTACAGCCGGCCGCAAACAAAACAGGGATTTGACAGAATAATTAAACTCCACTATCATTGCCCACCTCTAAATCCTAAAGATCCGGTTTATTATGAAAAGAACTTTTCAACCTAGTAATTTGAAACGCAAGCGTGATCACGGTTTTCGTCAACGCATGTCAACTCGAGGTGGTCGTCTGGTATTAAAGCGCCGCCGAGCTAAAGGACGTAAACGTTTATCTGCCTAAGTGTATCGATTCACCAGAGCACGCCGGTTAACCAACAAAAAAGAATTTAATCGCGTGTTTAGTCAGGCTAACAAGACTGTAACATCGGATTTTGTAATACTTCATTGCAAAAGTACTGAGCAGTCTGCACGGATTGGGTTTGCCTTATCAAAAAAAGCAGTACCGCAAGCCTGCCATCGAAATCGCCTGAAACGCCTGTTGCGTGAAAGTTTCAGGCACAGCAGCCTGCCTGCTGTAGATATTGTAATTTTGGCGCGTCCTGGTGTAACTAATTCAAGCAATGAGTCAATTTGTACAAAACTGGGTTCAGCATGGGAAAAACTAACCAAATTTTACGCCAGTTAGCTGGAATACCAATCAGGCTGTATCAATTGCTCATTCGACCTGTTATGCGCCCATGCTGCCGGTTTTATCCGAGCTGTTCTGACTATGCCCTCTCAGCAATTCAACAATTTGGCATTTGCAAAGGAATATGGTACGCCATAGGCCGCTTGTTACGCTGCCATCCTTGGGCTGATGGAGGATTTGATCCTGTATTACCGAAAGAAGAGAAACCTTAATGGATACCCGACGAGTCGTGTTATACGCAGCCCTAGCGCTGGTAATTTATACCTTATGGACCAATTGGCAAATGGATTATCCTGCACCGCAAACTGTAAGCGCTGCCAATACATCCACATCCAGCGGCAATAAACTGCTGCCCAATATACCGGGAACTGAAACTAATACTTCCGGTTCAGCAATAAAAGAACCGGGCATTTCTTCTGATAATGAAAAAACCGGGCAATTAATCCATGTTAAAACCGATGTGTTTAACATGATGATTGATACCCGGCAAGGAGATGTTGTCCGTGCCAACTTGCTGAATTACCCCGTCAGTGTTTCCGAGCAGGATAAGCCGATCACAATTCTGAACGAGCAGCCTGATCAGCAGTATGTTGCGAACAGCAGCTTGTTTACTCATGACGGAAAGCAGATCGATACTCTCGATTTGAATTACACGGCTGCCAGTAATAATTATCAGCTGGAACCTGGGCAAAACAGTTTAGTAGTAACACTGGAAGGTCAAACCGCGAATGGTTTGAAAGTGAAGAAAACATTTACTTTCACTCGGGGTAGTTATCTGATTAACGTAGCCTATGTTATCAGCAATCAGGGGAATGAACCCTGGAAAGGCTATATGAACACGCAGTTGCTGCGGTCAACTCCTGAAGAAGATAAATCCAGCATGTTTCATGTAGGTTCTTATACAGGCGCTTCCTATTCTGTGCCAGGCCAATACAAGTATAAGAAAGTCAGCTTCAAGGATATGGATAAGAATAATTTGAATGCCCAGGCTGATGGCGGCTGGATTGCTATGCAGCAGCATTATTTTCTGAGTTCCTGGATTCCAGCTAAAGAAGCTAAAAACACAATTTATACCCGTGCCTCAGCGGGCGATTACACTATTGGTTCTGTAAGTCCGGCTATACAGGTGAATCCTGGGGAGTCAGAAAATATCGCCGCAGGCTTATACGTAGGTCCCGAAAATACTGAGGTACTCCAGGGAATAGCACCTGGGCTTGAGCTGACAGTAGACTATGGCTGGTTATGGTTTTTATCCTCAATCCTGTTTTCGATAATGAAGGCAATCCATTCGGTGCTGGGCAATTGGGGATGGTCTATTGTACTCGTTACCGTATTAATTAAACTGGCTTTTTACCGGCTATCAGCAAGCAGTTACAAGTCGATGGCAGGCATGCGCAAACTTCAGCCTAAATTACAGGCTTTGCGTGAGCGATATGGTGATGATAAGGCCAAGTTAAGTCAGGCTACGATGGAGCTTTATCGTGCAGAACAGGTCAATCCTTTAGGGGGCTGTTTACCTATTCTGGTACAGATTCCTGTCTTTATCGCTCTCTATTGGGTATTGCTTGAAAGCGTTGAACTGCGTCAGGCTCCCTTTATGTTCTGGATCAAAGACTTGTCTGCGGCTGATCCCTATCATGTACTGCCCATTATTATGGGAGCTACCATGCTGATTCAGCAAAGGCTCAACCCTGCTCCTCCCGATCCGACTCAGGCCAAAGTGATGATGTTTTTACCGGTATTGTTTACCGCGCTGTTCTGGAGTTTCCCAGCCGGTCTGGTCTTATACTGGATTGTGAATAATACATTGTCAATTTTGCAGCAATGGTATATCACGCGTAAGTACAGTGATGATAAACCAGTCAACAAAAAAATGGTTACCGTCAAATAAATGAATAATGACAGCATAGTTGCTATAGCCACTCCTCCTGGTCGCGGAGGAGTGGGTATTGTTCGAGTTTCCGGGCCTCTGGCTTATGAAATTGGACTTAAACTAAGCGGTCAGACTCAATTAATTCCGCGTCAGGCCATATACACCCGCTTCTATAATCTAAATCAGGAAATAATCGACCAAGGGCTGATTCTTTATTTTAAAAACCCTCATTCGTTTACTGGTGAAGAAGTGGTTGAGTTTCAGGGACATGGTTCTCCTGTGGTTCTGGATTATCTGGTAAATGAATGTTTGGCCTGTGGTGCAAGGCTGGCTCGCCCGGGCGAATTTTCCGAACGGGCTTTTTTAAATGATAAAATTGATCTGACTCAGGCAGAAGCAATTGCTGATCTGATTCATGCCAGTACGCTAACTGCTGCCAGAATGGCGGTTCGTTCTCTTCAGGGGGAGTTTTCTAAAAAAATTCATGCATTAAACGAGCAGATTATCCATTTGCGGATGTATGTCGAGGCTGCAATTGATTTTCCCGAGGAAGAAGTGGATTTTCTCAGTGACGGAAAAATTTTACAAAAATTGCAGTCTATTCTCACTGAATTACAATCTCTGCGTACCAATGCCAATCAGGGGGCTCTTTTAAGAGAGGGTCTTTCAATTGTGATAGTTGGCAAGCCCAACGCCGGTAAGTCCACATTAATAAATCATTTAGCGGGACGGGAAGTGGCAATCGTCACTGACATTGCTGGTACTACCCGTGACATCATGCGAGAAGAAGTATTGCTGGACGACCTGCCTGTTCATTTTATCGATACTGCCGGTCTTCGTGAAAGTGAAGATATCGTAGAGCAGGAAGGAATCAAACGCGCCTGGCAGGCAGTCAGACAAGCTGATTGTGTACTAATGATTATGGATATATCCACTGATCATGCAGATTGTACGATTAGTGAAGAAGTCAGAGCTAATCTTCCGCAGAATGTTCCTCTGGTGAAAGTGTTTAATAAAATTGATCTCAATCCTTCCGCTTTACCTGATAAAGAAGCAATCTACATTTCGGCAAAATCAGGGCAAGGGATAGAGGCATTAAAAACAAAAATAAAAGCCATTGTGGGCTATCAGGCATCCGAAGGCCAGTTCATTGCACGAAGAAGACATTTGCAAGCGCTCGAACAAGCCCATCAATTTCTTATCAAAGGCCTTGATCAACTAATAGATGTCAAAGCAGGCGAACTCCTCGCAGAAGATTTACGTCAGGCTCATCTGCAATTATGCGAAATCACTGGTGAGTTTAGCTCCGATGATCTGCTAGGAAAGATTTTTTCCAGTTTTTGTATTGGCAAATAAACACACATTTATTATCACTTCTCACAACCCGGCTAAACTATAGTAATAAAGAGCAATAAGGATGCGTAATGAAAACTCGGCCGGTCTACATCGCAGGGGGTATTCGTACCCCTTTTGTAAAATCAATGGGAAGTTATAGTGACATAAGCACCCAGGAGCTTATGATAGCCTCTCTCCAGGCATTGGTTAAAAAATTTAAACTGGAAAATCAGTTGGTTGGTGATGTAGCTCTTGGAGCGGTGATTACCAGTCCTTTTAACTGGAATTTATCAAGAGAGTGTGTGCTGGGAACCAGTTTAAATCCGGCAACACCAGGGTATACCTTGCAACGAGCCTGCGGTACCAGTCTTGAGGCCAGTCTGCAAATTGCTCTGAAAATTGCTAACTATCAGATAGAAGATGGCATTGCCGGCGGTGTCGACACCAACAGCGATTTTCCGGTGATGCTTCCGCGCTCCTTTAGTTTGAAATTAACGCAGCTTAAACAGGCGAAGGATTTTTCTTCAAAGCTTAAGGCCTTACTGGCGTTCAGGCCTTCTGATTTAAACCCTCAATATCCGGGGGTTGTAGAACCAAGAACCGGGCTATCAATGGGGCAGCACACTGAAAAAATGGTCAAGGAATGGCAGATCAGCAGAGAGGCGCAGGATGAGTTGACCTTGTTAAGTCATCAGCATGGTGCCAAGGCCTATGAGGAAGGCTTTTATGATGATTTGGTACTGGAATATATGGGATTAAAAAAAGACGGTATTTTACGAAGTAATGCGTCTTTGGAAAGTTTAGCCAGATTAAAACCGGTTTTTGATACGACCAGTGGAAAGGGCAGCCTTACTGCCGGAAACAGCACTCCACTTACGGATGGATCATCTGCTGTATACCTGCTTTCTGAGAGCCGCGCCAAAGAGCAGCATCTACCCATGCTGGCTCGTTTTGTCGATGCTGAGGTAGCTGCCGTCAATTTTGTTGCCGGCGAAGGCTTACTCATGGCGCCTACCATTGCGGTGAGTGAGTTATTGAAACGCAATCGTTTAACGCTTCAGAGTTTTGACTTTTATGAAATACATGAGGCATTTGCCGGGCAAGTTCTTTGTACTTTGAAAGCCTGGGAATCTGCGGAGTATTGCAAGCGGGTCTTATCCAGAAACAATGCAATGGGTTCAATTGATCGGACACTGCTGAATATTAAGGGGGGCAGCGTGGCTTTAGGCCATCCATTTGCAGCAACAGGAACCCGGATAGTAGCCAGTCTTGCCAAAATGCTGCATCAAAAAGGCAGTGGCCGGGGTTTAATTTCAATCTGTACCGCTGGAGGTATGGGGGTTGCGGCAATTCTTGAAGCAAGCTGAGTCAATCCGTAAATTGTTAATTGTTTTTCTATCGGCAGATTGAAAAAATAAAATACAGAAAGTCTTGTTTCTTGGCTTTAGCCATGATAAGTTATAAATTCGGCTTACTGCGCATTTTATGGATTGAACTATGGTTGACTCGGCATATACAAATTTCCTGAATCAAAAAAATCGTTTTTTTGAAAAACAACTGCAAACGACCGCTGCAGTGGAAGAGTATATGCGCCTTCATCTTAAAAACGAAGGTACCGAATTGGAGGACGAGGACAGTGAGGAAGATATTCTCAACTTTCGCTCCATTGCTCCCAACAAAACGTTGATAGAGCAGGAATTCTATGACATTCTCGGCAGCATAGATAAGAAGCTCTTAAAGCAGGAGAATGATGAACTATTAAAATGGGCTTATCATTGTGGTTTAATGCTCCAGGAAGTCTATGGGGCTTGCGCCTACGATCAATACTACCGCGACAGAGATAATAATCTGAAAAACAAGGCTGAGCTGTATGCACTACTTTGCCAACAGATTAAAAATCGTATTGATAAAAAAAATGTAGAAACGCGAAAAGCCCATGAATCATTTCTGGCGCATGTACTCAAAAAAATGAAGGAAGGTTTGCTTGATCTGGCAGAAACCCCTCTTCATTTATCTTTATTACGAAACAAAATTGCTTACTTAAACGTTTGCCGTCTTTATTGGGCATTTTGCCGCATGACTCTAAGCAGTGGCTTGAGGCTGGCTCGTGATACCCATGTGCTTGAAAAACTCGATAAACTGGTAGGTCATCACATTGATGCTGAAAAAATAATTCATACTTTTGAATTACCCAATTCAATTTTTCGTGCATTGAGCGTAGGTTTTTTTGCTTCACGTTTTATGCTTGATTCCCTGGCTTTAATTAAACATACTTTCTTCCCCTCTGAAGAAGAAAAATCAAGAACCAGAACCGAGAGGTTCATGGATGAACTGTACAAACGTCATTGCAATTTTTTAAATGACATCGTCTGGGCTACCGTAAACGGTATTACCAATTATAACAGTTTTTTCCATATCTCCGCTCCGGCTGCCGGCTGGATCACGGCTGGTTTTCTGGTCTTTGACGTGGCTATGATTATGTGGCGTCGCTTTCTTGCCCATCGGGAATACGATATTAAACGTAAGCAGTATGTGCAGGAGTTGGCTGATATTGAAGTTCGGTTGCTGAAGAAAAGCGATGTGGATGATAAAGAAAGCAGGCAGTTGAAAGCACGTCATGAAGCGGTCCGTGCCCAGCTTCGTGAACTGGATTTAAAATGGGAAGCAGCCAATGCCAAATTCTTATTTAATGCAGCTGCCGCCACTTTACTGGTGATGGGATTTTCTGCTGCCCTGCTATTCACCCCACCTGGAATTATTCTGGCGTCCTATGCGTTGTGTGCGGTCGCAGTGGGAATGTATTTATCAGCCGATGCCTTTGGCGAGTATCGTGAAAAGACATTAAGATTGCAGGAAGCTGTTGAATTAGCCAGACAGCATCGTGAGGATCCTTTCGATACCTTGCATGAGAGTGATTATTGGGCTGACCAATTAATCCTGGATGAGCGAGTCAGAAAACTGGTTCAGGAACACCAAAACGCCAGGCATGATTTTATTTATACAATGATTAAAAATACGGTAATGCCTGCATTAATTATCAGTACTTTAGCCATTTGTTGGCAGGCTGCTCTGGTAATCATTGCTGCTTATGCGGTTTATGAACTCGTGAATGCCTATCAAAGACATCAGCAGAAACAGGCTGCATTGCCTGCGCCGGAAGCCAGTGAGGAGGAAAAACTGCTGAAAGATCTCGAGGAGGCACCCCTTGAGGAATTGCATCTGGAAACCGCTGAGCTCAATAGAAGCTGTTGTTTCTAGCTTTATCCCCACTGCCCTTTAGTTACGGAAATTATTGTAGGTTGTGCCCTTGGCCCAACAAGGGCACAACCTACATCCTGATAGCAATAATCCTGTGTACCGCTGGTCCTTCATGTTTCCGGATACATTGCCTTCACTGCGGCAATATCTTTTTCGCTCAATTTAACTCGTTGACCGATTTCAACATTATCCATTAAAGGAATGATAGTTTTCTCACCGTTTTTTGAGAAAGCATAAGCGCCATAATGCATAATGGACAGATAATCGTATTCACCAAAATCCTTGCCATCTGTCAGTTGCTGGTCAAAATTATAGCGATGGTCTTCATCAATATTTTCCCAGACGATACGAATATAATTAGCACGATCCGCCCTTGATTGCTCATGCCACAAACCCAGAGCATGGCCTATTTCGTGAACTGTGTTCATAGTAGTGCAGCGGGGTGATAAATTAATTTCCTGCTTGCCGCCCATTTTACCCACATAGGACGAACAAGTAGTTCCTGCTGCTGGTATAAACGCGATATAATCTTTATATTCCGCACGATTTTTCGAGGTCAGCTCAACAAACTCAAGGGCAGTATATTGCTGCCAGTGGGCAATGGCTTGGAGAACCGCTAATTTGTTCATCAAGGGTAAATCTTCTGACATTTCAAAAGGTATCACGCCATGTGCCCAGCGATTGCCGCCAATTTTGGGACGAAATACTGCACCTGCTTTATCCAAATCACGGGTTTTGGCAAGTAGAATATCCCCTTCCGCCACTGCGAATTCATTGATTTTCTCATAGACAATGGTTCGACTGCCGAGCACCGGATCACTAACAATCATGTGGCCAAGATTCGCGGCATTAGCGATGGAAAAAATAAAGAGCAAACTGGAAATCCCTATTTTTTTTGTGATGGTCATCATTAAAGTCCTTATTAATAAAACGACACGGGATCTACTATTGCAGAAATTAAAAAAAAATTAAATAAATTGAGTCAATAAATTTTTATATTTATCGCTATAAATCATGGCCAGTTAACATAGTCTTTAAAATCCAAATCCGGTCGTAAAATGATCGGGCTTTGTGTATACACTTTTCCTTCAAGCATTCGTTGAATCTGCCGCTCGGAGGGACTATCCATTTGAATTTTCCACAAGTATTTGCTTAGTCGTACTGCATAAGGATCAGGCGGAGTAATTTCCAGGCCATTTTTAATAATTTCATTACCCACTACAATCGTTTCAATCTGACGCGCCTGGGCAGTGCAGTGTTCCAGACTACACCAGCCGTGCTGGTAATAATGGTCACAGCATATGGCGCGGCGCTCACAGCGTCCGCGTTCAAGATATTTTTTATAATAATCATTCCAGGCGATATCGATTAACTGCCGGTGTTTAAACCCCAGTCGCATGGCATTGACCATCACATGCTCAAGATGCTGGTAATCAATTACAGAACCTGTTATTAAAATATCCACATCCTGAGTCGGCCAGGATTCAAGCACCGCTCCGCAGAGCCAGTAGGTGTAGTGATCGACACCTTCAATGGCGAAAAATTCATCTCGCCAGGCATTTAAAAATTCAGGATCAGGAGGATACCAGGGAGTATTGGTTTCCAACTCGCCGCGAATATAGCTAAAAGCTTGTGCTTTCATTTTTAACTAAATAATTTATAATTACCGGCCAACTGCCCGCAGCCTAGTTTGTCCTTGCTCATCGGTCCAAAGGTATAGACTTTTTTAAGACCAAAGGATTGAACGCCGGCAGCCAGCGTTTCCAAAGTCTGTTGTTTAACTGCAATCAGCTGGTTCTGTTCTGCGAATTCAGTGGGATTAAGACAGGAAATTTTAAGCTCAATTTGACATCCCAGAATGTCGATGACTTTTTCCACCGTCCGTTTCAAATCGTCAAGCGAATTATTATAATTTTCCATCACGATATAATTGATCTTGATTGCGGTATCAGGTCGTTTAGCCATAAACATTTGAACATGCTGTAAAACGTCATGCAGATTATATTTGCTGCACTTACTATAGAGGTATTTTATTTTATCTTCATTCCAATGCGGAATTCCGACTTGAAGAGAGCGAAGCGGGAGTTCGGAGTCAGCCCAGCGTATTAATGCGCTGGGCAAGGCTCCCATGGTCGACATTTTGAATTGTAAATGGGGGTTTTGTTCCAGAAGTCTTGCTGAGGCTTCAATCAGCACATTCGTCATTAAGGTGGGTTCGCCAATCCCTGAATAAAATACGTCTTCACGAATCCTGTAGCTGGGAAAATCCCGGCGGTAAATAGCAATCAGAGTATTAACCTGCTCCACAATTTCCGAGACCGTCAATGCTTTAATTGGTGATAAGGTTCCGGAAGCGCAAAATAGACAGCCTACCGAGCAGCCAAAAGAAGTAGAGGGTTCAAACGCGATATTAAAAGGCTTTCCCTTATCCAGATGGAGATAATAAGAGGCTTCAATGAGCCTGCCAAAGCGCTTTGTTTTTAGCACAAACCGTTTGGCAATTTGTGTATTCCAGGCAGATCCTGCAAAAAAATATTCATCATTGATCGTTTCAATAACTTCATAAGCACTATTGGTCCATGTCATTGCCTCTCCTTAGGGATTGCCTATTCTCGTTGCAGGGGTATCAGCAGGTGGGATAGTGCTTATGGCGACCCTTAAGACCATTAAATTGTCAGTGATCTGACCGATAGCCTGTTGCATTCTGGATTGAGTAATGGCTGTGCTGTTCAGCGAGCGTACTGCAAAATCCAATCCGCTCTGCTCTAATTCAATACGTTCATTACCGATATCGATACAAGCCTGCCTTGTTCGGGGTGATAAATCAAGCATCGCATTTCTTGGCATAGAATCATTGTAGACAATATTCGCTCTATCGCAGGCATCTCGTAATGACATCCTCTGAAAATTGCTACTGCTGGTTAAAGCGTTTAACTTTTGTAAGCTGTCCAGCACAAAATGCTGTTGTAACTGATTGGGGGGAAGGGCTCTAAAGAACTGATTGAGTACTTGTATTTTTTCAGGTCCGCTTACGGCTTGCCAGAGTCCATTTGCATTCCTTCGATTTTTGCTGAGAAGCTCAAGATCGCCATTTTGAAGGATGCTCAGCTCATAATCAGAGGAAGCCAGGCTATATTTACCGCCCCTGTTAATCCCAATCTCAAAGGGTCCGCCATTGATTGTTCCTATTTCAGCCCAGCTTCCTCGCGGCATATGACGTGCGCCTTGTTTCATGAATATTTTTAATGATTCAACCACATTAGGACTCAATACCTGTTCATTAGCGGCTGAGGGTCTGCTTGCAGATGCAGGTTGAAAGAATGTCGGTTGATTGGCCACACTGGCTGTAGTTACTGGCGTTACAGTTGCTGCAGTGGCCGTTGTAGCTGTGCTTGTGGGAACACTGGTTGTGGTCGTGGTTGTTGCAGGACTTGCTGTTGCTGGGGCAGGAGCCTGTTGGGGTATCGCTTCCAGTCGCTGCAAATTTTCATCGCTGGCTTCAAAAATATAACCGCCGCCCCCTCCGGCCGGAAAGCGGATTCTGTCCACTCTGATGTTAAGAAGCTCTAAAGCTTTCTGAATTTTTGCGGGATTGTTTCCCTGATTATTCAGGCGTTGCATATCCTGATATTCATTCGAGTTTTCCCCATAGCGATCTTTCACCGCTAGATATAAACTAATGGCCTTCTCTGGCTTAACATACACAGAGCTTTGATAGGCTGCGAGAGTATCGTGTAATTTTCTGGTCGCCGGAGCCATGAAATTCACCCGAAATCTGTTTCCTTCAAGGCTGTCGATAGAATGTATGTCTGGAAATCTTAACAAAGTCAGTATTCGTTCCAACTCCTGCGCGCTGCTATGGCCTGTGACTGCCTGCGGACCATTTTGATTCACAATCGCTGCATAAAGTGCTCTTGCTGTTTCAGGACTTATTTCATGAGACAGGGCTAAACCTTGCGGTGAGGGGCGCAGGCGCATATGCGGATTATAGGCGGCGTTTAAGCCATCAAGGTTGGCATTCGATGACATGGCGGCATCCACACTGGCGTGGCCGCCTTCATTTCCGATCATTGCATGCGGATCGGCGCAATTGGTACAGGCGTTAATAAAGCCCTGACGTTCTACGAACACATCATCAGTGGGTGTTCCTCCCCATTGCAGTCCAAGCTGGGTGGCCACTCTGCCTATCTGCTCAAGGGTTTCTCGATAACCGGGAGGATTTGCCGCAGCACCGGCCTGTACATTTCCGGAAAATGGCAATTCCAGGCGGCCAATACGGCCGATAGCAGCAGCTCGCTGATTTTCAGGGAGTGCCGCAATCGTTCGCAATGCCTGCAATATTCCCTGCAGCCGGGCGTGTTCAAGATAAGGTTTGTCAGCGCCCGGTACTCCATGCGCGAAAAATCCCATGCCGGCCTTGAGAAATTTCAAACAGATCAGATCACCCTGATTTAACTCTTCTCCCTGTGCGACCACTGCATGCCAGGTCTGCAAAAATTCAGCGGAAATGGCATTAGCTACCAGATTTAAATCAAGCTTGCCACTGACTCCATACCAGCTGATCTGTCGATAGTTCTCAGGGGTTGCTGGCCGCTGATAACCGTACATATCGCGAAAGCTTTCGGCTTGCCAGGCAGCATAGCCATTTGGCAGATGTGCATCTGCAGGATTATCAGGATAGAAAAACATTCCGCCGGTGTTACGAAAATCTGACTGCCATTGCAAGCCGGCCTGATCGACTACAATCATTCGTCTGGGATTGGGGTAGGTGTGGATGGGATTGCCATGTGGATAACCACCATAGGCATTAACCTGAACAATTCCGGCACCATTAGTCGCTTTAACCAGGCAGCGGAGTCTGGCTATTTTATTATCGCTTAATTTTCCCTGATAAAGGCCGGTATTCATTATCCCGGTTACATTGCTGCTTTCATTCCGGGCAAGTATCTGTAAATGCCTTGCGGTTAGCTCATCGGCATTGGCAGGCAGGGTTTCTACCTGATTGGTATAAGGGTTATTAAAACTGCAGCCAAGAATAGGCTCACCGCGCAGCAGATTTCTAAAGGCCAGCAAAACAGGTTCAGGACAGTTTAAATCAATTCGATTAGCATTGGCAGGCAGGCTGGTGGCGTGAAAGGCCGCAACCCGTTCTATGCTGATTTGATTGACAGGGGCCGGTGCTGCTACTGGGGGCAAAACCGGTGCTGTTCTTGCTGCCGGTGGATTGACAGGGGGTTGCGCAGCCGGCGCATTGGCTACCGGTGTCATCGGTAAAGGTATATTAGCCTCTCTATAGGCTCGTACTCGTCCCCTTGATCCTCTGCCGCCGCCGCCAGTCAGGCTAAGATTGCTGCTTATAAGCATCCTCAGTCGTTCTCTGGCAAGGGGGGAAAGATGAATATCGTAGCCATTGTTTCCGTGAAAGCCGATTAAGCCATGCGGAATTTCCAAAATGTTCAGAGTTTGGCGTATTTTATCAGGTGAAGGATTATTAGTCAGTGAAGCAATCTCATTACCGCGCTCGAGACTGTTGACCATTTCATAGAGTTGTCTTGCTACATCAGGTGTCAGATGGAAGGTGGTTTGCTGCTGCTGAATATTTTCAATTAGTTGTAAATTTCGCTGCGGATTGGCAATTCGCAGAATATACCCATCGATTCCCCCTGCCGGAAAATCAATTTCCGGCTCATCGCGTTCATTTCTAACGAGATTAATATCCAGTAACTGCAGTGCCTTAATCATTTTAGCCGGGAGTATTCCCTCATTATTCAGTGCCTGCATTTCCTGGTATTGAGCTGAGTTTTCACCATATCGATCCTTTACCTGCAAATAGAAATTGCGGGCCATTTCCGGGGTAATATAAATTTTATCGGAATAGTTGTTTAACATAGCGACTAAATTATCATAGGTTTCTCGAACAGTGACCGAAAATCCGTTTTGTATGTTAAACCCTATGGTTAATTGATCGCCGATACCTAAGGTAGTCAGTATTTGACGGAGTTCGGCTGTCGTGGCATAACCAGTAACGGCCCGAGGGCCGTGACTCTTGACCACCGCGGTATACAGTGCTCTGGCCTGTTCATTAGTGATATTTATCTGCCGCAATGCACCGAGAAATTTGGCATTAAAAGCCGTTTGCGTCACTGGATCAGTAATATGGCTTCCGATCATATTCTGCAGACGGGACCAATTAGGAGAACGTTTGAGTGCCTGTACGGTTTCAGCACTTAAGGTCTCGAAAACTTTGGGGCCTGGCTGAAGCTGACCTTCATTTCTGACGGCTGTTTTTGCCAGAAGAATAGCTGACAGCGCCTCATGATTATCGGTGTTGGCGATCAGCTCAAGCAAATAGGCTGGTAGACCAGCTTCGTCAATAGTATAACTGGCCAATGTACTCGGATTGGTATGATTTAATTTGCCATTGACTGACTGATAATCGGCTCGCGCCTGATCAAAATACGCAAGATCGGTCTGAGAAACAGTATTCCTGAAACCAGAATGGATTACTTCCGCAAAGTCCACACAAATAGCTCCCTGATGAACCACAAATTTACCCGGTTTATCGACCCAAATAGTGAACTCATCAAAATGCGGTGAATCTTTGATTGTGGCCCAGTCGCTGCGGAAATAATCAACAATCTCTTTTTGATCTGCGGTATTTAGTTCCCTGTTTAATCCAAACGCCTGTCGGTTGTGATTGATGAATTCGAGGACTGTTTGTTCAATACTACCGCCCTGTGCCAGAGTGTTGTACACGCTGGTAATCAGGGTGTTTCTCAAACTGCTGTTTTCATCCAGAATCTGGCCAAAATTGCGTTGGGATAAGTCTTTACTGCGGGCGTAAATATTAACCTCAGCTAACAAAAACTGGAGCATAATAGCCAGCGTTTCTTTCTTTTTACCAGCAGTCAGGTTGGGATTATTAACACTTTGAAAGGGGGAAATGGGCAGGGTGCTCCAGAGTTCAAGCGCACAACTGTCTAGCCAGGCTTCCACGGTATCCCGGAAACTCGGATTATCTTCCATATGGATATCTTTCAGCAGTTGTTCAGTGATTGGTGTTCCTGCTGAATTTTCTGCAAAGTTCACATCAAGGCCAGTTTGCGCTTTCATTGCAGCCGTCAGAATGCTTTGAATTTGCTCAAAACTGGGTTGACGGTTTTGCTGGCGTGCTAATGCCTCAAGTTGCCTGATGGCAGCTCTGATTACCTGTTCTTTAGGGGATTGACTGCCGAAAACTAAATTATTAAAGCCGACCATCATGGCGCCATAGAAACGGTCGTTTCTCGTTCTATCCACAGTGAAGACGCGGTTTTTGGTGTAAAGATAACCATCAGTTACAGGGGGCATCAGCATACTGTAAAGGTTACTTCCTTCCATTAAACGGGCTACTGAAGGAGGATAGTCAGGATACACATGGTTGAGTTGGTTGATTTCAGGCGTATTCTGAATTAGCCTTAAAGCCGCTATAATTTTCTCAATTTGTTGAAGCCGGGATTGTTTTTGCTCCCTAATGCTTCGCCGTTCCTGATCTTGCGGGCTAATGGATGCAATGTCCTGTTGCAGGGCCCGGCGATACAATTCCATTTCCTGAAGGGCTCCGGCATGTTCCCCGGAGTTTTTTCCAAAAAAAGTTTTCATCGCCATCATGGTCTGACAAGTATTGTCAGTTCCAGCCCGCTCTCCGCCGACAGCCGGAACCAGGAGATGGATGATATTAGTAACAGGATTGACGAAGAACCAGCGGGCCGACGTGGGCTCATTGAAAAGGATATCCATTTCTGAATCCTTATGCAGAATTATTGTGCAGAGATGTAAATATATCTAACATGGTAGATTTTTTTTGATCAAAATACAAGTCAATTGAGCGGGATGTTGAAAAATATCGCAGGTCGCTTATTGTAAGCCAAGCGCTAATTGGTAAAGCTCGTTTTTCGAGGTTTTACTGATACGGGATGCGATCTTAACCGCTTGTTTTAGTGGAACTTCCTCAAGCAGAATTTTTAGCAATTGGCTATCGTCTGTCGTTTTCTCTTGCGAAAGCGGCGGAAATAAAAGTACAAATTCGCCTTTGCTACGCCCCGACTCGCTCTGCAGCCAGGCAATAATCTGTTCTGCAGAACCCTGCTCAAAATGCTCATAGGCTTTAGTGAGTTCTTTTGCTAAAACCAGACGGTAATCCAAACCATACACTTCAGCGATATCCTGCAGGCTATCGATTATACGATGAGTCGACTCATACACAACCAGCGTCTCGGAACGCATGGTCATCTCTTTAAGCCTGTCTTTTCTGGCTTTGCTTTTAGCGGGTAAAAAACCCAGAAAACTGAAGGTGTCGCAAGGTACTCCCGAAGCTGAAAGCGCGGTAATCAAGGCACAACAGCCGGGAACGGGAACGACCGGAATCCGTTGTTCACGGAGCAGACGTACCAGAACAAAGCCAGGATCGCTAATGAGAGGGGTTCCCGCATCGCTGATTAAGGCATAGGACTTGCCCGACAAAAGCCAGGTCAGCACCTGCTCTGCTTTTGAGTTTTCGTTATGTTCATGGAGAGAAATGAGTGGTTTTTCAATGCCCAAGGCATGGCAGAGCTGGCCTGAATGCCGCGTATCTTCCGCCAGAATCCCATCGACTTGCTTAAGTGTGTCCAGAGCGCGCAGACTAATATCCTGTAAATTGCCAATGGGGGTGGCGACAATATAAAGGGTACCGGGAACAGTTGCCGAAGAATTTGTCATGGTTTATCCTATGTGGTTCCAGCGTTTTGGACTCATTTTCATGCTCGTTAAATCTCGTTTAGCCAAATTATCGATATTGACTGCTTCAGTATTGTTATTAACCCACTGTACCAAGGCAGCAATCGAAAACCGCCCAATGGTCCACCAGTCCGAAGCTCCCTCTCCTTTCAGTATGCCTGCCGAAGCCTATCTGGCCATGGCAAATAATCAGTCAGGAGATGAGCGAAATGGCCTGCTCATTCTGGCCGCCGGCCGATATTTAAATGATGGCCAGTGGCGCGATGCCAATGATATCTTAACACAGTTAGACGGGCTTAATGCAGCACAAACCAGTGAAAAGAATATCCTGCTGGCAAAAATTGATTTAATGCGTGATCAGCCCAAATCGGCTATTTCACGATTGGCTTCGATTCAAAAGTCGGATGAAATTCCTGCCTATTTTTTCAGCCAGTACCACGAGGTGTTAGCCAGCGCCTATGAAGCAGGCAATAATTCTGTTTACGCAATTAATGAACGAATTAAACTGGATAAACTTCTGGTTAATGGCAGCGCTGCCGACAATAATCGAAAATTACTCTGGCTGGATTTAACCCGGTTGCCGATTGCTGAATTAAATACTCTGGATATGGAGGCCAAAGAGGGTTCCGAACTGAAAGGCTGGTTAAACCTCGCTTTAATTTCAAGACAACCCGACGGCGGATCAAATTTGCTCTACAAACTTGAAAAATGGCAGGAAGACTACAGCAATCATCCTGCCAACAACCTGCTTCCGCCATCACTGGCGGCTATAAAATCCAACTTGCATGATGGACCTCGACAGGTCGCGTTGTTATTACCTTTGTCCGGGGCACTGGCAGGGCCAGGAGGCGCCATAAGAGACGGATTTATGTCAGCTCACAATTCCGATACCTCAGGAAAACAAATCAATGTTCAGCTTTATGACACAGCGTCCGCCGATGCGGTCAGTCTCTATCAGCAGGCCATAGAAGATGGCGCTGATTATGTGGTGGGCCCTCTAACTAAAGCGGATGTGGCACGTGTAGCCGCTATTGAGCATCCTGTGCCCACTGTTTTTCTGAATGATACTGATGTTGAGAACAATCAGAATACCTATCATTTCGGGCTTTCGCCTGGTAATGAGGCCCGCCAGGTCGCCGTTAAGGCCAGCAAGAAAGGTTTGCGGCGTGCGCTCATCATTGCTCCAAATGGGGCCTGGGGCAAAGAGATTGTCACCGCCTTTGATGCTCAATGGAAGAGCGCAGGGGGTATCGTTGTTGATCAATTGGTTTACGATAATCAGTCTGACCTGAATAAGGGCATTCGCGATCTGTTGCAGGTTTCTGAAAAGAAAGCCAGCGAGAAGCAATTTAAACCAGGAACGGAAGAGGCCAGGCTTGCCGGGCCAATTCGCCGCCAGGACTTCGATATGATCTTTTTGCTTGCCTACCCTTCCAAGGCTCGCCAGATCATGCCGCTACTTAAATATTATTTTGCCGGCGATATTCCGGTATTCGCCACCTCTTCTGTGTATGCCGGCACCCCGAATACTAAGCGTGACCGGGACCTCGACGGGATTATTTTCTGCGATATGCCTTGGGTATTTAATCATCAACTGGCCAGCAAGAACTGGCCGGAGCAATATAATAGTTACAACCGCCTGTACGCTATTGGTGCAGACAGTTACACACTGGGAACACGTTTGAACCAGCTGCAACTGTTTCCGGCAATGGGAATTAATGACAAAGACGGGGTTTTATACTTAAATCGGGCACAGCAGGTGGCCAGAGTTATGGCTTGGGGGCGTTTTAGCGGCGGTGTTGCCCGTTTGACCAGTGAAACCACCTAGATAACGCTATGTCAGTAGAATTTGGGAAGCAAACTGAACGTCAGGCGGTTCAGTTTTTAAAAAAGCAGGGATTGCAATTCATTGAATCAAATTTCAGATGTCGATGGGGTGAAGTGGATGTGATTATGCGTGATGCGTCCACGCTGGTTTTTGTGGAGGTTCGTGCAAGAAGCTCTTTCGACTACGGCGGTGCCATAGCCAGTATCACAGTTGCCAAGCAACGCAAGTTGATAAAAACAGCGAATTATTATTTGCTAACCAAAAAACTGCATGACAAATGTGCGGCGCGTTTTGATGTAGTACTTTTTGAAGGTAAACCTTTACAGATAGAGTGGATAAAAAATGCATTTGACAGTTATTACTAAACTTAAACAAGGAACGTTGTAGTCATGACGCAAATGGAAGAACGAGTAAGACAATTATTTGGTATCAGCATCGAAGCCAAATTGGCTGTGGCCGACAGTCTGTCCTCACTGATTGCAAAGGCAGGCCTGCGTTTGGTGAATTGTCTATTAAGCGACAATAAGGTGCTGATTTGCGGTAATGGCGGTTCAGCTGCTAATGGTCTGCATCTTTCAGCCGCCATGTTAAATCATTTTGATGTCGAGCGTCCCTCGCTGCCTTTTGTCTCCTTAAGCAGTGATCTGGCGGCTGTGACATCTATTGCCAACTACAGCCATTTCGATCAGGTTTTTGCACGGCAAATCTATGCCTTGGGTCAGGAGGGTGATGTATTGCTGGTTTTAACCACATCGGGGAATTCCAATAGTATTTTACAGGCTGTCAATGCTGCAAATGATCGAGGCATGGACACTATTGCCTTAAACGGCCGTGATGGAGGTCTTCTGGCTAATCATCTGGGGCCTGAAGATATTGAGATCCGGGTTGCCTCAGACAGTGCTGCACGAATAAGAGAAACACACTTGTTTATCCTGCACTGTTTTTGTGATTTAATTGACCAGTCGTTGTTTGGGCAGATGTTGAGGTAAACCATGAAGTTTCGTGCCTTGTGTTTTTTACTGATTAGCGCTTTATTAAGCGGCTGTGTCGCAGCGGTTGTTGCAGGAGCGGCTGCCGGGGCTATTGTTTATGATCGGCGCAGCCTGTCAATGCTCGAGAGTGATGCGCGGATATATCATCTGGTTCATAAGGAAATAGTAACCGATCCGCAGTTTGCTGATTCCCGGATTTCAGTGGTCAGTTTTAACCAGATAGTGTTGCTGGTGGGACAAACGCCAACTGCTTCACTGCGGATTACGGCAGAAAAGATAGCTCAAAGAACTCCTCATGTGCGGCGGGTTTATGATGAAATCACGCTGGGATACCCACTATCCATGTCCCAGCAAACCCGTGATAGCTGGATGACTAGCCAGGTGCGAAGCCGTATGCTTACTCGAAAAAATCTTGAGTCCGGTTCAATTCGGGTTGTCACTGAGAATGCGGTAGTCTATCTGATGGGAATTGTTACTCAGGAGCAGGGCGATTTGGCAGTGGAAGTAGCCAGACAGGTTCCTGGAGTCCAAAAGGTAGTCAAAGTTTTCCAGTACATAACCTAGTATGAGACCAGGGATGGGGCACATCGTAATCGTCTTGATGTCATTGCTGCTCGGCGGTTGCCTGGGCAGCGTATGGACTGGCGCTAACTTGATTTATGACAGGCATGATGTATATAAAAAGCTGGATGATTATCAGCTGGCCGCTAATGCTCATCACATCCTGTTTGATGACAGAATCCTGAAACAACCCGGCTGTTCCCTTGATTTGGCTGTGTTAAACGGCGACGTACTGTTAGCAGGTCATGTACCCAGCCAGCATCTGCGCGATGTTGCGGTTCGCCGTTTAAATAGTCTCAGTGGTTATCGCGAATTATTTGATCAGGTCGATGTAAGTCGGGATGCAGGCAGTGGTTTGCAGGATAGCTGGATAACCACAAAAATAAGAAGTCAGATTTTTGCAGATGCCTCAATTGATCCCAATGCCTTCAAAATTATTACCTCGGATAGAATCGTATATATTATGGGGGATGTGCGGCCAAGACAGGCTGAGCGGGTTATTGAGATCGCACGTAATACAAGTGATGTCATTCGCGTGGTAAAACTGATGCGCTACTATAATTTGAGCGAATCCCCCGCTCCAAATGGTTAGAAGTCTGTGGTCTGCGCAAACACAGACCACAGTGTACCGACCCAAACCAGGAAGTGGCTAACCTGGAGGTTAGCATTAACTTTATCAATGGAATCGACCTTTATCCAGTCGTTTGCGAATTTTTCTTAATTTAAATGCACGCAACAATCCAGTTGACTCATTGTCATCGCTTTCGTTAAGTCCATTAAGAGCCTGTACAGGATGGGATTTGCAGTGTTTCCGATAAGTGAAGTGATTTTTGTTGTGCTTATGATGATGGCCATCGTCATAGCGATGGAGCATTTTTTCCCGCATAGTGGCTGCGGTGCCTTGTTGCTTTTCAGACATAAGTAATTCCTTAACTTGTCAAATCAGTTCAGACAGGAATAGAAGCTCCCTAAAACAAAGGGCAGTACTCCTAAATAAAATATAGGCAAAATGATTAAAATAAGCCATTTAGGATAAGGATTAATGTTATCCCCTCTCCACCGCGCATAGCGTGGGGGGAGAGGGTAGGGAGAGGGGGTTAAAAAATTTATCACGTTAGTGATTCCATTTTGTTGTGACAATAAGCCAGAGCTACTGAAAAATGAGTAATGAATCGCTACGCGACCTTATTTATAGCCCCCTCACCCTAACCCTCTCCCCCACGCTGCGCGAGGTGGCGAGGGGATCTGATAGGCTTAGCCTGACGGCTATGGGCCCTTGGTCCAACATTGAGTTCGGGAGTGGTTGAAACCCCTCTGCGTGGGCAAAGGGGCATTCCTGACATTTTACAAAGAAAGAGCAGAAGGAAAAGGAAGTGCCCTGCTTTTAAGCCTGAATAACCGTATAAATGAATGATTGCGTTGCTTATCCAGGTTGATTCTATTATAATCCGCGCCTGGAAAGGTAGGTTATTTTGTGAAATTAGAGAATAATGTAAGCGGGGTAAAAAAACTTCAGGAAATTCAATTGCTATTGATCCTGATAATTGTTTTCACTGCTGTGTTGATAAAAGACAGAGAAGCCGGCATATCTGCTTTTCTGGGTGGAGTGATTGCATTACTTCCTTCATTATTATTTGCAAAACTACTTTTTAAATATCGAGGGGCGAGAGCCGCGCGGCAAATAGTGAAAAATTTTTATCTAGGGGAATTTATAAAAATAGGCTCCTCTATATTCCTGTTTGTGCTGGTTTTTAGTACGTATAAAGTGCAACCCCTGGCGTTTATTTTAACCTATATAGTAGTGGTAATATCGCACTGGTTTTCACCACTGCTTATTGATAATCAACGAAATAGGCCAGAAAGTGACTGAAATGGTATCAAGTACAGATTACATTAAACATCATTTAACATATTTGACCTTCAATGTTAAAGAGATGCAGTTCGGTTCGGGTGGTTTCTGGACCTTGAATTTAGACACACTGTTTTTTTCAATTACACTAGGCAGTCTGGTGCTCCTGATGATGTATTTCGGAGCCCGCCGCGTTACTACTGCTGTGCCTGGAAAACTGCAAAACTTTGCCGAACTGATGCTTGACTTTGCAGATACTCAGGTGAAGGATTGTTTCCATGGCAAAAATAAATTGATTGGGCCTTTGGCTCTGACGATATTTGTCTGGGTATTTCTGATGAACTTCATGGATATCGTTCCAGTGGATGTTCTTCCTGAAGCCGCCAAGCTTATGGGGGTACACTATCTGAAAGTCGTACCAACCAATGATTTAAATCTGACCTTTGGTATGTCGCTGTCAGTATTTATTTTGATACTGTTCTACAGCATCAAAATTAAGGGAATAAAAGGGTTTACCAAAGAATTGGCATTGCAGCCGTTCAATAAATGGTACTTCATTCCTGTTAACTTGGTCCTTGAATTGGTTGGCTTAATTGCCAAACCTATTTCTCTGGCATTGCGGTTGTTTGGAAATCTGTATGCGGGCGAATTAATTTTTATTCTAATCGCCCTGCTTACTTTAAACTCCATGTCATCTGTCGCCGGAACGGTAACGCTTGGCGCTGCCCAGTTCCTGTTATCATTGGGATGGTCTATTTTTCATATTTTGGTTATTACGTTACAGGCATTTATTTTCATGGTACTGACTATTGTTTATTTAAGTCTTGCCCATGAGGATCACTAGGTTTAACTTTAATCATCGTCCATAAAGGGGATTTTTATGCAAGCAGCAAATTTAATAGCACAAGTTCAAGGTATGACTGTTATTGCAGTAGCCTTGTTAATCGGTTTAGGTGCTCTGGGTACAGCAATTGGTTTCGGATTGCTGGGTGGCAAATTCCTGGAAGGCTCTGCTCGTCAGCCAGAAATGGTTCCTATGCTTCAGGTTAAAATGTTTATCGTTGCTGGTCTGTTAGATGCGGTAACCATGATTGGTGTTGGTATTGCCCTGTTCTTCACTTTCGCTAATCCATTCTTAAGCAATCTGGGTTCTTGATAACACCGTCTAGGGGCGTGAATGCGCCCTGAACTGTTACAGGGGAGAAACTGCGTTGGAAATTAACTTAACACTGATAGTACAAATGCTCGTATTTGCTGCATTTGTATGGTTTACCATGAAATTCGTATGGCCGCCATTAGCCAAGGCGATGGAAGAGCGTCAGGAAAAAATTGCTGATGGTCTTGCAGCAGCCGAGCGTGGACGCAAAGAGCTTGAATTGGCTCAGCACCGTGTGAAAGATGAGCTCAAGCAGGCTAAAGCACATTCTGCTGAAATAATCGAAAAAGCGACCAAAAGAGCCAGTCAACTTATCGAGGAGGCTAAAGAAGAAGCCAAGCTTGAAGCGCAAAAGCAAGTTAAGTTGGCTCACGAACAGTTACAGCAGGAAATCAATCGCGCCAAAGATGATTTGCGCAAGCAAGTAGCTCAACTGGCTGTTGCCAGTGCAGAAAAAATTCTGCGGAAAACGATTGATGTTCAAGCAAACAGTGCCTTGTTAGATAACCTGATTGAAGAGATTTAACATGCCAGATACTGTAACCCTTGCAAGACCTTATGCCAAAGCCATATTTGAGCATGCGCTTAATGAAAAAAAGTTGGCGGTCTGGTCTGAATATTTAAATCTATTGGCTTTGCTGGTTATGAATGAGCAAAGCGAACGCTTTATCAATAATCCAGCAACGACTGCTGCTCAGCATAGTGAGTTCCTATCGTCATTGCTTCCTTCCAATGCCGGAGCGGATGCCGATGCGCTGAATAATCTTATTGCTCTTCTGTCAGAAAACAGACGATTAATGTTATTACCAGATATTATGGTTCTGTTTGAAGCTGAGCGCGCCGAGCATGAGAAGACACTTGAAGTTGAAGTTTTCAGCTATTCCGAGTTATCCGATACTCAGCAGGATAAACTGGCTAAGGCATTGAGTGAGCGTCTGCAGCGTAAAGTCAAGTTGAATATTGTAATTGATAAGTCGCTTATTGGCGGCGCAATTATCAATGCCGGGGATTTGGTAATCGATGGTTCGGTTAGTGGTAGATTGACCACGCTTCGTACCAGCCTTGCCGCATAACAAGAGGAACTATTCATGTCACAAGTTGCACTAAACCCTTCTGAAATTAGTGAATTAATCAGAAAAAAAATCGAACATTTTAATGTGGCGTCCGAAGCCAGAAATGAAGGTACTATCGTTAGTCTGAAAGATGGTATCGTCCGCTTGCATGGCCTTGCTGATGTAATGCAGGGTGAAATGATTGAGTTTCCTGGCGGGGTCTATGGTCTGGCGCTTAACCTTGAGCGCGACTCAGTGGGTGCGGTAATCCTTGGTGATTACTCAAGCCTCTCAGAAGGCCAGAAAGGAAAATGCACTGGTCGAATTCTTGAAGTACCTGTTGGCAGAAAGCTTTTGGGACGTGTTGTTGACGCCTTGGGTAATCCTATTGACGGCAAAGGTCCAATTGAAGCCGACAAAATGTCTCCCATCGAAAAAGTGGCTCCAGGCGTTATTGCCCGTCAGTCAGTTGATCAGCCTGTACAGACTGGTCTGAAAGCGATTGACGCGATGATTCCTGTTGGACGCGGGCAGCGTGAGCTGATCATCGGTGACCGACAAACTGGAAAATCAGCCATTGCGATTGATGCCATCATTAATCAGAAAGGCACTGGCGTTAAATGTATTTATGTCGCCATCGGTCAGAAGGCATCTTCTGTGTCCGCTATCGTTCGTAAACTTGAAGAACACGGCGCCCTGGAACACACTATTGTGGTTGTTGCCGGAGCCTCAGACTCCGCAGCCCTGCAGTTTATTGCACCCTACTCTGGTTGTTCAATGGGTGAATACTTCATGGAGCGCGGCGAAGATGCACTGATCGTGTATGATGATTTAACTAAGCAAGCCTGGGCGTATCGCCAGATTTCCCTGCTGTTACGTCGTCCACCTGGACGTGAAGCCTATCCTGGGGATATTTTCTATCTGCATTCACGTTTGCTGGAAAGAGCTGCGAGAATTAACGCCGCTGAAGTAGAAAAATTAACGAACGGTGAGGTGAAAGGCAAAACTGGTTCACTCACTGCATTGCCAATCATCGAGACGCAAGCGGGCGACGTATCAGCCTTCGTTCCAACCAACGTTATTTCTATTACCGACGGTCAGATCTTCCTGGATGTTGACTTGTTTAACTCCGGTGTACGACCTGCGATCAACTCCGGTCTGTCTGTTTCTCGGGTGGGCGGTGCTGCTCAAACCAAGATCATGAAGAAGCTTGGCGGTGGTACGCGACTGGCTCTTGCCCAGTTCCGTGAGCTGGAAGCATTCTCGCAATTTGCATCTGACCTGGATGACGCAACACGTAAGCAGTTAGAACGTGGCCAGCGAATTACTGAACTGATGAAGCAGAAGCAGTATTCGCCATTATCAGTAGCCGAAATGGGATTATCTTTGTTTATCGTAGAAAAAGGCTATCTCGATGATGTGCCTGTTGCAGAAGTGAGTGCTTTTGAAACCGCATTACGCAGCTTTATGCACGGTTCCTATGCCAGCCTGATGAGCAAAATTAATGAAGCAGGTGCATACGATAACGACATTGAATCTCAACTGAAACATGCAGTAGAGGAATTCAAGCGTACAGGCAGCTGGTAACAGCATACTAGGAAATAATTGATTACGCAGGATGGTTAAGCCATCCTGATAATTAAAGGCGAAGCAAGATATGGCTGGAGCAAAAGAGATCCGTACAAAAATTGCGAGTGTGAAGAATACACAAAAGATCACTCGTGCTATGGAAATGGTGGCTGCAAGCAAAATGCGTAAAACCCAGGATGCAATGCGAGCCTCAAAACCCTATGCAAGCAAAATTTATAATGTCGTCAAACATATCGCCCGCGCAAACTCTGAGTATCGGCATCCTTTTATGACGGTTCGCGACATCAAACGCATCGGCCTTATCGTGATTACTTCCGATCGTGGATTGTGCGGTGGTTTGAACGCCAATCTGTTGCGTGAAACGATTAAAAACATGCGGCAATGGCAGCAGGAAGGTAAAGAGATCAGTCTCTGCGTGATCGGTCGAAAGGGTCAGGCCTTTTTCAGACGAGTTGGTGGGCATGTAATAGCAAGTGCCGATCATTTGGGTGATAAACCAGGTGTCAGAGATATCATCGGTGTTGTAAAGATCATGCTGGATGCCTTTTACCAGGGCGAAATTGACGCTTTGCACGTGGTTTATAACGAGTTCGTTAATACCATGACCCAAAAGCCGGTTATCAGACAAATGCTGCCCCTGCCAACTGACGAAAAAGACAGCAGCCAACTGGCACACCATTGGGATTATATCTACGAACCGGATTCCAAAGAATTGCTGGATGCATTATTAGAGCGCTACAGTGAACTTCAGGTTTACCAGGCAGTGGTCGAGAATATTGCCTGCGAACAGGCAGCTAAAATGATAGCAATGAAAAGCGCCACTGATAATGCTGGTGCTTTGATTAAAGAATTTCAATTGGCATATAACAAAGCTCGACAGGCGGCTATTACGCAGGAATTAGCTGAAATTGTCGGTGGCGCAAGCGCATTATAAGAGGGTTTGAATATGAGTTTAGGAAAGGTAGTTGAAGTAATCGGAGCAGTAGTCGATGTGGAGTTCCCACGTGACAGCGTTCCAAAAGTAAACGATGCATTGCACCTGGTTGAAGGTGATCTGGTGTTTGAAGTGCAGCAGCAATTGGGTGACGGTGTTGTCCGTACTATCGCTATGGGTAGCACCGATGGCTTAAAGCGCGGCCTTGAAGCTAAAAATACTGGCGAGCCGATTCAGGTTCCAGTCGGTAAAAAAACATTAGGCCGAATCATGGACGTTCTGGGACGTCCTGTGGATGAAGCAGGTCCGATAGGTGCTGACGAGCACTGGGCGATTCACCGCAAAGCCCCTTCCTATGAAGAGCAGGCAGGCAGCCAGGAGCTGCTCGAAACCGGTATTAAAGTTATCGATCTTCTTTGCCCTTTCGCTAAAGGAGGAAAGGTTGGACTGTTCGGTGGTGCCGGTGTAGGTAAAACAGTTAATATGATGGAGCTAATCCGTAATATCGCGATTGAGCATAGCGGATACTCAGTATTCGCCGGGGTCGGTGAGCGTACTCGGGAAGGAAACGACTTCTATCATGAAATGAAAGACTCCAACGTACTGGATAAGGTGTCGCTGGTTTACGGGCAGATGAATGAGCCGCCTGGAAACCGACTGCGTGTTGCTCTGACAGGGCTGACAATGGCAGAAAAATTCCGTGATGAAGGAAGAGACGTTCTTTTGTTTATCGATAACATTTATCGTTATACCTTGGCCGGGGTAGAAGTATCTGCCTTGCTGGGTCGGATGCCTTCTGCGGTAGGTTATCAGCCTACACTGGCAGAAGAAATGGGTATGCTGCAAGAGCGTATTACGTCAACCAAAACAGGTTCTATTACTTCTATTCAGGCAGTCTACGTTCCTGCGGACGACCTGACTGACCCATCACCGGCAACCACGTTTGCTCACCTTGATGCGACAGTTGTATTGTCCCGTCAGATTGCCGAGCTGGGAATTTACCCGGCGGTAGATCCTCTGGACTCCACCTCACGTCAGCTGGATCCATTAATTGTTGGCCAAGAGCATTATGATACCGCTCGACGCGTACAGCAAACACTGCAACGTTACAAAGAGCTTAAAGATATTATCGCAATTCTGGGGATGGATGAGTTATCTGAAGAAGATAAACGAGTTGTATCCAGAGCCCGTAAGATTCAACGTTTTCTGTCTCAGCCTTTCTTCGTAGCTGAGGTATTCACTGGTTCACCCGGAAAATACGTGTCTCTCAAAGACACCATCAAAGGCTTCCAGGGCATTTTGGCAGGTGAGTACGATGATCTGCCTGAGCAGGCGTTCTATATGGTAGGAAGCATTGAAGAGGCTGTTGCTAAAGCCAAGACATTATGAGGCAAGAAAAAATGGCTATTACAACCCATTTGGATATTGTCAGCGCTGAACGAGAAATTTTCTCGGGCGTTGTGGAGATGGTGGTCGCCACCGGCGAGCTGGGAGAAATCGGTATTACTCCCGGCCATGCTCCATTACTGACAGTGCTGAAACCAGGCGAAATTCGGATTACCCATATGGGCGGTACACAGGAAGTGTATTACGTATCGGGTGGCATGCTGGAGGTTCAGCCTTTCTATGTGACCGTACTCGCTGATGAAGTTGAGCGTGCTGAAAGCCTTGACGAAGCGGCGGCTCTTGCTGCTAAAACAAGAGCAGAGGAAGCAATTGCCAATAAAAATGCTGACATTGATTATTCTATGGCAGCTACAGAATTGGCACGCGCGGTGGCGCAGATTCGTGCTATTCAGAAAGTCAGAAAAAACCTGAAGTAAATATGACATCCGCTATGTATCAGGCTGCAGCTTGATACATAGCATTCTTCAAAATATCCCCCTCGTCTAATCACAGTTCCCTCCGCTATCAAGAGCAAGCTAAACCGGCTATAATAGTGGGCAATAATCATTTGTTCAAACAGTAACCAGAAACCCAAATTATGCTAGCAATTGATAACATCGAGCAAAAGCCGCTTACTGAGTTCACCGAGAAAGCTTATCTCGATTACTCAATGTATGTGATTCTTGATAGAGCACTGCCCCATCTGGCGGATGGCCTGAAGCCTGTTCAGCGTCGTATTGTCTATGCGATGTCTGAACTAGGTCTGAAAGCGACCGCCAAACATAAAAAATCAGCGCGCACGGTGGGGGATGTATTAGGTAAATTCCATCCTCATGGCGACTCGGCCTGCTATGAGGCTATGGTGCTAATGGCACAGCCATTTTCCTATCGCTATCCTTTTGTTGACGGACAAGGCAACTGGGGTTCTCCTGATGATCCCAAGTCATTTGCTGCGATGCGTTATACCGAGGCGAGGCTTTCCAATTATGCGGAATTACTACTCTCGGAATTACAGCAAGGCACTGTAGATTGGGTCGATAATTTTGACGGCAGTTTGCAGGAGCCCGCTTTATTGCCGGCGCGCTTGCCTAATGTACTGCTAAATGGAGCTACAGGGATTGCCGTGGGCATGTCTTCTGATGTTTTGCCACATAATCTGATGGAAGTGGCCAATGCCTGTATTCATTTGCTGGAACACCCGCATGCAGAACTCGATGATATTTTGCAGCATATCAAAGGGCCTGATTTCCCAACCCAGGCTGAAATTATTACCCCGCCACAGCAAATCAGATCTATGTATGAGTCGGGTCAGGGCTCAGTGAAAATGCGGGCTATTTACCATGTGGAAGCACATCAGATCGTTATTCATGCCTTGCCTTATCAGGTATCTGGTGCGCGCGTCATTGAGCAGATAGCAGCGCAAATGCAGCAAAAGAAATTACCCATGGTTGAGGATTTGCGTGATGAGTCAGATCATGAGCATCCTACTCGCCTGGTTATCATACCCAAGTCGAATCGGGTCGACGTTGAGGGCTTGATGTCTCATTTATTTGCAACAACCGATTTGGAGCGCAGTTATCGGGTCAATTTCAATATGATTGGCCTGGATGGCAAGCCACGGGTCAAAGATCTCTTGAGCTTATTGAAGGAATGGCTGGTATTTCGTCTGGCAACAGTAACCCGGCGTCTGCAATATCGTCTGAATAAAATTCTTGAGCGTATCCATGTTCTTGAAGGCTTGATTATTGCCTATCTGAACCTTGATGAGGTTATTCGCATTATCCGCGAGGAAGATCAGCCTAAACTGGCATTGATGAAGCGGTTTTCCTTAAGCGACAGGCAGGCTGAGGCGATTTTGGAAATGAAGCTTCGCCATCTGGCCAAGCTTGAGGAGATCCGCTTGCAGGCTGAGCTCAAGGACTTATGTAAAGAGCGCGATCATATCGAGGCTTTATTAGCCGACGAAGGGAAATTGCGAAATCTGGTTAAAACTGAAATAGCAGCCGATCGCGACAGCTATGGCGACTTAAGACGTTCTCCCTTAATGGAGCGTCAGGATTCACAAGCCTTAAAAGAAGAGGATATTCTTCCGAATGAGCCAATCACCGTCATTTTATCGCAAAAAGGTTGGGTGCGAGCGGCCAAAGGCTATGATGTGAATGGTCAGGATTTGAGTTACAAGGCGGGAGATGGATTCAAGACGCAAACCAATGCGCGCAGTAATCAGCAGGTGGTGTTTTTTGATAGCGAAGGGAAGGTATATACCTTGCCTGGACATGTGCTGCCCTCTGCCAGAGGTCAGGGTGAGCCGCTGACTGGCAAATTAAATCCCGCAGAAGGCATGCTGTTCGAGGCAGTGATTTCCGGGGAGGCAGAAAACTACATCTTGCTCGCCAGCGATGCCGGTTATGGCTTTATCACTCAGCTTGGTGAGCTGTATGTCAAAAACCGCAATGGCAAGGCCTGTCTCAAATTGCCTGAGAATAGCCGTCTTCTAACACCAAGACCGGTAGATAATATAGAGAATGATCTGATTGCCTGTGCGACCAATATTGGCCGCCTGCTTATTTTTTCAGCAAAAGAATTACCACTTTTAACTAAGGGTAAAGGCAATAAAATGATTAGCATCCCCAGTGCAAAAGCCAGTGCGCGGGAAGAGTTTATCGTTGATTTTCAAGTCCTGTCTGAAGCTGATCAACTAACAGTTAACGCCGGGAAAAGACATTTTACTCTTAAACCGGTTGACCTGAATCATTATCGAGGGGAACGTGGACGTCGCGGGAACCGCTTGCCGCGTGGATTGCAGGCAGTCACCTCCCTTGAAGTGATTCGGTCGAATGAGAGCGCAGTATGAAACTTACTGCCCGCAAATTACGCTGGATTATGAATCTTTGGCCTCCCTTCTGGGGCGCTGGGGTTCACGTTGATGAAATAAAAGCCGATTATAGTTACATTAGGGTATCGCTTAAATTACGCTGGTATAATCAAAACTATGTAGGGGTTCATTTTGGCGGCAGCCTGTTTTCGATGACCGATCCCTTTTTTATGCTTATGCTCTTACAACGGCTGGGCAAGGATTTTATTGTCTGGGATCAGCAAGGTGAAATTCAGTATCTCAGTCCAGGAAAAGGCAGGGTATTTGCCGAGTTCAAACTAAGCGATGAAGAGATTGAGCATATTCGCCAGGAAGCGCTGGCCAAAGGAAAAATAAATCCGGTTTTTACAGTCACGATTTATGATGAAGCTAAACAGATGGTTGCTGCGGTAAAAAAAGTCCTATATGTGAAGAGCAAACAGTTTGTTAAGTGAAAGCCCTTTGACTGTTTCAACGCTAGTCCTCCAATATGGACCGCAGGCTCTTTTTCTTTTCTTCTGATATAGGCGCGAATGCCAAAGTAGCCAGCCCTGCCTGGCGATAGAATGATTCAATCACCGGATCGAGCATGGATTGCAGGTGCTGGCGTATCGTTTCTTCGTCTCCACGAGCGATTGGGCCCGTTAATGCATGAGGCAAATCCTTGGCATGACGGACATTAAACAGGCTGTTTTGCATCAGGGAAACAATAATTTCCTTTGCTATCTCCTTTTCAACCCCCGCCTCACGCATACATTGTTCAGCTGCGTGGGCAAGTGTCACCAGATAATTTGAGGCGATTGCAGCAGCGCTGTGATAAAGCATTTTTTGACTGGCCTCGATGCTGAATAATTTAGCGCCCAGATTTACAAATAAGGGTGAAATAATTTCTACCGCTTTTTCATCCCCCTCAATACTGCAATAACAATCGTTAAAAATTTCTGCATTGAGCGCTTGATGAGGAAAAGGTTTTAATGGATGAATGCAGACGATATGACAGCCCAGAGCACGCAAGGGGGATAATATGGCCGATGATAATACGCCGCTGCAATGGATAATGGTAGAGCCTTTGAGAATAGTTTCATGATGCTGCAGCTGTTGGACAATTTTCGGGATTACTGAGTCAGGAGTAGTAATAAAATGCAGATTCACCTGGGAAAGCGCCTGTAGTTCACTTATCGCATCTCCCTCGCCTAGTAAACTGACGGAGTTCAGGGCGGATTCATAGTGCTTATTATAAACAGAGTGCAATTTGCCTTGCCCTGAACAAATCAGGGCATAAGCCAGTTGTTTTCCCAGACGCCCACCGCCAATAAGATTAAAATTCATAAATTTTTATAATAAATTATTCAAATAGTAACAATATTTACACTCTATTATCACTATTTGTACTTAAATAAGAGTATAATCATAGTTTATTTATTACTAGTGGCCAATAGCGATGCCTCCATATCTGATTAGAGGAACTTATAAAGAAGTGTTCACCGCCTTCGGAAGCGATTTCGTACTTGGAGGTGGAACAAATATTTCAACCCTCGAGCCCGATTTCGAGCGCTCTACTTTTATGGGTACGCTCGAAGAATGTCTGCTTCATCTTGAAACCTGGAAAGATGCCGAGCAAAGCGATCATGAGTTCTATACCCAGGGTAATATGTTTGGTGCAGTATTAAAGATGCTGTTCGGCGCTGATGTGTATGCCCATCCTTTGAAAAAAGCAGAGGAAGATCCTGAGAATTTTACCAATAATAAGCTGGCATCGATAGATTTTGGTTTTGTTGATAAAGATGGGCAACTTGCTGCTTTCCATCTTGAATATCGAAAGGATGATCCTGGTCAATGGTTAGCCGGTATCATTAAAAATACCAATAAAAAACCGGAGGAACGCGAAGTCCTTTTTATGACCAGCTTTGAACCTGTAATAGTGAATCCAGCTGCCAGAATTCAGATAAGATCTGTTGAAGCGGGAGCTATCCCATTGATGGGAGACGATGATGCCCCGATTATTCACAACCAATTGGTCCGTAATATCCTGCAGGCTGTCTTTTTGAAAAATGGCAGAGTTCACCCTGATAGTGATATCGTCGAACAGTTCACGCAATTGGCAAATGATAAAGGGGGCTATGAGGAGAATGGACAATTATTAAATAGTTTGCAGGCTGATGTCGGTAAAGCACTTGCTAATCCGGGCTTGAAGGCAATCAAAGAGCTTGGAATAACCGGTTATCGAAGCGTTGCCTCAATGCAAAAATGCCTTAAGAAGGAAAATCCTTTTTATCAGCAACTGGCTGCCCTGACCAAATTAAACAATAAAACGCTAGCGATTCAGCGAGGGATTTTATTATTATTTTTAGACTCGGCCAATTTGTCTCAGTTATATTCCAGCTACTCCAAAGCTGTTTTCCTTCCGGCCTTAACAAGTTACATAAAAGAAAACATGATGGGCAAGACTGCAGATGAGATCCGCGAAAATTGCAATCAGGTTAAAACACTTTGGTCTTCTCTGGATAAAAGCCTGAGTAGCGCGACTAAAGAAACTATAATCGCCGCATTTCTTCGTTCCAGTAAATCACCGCTGATACAGAATTGTCTGCACAGTATCCGTAATGATAGTGAAGCCAAAGTGATTTTAAACCGTCTTCGTGACGGTGAAAATGATCTGCAGTATTATCTCGATAAAATGCACGGCTGCTATTATTTGCCCTCAGTGCTGGCTAGTCAGCCCACGACAATGGAGCGAGATCAGTTTTATCGCATCGCAGACGATCAGGACCTTCATCAGGCAATCCACCTCTTGCAAAAAAACGGGATTGAAACCTACACTGAATTACTGCTTGATCCTGCGCATTTTCAGCGATTGAAACCCTTCATTAGCGAATTGAACTCACCGGACCAGGACAAGATTGCCAAAGTGAGTATTATGCTATGGTTAAGCAACCACGGGCAGTTTGATCATTTCTATACCCATCAGAATCACATTGATTATTTACGCCTGTTAAAGCGAATGGTTGAAATCAATGCGCTGAAAGGAAAAGACTTAGCTGAAAACCTGCAAAAAACCCGAGTATTTTTGGAGGAGATCAAGCCGAAGATTCTGGAAACCGGGACTCGAAATGAAAAAGCAATCGCGTCACTTGCACAATGTTATCTGGTTTATCCTGGGGATAGTCCGCTGGCTGTATTACCGCGATTAAAGGATGAGTCACAGATTCGTTTACTGCAGTTTCTTCTAAGGCATGAAAAGAATGAAGCCAACCTGATTAGCCTGGTTGATCAACTGCAAGTCTATCCAAAACTGGCAGAGCAATTAATGCTCCTGTTCGACAAAGGGATAGGCGCAGATGATATCATGGCCATCGGTATGGAGCCCGACAAACACCAGTTGATGAGCCTATTGCAGGACCATAGAGTGCCCTACAATGCAAATGATATTTGTAACCTCCTGTTGCCTTTTTCCGCAGAGCTGCAAACTGCGGTTCAGGCAGAACCGAATGCTGAAATGCGCAAGTGTTTCCTGCAGGCTTCTTTAAGTCTTGCCCGAAACCACTTATTAAGCCATGAGCTTTTGAAACCAGAGGCCCAGCTGCAGAGGCAGTTAATCGCCAATTTGCAGCGTGCTGTACCGGGAAATTCAAGGTATTCCAGTCTGGCAGTGGGAGGCGACGCAAAATCTCATGACTTTAAATTGCTGCTGAGAGAAATATTTTCTAATAAATTACCCGTTTCAGGCCAAAAACTGTTGATTGAAGAGGCCTTTACAGCCATCACCGCTAGTACAATGGATAATTTACAGCCAGACACTGATGCTAAAAAGAAATTAGCCAAGCCCATCTCCCGGATGCGTACTCAAATGACCACATTAAAGCATCTGGAGAGCTTGCAACTTGAGCAAAAAACACTGGATTTACTAAAAGGGCAAGATGCCGCCGGTCAAAAGTTTTTCAGGATGGCAATGTTTATTGAAGAACAATGCGAGCAGATGCGCAAGCGTCTTGAAAAGACCAATCCTCAAAAATACCAGAAAATGCTTTCTCATGAAGTGAATTATCGAAAAGCGCTGTATGGTATTTTGCATGACAGCCTGAGAGGAGACGGCAGCCTTAGGAGTAAAGAGGCGCTTAACAAACGTTTGGAAACTGCTGAAAAGCCTTTGCTTGATGCTCTGGAGGGTGATAGCAGGAAAGCCTATCGTCAGGGCATGAGAATTATTGCCAATTTTTTTAGTATCCTGCTGATTGGCATACCTAACCTGATTCACCATAGACACACCGGAAACTGGACCTTTTTCAGCACGCCGCGTTCAAGGGAAACAGCGCAAACGGTAAGTAAAAAGGTAAAAGATGAAATCGAGTCATCTTCAGAGAATATTCAGAATAAATTATAGCGGGAATGGATTCCTTCTTCATTTGTTATGAACACATGAAATCCTTATTATTCATGTAATTATCCTGGATTGAATAAATCTCAATCTTTCCTTGATCTTTTTTTGCACTCTGATTCTGGATCATCCTACATAAGGTTAATTAATAAGCAATCTACTATTGAATTCTGGCAAGATTTCTGCTTAATATGAATATTCTGCATTGCACAGAAATTTTAAGGATGAGCCATGTCGCTGCCATTGAAGGCCTTTCAGCATAATCAATTAACATTTACCACCTCTGGGACGCCCGTTCCAACTTCTGGTCATACGATAAGCCGCGTTGAATTTCTGGACACTGATGGTTCAATCAAGAAAGGGTTTTTCAAGCCGGTTGATAATGAGCTTTATCCAGTCTTGCTGGCAAAATATTCTGTAGCGAGTAGTGTGTCTCTGCGCCTGTCGATGGGTGAGTTTATGGCTGAGGAGCGACTGGTTTATCGCGACGGCCAGATTGTGGGTACGGTTTCTTTTGATCTTCCAAACTATAAGCCTCTGCTTAAAATAACGGATGATCTGCCGGCTGACGCCATCGAGAAAATGTGGGTCGATCCGACAATGCAGACCTTGCTGGAGAAAAATGTCGCAAGACAAATTGCTGCCTGGCTGCGCATCGGGGATGAAGACAGACACCCGGACAATCTCAGTCTGTTTGGTGGTATTGATTTTGATATGTGCCATGACCGCTATAGTAAAATCATTCGCGGGCCAAGAGCTATCGATATGGTAACCAACCCGGATGTAGTTCGTGTTACCAGCGCGCAAATTGGTGATTTGCCGGTTGTTGAAGGAAGAACGCATTGGCCAGCCAACAGTTATCCCGAAAATTTTAATTTATTAAAAAAATACCGCTCAACCAGTGCTTTTCGTGATCTCGCAGGTAGTGAAGAATTTAAAGAGCAGATGTTTGAGGCCTTTACCTATGAATTATTAACTTACGATCCTGATGTGTTGCGGTCTCGTCTCACCGAATACCTGGGCGATGAGCCATTGGATTATCGAAGTCTTTCCGGAAAAAAAATAGAAGATCTCGAGGCGGCAAACAGTAAGCTATTTAATGCAACCACTGATAAGGAATCATTTGTTAATCACATGCTTGCAGTGAGTCAGGAAGAGTATGATGAATTATACCGTGCGGTAGTCGGGTATCCAGGGAGTGATGCCAACAGAAGGCAGCTTAAGGTTCCCAGTTTTAATACATTTCTGGAGAAAAAGCCCAAGGTTGTCCAGCGTATCAAAGAATGGACTGCTACTCAAAACAAGAAGACTGCTGAGGCAGTGGAAACTCATTCCCGGTTAATACAGGAAATTCAGAAACGAAAGCTTACTGCGACAGATGAGCCTCTTGAGAAACTAAAAAAGATGGAGGCGATGTGTCCAGCCTATTGCATGAGTGATCTCTGCAAATATGATGACGAGAAAATTTCCAAACGTTTCCATAAAATCTGGCGAGATTCGTTTTTGCCTCATGTGAATCAAATTTTATTGGGGCTGGATAATTTGGAAAGGTCAATTATTAACCTTCTCAGCCAGCAAACATTGCCTTCCATTGACGATAATTTGCCGGGATTGGATAAGTCAACTGCCACAGAGTCCTGGCAATTGCTGTCAAAGGCTACTGACTTATCGAAAATCAGCGTCAATTGCAGACCAGATAATCCTGAATACCTTGCCTTACAGGAAATCAGGGCCTTTCACAAAGAGCTTCACGACATAGCGGATACTTATTTTCGTACCGATCTTCTTAATTTAAGCGAAAGAACGAATGCAGTTTTTCTTGAGAGGATGCAAGACACCGTTAATAAGCATGAAAAGAGCATTCTGGATCATTTGGGAACAACAGGTAAAGCAACCGATTTTACCAATATACTGGATAAAATAGACCGCTATAAACCGATCATGAAGTGGTCGAGGTATATCAGTCGAGATGATATGCCTTTGTATGGCAACAAAGAAACACAATCCAATATCAAATTAAAATCACATGTCGATCCGCAGGTCATGGATGCTTGCTTTAAGCAATTATTTGCCTGGGCGGATGAGCAGGATGAGATCAGCGGGAAGAATGGCGATTCGGCTTTAACTAATTTTATAGCAGAGATTATTGAGCGTAATTATACGCCTGGCACTTTCAGCTGGTTTACTAATCGTTACCGTGCAACCAGTGTATTGAATTATATCAAAACGACTCGCCTCAAAGGCTCTGAAAAACTGGCCTGGATTTTTAGCGAGGGCGGCCATGAGACTACCTCACTGAATACCCATCTGGTCAATAATCTGATTAACAGCATGCTTGTCGATTTTCAGGACGAGGTGGGCTGCAATCTTGCCAGTGTCAGACATGCCATCAATACAAAAGTATTTAACAGTGCTGCTTACACGCAGCGAATTATGAACTACTCCAGAACCAATGAAAAATTTATTCACAGTCGGAGTGTAAGCGCTGTTTCTAATTTTCATAATGCAATGTACAAATGGGTAGACTCGTTTAAAACAGAAGAGGACTTTCGGAAGTTTATTGATGATTGTGTCAAAAAGTATCTTGAACCGGCCAGTCTTGGGGTACAGTTTTATAACTTTTTCGTAACAACCAAGGTGAGAGATCAGGAAGTATCCACTTATTTTGATAAGAAATTCGGCTATTCACGCAGCAATATTCTGGCGATGATTTTAACGAACGGTGCAATTAATGATGGTTCACTCAATTCGGTATTGGTAAAAGCAATTCTGGCGGATATGCAAAGCAAATATGCTGTCCACGAACGGGCTGTAAAACATGGTAGCAGCGCCAGCTCTGCGGAGTTTAAGATATCTGAGACGGATAATGAGTTAGAAACCTTTGGGGCTTATGATTCGGTTCGGCCAATGAAAACTACAGATATTACGCACAAGTTTCTTGAGGATTTACGTAAATTGTCCAAAGACAAAACGGTAGTTCAACCGCAGGCAGCAAAGGCCCCTCCTTCACTTGCTAAAGCCCTTGCGGAAACTCCGGTGGATACGCACAGAGATAGCGAAAAAAATGGAGCGAAATCTGGTCAGAACCCAGTGTCAGCGCTCAGTTTTTCCTGATTCTTCCTGTCAAAACTTAAAAGCACGCCCTAAGGTTTAGGGCGGCTATTTGAAAGATGATGGTCCTCGATAAAGTCATTTAACTCTTCCAGCAAGCTATCCAATGCGTTTTGATCATAGCGCATCGCTTTCTGTCGGGATTTTAACCTACTAACGGTGTCGCTAAACTCTTCGAGAAGAGTCTCTTGCTCTTCATCACCAGAAGCACTGACATAGCCAGCAATCAATGCTAATGAGTCCTCCGCTTTAACTAGATTTTCTTCATATTGTAAAAGATTGACTTCCCGGGGAGCGCTAAGGATTGACACATTTGCCCAGTAACGATCATAAAGCAATTTGAGCAATATAATTCCCAAAGGCAATAAAATAAGAATGCTAAAAAAGATAAGCGGATTGATGGTTGCTGCCTGCTGGTTTGTAGTTTCATTTGAGCTTGCGGTTATTGGGGGCGGGCTATAGGCGGGCAATGCCCGGTGAGAATTTTTGACCGGTGAAATAAACATCTGGTTAAGAGGCTCCGGGGTGGATTTAAAAAACCGGGATCGTTCAGGCCGTTTGGCAATCGTCTTTTCTTTTACGGGCGAGCGATTTTTTTTTGCTGGTTCCTGTGTTTTGGTCTCGGACAATGAATGTGGTTTTGGATAGGACCTTGTAATTGCCTGATTCAGTGGTTTTTCAGGAAGGCCGGCAAGACGGTTTTGCTGATTAACCCAGGATTGCATTGAGCTCATCACTTGTCCCATCAGCTCTTTGGCCGAGCTGATGAGTTCCAGCTGCTTTTCCTCGGTGGCGAACTGATGGAGGTGCGTTTTTATTTGATTCGTTTGTTCCATAATCTGCTTTTCAACCTGCTGCAGATTAACAGGAGTTACCCCAAATCGTGACAAATTATCCTGATTGTTAATAAAGCTGTCAATTTTTTCGGGCTTATCTGAAATCCATTTTTCCCACCAGCGAATATCCTGTTTGTCTTGAATGGATTGATGATAGGCGGCACTATTGGCTTCCAATACCTCCATAACCGGGGCTTGCGAACGTTGTACGAACAGTTCAATTCCTTCAAAGAGATCAAGCATTTGCGAGCGAAATTGCGTGATGGTAAACACTTCCCCGGCCTGATCGAGCAGCTGTGACAGTTGCTCAAGAATATTTTGAAATCTTAACACTTCCTGTAAATCACTAATTGCCTGGCCGTAAGCTTCATGAACGGTTGATGGCAGATTATCGATAAACTTAAAACCAGGGCACTGTTTCAAATCCTCGGCAGTCAGACGAATGGATTCAGGTGCAGCGATAGTACTGACGGACTCTGGAGCAAGCTCAGTTGTTTCACTGACGATTAGTGCACAATGTTTGGCAGCCAGGGTAGGAAACTCGCGCTGGGAGCCAATCGTTTGTGCGTCTTTGTAGAGCTCCCAGAAAGGGTGTGGATTTGCATCGTAAGCGGTTACAGCAAAATGCATTCCTGTGTGTCTTTTCTGGGCAAGATTGGTCAGCTCATGATGAAGGCGTTCGATTTTTATCTTAAACTGTCGGGATTGCAGTTTTTGCTGGATGTCAAATTGAATGTCTTTTTCGATGGCACTGCGACAATCCGCCAAAAACAAGCGATCGCTGCCCGCCATAGGGGAGGTCATCACCTCGACTGCCCGTAAATATTGGGTGAACAACTGCAATTGTTCACTAACATATTCTGCATCATTGATGGCAGCCAGTTTTCGCAGAATCTGCATGCTGTCCAGTAACACATAATTAAATGGCTGGTTAAGATGAGCCTTGCTAAGCGCATCATTTCTAATCAGGAGGTAATCGCCAATTTGCCTCATCATCATACTCAAACCCGTCCAGCTTACCCGCTGGGGAGGCAGGATTTCGGCATGAAAGTCGTCCAGGCTCAGTTCGTGGCGTGGCCGATATTGCACACTCAACAGCCATGAGCCCTCATTCACTGCAGAAAAAGCCTGGGTTTTATCTTCATTAAACCAGCTGTCTTCTGTGCTCAGCAACTGGGCATCGATTTTGCTCGCTGTTCGCAGATTAATCACGCGTTGTCTGAATTGTAATTCTTCTTCGGTGTAACAGAGTTCATCATAAAAGGGTCTTGCAGCAATGTTTAGCCGCGAATGGTCTTGCATCGAACGATAGGGAATACGAGAATGTCCTTCCTTCATAAGTGGGCCCTCCGTGCTGGCTCATATTGATTAGTTTTTGATAAATCAACCTCTTCAAAGCAGAGAAATCTTCCTGATGTCCACATTTGAATACTTTTAAAGCCAACTATTAATTAGCCATAGAACAGCGCAATTGTAAATGCTTTGCGAAAGACCTGTTTCCAGTCCATTGGTATCTACCCATCCCCCTCGGCTTGTCCCTGAGAGATGGTCACAAAATTTAACTATCCTATAAGAGCTTGTGTACCGCGTAAGAGCCTGCGTACCGCGTAAGAGCCTACGTACTCCGTAAGAGTCTACGTACCGCGTAAGAGCCTAAGTACTCCGTAAGAGCCTACGTACTCCGTAAGAGTCTACGTACTCCGCTTTATGCGGGGTATCCATAAAAATGATAGTGCGTTTTAAAATGCGTTTGCCAATCAGACGCATTGTCTGGATACCCCGCATAAAGCGGGGTACGTAGAGGTTTAACATTATGATTATAAATCAATGTATTATGTTCAAATTTTGTGACCATCTCTCAGGGACACACGAGGAACGTAGACGCGAGGAGCAAACTCTGTTTTCAGAGATGTTTAGATATCGATGTTCTCCAAGTCAGGTGACACCGCCCATGATTTCACTTATGATTAGGCTCAATATTTAGTTGCAGTAATTGTATGCTCATTGATTTTATTAAAACGTTTCCCCAGTATCTGTTACCCAAGCAGGCGTTGACGGTTTTGGCTGGCCTGCTCGCTGATGTCAAATCCCCTGCGGTTAAAAATTTTATTATCCGGCAATTTATCGCCAAATACCGGGTTAATATGCAGGAAGCATTGGTGGAAGATCCGGCCATTTATAAGAGTTTTAATGAGTTTTTTATCCGCAATCTCAAGCCCGAGAGCCGCCCTCTTGCCAAAGCCGATATCATTTCCCCTGTGGATGGTGTGGTCAGCGAGCTGGGTCGGATAAACGAAGGGCAATTGCTGCAGGCGAAAGGGCGCTATTATACCGTCGCTGATTTTCTGGCCAACGAGCCAGCCTCGGCACAGTTTCAGGATGGCCATTTCATTACCTTGTATTTGTCACCGAAAGATTATCATCGCGTACATATGCCGCTGGATGGAATGCTTCACAAAATGGTTTACATCCCAGGGCGCTTATTTTCAGTGCAGCCTACCACAGCGCGGGTTATCCCCCAGCTATTTGCGCGTAATGAACGCCTGGTTATTTATTTTGAAACCCGTTTGGGTTTAATGGCGATGGTCATGGTGGGCGCAACAATTGTCGGAGCGATTGGCACCAGCTGGCACGGTGAATTGCGGCGTCAGAAAAAGGTGCAGACATTTGAATATCAGCAGGCTGAAACCATGCTGAAACAAGGCAGTGAAGTAGGATTTTTTAAGTTAGGCTCTACGGTTGTTTTACTATTCACCAATGAGCATCCATTACAGTGGACAAATGCCTTGCAGGCCGGCTCTCCGGTTCGCTTTGGTCAAGAGCTGGCTTCTGCTGCGTTATAAGTAGTCTTTGATGGCAGCGAGGGCTGCCTGCGCGCACTGCCCGTCCAGCTCAGGATTGGCTCCGCTAACTCCAATTGAGCCCAGATGCTGCCCTGTTTTGCTTATTATTGGCAGGCCTCCCTCCAGAAAAACAATATCGGGAACTGAGGTGTAGGGGCTATTGGCATAAGCAGTATTTCGCTCAGAGAGTGTTTTAGTCGACACAGGAATGCTCGCCGATGTCATTGCTTTAAGCTGAGCCATACGCACACTAACGAAATTATTACCGTCCATTCGCTTGAACAATTTCAGATTGCCATGATTATCCATAATGGCGAACGCCAGAGTTAAGCTCTTTTCAAGCGCAAAAGCCTCTGCCGCTTCCGCCATTTTTTCCGCTAAGGCAAGTGACAACGCTTGTACTTGTAACAACATAGGCTCACTCCTTGATAAAACGAATGGTATTTTACAGAATGGAATAAAAACCACAACATGAATTCCATTAGGTTTGAATTTAGTAAAGGCGTAACGCCCCTTTGGCATTATTAAGATATAATTTATTATCATATGGAGCCATAATTAAACAGGCAGGATATTGAATGATTATGTTTTTTAAACAGAGGAACAAGCGGAGGTTTGCATGGCAAAAGATAAAATGACTAATAAAACCCAATTAGAAAACGAGCGCGGTTATTATAAATCGGCTTATTCCTCAGTGAGCAAACATCTGCTTATCGCAAGAAATAATGATATTCAGGTTGTTAACAGTCAAAGCCTGCAAGTAATCAAAAAATTACGAAAACAGCCAGGCTACACTCCTGCAGATATGCTGTTTTTAGAGGATGGGCAATCGTTCATTTGTTGGAACAATAGTGGCTCTATCGATTTGTGGAATATTGAGTCAGGAATATCTGAGGAACTTATTAATGGAGCGACTACAGATATTTTTTCTGACGGAGGTCTTGTGGGATTGCAAGGCGATAGCCTTATTGTTAAAACCGATAAAGATTTTTATTTCGAAGGAAGAGGAATGCATGCAGAGGATAGATATCAAACAGAGCTTGTGTTTATAGGCATCAAATCAAAAAATGTTTCAGAACAGTGGCTATTAAGCCGCCGGTATAATGATATTAGGATGTACGATGATTATTTGGTCTGTGGTTCGGGTGGTGGGCGTTGTATTGACGTGTATTCCATCAAGGGTAAAAAACTTATCAAGCAAATTGGCACGGGCTTTCCTGTTTATACGGCTCAGCTAGTAATCGAAAAAGATAAAAAATATAGCCTGGTTTGTAGTGGTAGTCACGCCGCTATTTGTATCTATGATTTTGATTTAGAACAAAAGAAAAGAGAAATTGTAACAACCAATACCCAGATTCACGATTTTCTTGTTACACCGGACGGCTGTCATATTTTTATACCAGAATACGATAACCAAGTAGTTAGCCTGCATCGCTTTGATGATGGCCAATTTCTGGAGTCAATGTCTACTGGTTCCTGGGTAACAGATGTTCATTTTAATGAAAATGATAAAATGATATTGGCCGTTGATTTTGATGGGGTGAGAAGAATGGATTGCAACCTAAATGTGCCAACACCCCCATTAACCAATATGGCCGTTAACGTGTTGGAAGCAAATTTAGGTTTTTTTGCCAATGAGAAGTTGACAGAACATCAGGTTGAAGTTTTAAAGCAGCATTTTGATATAGAAGAAAATACAGATGAGGATTTAAATGACTCTGAAAAGCCTGCACTATAAATTGATTTATAGGTAAAAATATCTGAGAAGAAGTCGTAATAAATTAAAGTGTTACGTGCTAATTTGATTTGAACTGTTACAAATTTATTAATGGTACCGAGAAGAGGACTCGAACCTCCACGGGGTTGCCCCCACTAGCACCTGAAGCTAGCGTGTCTACCAATTCCACCACCTCGGCATTGCGGCTAAGGTACTCAAGAAATGTCCTGATGTCAATCATTATTTGCGTGGTTTATATAAAAAGCATCATTAACAGCGTTATGAAAAGCTGCTACACTTTTTTTATTTAGTAAAGCCCAGAATGACTTTTCTTGAGTGTCTTGAAAAAAGTATAGACCGATACTTTGCCTGCGTGCCGCGTTGGCGGCCTCAAAATCAATTATTGCAAGAGGTCTATCTAATTGCCCATCGTGGAGCGCATAGCAAAAAGCTGCGGATCATTGAAAATACCCTGCCCGCTTTTGACCGGGCCCTGAAGCTGGGGTGCTGGGGGGTTGAGCTTGATATTCAGATGACTGCCGATCAAGTGCCTGTGGTGCATCATGATCCTGATTTGAATCGGCTCTGGGGAAAAAATCAGTGGGTAAATCAGCTAAGCTTTGCTGAACTAAAAAAAGAAGTGCCCATGATCCCTTCTCTCGAGGAGGTCATTAATCGATATGGGAACTCGCTGCATTTCTTTATTGAGCTAAAGGCGCCATTTGCAGGCGAGGATGCTTTGTTTGAGGTTTTAAGTTCTCTGCAATCCGAAACTGATTATCATCTGTTGAGTCTGGATGAGGAAATATTTCGAGAACTGACGCTCTTCTCAAGGCAGGCCATGTTATTAGTTGCCGGGCATAATAATATGGCTCGTTTCTGTCAGGATAGTTTGGCTCAGCAGTATGGCGGTGTTTTAGGTCATTACCTGCTTTTTTCCAGCAAAAAAATTGAACTACTAAAGCTTGCCGAGCAAAAGGTAGGGGTTGGCTTTGTGGATTCCAAAAATGTGCTCTATCGCGAAGTTCACAGAGGGATGCGCTGGATATTCAGTAATAACGTGGGAGCGATCAGCCGAATGCTGAATGAACCGCGGGATTAACCCCGCGGTACGCCAACAACTAACCGGCGTTAACCATTTCCTCAGGCTTCACATATTCATTGAACTGTTCAGCGGTTAAGTAGCCCAGTTTAACTGCTGCTTCCTGTAGGGAAGTGTTGTCATGGTGCGCTGTTTTGGCGATTTTGGCGGCTTTATCATAGCCAATGTGCTGATTGAGTGCTGTAACCAGCATCAGTGAGTGATGCAGATAATAGTCAATCTGTGTGTAGTTGGGCTCAAGACCCTCCGCACAGAACTCCCTGAATGAATGGCAGGTATCCGCCAGCAGATTTAATGAATGAAGCACATTAAAAATGATAACCGGCTTAAATACATTTAATTCAAAATTCCCCTGGCTGGCTGCAATTCCCACTGTGGTGTCATTCCCAAGAACCTGTGCGCAGACCATGGTCATTGCTTCACATTGAGTGGGATTCACTTTGCCGGGCATAATGGATGAGCCTGGTTCATTTTCAGGCAGAATAAGCTCGCCAATTCCACAGCGAGGACCTGAACCAAGCCAGCGGACATCATTGGCAATTTTCATCAGTGCACAAGCTAATGCCTTGAAGCTGCTATGCGCCATGACCAGCGGTTCATGGGAGGCCAGCGCTGCGAATTTGTTGGGTGCGGATACAAAGGGTAGTCCGGTAATTTGAGCGATATGGGCAGCCGCTTTTTCGGCAAATTGCGGGTGGGTGTTCAGGCCTGTGCCCACAGCGGTGCCTCCGAGCGCCAGTTTATAAACATCTGGCAGGCATTGTTCGACATATTGCATGCAGGCATCGAGTTGCGCGACATAACCGGAAAACTCTTGTCCGAGAGTTAAAGGGACTGCGTCCTGTAGATGAGTTCGACCAATTTTTACGATGTCCTTAAACGCATTCATCTTGGCAGCCAGAGTATCTCTTAACTCACGCACCGCAGGCAGCAGGCGTTTGTGAATGGCAATAGCTGTCGCGATATGCATAGCGGTGGGAAAGGTGTCATTGGATGACTGCGACATGTTGACATGATCATTTGGATGAACCGGCGTTTTACTGCCCTTCACTCCTCCGGCAAGTTCAATTGCCCGGTTTGAGATAACTTCATTGGCATTCATATTGGATTGGGTTCCGCTGCCAGTCTGCCAGACATGCAGAGGAAAATGTTCATCCAGCGCCCCTGAGCTAACCTCATCAGCCGCTTTAATAATCAGATCGGCCTTATCCTTGGGTAATTTTCCCAATTCAAGATTTGTGAGAGCGGCGGCTTTTTTTAAAATGCCAAAGGCATGGGTAACCTCTCTTGGTATGATGTCATTGCCAATGTTAAAATGATGCAGCGAGCGCTCGGTCTGCGCCCCCCAATAGCGGCTGGTCTCAACCGGGATTTCACCCATACTGTCGGTTTCAATGCGTGTGGCGGTCATTATTTTCTCCAGAATAGAAAGTTAGAGATAGTAGCATAGTCATCGATAGAAATTAACGAGAGGATTTTTGTGCGTTTAATTCGTATTTACCAGCCAGGACAATATTCTCCTGGAGACATTATTGAACTAACACCTGAGGCTGGCCAGCATGTGGGTGTGGTCTTAAGAAAACAGCCAGGGTATAGGCTTTGCCTGTTTCCCGGTAATAATCTCGAGTTTGAGGCTGAAATAGTTCAGGCGCATAAAAAACGGGTAGCGGTTAAAATCATTTCTGGTCAGGAAAGGAATCGTGAATCGCCGATCAGGCTTCATCTGGTGCAAGGCGTTTCAAAAGGCGAGCGTATGGAAGTGGTTGTGCAAAAGGCAGCAGAGCTTGGGGTGGCCAGTATAACGCCGGTTCTTACTGACTATTGCGCCGTGAAGCTGGATGAGGAGAGGATGAGAAAAAAACAGGCGCAGTGGCAGCTTATCGCCATTTCCGCCTGTGAACAATCTGGAAGAAACACTATACCGTTAATACAGCCAATAATCCCTTTTACCGGTTTTCTGAAGCAAATGCCTGCCGGCGCCAGTTTCGTGCTCTCACCCACCGCGGATAAGCACTGGCGAGACTATCAATGTAAAGACAAAGAGATTTATTTATTTATTGGCCCTGAAGGTGGATTCTCGGATGAGGAGCTTGATCAATTAATACAGAACCATTGTGCGCCGCTTTCTTTAGGGCCAAGGGTCTTACGTACAGAAACTGCTGCGATTGCCGCTCTGAGTATTTTGCAGGCGGTATGGGGCGATTTGTAGTCGTCTTCTGTTGTGTATATAATCAAGATCGTATTTTAATTCTTAAATCCTTAGGGGATAACACATGAGTGAACATATTAAAACGGTAACTGATGCGAGCTTTTCGCAGGACGTATTGAATTCAACCAAGCCAGTATTGGTGGATTTTTGGGCCGAATGGTGTGGTCCATGCCGTGCGTTAACACCTATTCTTGAGGAAGTTGCCGCCAGTCATCACGAGCAGATTACTTTCGCAAAAGTCAATATTGATGAGAATCCACAAACTCCATCCAAGTATGGTGTGATGAGTATCCCTACTCTGATTATTTTCAAAAATGGCCAGGTGGCAGCAATGAAAATGGGTCTGCTAAGCAAATCCCAACTGACTGCATTTGTTGAAAGCAACAGCTGATTTTGTACTTTTCCGCAAGGTTTTCAGGGTGGTTTCTGGCTCGATGCCATTAATTTAAAGGAATTATCGTAGGTTGGGCCCCTTGGCCCAAAGAATATCTGATCCCCTCTCCACCGCGCAGCGGGGGAGAGGGGATAAATTACTTCTTAGCCTAATGGCAGTGGTTCCTGGTCTCAATAAATCAGATAACCTAATCCAGACGCATATCCACTTTAATCGGAGCCATTATTTTTTCCATGGATTCATTCTTGGACAAAGCGTCTCGAATCACTCTAAAATTGATATGCCCCGGTTGACTGAATACATTAATAATTTCCTGAGTATTGGTACTATGATTCCTTTCCTTGGAATTATTTATCCTATCTTTGATTTGAATAATAGCCGCAGCAATTTTTTTATCATCTGAATAATCGATATCTTTCATTATATTGCGTATTTCCAGAATGATGGCAGGGATATTCCCATCTTGCCCTTTCATTAGATCATCATCATGTAATACCGCGTTAACAGCGAAAATATTTTCTTCTCGCTCGCTGGCAGGAATCTTAATAATGTTGCTTCTAACTTTTAACTTATTCGGCAGAGCAGTGGCTGGAGGCGGACTGATAATTTTAATTTGTTCCAGACTGTTAATTCCTTTTTCTATTTCATCTAAGTCCCGTGAAAGGTCTGGTAAGTCAACGAATTCTTCGCGTGCTATCATTTGTTCCAGGTTGTTAATTCCCTCTTCTATTTCGGCTAAATCCCGAGAGAGATCGGGTAGGTCAATTAATGTTTCTTCGCTTAATATCTCAGGCGGCTCCATGTCTTTACAAATTTGGGCAATATCTAAAAATCTGGAATACACTTTTTGCGTATCGATTTTCAAAAATCTATCCTCAGGCTTTCTGATTTCATCATTATAGTCTTCAAATTCCCTAATAATTTGCTCTATGACAAAAGGGTTCTGATTAATGTAATGCCTGAATTCAGGAATGGCGATGAGCGTGTTTTTTAATAGGGCGGTTCTTTCAATTTTATGTGCAATAAGATCTTTTCTTAAGGTGTCGGAATTAATAGTTGCATTTGCTATTCCTATATAATTATCGTCATCAATAAGAATGCGTTTCAGAAAGCTATAATATTTCTGTGAAATAAACTCTGGATTATGAACTAATTTATCAACATCTAGTAATTTGGGGGGATATATATGGACAAAGCTATCCGGACTTGCATTTTTCAACCTTGGGAAGTTAATTATATCATCAGCAGTAATAATGAATTGATTTTGGGCAGAATAGTCTCTTTTCTCGGCTATAACAGGATAGGTACTGGCACCATGATCTATTTTAACTGAAATTATTTCATCGTCCTTGTTGCGTCCAAACCCGAAATTTTCTGCATTTAAATCATTTTCCTCTTCGCAATAAGCAGCAACTAAAATTTGCGGAAACTTGAGTTTAATAAACTCCTCTGTAGTTAGCCCTGTCTTGTTATTCTGTCTATAAAAACTGTGAAAAGAGAGGTATTGAGGTATAAGTTTTGATATAACCCCAATGGTTACATTTGAGTCATTATGAACTGCCCTCACTTTTGCAGCCTGCTCTCCGAGCAACATTCGATAACATAAGCCATTGAAAGCTTCTATCTCACTCAATTCAGGACCGAGGCCTGCTTCTTTGTATACATAGGAACGATCAGGATGTGCGTTATCCTCTTTTCGCTTCACAAGAGATGCTTCAGAAGTAGATTGTTCTATCTGATCCGATTTCTGTTTCTTTGTGAATAAATTTTCACTCTTACTTTTATAAGGTCTCTTTTCATGTGTCATTTTATTCGCACTAATTAGCTATCCATACCTAATTATATTAGCTAATCTTCCGGTGAAAGCATCATACACTACAGGGCGCTGAATAATCGCAATCCAGACGCGGTTCATGTACTACTTGATTCAGTTTGCCGGAGCAGGTAAATAAACTGCTGTGTACCTGCCAGCTCGAGACCGCCGCAGAATTTTTTTGCCAGACCATTTCAATCGAATCTCCCTCAGCACCAGACGCAGGACGTTTTATTGCTTCAACGGCAGGTTTAAAAACCAGACTGGCATAGGCATGAGTATTATTTTGCCATTGCCCTTTAGCTGACCATTGGCTTTCTTTGTTGATTTCATTTCCGTTTTCGGGTAGCAGCGCTTCCCGACTGCCGGGAGAAAAATAAGCGGTTACCGTTGAGCCCTCATACAGAGAGGCGTCGAAGCCCTCGCCTTTGGGTAATAATGGGGGGCGGCCAGGAGAATTGACACATTGTAATTCTTCGTCTGAGATGTATTGTTTACTTCCCCCCAGAGTACCTACCAGGTGCTGATGTACAATCCAGGGCTCGTCGTCGGGATGTTCGCGAACATGGAGTTGACTGCAACTGTAATTATGAGAGTCAGCGGTTAGAATGGTAGCGATGCGATGATTTCTGCAAAGCTGCATTAATCGCTGCCACTCCTGCCAGTGCGCACGATAATCCTCGCCTGGATCCTTGCCCATCACCAGCGGTAGCGGCGAAATCAGCACTTTATTACTGGCCTTGGAGTTGGCGAGCGACTGTTCCAGCCATTGCCATTGCTCTTCACCCAGCAAATAAGCATCGGCCCTGTTTGCAGTGTTGGTATAACGATTATGCAGAAAGAAAAACTCGCTTTGGCCAATGCGCTTCTTATAATAGGGGCCTGCTCTGCCAATAAGACTGTCGGGATTATTTTCGTTAAGAGGCTGAGATAAAAAGCTTGGCATTAGCAGCATTTCATGGAACGCTTTTTCCATATTTTCTCTTCGGCGATGCTCGCTTGGAGTTATTGGAGGTTTGGCCTTATTTTGTCCAGTATCATGATCATCGGCTATTGCGTAAACACCATAGGCGAGATGCGAAAGACCATTGCCGGCCGGTTTGCCAAAATCACTTGCCAGATGCTGACGAAATGCTTTCAATGAGTCGACCCCTACTTCAAAAACGCTTCTTCCTCGACGAAAAAGATTCCGCCAGGAGAAAAAAAACTCACCATTAAACAGGTCTCCGAGATGGATCATCATCTGGTAGGGTTGTGATTCAATATCATCTTCTGCACTGGCTTCAAAATTACCTTCATCGGCGATGTGCCGATAAAGCAGCCGGGTATGCGATGCATTGTCCAGATCGAAACAGCGGCCCAGAACGCCGAATTGCTCGTGCCGCTCCTGGTCGCCGCCCACGGCAATTTTGATAGGCTGGGGATCTTGCCGGGCCGGCGGTGTTCTGATGATAATTTCATGGCGAGTCGCCTCTCCCGCGCTGCCCGGAATCGGCAGGGAAGTTCCTTTGTATAAAAGCTCATAGCGATAATTGGTTTTGCATGCCAGCTTATCGAGATGAAAATGAAGAAATTTCCCTTTTTTCCTATTTAGGGAAATACTATCTGCATTATAAGCGGAAAATATTCTCTCGGATTCTTCAGAGAAGGGATTGGTGGGAGTCAGTCGAATTTGAAAATCATCGCAAGCGTATTTTTTGCTCAGACGAACTGCGATGCTGCAGGAGACACGATCATCCTCAATTTCCGGCTCTTCAGAACCCGAATCAATATACTCCAGTTCGCCAAATAAAAGATTTTTTATTTGCGGTAAACGGGTTTCTCCCATAATCAGTCCACACTTCAGGTTAGATATATATGGAAGAGATTATATTCCTGGTTGGAGTGGTTTCAATACATTATGATCTTAATGTCGAAGGAGGTAATTTATTTGATGATTATCTTATTGCCGCCCTGCAGTTTGCCTTCCTGCAAGGCATGGGCCGCTTCGGTCAGTAGATTGACCGTGTTAAGATGAATTTTCGGATTAAAAAAGACTACTCCGATTGTTGCTGTGGTTCGCACTCGTCCCACGCGAGTCAGATGCTGTTCGCTGGCAATATTTTTGCGGATGCGGTTGGCAACGGCCAGTACATCTGGTTGTTCTTCACAGGGCAGCACAATTACAAATTCCTTGCCGCCCCAATACCCGATCGAGTCTTCGCAGCCGCATGAGTTAATCAGCGTCTGGGTAATTGCCTTCAATAAATCATTGCCAGCTTCATGCCCGTACTCCGTGACAAAGGCCTGCAGACTATCCACCGAAAGCTGAATGATCCCAAATTCGCTTTTATTGAATTTGCTTAATTTCCTTTGATATTCGATTACCTGGGTTATACCTGTTTTATTCCAGAGACGTGTAAGGGGATCCAGTAGCTCCTTTCTTTTTTCTGCGTTTAATTCATGAAGTTTTTTTTCTGGCGGATGAATATGCTGGTGATTTCTTATCTCTGTATCTACTAATGAGGCAATATCTTTAAGGATTATTTTATCGTGGGAGGAAATTTGTCTTGGGCGAGTATCAATAATACATAATGCACCAATTCGATGCTCATTGACAGTATGAATGGGACAACCGGCGTAAAAGCGAATCGATGGCGACTCGGTCACCAGGGGATTGTCTGAAAAGCGCGGATCTAATTGGGCATCATCGACCACCAGAACATCATCTTTAAGAATGGTATGCCCGCAAAAAGAGATATCCCTTGGGGTACTATTGGCATCCAGGCCGATTACCGATTTAAACCATTGAGTATCCTTGTCAATAAGGCTTATTGCGACAATAGGAACATCAAAAATTTTTTTCGTTAGCCGAGTGATTCGCTCGAAGCCCTGTTCAATAGGAGTATGGAATAAATGGCTGTCGTAAAGGGATTTTAGCCGTTCCGGTTCGTTTTCCGGCATGCCAGGCACTATCATATATCCTCCATTACTATACTCTAATTTTAGAAAACAAAGCCTGATAAAGCAAAATGCATACATAGAAAAAACTGGATTTACACCACACCCTGTGTTAGTCTCATGTGAACGAGGTCTGTTGACATTTGTTTTGACTTCGATTGCTTCGTGTTTTATCTGAAACAAATGTCAACAATCCTCGGCTTAAGTTATATTCAGTAGGCCTATTTACCATTTATGTCAGACAGGATGAGATATTCTTCACAAATGGTATTAAAATAAGTAAACTGATAATATAGCTCGAGTGGCAACAGCTTTCTCAAGCTGACCTTCCGTTTAAATAACCCCGGACATCCAATTCTTTTAACCAATACATCAAGTGAGAAGTATGAATCTTAGAGAACTCAAGCAATTGCCCATTGCCGACCTTGTCAATATCGCTCAAAAAAAGGGAGTCGAAAACGTTTCCAGCAAACGCAAACAGGATATTTTATTCGCTATTTTAAAAGCGCATGCCGGTGAGGGTGAAGATATTCTGGGCGGCGGTGTCCTTGAAGTGTTACCTGATGGTTTCGGTTTCTTGCGTTCTGAAGATGACTCTTACCTGGCGGGGCCGGACGATACCTATGTTTCCCCAAGCCAGATTCGTCGTTTTGGCCTGCGTACAGGCGACACAGTGTATGGAAAAATACGTCCTCCGAAAGATAACGAGCGTTATTTTGCTTTACTGAAAGTAGATCAGATTAACTTTGATGCTCCTGACAGCGCCAAACGGAAAATTCTGTTTGAAAACCTCACGCCTCTGTTTGCGACCGAACGTCTGGTTATGGAGCAAGGAAATGGTAGTACAGAAGATCTCACCGCTCGTGTGGTCGACCTCTGCGCGCCTTTTGGACGTGGCCAGCGGGGTCTTATTGTTTCTCCACCCAAAGCTGGAAAAACATTGATGTTACAGAACATCGCTCATTCGATAGCAAAAAGCTATCCAGAATGTTACCTCATTGTATTATTAATCGACGAGCGTCCTGAGGAAGTAACCGAAATGCAGCGCTCTGTTAAGGGTGAAGTGGTTGCCAGTACCTTTGACGAGCCAGCTAACCGTCATGTTCAGGTTGCTGAAATGGTCATCGAGAAAGCCAAGCGTCTGGTTGAACATAAGCGCGACGTGGTCATTTTGCTGGATTCTATTACCCGTCTTGCCCGTGCGTATAACACCGTTGTTCCTTCATCAGGTAAAGTGCTTACCGGGGGAGTTGATGCCAACGCGCTTCAACGTCCAAAACGCCTCTACGGTGCTGCGCGTAATATCGAAGAAGGCGGCAGCCTGACGATCATCGCCACCGCACTGGTCGATACAGGCTCCAAGATGGATGAAGTCATTTACGAAGAGTTCAAGGGAACCGGTAATATGGAAATTCATCTTAGCCGAAGCATTGCTGAGCGCCGAACCTTCCCGGCGATTAATATCAATCGCTCCGGTACTCGACGTGAAGATCTCCTGCTGTCTCCTGAAGATCTGCACCGTACCTGGATTCTGCGTAAAATATTACAATCTATGGATGAATGCGATGCGATTGAGTTTCTGATCGAGCGTATGAAAAACCATAAGACGAATGCGGAATTCTTTGATGCGATGAAGCGTCAGGAATAAAATTAAGTTAAGCTCGATTATCTACTAAACTGTCCTCCCCGCCTTCGCGGCATAGGTATCTACACATCATCTGCCCTACGCCCTGCGGCTTGTCCGCAGGGTCCAGGGCTTCTCTATGAGTCTTCTGGATCCCTCGGACAAGCCGAGGGACGTAGAGGCTAGGAGCAGACTGTGTTTTTCAGAAATGTGTAGATAAGCGCCCGTGCGGGGAATGATAGAGTTTCAAACCACTACTTCCTGTTAATCGCCTGCGCAATCGCCATAATATTCTCAAGCTGCATCGCTATCTGTTTTGTACTCAATTGTTGCTTAATCTCTTCCCAAACGATGTCCGAGCGAATATATTCCAAGAGATCATATCCGGACCAGGTAAGCCGTAATAAATGAAAGCCGTGCGGAGAGCCTCCCGGTGTTTTATGAATTTTTCCCTGCAATAGACCGGCCTCTTGCAATATTTCGAGGTGACAGGAAATCTCACTCTGCTTATCGGCAGCAAAACTGTCCAGAGTCAGTAAAGCATTCGGGGCAAGTTGTTCGATTTTCAGGAGAATCTCCCGAATTATATCCCAATCTCGTTTCATCCAATTATTCCGCCTGTTGTTTATAGTCTTGAGTATAAGCGGAATTTAATAAATATCTATAACAGTAAACCTATAGCGGTTTAGTTAGCAGTTCTTCGTTCGTATTGCCAATAGGATACTGCATGATTGAGCAGCACGGTGAAAATTGCCACAACAAATGGAACGCCGAATAAATAGCGCCAGGGCATGATAAACGACAAACCCAGTATATTGTTCGCCACGTAGAAATTGATAGCAATGGCGGTGCACACCGCTAAAAGACCCGCGTAAAAACCGGTAAAAAAGGCTTCGCTGCTTTTGATCCATAACAGCTGCTTTTTGCGCATCCCAAGTGTTTTTAAAAGCCAGGTTTCCTGCTTTTTGCTGCCGCTTTGAGATAGCATGGCCAGCGCCGTTATAATCAGCCCTGTTAGCAAACCAAAAAACGAAATCAGACTGATCGCCTTGCCGACATTATCAAAAATGGATCGCACCCGTTCAAGAGTAGTTGCGATGTCAATTACCGTAATATTCGGGAACTGTTTCACCAGGCTAATTAAAAATTCACGATTATCCGGGGGTAAATAAAGGCTGGTAATATAGGTTTTTGGGAAGCTGTCAAGAACCCCAGGTTTAAAGAGAATAAAAAAGTTGGGTTTAAAACTGGACCAGTTAAGACGGCGGATACTGCTTATTTTACCGCTAATGATTTGATCAGCTATTCTGAAGCCGAGTTGGTCGCCAATCTTGACCCCTAAGCGGTTGGCTAAGTCTTCTTCAATGGATATCCCGCTATTCCATTGGCCTGCAATCAGTTGATTCTCATCAGGAAGGGCTTCGGTCCAGGAGAGGTTAAGTTCTCTTTGTAAGGCATTAATTTCCTGAGTCTTGTCTCCCAGCACCTGTTCAACCGGCTGCTCATTAATCCGAATCAGCCGGCCGCGAACCATCGGAAAAATCGCGGCACTTTTGATTGTGTGCTGCTTTAAAAGCTGCTGTAAGGGCGGAATTTGCTGCGCTTCAATATTAATTAGGAAATAATTGGCCGCATCAGGCGGTAATTGACGCTGCCAGTCAGAAAGCAATTGTGTTCTAAGCAAGAAGAGACTCAAGAGTGCGGTAAGCGCTAATCCCATGCCAATAATCTGCAGCGCACTATTCGCCAAATTACGCGAAATACTGATAAAACCAAAACGCCAGTTCAAATGAATTTGCCTGGCACTGGCCAGCAGACCAAACCCAACATAGAGACTGAATATCACCAGTAAAATAAAAAAAAGACAGCATAGAACAACCACCAGGGTAACTGTCCATGATTGAGTGTAAAGATAAGCGAGGCCGGCAGAAAGAATAAATGCCAGAATATAACCTTCCAGCATACTGCCCTGTGCCTGGGTGCTTTGTCTTCGGAAGATACTGGCAGGACTCACGTTTTTTAATTTGAGTAAATGAGTAAGACTAAAAGCGCTTAAAATAATGATACCGGTAGCGAGGCTAAGAGCGGCTGGCTTTAAGCTGAAAGGAGCCTGCATTTCAGGCGTGATTCCGCGAAGCCAGCCGACGAGGAGTGGCTGCAGGGCATAGCCAAGGATTATACCAAAGATGCTGGCGATACTGCCCAGAAAGAGAATGCTTAGAAAATACCAGGTGAGAATATGCTTTTGCGAAGCCCCAAAACATCGGAGAATAGCCACATGTTGCTGGTGGCGCTGACTGAAACGCAGGCTTGCCATACTGATGGCAACGCCTGCCAGAACCAGACTCATTAAGGTGCCGAGATTAAGGTAAGCCAGGGTCCGGCTGGTGTTTCTTTCTACCGCTCGATTGCCCGACTTGCTGTCAAACCATTGCTGTTGCTCATTTAATTGCGGCCTGAGATATTCATATAACTGTTCCAGAAGAATTGGCTCGCCACTGATAAGCCACTGATAACGGATATTGCTGCCGGTCTGTATCACTGCGGTTTTGTTTATGTCGCTCTGATTCATCAGAATATGAGGGGAAATATTGAACCAGTCACCCACCTGACCGGGCTCCTCGAGAATAATTCCGTCGACTACAAATTCAGCGGCTCCAATCTGTACTGTATCCCCTGGTTGCACTGCCAGACTGCTAAAAAGACGCCATCCCATCCAGATGCGGCCGGCTGAGGGCGCGCTATTACTGGTAAATACCCGCGAGTTATCAATGGATTTGCTAATCGTCAGGCGGCCATTTAATGGATAGGGTGTCTGTATTGCCTTGATTTGAGCAAGCTGTAAATTGTCGCCATGACTGACCATCGAGAGGAAGCTCTGCGCCTCGCTTTGTTTAAGACCCAATGAGGAGGCCTTGGCAAACCAATCTTTTTTTAGCGGAATAGCACTGCTGAGTTGGCGATCGGCGCCCAGTAACTGGGCGGCTTGACGATCAAGCTGATAATTAATCAGCTCTCCAAGATTATTTAAAGCGCTGACACAGGCCATTGAAAAAAATAAGGCAAAAGCCAAAAGGCTCAACTCACCGCTTTTCCATTCTCGTATAAAGCTTCGGAAAAATGCAGGCAGGGCTAGCATTTCAGCTGTCCTTCTGCAAGCGGCCAATGCGTCTGGCAGCGTGCCGCAAGAGATTCATCGTGAGTTACAATCACCAGTGTACTTCGATGCGCTGAATTCAACTCAAAAAGTAAATCGATGATGTGCTGCCCCGTTTTTTTATCCAGATTACCGGTTGGTTCATCAGCAAACAAAATCGAAGGGGTGATTGCAAACGCCCGAGCAATGGCGATACGCTGCTGTTCGCCTCCGGAAAGCTGGTAAGGAAAATGATGAGCGCGCCTGGCCAATCCAACCTGATCGAGCCATTGCAGGGCAATGGCCATCGCATTCCTTCGATTGGTAATTTCCAGCGGTAACATAATATTTTCGAGAGCAGAAAAATTCGGCAATAACTGGAACGATTGAAAAATAAAGCCAATACGTTCAGCCCGCAAACTGGCCCGACTATCCTCGTCTAATTGGGTGATATCGGTTTCATTATAATAAACATGTCCTGAAGTGGGTAATTCGAGGCCGGCCATGATATTTAAAAGCGATGTCTTGCCAGAACCAGACACTCCGGTGATAGCAATTGTCATTCCGGAATTGATTCGCAGGTTAATATCCCTGAGAATAAGCAATTGCTCATTTCCACTTTGAACCTGATAACTCAGGTGATGTAAACTAATCGATTGAATAGGAGATACCATGCCAGGGAAAGTCCTCGCTCTTATATTTTCACTTTTTATGATAGCACCTTTATGGGCCGGAACAGTGTTAATTTTAGGTGACAGCCTCAGTGCAGGCTATGGTCTTGCCGATCAGAAAAACTGGGTTGCGCTGCTTGACCAGAAATTGCGTCAATACCCGGGTAATTGGCAAACGGTTAATCTTAGTACCAGTGGGGATACGACCAGCAACGGACTGGCCAAGCTGCCGGCTGCACTGCAAAAATATAAACCCGAGATTGTTGTGATTGAACTGGGAGCGAATGATGGTTTGCGAGGTTTGTCTCTTCTGCAAATGAGCAAAAATCTTGAAACGATGATCAATATGTCACGGCAAAGCAATGCCCGCGTGGTTTTATTAGCGACGAAATTGCCGCCCAATTACGGCCAGCAATTTCTGACTCGTTTTGACAAGGCCTATAAGGATCTGGCACAAAAATACAAGCTCGTTTTTGTCGCGATGTTTTTAGAAGGTGTTGCCGGCCATCGCGAATATATGCAAAATGATAATATTCATCCTAATATGGCGGCCCAGAGTAAAATTCTCGATAATGTTTGGCCTGTTATTGAACCGTTAATTAAAAATACTAATTAGTTGCTGAGGGATGTTAATTAAGGCATGGTTCCTGCTTAAAACAAAACCATGAAACTCGGGCTTATCGGCAGGTAAGCCAGAATCCTATACAAGGGGAAATAGATGAAAAAAGTTGGATTAAAGGCACTGGCCTGTTTACTAGGCGCCATGACCTCAATGTCTTATGCTAATCAGCAGTCCTGGAATAGCTGGGTCGCTGGTGTGAGGCAGGAGGCATTATCTCAGGGCATTCCGGCTTCATTGTTTGATCAGGCCTTTGCTGATATTCATGAACCCAGCAGGCAGGTTAAAAGTCTCGCCCGCTCACAACCCGAGCATCGCCTGACCTTCACTAAATATTTAAATACTCGTGCGGATGCCTATCGTATTGCCATGGGTAAAAAGAATTATCAGAGAAATAAAGAACTGCTGGATCAGGTGGGCCAAAGTTTTGGTGTCGATCCTTGTTTTATCGTCTCCTTCTGGGGTATGGAAACCAGTTATGGTACTTACATGGGCGACTTCCCGGTTATCAAATCCTTAGCCACCTTAGCCTATGATTCAAATCGTCAGGACTTTTTCCGTAAGCAATTGATGCTGGCCTTGCACATTGTCAACGATGGCCATGTGAGCCTGAAGGATTTTAAAGGCGAATGGGCAGGTGCTTCAGGTCAGCCGCAATTTCTGCCTTCAAGCTGGGTTGAGTACGCGGTGGATTATGATGGAGATGGCCGAAAAGATATCTGGAAAGCCAAGGCAGATGTCTTTGCCTCTATAGCCAATTACATGAAAAAGAATGGCTGGCAAACTGGCGAGCCCTGGGCTATCCATGTACGCCTGCCTGCCAATTTTGACAAAAGCCTGGAAGGTAAAACGACGGTGAAGCCAGTCAGCGAGTGGAACGCGATGGGTGTTCGCACCACGGATGGAAAACCGCTGCCCTATCAAAATCTCGAGGCCAGTATTGTACAGCCCAATGGCGGTCCGGTATTTCTCGCCTTCCCTAACTATAAGATGATTTTGCGCTACAATAATTCTATCTACTATGCAGGCGCTATTGGTTACATGGCTGATAAAATTTGTGGCAGAGTGAAATAACTGCCAGGCCAGGAAAACCGCATTTTGTGACTTGCCTTCCACGAGAGTGGAAGGTTCCTGGCGATAGCCTGGCGTTATCACCTAGGTTCCTCTTCCCAGCCAGACCATTTCGCCGCTTTTCCAAGGTGAATCATGGACCATTATCTAGATAAGACAGCAAGCCTTACTCCGCAGAGCCGACGTATTATTTGCCATAAAGCGACCGAATATCCGCACACCGGGCAATATGTCAAACCGATAAAACAAGGGACTTATCTTTGCCGTCGCTGTGGTTTGGCTCTGTTTCGCGGCTCAAGTCAGTTTCATTCCGGCTGTGGTTGGCCAAGTTTTGATGACAATATCATTCAGGCTGTGAAACAGGTTCCTGATGCGGATGGACAGCGGACTGAAATACTTTGTGAACGCTGTGATGCTCATCTTGGGCATGTATTTACTGGCGAACATTTCACGCATAAAAATCTTCGTCATTGCGTGAATTCGGCATCGATTGATTTTGTAGAAAGCGATGCGGTGCTTGATACAGAAGAAGCTGTTGTAGCAGGCGGGTGTTTCTGGGGGGTGGATCATTTTCTCAAGTTACTTCCCGGCGTGCTCAAGGTTGAGGTAGGCTATACCGGAGGTCATGTGGCAAATCCCGGCTATGAGCAGGTCTGTCACGGCAATACCGGGCATTATGAGGCGGCAAGAGTCATTTATGATCGGAATCAAATTGATTATTACTCGGTTATCAAGCGCTTTTTTGAAATTCACGATCCCACCCAGCGCAGCGGCCAAGGTCCGGATATTGGGCCGCAATATCAAAGTGCTGTTTTTTATTATGATGATGAACAGCTAGAAACCGTGCAAAAGCTGATTCAATTATTACAGGCTAGAGGCTACCAGATCGCTACAAAAGTATTGGAAGCGCAGGTTTTTTGGCCAGCAGAAGACTATCATCAGGATTATTATCAGAAGCACCATAAGGCGCCTTATTGTCATCGCCCGGTATCAAGGTTTGATTAATTCGCCAGCTTCAATTGACGTCGGCTTATTTCCAGCAGCAATAGGCAGATCATTCTTTCTCACGCTGATATACCGAATCGGCTTCTTTTGCCTTGCGTTCATTTTCTTTTAATTGCTGCTCGTTCATTTGCTGTTGCCAAAATTGAGACGCCTGATCCCGAAAGCGATTGAATTGGCGAAACAGCTTTCCAAGGTGTTCCGCTAACATAGGCAATTTTCCAGGGCCAAACACAATGACCGCGACAATGGCAATGACCAGTAGCTCCGCGCTGTTCATTAGTTCCTGCCGTCTTTGTCATCTGGTTTGTCGTCATCATTCATGGCTTTACGAAAGCTTTTGATAGCGCTGCCCAGGTCACTGCCTATATTTTTTAGTTTGTTGGTGCCAAACAAGGCAAGAATGATGAATAAAATGAGTAGTAATGACAAAGGACTGACGCCGCTTAAGCCCATATTAGCTCCTGTTTGTTCGATAAAATAAAGTAATTAAAGCTCCTCCGCAGGCAACCAGAAAGCTTGATAGCCCCAATTGTCGTGCATCCAGTAAACTAAAATAACTTAAAATGCCAATGGCTGCCAGACTTATAAAAATACCTGTTCCCAATCCCCTGAACCAGAAACTCCTTTTTTGTGGCTGGGATAAATGACTGATCTGATATAGGGAGCGCATTTTTTCTTCTTTACTAAGCATTAACACTTCGTGCATGAGACGAGGCAGCTGCGGAAGTTGTTCCGCATAGAAAGGAAGATTGTCTCTTAGTTGCTGCAGGAAGGCCCGAGGACCCATTTGCTGCTTGATCCACTTTTCCAGAAAAGGCTTGGCTGTTGCCCAAAGATCCAGTTCAGGATAGAGCTGGCGCCCTAATCCCTCAATGGCCAGTAATGTTTTTTGTAATAATACCAGTTGCGGCTGAACTTCCATTTGAAAACGACGGGCCACCTGAAACAAACGAAGAACGACCTGGGCAAAGGAGATATCCTTAAGCGGTTTTTCAAAAATAGGCTCGCAAACAGTACGCACGGCACTTTCAAACTCCTCGACCCGTGTATCTCTGGCCACCCATCCCGACTCCACATGCAACTGCGCAACCCGGCGATAGTCGCGATTAAAAAAGGCGACCAGATTTTCGGCCAGATAGCGTTTGTCATTTTCATTCAAAGTGCCGATAATGCCAAAATCAATGCAGATGTACTGTGGATCATGCGGATGCTCATAGGAAACAAAAATATTGCCTGGATGCATATCGGCATGGAAGAAGCAATCTCTGAATACCTGGGTAAAGAAAATTTCAACCCCGCGCTCGGCCAGTTTCTTTATATCCACCTCGTTGGCCTGCAGAGTGGCGATATCAGCTACCGGGATACCATGAATCCGCTCCATCACCATGATATTTTCACGGGTGTAATCCCAGAATACTTCCGGAATATAGAGCAAGGGCGAGTTATGAAAATTGCGCCGAAGCTGGCCGGCATTGGCGGCTTCGCGCTGCAGATCGAGCTCATCTATAAGATTGTGTTCAAATTCCTGAACAATTTCTCGCGGTTTCAAGCGCTTGCTATCTGCCCAGTAACGCTCGGCCAGATTGGCGATGGTGTACATGATGCTCAAATCCTGCTGAATAATTTTCAGCATGTTGGGTCTTAGGATTTTAACAACGACTTCTTCGCCGGTTTTTAAACGGGCGGCATGGACTTGCGCCATTGAGGCTGATGCCAACACATTGGTATCGAATTCGGCAAATATTTCAAAAGCGGAGCGTCCATAGGCGGCCTCAATGATCGATAATGCGGTTTTGCTGTCAAAAGGCGGCACATTGTCCTGCAGCTTGCAAAGCTCCAGCGCGATATCCGCGGGTAAAATATCCGGGCGAGTTGAAAGCGCCTGACCAAATTTAATAAATATTGGCCCTAACTCCTCAAGGGTTTTGCGAATAGCCTCTCCACGGCTCAGTTTTTCCCTGCGAAACCAGTTCCAGGGGTTTAAATATACAATAAAGCGGAATGGAGAAAAGAGACGAATGGAGACAATCACGCTGTCTAAACCATTGCGCGCCAGAATCGTATTGATATACAGAAGTCTAATCAGTTGCTTAACGGGTTTCATACGCTTTTTTTAATAAATTGAGTTTGGCTTGCAGCCGTTCGACATCCAGATTTAACTGATCAATATCGTGAAAAAAATCATCGATTTCTTCCCGAGGCGGAAACAGACGGGCTTCCTCATGGAGATAATCATTCAAGTTGCTGCGTAAAGAATCCTCTACCCGATTTTTCAGGTCCATTCCCTGACGAAGAAAAGATCCTAACTGGTAAGCAATCACATCCCCGGTAAAGCGGGCCAAATGCCCCTCCCAATCAATATCCAGCTCATCAAACAGTTTTTTTACCTTCTCGCCCAGTTCAATGTCGCCTGAAATGTGAATTTTGTCATTGAAAAGCGAGCGTGCTTTTGAGGCAGGAAGAAGGCTTAAACGAATCAGGCCCAGGGGTGAGCTATGGATTAAAGTATCCGGCTTTTCATCACAATGGTCCAATAGCTTGATGCCCCCCTCCTTAAATTCTATAAAAAATTTAATTCCCAGAGTATCGATGAAAATTTCAATGATCTTGCCATCGAGTTCAGCTATTTTACCCGGCATGGTATCATCAAGAGACAGAGCAAGGTTGATGGCTTTTTGTAACACTTTTAATGAATATTTCTTAATCATAAAATGCTCTCAATATTTATGGGCAATGTGCAAAGCAACAATACCTCCGCTCAAATTATGATAATGACAGTCTTCGAAGCCGGCTTTTTCAATCTGCGTTTTCAGTTCTTCCTGGTTGGGGTGCATGCGGATTGACTCCGCAAGATAGCGGTAACTGCTGCTATCTTTAGCAAATAACTGGCCCAATTGCGGTAGAACATTAAAAGAATACCAATCATAAATGGGTTTTAATCCGGGTAACACAGGAGTTGAAAATTCCAAAACCATTAACTTGCCTCCCGGTTTGCAAACTCGAAACATCGATCGCAATGCCTCATCTTTATCGGTTACGTTTCTCAAGCCAAAGCCAATACAAATACAGTGAAAACTGTTATCAACAAAGGGAAGCAACTGTGCATTGGCCTGTGCGTACTGTACGTTATGCAGCAATCCCTCATTAATTAAACGTTTACGGCCTACTTCAAGCATAGCTGAATTAATATCAGCCAGTATGACCAAACCTTTTTCACCTACCTTTTGGCTTAGTAATCGGGTCAAATCGCCGCTTCCGCCTGCCAGATCCAATACCATTTGTCCCGGCCGGACCTGACTGAGCTCAACAGTAAACCGTTTCCACAAGTGATGAATACCAAAAGACATAAGATTGTTCATAAGATCGTAATTTTCAGCGACTGACTGAAAAACTTCCCTGACTTTTTTTTCTTTGTCCTCCCAGGCAACGGATTCAAAGCCGAAATGCGTTTTTTGATGCTTGCTCATGGTTTGTTCGATAAAAAAGAATGCACTATGTTAACCGATTCCGTATATAAATGAGTAGCTTTTTCGCTTCCGCCAAAACTTTAAAAATACGCTCTGGAAATAAGAATTTAATTCAATGGAGGGTTAGCTGCACAAGGCCAATAGGGGAGATTATCTGGCGCGATAGAAGAAAAAGTTCGTTTTTTAGTGTAATCTTTTGACTGAAAATCTAAATCTCTTTTTGTATCTTTATTTATCTATGGAAAATTTTAATACGGTCAATGCGGTATATATTGGCAAGGCGGAGCGCTTGGCAGAGTTAAATAATGAGCTTGGCGGCGAAACCAGAATCATTGAAAATGTCATGCTATCACCTCGCACAATTAAGGCTTGTTTCGCTCTCGATACCTGGTTCAAACCGCAAATTCATCAGTTCACCTCCATCAGCGAGGCGGTCAAATTATTAAAAAAGGCAGGCAAATACTGGTACCTGCAACCTGCAAGCCATATCCGGCGCTCTCACTTGATTGCCGACCAATTGCGAAAGCTCCCTCCTTTGCTGCGCTCCTTCCCTCTACAGGAGGAGATTCCGCCAATCGGAGGTTTTTGCCTGCTCGATCAAAATACGCTTCTCTACAGCGTGGATCGTTTAAAACCCTGGCCTGGGGGTTACTGTTATTTCCTGGAAGATAAGGTCAATCCTCCAAATCGTGCCTATTTGAAACTATGGGAAGCGTTAAGCCTTTTAGACCGATATCCAAAATCAGGAGAGAGTGCTCTTGACCTGGGGGCATCACCTGGAGGCTGGACTTATGTCATGCAATCGCTGGGAACACAAGTGACGGCTGTAGATAAAGCCTCACTTGAACCGCGAATTGCTGCGCTGCCAGGTGTCAGCTGCCTGAAGCAGAGTGCGTTTGCGCTTGAGCCTTCAAAACTGGAGAAACCATACGACTGGGTATTGTCGGATATTGCCTGTTATCCAGACAGAGCATTGACGCTTATCAGAAAGTGGCTTGAGTCTGGTAAAGCGGGTCAAATGATTTTCACGATCAAATTACAGGGTGAAACGGACTGGGCCACGCTTAAAGAGTTACATCAGATTGAAGGCGCCTCGCTGATTAATTTATTTTACAACAAACATGAGGTGACTTTTTTCTATCCGGGGTTTAATGGATGAGGCTCTGGTGAAAAACCTAACCAGCTAAGTACCGCGGCATGTATCTGCGGTATCCACATTCTCTCAGATTATTGCAGGTTAGGCCAAGGCCCAACCGACAGGTAATAATACATGTAATGTAAGGCCAGCAAGCTACTTTTTTAGGCGTTTAAGCGCAAGCAAATAATGATCTTCAATATCCTGTGGGGGCATGCCGCGCTGGGCCTGCCACAATGTTTCTGCCAGGCATTCCATCATCAGGTGCTCTACCTGCAGCTCATCCTGATGGCTGGCCATCAGCTGCTGATATATAGCTAGAATTCCAGCTGGACGGTTAGTGGTAATTTGATCACGAATCGCCAGATGCAGACCTAAATGCAGAAAGGGATTGCTTTGCCCCATTTCCGGGGTGTATGTCTTGGCCAGATTGCCAAGAGAGTCATCAAGAATGGCATGATATTCAGGATGGGCAAGGATGACATTCACTACCTGCTGCTCTAGAGCAGTCAATGCCTCTTGCTGACGGTATTTTCTCCAGCACTCAAAAAAAACTTGTCGCGTATCCTGAACATTATCCCCATAGAACATGGCATGCCTGCTTTAAGTCAAAATCGCGAGTCTACTGCACAATAGCAATCGGGTCTACGAATAGTGTAAATTACTGTACAGAAATGTTGACAATAGCACATTTGCTGTGAGATATTTCGTTTGCGAGGTTGGACTTGCTATGTGTCATTCCACTGGGTCAATTGGCGACACACTGATTGGCCCTTTCTAATTCAAAATCTTCTCTTAAATAAACAAATTTTTGATTATCTGTTGTAATTTTCCGCAATTTGAAATAAAAAAGAAGCTCGACTTGTTTTTCAATGGATGGAGATTTATATGTCCGGCTATTCTTATATCAGCTCTTTTTTTTCTCAGCCAGCACCACAGGCAACCTCCGATAAAGGGAAGCCCGCTGCGAGCAACTCTGAAATGCTTCCTGGCCGCTTCATAAAGCCGGAACACGCGTTCTCAGCTTCTTCAGAAGCAGATCGCAAAATATTAACTGAGCTCACTGACAAATTTAAGAAGAGGCTCGAGGAATATCACTCAGCCAATGTCCTGGGAGTTACTTTGCTCTCGGCAACCGTTGGGCTTTACATTTTTTCGTATCTATTCATTCCTGTATTTCTTTCCCTGTTTGCGGGCATTGGTGCCACTTATGAGTTTAAATCAATAGGAGAAAGAGAGATACTGTATAAACAGGCTCGTGCCGACCTCATTGAGGCTTACGAATGGGCAATGGGTAAAGATACAGGTGATCATTGCAATAAGATGAATTGTGATGAAGTAAGAAATCTCATTTTTACGTTGGGTAATTATGTCCCATCAGCAACCATTATCACCTGGAAGAATGCGGAGCCTCGTGGAACAGGCTTAGGCGCAATAGCAGCGGCTGTTTCAGCAGTTACCTCGATATTTACCACTACGGCTGAGTCTGATGAACAGCAGAAAAAGCTACAGAACTTTTTGGTCTATCTTGCACAGGACTGCCATGTGAATACCTTGCCCTACCAGTTTTATGGCGTGAATCCGAAGGGGGTTGTCAAACACGCCTGGGAAGCGATACAACCGGAACTTCAACGAAGAAAGGATAGCGCTGTCAGTTATGCCACGTCGGTATTTACGCCTAGTTAATTATATGTTAAGGAATTATTGCAGGTTTGGCCCTTCTCGCGCAAAGGGGTTGAAACCACATCAGAAATCTCAATGTTGGGCCAAGGGCCCAACCTATATGTTGCAGTCTGCTTGGCCCAAATCTACGAAGTGACTAACTTCAAACCAATAACGATCATTAAAATCCCGCTGCCAAATTCAATCCGCCGCCATACTTTGGCGCGTGACAATACTTCAGAAAAATAAAAGGTTGTAAAGGTTAATGAGCTGAACCAGATAAAGCTGGCGCTAAGAACCCCGCAAAGGAATAGCAGCTTATGCTCAGGGAATTGGGCACTGCCGCCACCGATAATGACTAGACTGTCGATTATGGCATGCGGATTCAGCAGGCTGAAACCTAATGCGAGCAGTAAAATCTGCAGGCGGTTGCTGACCTGGCTAACCTCCTGCCTGGCCGCAGGAGTGGTCTTAAGCGCTTTTCTTACTGAAGTCAGTCCATAGTAAAACAGAAACAGAGCGCCAAACCAGGTCACCCATATTCTTAAAGTGGGGTGGAGTTCAAGCGCATGATTCAAGCCGGCAATACTGGCACAAATCAGAATAACGTCACAGAAGAAGCAGATGGTTGCCGACAGGACCGCGTGATGGCGCATGGCGCCCTGACGGATTAAAAAAATATTCTGCGGGCCAAGGGCGGTAATCAGTGATAAGCCTAATAATAATCCATTGAGATAAATGGGCATAATATTGGTTAGAAAGTAAGGAGGGTTAATTATCGCTAATTTTGCACTATTATTAAACTGTTTTTTTGTATTTTTATTCGCTGCATCGTTCGCGAAGTTTTCCTGAAAATTTCAGTTGGCCGAACCGGTTTCTACATAATTTAATCAACTTGATCAATCATTATTTAATGGACGGCAGGCTTTGCTCAGATATCGCATTTTAGTGGCATATTTGCTGCGAAACACGATTGCAAGTTATAGTAGGAGAAGTATAAAATGCAAAACTAATTTTCCTGCCTGAATGAACCCCGGTTAAGTGATTTAAGGAGGGAGCGTGCGCTCTTTGTTGAAGAATAATGCAAAAATAATAAGCTTTATAGTGACCGCTGCAGTTTACAGCCCATGGGTTAATGCCGCTGACATGCAAGCGGCAGCACAGGTGGCCATTCAGGCTGACAAACCCGCTGCTCAACAAACCAGTTCAGTACCGCAGGAATCTCAACACAAGCAGATTCCTGAGATTTTTATTGAAGGCTATTATCCGGAATATCCTCAAACCAAGGCAGCTGAAGGAATACAGGCTGAACTAATCAAGCGTGGCGAATATCTTGCCAAAATGGGCGATTGCATCGCCTGTCATACCGATGTTAAAGGCAAAACCCCTGCTTTTGCCGGTGGTTTGGAAATTGATACGCCCTTCGGTAAGTTTTACAGCCCTAATATTACGCCGGATAAAGAGACCGGAATTGGAAACTGGACTGAAGCCGATTTTATTCGAGCTCTAAAGGATGGCCGCGATCCACAAGGGCGCAATTACTTCCCGGTGTTTCCCTATATCTATTTCTCAAAGATTACCGATGACGATGCCAGGGCCCTTTATGCCTATTTCATGAGCATTCCGGCGGTCAATCAGAAAAATAAATCACTGCCATTCCCCTTTAACGTACCGGGTGCACGCTTCAGTCTCTGGGGCTGGAACCTGTTATTTTTCTTCCCTGAAGAAAATGAAATTCCCTACGATCCTGAAAAATCGCCTGCCTGGAATCGCGGACGTTATATTGTTGACGGTCTGGGGCATTGCAGCATGTGCCATACGCCGCTTAATGTCCTTGGCGCACCTAAAAACCGCTATTATCTTACCGGCGGATTTGTCGATGGTTATTGGGCGCCTAATATCACCCGGCTTGGCCTGCGTTCAGCAAGTCATTATGAAGTGGCCGATGTCTTTAAGTCTGGCGAACTGATTAACAAGGCTGGACCTGTGGCAGGTCCTATGGCTGAGGTTAACCATAATAGTCTTGGTTATCTGAGCGAAGACGATACTCTGGCTATTGCGACCTATCTGAAGACGGTTGAAAGTGCTGAAACGTTGGGAGTAGCCCCCTCTGATGCACAGCCGTCTCTGAAACGAGGCAAACAGGTGTATATAAACTCCTGTATCGTTTGCCATCAGGAAGGCAAGATGGGTGCGCCTCTTAATGGCGATGGTAATAACTGGTATCAGCGCCTCAAAAGCAGCGGACTAACCGGACTATATCGCCATGCTATTCATGGCTACAATAGCATGCCGGTGAAAGGCGCCTGCGTAACTTGCTCTGATAATGATATTATCTCAGCGACTGATTATATCCTCAATCAATCACTTTCCCGTTCACAATGGCAGGATTTAACCAACAGCGGCGGTGCCAAATATCCTTCCAACGGCAAAGATGTATACAATGAGAACTGCAGCGTATGCCATAAAGACGGTATTCAGGGCGCTCCAAAAATTGGGGACAAAGCCCTTTGGAAACCCATCATTCAAAAGAATATGGATGTGTTAATTGCGGAAGTCCTCCATGGGGATGCGCATCCGAAGAATGGCGGCTGCAAACAATGTACTACTGATGAGATTATTGAGGCGATTAAGTACATGGTTAGTCAATCCAAAACAGAGGGTAACTACTCGCTCTGGTAGAGATGAGAGAATTTCAGCGGTGAAGCCTATAATCTTCACCGATCCAATTTTATGAATCGTCCATGACCCGGTGTCATGGCTATTAGCTGATGTGAGGAAAGGGGATGCAAAACAGGTTTCTGAATGTGAAACAAATCATTGCTCTGGCTGCAGGTTTGGGAATTGGCAGTAATGCCCTGGCCGCTGCGGATACCTGGCAGCTGAATATGTATAAGGGGGTGACTCCATTAAGCAAGGACATGTACTACCTGCATACCATTGCGATGGTGGTCTGTGCAATTATCGGTGTGGTCGTGTTCGGAGCGATGATTTATTCGCTGGTGCATCACCGTAAATCAAAGGGATATACCCCGGCTTCGTTTCATGACAATACCCGTCTGGAAATTCTATGGTCGATCATTCCCTTTCTAATTCTTGTCGGCCTGGCTATTCCAGCGACAAAAATTCTGATTGATCTGGAAGACTCCAGTGATTCGGATGTCACCATTAAAGTCGTCGGCTATCAGTGGAAATGGCAATATCAGTATCTGGATCAGGGCATCAGCTATTTCAGCAACATTGCCACGCCCTACCAGCAAATCCAGAATCAGGAAAAGAAAGGACAATGGTATTTGCTGGAAGTAGACAAGCCGCTGGTTATTCCAGTCCACAAAAAAGTTCGCTTCCTGGTAACAGCCAATGACGTAATTCATTCCTGGTGGGTTCCTGAGTTGGGAATCAAGCGCGACGCCATCCCTGGTTTTATGCATGAAGCCTGGGCACGGGTCGAAAAGCCTGGTATCTATCGCGGTCAATGTACGGAGCTTTGTGGAATTAACCATGCCTACATGCCAATCGTAGTTAAGGCAGTCAGCGATGAAGAGTTTGCCAAATGGGTACAAGAGCAACCCAAGGTTGTTGATGAATATGCCGAAGGAGCAGGTGCTGCTGTCGAGCAAAAACCAATGACCCGCAAGGAATTAATGGATCTTGGAAAAACCAAATATGAACAAATTTGTGCGGCTTGCCACAAGTCTGACGGTAAAGGTATTCCACCCATGTTCCCACCCCTGAAGGGTAGTTCCGTTGCGGTTGGAAAACCTATTTCACGGCATATCGGAATAGTGTTGAACGGTGTACCTGGTACTGCAATGCAGGCTTATAAAGACCAGTTAAGCGATGCCGAAATCGCTGCTGTGGTTACTTATGAGCGTAATTCCTGGGAAAATAATACGGATGACGATGTTCAGCCTGCTGATGTAAACAAGGTTCGACATGGCGAAGATCAGGAACCGACCAAGGTCAATAAAGCTCAAGCTGGAGGTTTACAATGAGTGAAATAACAACACATCAGACTACACATGATGCTCATCTCCATGATCATGAGCATGATCATGGCCCCGAACAGGGTAAGGGCGTTATGGGGTTTATCAAGCGCTGGGTATTTACTACCAACCATAAAGACATTGGAACGCTTTACCTGTTTCTGGCATTGATTAGTTTCTTTGTTGCTGGCGGCATGGCTTTAGTGATTCGGGCGGAACTTTTTCAACCTGGTCATCGTTTTGTTGATCCCAATTTCTTCAACCAAATGACTACCCTGCATGGGTTAATCATGCTTTTTGGGGTGGTAATGCCTGCGTTTACCGGTATGGCCAACTGGCAAATTCCGATGATGATTGGGGCGCCGGATATGGCTTTACCCCGTTTGAACAACTGGAGTTTCTGGATATTGCCGTTCGCCTTCGCATTATTGGGTTCCACCATGTTTCATGCAGGCGGAGGTCCTAACTTTGGCTGGACAATGTATGCTCCATTATCTACGAAATTTGCTCCACCAAGCACGGATTTCATGATTTTCGCAATTCATATGATGGGGCTTTCCTCTATTATGGGCTCAATTAACATCATTGCGACCATCTTCAACATGCGTGCTCCTGGCATGACTCTGATGAAAATGCCTATGTTCGTATGGACCTGGTTGATTACCGCTTTTCTTCTGATTGCAATTATGCCGGTACTGGCAGGTGCAGTCACCATGATGCTGGCGGACCGCCATTTTGGTACCAGCTTTTTTGAAGCGGCTGGCGGCGGCGATCCGATTCTGTTCCAGCATGTTTTCTGGTTCTTTGGTCATCCGGAAGTGTATGTATTGATTCTTCCTGCCTTTGGGGTTATTTCGGAAATCATTCCCACATTTAGCCGCAAGCCATTGTTTGGTTATCATTTTATGGTTTATGCAACGGTGAGCATTGCACTCTTGTCATTCATCGTTTGGGTACATCACATGTTCACTACCGGAGTTCCTCTGGGTGCTGAGCTGTTTTTCATGTATACCACGATGCTTATTTCCGTTCCCACGGGAATTAAAGTGTTCAACTGGGTGAGTACTATGTTCAAAGGAGCCATGACCTTTGAAACGCCGATGCTTTTTGCCATTGCCTTCGTATTTTTATTCACGATTGGCGGCTTTACCGGGTTAATGTTGTCTCTGGTTCCTGCGGATTATCAATACCAGGATACTTATTTCGTGGTAGGCCACTTCCATTATGTTCTGGTTCCAGGCGCCATCTTCTCATTAATGGCGGCGACTTATTACTGGATTCCCAAGTGGACAGGCCACATGTACAACGAAACTTTGGGCAAATGGCATTTCTGGCTCTCGGCTATTTCAGTGAATATTGCCTTTTTCCCCATGCATTTCCTGGGCTTGGCTGGTATGCCGCGCCGAATTCCTGACTATGCCTTGCAGTTCACCAATTTTAATATGATTTCAACGATTGGGGCCTTTATTTTTGGCTTCTCGCAGTTGCTATTCTTATACAATGTGATCGCGACCGTCAGAGGCGGTAAAAAAGTGGATGCCAAAGTATGGGAGGGGGCTCATGGTCTGGAGTGGACCTTGCCTTCACCGCCGCCCTATCACAGCTTTTCTGTTCCGCCAACTATTAGCTAAGCGAATCAGCTGCAGAAGCAGCTGATAAGCCGAACGACAACCATGAGGTATTAAATTTGGTTAAAAGTCATTTCAGGCTGGTGATACTGTTAACAGCGGTTGTTTTGTCCATGTTTGCATTCGGTTTTGCCTTGGTACCAATCTATAACAGCTTATGTAAAACTTTGGGAATTAACGGAAAAATCACCGGGCCTTCGGCCCGTGTTGAACCTTCTGAGCTACAAGTTTCCAGGGAAAGAACAATAACTGTGGAATTTGTAGCCACGAATAACGGCAACTTGCGTTGGAAATTTTATCCGAAAACTACAAAAATCAAGATTCATCCGGGAGAAATTGCAAAGCTGGCGTTCTATGCTGAAAACCAGACTAATCATCGAATGACTGTACAGGCAATACCCAGTATAACACCAGGAATAGCAGCTAAATACCTTAAAAAAACGGAATGTTTTTGTTTTGCTCAACAAACCCTGAATGGACATGAGGCGATGGATATGCCCCTTTTATTCCATCTGGATCCGGAGCTGCCGGAGAACGTCAAAACAATCACCTTGGCTTATACATTGTTTGATGTATCAAACCGGGTTATAAATTAGAAAAAGAATTACGTAGAAATTACTAACAGGAGATAAAGAAATATGGGAGCGCACGGCACCTATTACGTCCCCCAACCAAGCCACTGGCCGCTTGTGGGTTCGATTGGCTTAACGACTACACTGGTGGGCGCTGCATCCTGGCTTCATCATGACTGGTATGGCCCTTATTTATTTACTCTCGGCCTGATTATCATGATCACCATGATGGTTGGCTGGTTTGGTCAGGTCATCTACGAAAACCAGAAAGGATTATACGATCTGCAAGTGGATCGTTCGTTTCGCTGGGGAATGTGCTGGTTTATTTTTTCTGAGGTTTGCTTTTTCGGGGCATTTTTCGGAGCGTTGTTTTTTACCCGCTTCTGGTCTGTTCCACTGCTTGGCGGTGAAATACATCCGATAACTCATTACACTTTGTGGGCAGATTTCAAAGCGACTTGGCCCTTGCTGCAAAACCCTAATAATCAGATCTTCGCGGGTGCTCATGAAGCTATGGGAGCCTGGGGTTTGGCTGCGCTCAATACCCTTATCCTCTTAACTTCCGGAGTAACCATTACCTGGGCGCATTGGGCTTTAAAACTAAATAAGCGTCGTCAGCTGGTTATCGGTATGGCATTGACTGTTGCCTTGGGCGTGCTCTTCCTCATGCTGCAGGGCTATGAGTATTATGAAGCATACACAGAAAAGGGTTTAACCCTTGATGCAGGTATCTACGGCACCACCTTTTTCATGCTAACCGGCTTCCACGGTCTGCATGTCACTATTGGAACCATCATGTTGATTATCATCATGATCCGTTGCATTTATGGACATTTCACTCCCGAACGTCATTTTGCTTTCGAAGCTGTGGCCTGGTATTGGCACTTTGTGGATGTCGTCTGGTTATTCCTGTTTATCTTTGTCTATTGGCTGTAAATGCATCTACCACCTCTCTCTCAGAGGGGTGGGCTTTCTTGGAGCAGTTTGATAGATAATTGCCCGCATGTTATAATGTAAACACCCTTCTTCCTGCTAATTCTCAATTATGGGTATCAAAGATCTGCTTAGTCCCAGACACTATCCTCGTATAACCCATAAAAGCTATGCTATGTACAGAGATCTGATAAGACGTGTACTCGCGCTCATACCCGATGATCAGACAGAACTTGATTGGAGTGGGGAAGATTTATCATCGCTTTCATTAAGCTCGTACGATTTACTGGTTGAATATCTACCCGCCCGTATTAACTCGCTTGATCTAAGAGACGTTAACTTAAATCGATTACACCTGTTTAACATCCAGGAACTGAGTAAAATTATAAGCCTTAAGCGAAAAACTGGCGGCCGCTTTGAAGAATTAAAATTTTCAATGGAGGATCTGCAGCGTTTTTTTGCAGATTACAGTTGGGAAGGCAGACAAAAAATTGGCAGTTTGAGTGCAGCAATGGCTGAGGTCAATACAATTCACGTGATATCGGCTTCTACTGCTAAGGTATTTCAATCTGCAGAGGAACTGATCGATTTTCTAAAAACTCAACCGCAACTACCCTCAGAAGAATTGCCTCGTCTAGAACATCCACATGAAAACTTGCTCAAATTTATTATTGAAGTCAGAGCAAAAATAGACAGACTCAAACAGGCCAGATATTCGCTTTTCAACAGCGGCAAATTGCATAAGGCAGAAATGATTGAGGCGGCCCTGGAGCGGGCAATAGAAAGCGAGATGGTTGATCTTGATCTGTTTGTCCGTGGAAAACATCAGGGTAGTGCTTATAGCCTCTTCGATGCGCTTAATTACAACCGGCTTTGGATTCAACGAGAGCATACCACCACTCTTCGGGAACTGCATACAAGCCATCCACTGTTTAACTTAATTCCATCAGTCGGATAGTTTCTGCAAAGATCACAATTGGGTGTTCACCAGCAAGCCCGGTTGAAAATTAATATTTCCGATCTCTAAAGCATAGGTAAACCGGTAGTGATCATAGGATATTGTTTTAATGGATGCTTCGCCGCGGAAATATCTGGATTTAAACAGAACGAGACTATCTTTATCCAGAAATTCGGTGCTGGTTACACTGAGGCTATGTTCTGTCAGTTCAAGAAGATAGCTAGTCACTTTCATTTGACCGCAGCTAAGCAGAACCACCAGCGGCTCTACAGGTTGGATCTGCATAGGCCCCCCCTACCATCATTTGCAGGTTGATGGCAATTTCAAACAGCATATAATGAGTATGGTTGAGGGGCATGCAAAAATAAAATTTACTTCTCAATTATTTGACGGATTACACAGTCGAGGTCATGCAAGGTGTCATAATGAATAACCAGGCTGCCTTTGCCATTTTTTCCGGGTTTTAATTTGATTCTTGACTTCAGATGCTGGGAAAGCGTTTGAATTTGCATTTGAGTATGAGCCGGGATTTCCCGATCTTCGGCTTGAGGCGCTTTACCTTCTTTGAGCCGGTTAACCAGTTTCTCAGTTTCGCGCACAGAAAGGGATTTCGCAATCACCAGTTTGGCAACCTGAATCTGTTGCTCAGCGTTTAGCATAAGCAGCGCTCGGGCATGGCCCATGTCCAGATCATCATGCTCTACCATACGCATTACTTCTTCAGCCAGACTTAGCAGGCGCAGGTAATTGCTGACTGCAGTCCGTGATTTTGATAATAACTCCGCAATCTGCTGATGCGTCAATTCAAACTCATGATGCAGCCTGCCCATTGCTCTGGCCTGATCCATTGGATTAAGGTCTTCACGCTGCAGATTCTCAACCAAGGCCATAGCCATCGCTGTTTCATCATCAACTTCTTTAATAATTACCGGCGCTTCACTTAAGCCGGCTAACTGACAAGCGCGCCAGCGGCGTTCTCCGGCGATAATTTCGTATTTTTGATTCTCTAATGGCCTTATGACAATTGGCTGCAGCAAACCTTGCTGCCTGATTGATCCTGCTAACTCCTCAAGTGAGGCCTCATCTATCGCTTTTCTGGGCTGATATTTACCTGGCTGTAGTAAATCCAGTTTTAATTTACTGGATTCAGACGGTTTGGCAACAGGAATTGCAGTAGCAGGGCTGGTTCCTAATAATGCGGACAGGTTTTTACCCAGGCTGCCTCGTTTAACTGACATATATTGACCTCTAACTGGTTACAGTTTGTTTGCTGATGACTTCGGCGGCCAGTACCATGTACGCAGCGGCTCCGGGTGATGTTCTGTCGTATTGTAATGCAGGCATACCATGGCTGGGCGCTTCGGCCAGTCTGACGTTACGCGGAACGACGGTGCGATAAACCTTGTTGCCGAAATGATCAAGCAATTGGCGCGACACTTCAGAGCAAAGTCGATTACGGGAGTCATACATGGTTCTTAAAACCCCCTCAAGCTGCAGGCGGGTGTTGACTGAACTTCTGATTTGTTCGACGGTGTTTAAAAGTGCCGCAAGCCCTTCCAGAGCATAATATTCACACTGCATGGGAATTAATACAGAGTCAGAAGCTACCAGAGCATTGATGGTGAGCGTATTTAATGCCGGCGGGCAATCAATTAATATAAAATCATAATTGTTCTGTATGGGTTGCAGGGCTTTGAAAAGAAAGGTTTCACGGTGATTTCTCTCCATAAGACTGACTTCTGCAACGGTTAAATCGCCATTGGAGGGAATGATATCGTAACCACAGGCGGTAACCAGGCAGGCTTGTTCAGCCAGGCAATCTCGTAAAATAACTTCATTGCAGGTATGTACCAGTGCGTTCTTATCCACACCAGAACCCATCGTGGCATTACCCTGAGGATCCAAATCAATTAAAAGTACATTCTGGCGGTGTGCAGCTATAGAGGCAGCCAGGTTTATTGCGGTGGTGGTTTTGCCAACGCCGCCTTTCTGATTGGTAATAGCAATAACTTTGGCCATCGTTATTCCTTACTAGTATTAGCAATAATGATACAGCAACGTTCACCATCGAGACCTGGTACGCTGTAAGGAATAACCTTATAACCTTGGTCGATAGTGCTTAATTCAATTTCAGGGTAGCGTCCTTTCATTGCCAGCCAGATGCCGCCGCTGGCAAGCAAGTGTTTCGTCCAGCTTATCATCTGCGACAGATCACTGAAAGCCCGACTTATCACTGTATCAAAACCTGTCGCCGGTTTATAGTTTTCAACGCGTGATTCGATAATTTCAATATTGCTCAGGTCAAGCTGGCGTTTAACTTCCTGCAGAAAGCGAATTTTCTTTCCATTACTGTCCAGTAAACTGACTTGCAAATGCGGGTGAGCAATAGCGAGCGGAATGCCTGGCAAGCCGGCGCCGGTGCCCACATCAATGAGCCGCGGGCCTTGCAGCCAAGGTGAAATGGCAAGGCTGTCCAAAAGGTGTTTGCTTAGCATTGCGGGCAAATCACGAATAGCGGTCAGATTGTAAGCCTTGTTCCATTTCTGCAAAAGCATTAAATAATTAAGTAAGGGCTCAGGCGATACGGATAATCCTAATTGCTGCAAGCCCTTTTCCAATTCTTTCTCAATAGTCTGCATTATGCGGGCATCCGATGTTTTTTCAAATGAACCAGCAATAAGGATAATGCGGCCGGAGTAACGCCGGAAATGCGGCCCGCCTGGGCCAGAGTGGTGGGCCTGATTTTAGCAAGCTTTTGCACCACTTCATTGGAAAGTCCTGTGACCTGAGCATAATCCAGAGAGTCTGGCAACTGTGTCGTTTCATGCTTTCGTAAGCGTTCAATTTCTAACTGCTGACGTTCAATATATCCTGCATATTTGCTTTGAATATCGAGTTGTTCCGCCACTTCATCACTTAATTCTGGCAGTTCCAGGCTATCTAAAGCCTGTAATTGCTGATAGCTGATTTCAGGGCGTTTCAACAGGTCAATGGCTTTGCAATCTTGCTGCAGAGGTTTCTCCAGCAACTTTTCGAACACTTCCTGATTATCAGCGCGAATGGCGGTGTTTTGCAGCAGGGTTCTACTGCTCTCAATGGCTTCGCGTTTTTCAGAGAAATGCTGCCAGCGCTTTTCTGTCACAACTCCAAGCTCACGTCCTTTTGCGGTCAAGCGTAAATCGGCATTGTCTTCACGCAAAAGCAGCCTGTATTCGGCGCGGGAGGTAAACATGCGGTAAGGTTCCTGAGTTCCCAGGGTTATCAAATCATCAATCAGTACGCCTATGTAGGCTTCATCCCGGCGCGGGCACCATAACGCCTGTTCTTTAACCAATAAGGCGGCGTTCATTCCGGCGATAATTCCTTGTGCTGCAGCCTCTTCGTAACCTGTTGTGCCATTGATTTGGCCAGCAAAAAACAGATTACTGATGGCTTTGGTCTGCAGAAAGGAGGTTAATCCGCGGGGATCAAAATAATCATATTCAATCGCATAGCCTGGACGGGTGATGTGGGCGTTTTCAAAGCCTTTAATGGAGCGGACAAATTGCACCTGAACCTCAAAGGGCAAGCTGGTTGAAATCCCATTCGGATAAATTTCATCACTGGTCAGCCCCTCCGGCTCCACAAAGATCTGATGCGAGGATTTATCAGCAAAGCGCACCACTTTATCTTCAATGGAAGGGCAATAGCGCGGGCCAACGCCTTCAATAACCCCGGCATACATTGGGGATTGATGAAGATTAGCCATTATAATTTCATGAGTCTGACTGGTGGTATGGGTAATGTAGCAGGGCAGCTGCTGCGGATGCATAGCAAGATTACCCAAATAGGAAAATACCGGAACCGGCGTGTCCCCGGGTTGAATCGTCATTTGCGAATAATCCAGCGAACGGCTGTCAATCCGTGGCGGGGTTCCCGTTTTTAGTCGGCCAACTGGCAGATTCAGTTCACGGAGTTTATTAGCCAGGGCAATGGCTGGCGGATCCCCCGCCCGACCGCCGGCGTATTGGGCCATGCCGACATGAATTTTGCCGCCGAGAAAAGTGCCGACGGTCAGTACCACGGCGCGAGCGCGCAGTTTTAATCCCATTTGCGTGATAACACCGGCAATCTGTCCATTTTCAATTATGAGATCATCAACAGACTGCTGAAACAGGCTTAAATAAGGTTGATTCTGCAGAAATTGTCTAATCGCCTGACGATAAAGAACCCGGTCCGCCTGAGCGCGGGTAGCGCGTACAGCCGGGCCTTTGGAGGCATTAAGAATGCGAAACTGAATTCCTGCCTGGTCAGCAGCAAGCGCCATCACCCCATCCAGTGCGTCAATTTCTTTAACCAGGTGCCCTTTACCAATACCCCCAATTGCCGGATTGCAGGACATTTGACCAAGGAAGTCCATGTTATGGGTTAACAGTAAAGTTTCAGCGCCAAGGCGGGCTGAGGCGAGAGCTGCTTCGGTACCGGCATGGCCGCCACCGACTACAATGACATCGTAATGCTTTTCCAGATTCATGATTGTAAGAAGTTGGACAACAAAAACAAAGGATTATACACATTTTTGCCTATTCACCCAAGTTCTATGCGCATTTGTATTCCCCTGTTTAACCAATATTCATTGATTAATTCCAGTAAATATCGTTTCAGGATTGTAAAAATGAAAAAACTAAGCTTGTGTGATAAATACCTGCTATGTTATAAAAAAGAACAGCTTGTGCCTTTTTAAAAAATCACCAGCCCCATATAAACAAATGAGGTGATATCATGTCAGACCGAACAATTCAGAATTCAGAGATGCTTAATCAAATGCTCGGATTTGAATTCGTTCGCCGCTTTGATGATGCAGAGGCGCCTTATGATATAAAAGAGCTGGCTGCTAACCGCGACTGGCTGTCGGTATTTTTAAATTATCATCGAAGTAAACTTAGTCTGACCAAGGGTGCAGAATATCAATTTCTAAATCCTGTGCAGCTTGAAAGCGAGAAAAAGAAGCTTAAATTCATCCAGGAACTATTAAGATATCAGACCTATCTGAATTTTCATGAGAACAGGTTCCATCCTTTAAATGATTTGAATGCTGATTATCTGAAATGTGAGCAGTTGCTGCTTAAAATCGAGCAGATTCAAGCCCCGGAAGATGAGCCGGCCAAAAAAGCGCAGCTTGATGAAGCGATTGAAGAGAGCCCTGACAAACCTGCCAAATATCTCGGCTTCACTGTTGGGAAATTCATTGCCGATAAAATGGCTGAAATTGCTGATGCCAAGACCGGTACTCTGATCGGCTGGATGAGTGATGTCAATGAGCGAAGGCTATACTGGGTATGGGGCGGCGGCATGCTCAGCTCGGTTATTGAAATGCTGCCTGATGATTTCTACCGCAAGGCGCAGGCGCAAAAAGGAATTGCTGCCCCTGCTCCGATTACCGGTTATATGAGCTGGGTGCTTTACTATACTCGTTTCGCCATCAATTTAAGCTTGCTGTTGAAACACACTATCGCCGGTCCCTGGATGAGCGCTGAAGAGCAGAAAATCCCGGCCTGGGAGCGGTTTAAAACCCAATGGAATCAGAGGAAATTCAGCCTGCTGAATGATTCCATCTGGGGCTTGGCCAATATGGCCTGTTTTTTCTGGCTCAAAGGACCTGGTGCGATGGGCATGGCCGGTAATTTCGCAACTATGGGCTTATTGTTAATGGATTTAAGCTTTTCTATCTGGCGTTTTTATGAGGAAAGTACTGCCTACAATAAAAAAATAACCGCTCTGTATGAAGCCTTTGCGCATTTGGAAGAGCAATTGCTTAATGCCAGGAAAGCCGCAACTCCTGATCCGGCTCACATCTCAGAACTAGAGAAGCAAGTGCGCGAAGCCAGGAATTTACTCATGCGCACTGAGCTTGACTGGAAATATAAAAAGCTCGGCATGATTAACGACATGGTCTATGCCGGTGGCCTACTGGCAGCCTTTTGTGTGGCCTGCTGCTTTTTCTTTCCGCCGGCGATGCTTGCTCCGGCTACCTTCATGATGATCGGCTTAATCGGCGCCAGCCTGTGTTTTGTATTGAATGCCGCCTACGCCGGTATTGCCGGGGCTTTGGATGTTTCCAAGTCCAAAGCGCTGAGTAAGCAGGATCATTTGGAAGCCCGGGAGTTACTGCAGTTGTTTAATGCTTCAACGGATGAAAACGAACGCAAGGCATTGTTTCTGGAGATGAAAGGTCTGATGATTGATTCCGATTATCAGGAAAAAATGGTGCGTTTCCAGAAGATCAAACTGGTTCGGGCGATTTTAATTGACGCTCTCATCCCGGCGGTAATCTTTGCGTCCTTAGTTTTTATGCCTTTGGGGGCTGGTATTGGCATAATGGCGGCAGGTTTTGCGATAGCCGCTTTATCGCATATCATTCTCAAGCAATTTGAGCCTGCAAGAGATGAACTCCCTGATTTTGATGAGCCGCTGTCTTTGGAATATGATGAATTTTCTGCTAACCCGGCTCGCAAGGTAGAGGATTTAAGCCCGCTGAAAATTAAGAAATCGCCTGTTTTATTTATATCGGGCAAAGGTTCTACGGTAGTGAAGGAAGCAGAGAAGTCTGAAGCCGAGCACTTGCTGTCGTCAAAAAATGATTTGAGCACTCTATAAACTGAACCCATTTTTATCGAAGGCTGGCTGGTACAGTCTTCGAGGCGAAAGTTTCACTTTTCCCAAGTTGCGCGCAAAGACGGTTTTTTGTGCACCTATCTGCATTTACGCTACAACGCCGCGTAGAAATGACAAAGCTGGTGTGGTTTGTGGGATCCGTTAAAACCGAAGATTCATCTTAAAATGAAAGCTCTCTGTTTGTATAATATGTATTTATAATATACAATCCCTCGCTCACGGGAATTTAAGGCATGGCCGCGTATACATTTTAACAGAGGCCTGGCATTCATGAGTAAGTCCATTCAGGAACTTGAAAGCAGCATTAAACAAATTGAAGATGAACAGCAGCAAATCCTCGGATCAAGAAAATTAAGCGAACTAATCGATAGAAAGCAGATAATTTATTATCAGAAGAATAGAGATCTGGCCGCTCTTTATTATCAGGCTTATCAATTACTTTCCAATGACGAAATGTATTTCCATAAAGCGGTCAGTTATCTGACGCGCTGCTCCCATATTCATTTACAACAAGCAGAAGATGATTTGCGTACGATGAGGGAAGCAGAGGGCATACAAAATATTGACATCGAGGCATATCGCCATCTCACAGCAGACGAATTATATGCTAACGCCATGTATTTTCTTCTGGGTCTTGGACAACAAAATACCGGGAATGCTTTTGCCCTGGCTGTTCTGGCTGCTGAAAAAGGATCTTCACTCGCCCAGAACTTTCTGGGATTGCTGTATAAAGACGGAGTGCATGTGGCCAAAGATGCCAAAGAAGCCCATCGATGGTTTCAGATGGCTGCAGCACAGGGAAATTTACAAGCCTGTAGTAATCTGGGCGCGCTGTATTTCAATGGTGAAGGAGTTGAGCAGGATAGTAGAGAGGCGTATCGCTGGTTTCATTTTGCGGCTGTTCAGGGCTTTGCGATTGCTCAATTCAATTTGGGAACCTTGTATTCTAAGGGTGCCGGTGTCGAGACACACCCTGCCGAAGCCTGTAAATGGTTTCGCTTTGCTGCTGAGCAGGGATTGCCGATAGCCCAATCGTTTCTGGCACTAAGATACCTTTATGGCAATGGAGTCACGCAAGACAACCAACAAGCGTTTATATGGTTTACACGTGCAGCTGAGCAGGGTGATGCAAGTGCTCAAAACAATCTTGGCGTTATGTACAAAGAGGGTAACTTTGTTATCCAGAGTCGTTCTAAGGCCTATGAATGGTTCCTTAAAGCCGTTGAAAAAGGCGATGTAAGTGCCCAGTACAATCTGGGAATGATGTATTATGAGGATGCTCTTTATGAGGAAGCCTACAGATGGATCAGCCTGGCGGCTCAGCAAAAACTACCCAGTGCTCAGCATAGCCTGGGCTGCCTTTATTCGCATGGGGAGGGCGTTGAGCGCAACGTCTCTGTGGCCTGTAAGTGGTTTCGTCGGGCAGCGGAACAAAAGGTTCAGGAGTCTATAGAGGCATTGAGAGGTCTTAAAACTGAATATTCTATAGCCGCCTATCATGTTGCGATGCTGGAAAGAAATTATAAGGAAGTTAAGCAATTACTTCACAAAACCCCTTCGCTCTTTGAAGAGTTCCAAATGGATGTTAATGATTGCAACAACCTGGATACTCTGCTTAAAATTTTTGAAGAAACAGGTAGCGTGTCTGCGCCTTTGCTGATAAAGCGTGTGAAATTATTGACCGAGAGCGAAGTTATTAATTTACAGACAGCTGAACTATTCCTAAAGGCACTGGATGTTTCAAGTCTGAGCAAGGAAGATTGTCAGGTTATGCTCACAACACTGGTCGATATCTGGTATAACAGCAAGGAAAACTATACAGAAGGTGAGCAGCTTAATTTTACCAGGAGCGCTGCGCGAATACTGGAGCTCAGTTTCTATCGTCTTGCTTCGATGAGCGCTCCCATAACCGATACCCATTATCTGCGTCAGTGTGCACTGATTTTAATCAGGACAATTTATGGTGCTCAGTATGAGGTAAGCATGACCTGCTGCCCGGATTTTAATCAAATACTATCGTTTCTATCCATTCACAAATTGCCAGGGATGACTTATCAAAAGCTAAATCAGGTGCTGGGTATTGATATGATCAAATTCCGCTCCAGGGCTACCGAAATTCTTGATCAATTAATGAATTATTTAAATATTGAAGTGCCCGCTGAGCAGCCAGAAGCGCTTCAAAGGCTAAAACAAGATTTAATTGAGCAGTGGCAGTCCCTTGTGCAACCGACAGAACAAAAGGCAAGAGAAGTTCTCAATAATCTCGGCGAGTCACTAAAAGAAAAATTAAAAGATAACGCGAATGCCTGTAAAATCGATAGGCGCTCCAGGGTTATTTTTACCTGGATAGCTGAGAAAAAAGAAGAAAAGCTGATCAATGCATTGCATTCGGTTATGCCGGGTACATTCAGCACGGCAATGGAGCTTTTGAATCAGCTGATGGCTTATCTGGATAATAAAGACCTGACAAAAGGATCTTTAATATTAAACCAATTGCAGCAGAAAATAGCTGTTTACTGGAAAACGGTCTCAGAGCCTTCGCAGGAAATAGCGAAGTTAGTGCTGGATAATCTGAGCGAGGACTCGAAAAAAGCCCTGGCTCAAAACAAAAGAGTTGCCAATAAACTGTTCACTCATCCAGATAAACAGACTCACAAGCTCTTGAGTTTGCTGGCTAATGAACAATATAAGGAATTACAGCATGAGCTGAGTGAACTGGGCTGCTTGAATATCGACACAATTAATGAGTACGAAGAAGATCGCATCGGCTTTCATCCAGTCGATTACATTATCCCATAACCAGGCTACAATCGGCCTGAATTTAGCGTTTGAGACTTACTATGAGAAAAGCAGTGGTATTATTATCGGGGGGGCTTGATTCAACCACTTGTCTGGCAGTTGCCAAGGCAGCAGGATATCAATGTTTCGCCTTAAGTTTTTCCTATGGCCAGCGTCATAATTCTGAAATTGAGGCGGCAAAGCGCGTAGCAACCTGGTTCGAGGTTGCTGAACATCGGATTGTGAATCTGGATATTAATCAATTCGGGGGCTCAGCCTTAACAGATGAGACGATAAACGTACCGGATTATCAGCCCACAGAGGGTATTCCGCTGACCTATGTGCCTGCAAGAAATACTATTTTTCTGGCCATCGCTTTAGGCTATGCGGAAGTGATCGGTGCAAATGATCTGTTTATTGGAATCAGTTCAGTTGATTATTCGAACTATCCAGACTGCCGGCCGGAATACATGGAGGCTTTTAAAAAAATGGCAGGCCTGGCAACCCGGGCGGGGGTTGAGGGAAATCCTCTGGAAATTCATACCCCGCTTATTAAGCTCAGTAAAGCCGAAACGGTTCGATTGGGCGCCGCTTTGGGGGTTGATTACGCCTTGACCGTATCCTGTTATCAGGCGGATGAGAAGGGAAGAGCCTGTGGGCGATGTGATAGCTGCACTTTTCGGCAAAAAGGGTTTGTTGAGGCTGGTATTGCTGATCCCACCCTGTATAAACATAATTAGCCAATCTACTCTGCTACGTACCCCCGGCGCGTCCGGGGCATCCATAAATCATCATGAATTGGTTGTATTTTAGTTCACTTGTGCAATTAATATTGCTATTATGATCTGCGTTTATGCTAGTCGACACTGCACAGGTTGGGGCTGGGTGAATATCATCCCTGAGTTTAAGTCAGGTTTAATTTAAGGGGCTAATAATGGGTAAATGGTTGCGCAGACATTGGAAATTGCTGACTGCTGTTTTATTGGCTCTGATAGCAGGAGCGGCCGTGGGATGCCTGGTGGTTTTTTTCCCGCCTGCCCTGCCTGCAATTGCAAGTTTCGCGCTGTTTAGCGGCTGGCAGCCTTTTCTGTTCCTTTTCTCTTTGAATATGGTGCCTGCCGCATTCGCCTGCGCAGCTATCGCCTCTGCCTCTGTGTTACTTTTCTCAGCTGCCGCCAATTTTTTACATTGGGTTATTCAGAGTCTGGATCAATTGATTAATCCGCCTGATCTGGATGAAGTGCCCGATCTGACTGAGAGCGATTACGAGGATTTTTACGGTAAAACGAAGCCTGATGCTTATCTTCAGATATTGAAAGACCTTGACTTTGAGCCGGGTTCCAATCCGGAAACGGCTCCTGGTAAAAGTTGCTTTAGCCGCGGTAAAGATAACCTTTGGCAAAGCCAGCCTGCCACCAGAGAGCAGGAGCTGCTGCGCAGGCCTTTAATTCCCTCATAAGGCAGAGTGCAAAACTGTTAATTAATTCATGTCATTTCTATAGCACAATAGATTATACTTGATAATTTTTTATGATGAGTAAAACGATGACAAAAGTGCGGAAACTTTTGGTAACCAGCGCGTTGCCCTATGCTAACGGGCATTTACATCTGGGGCATTTGGTAGAGCATATTCAAACGGATATCTGGGTGCGAGCTCAAAAAATGCTGGGACACCAGTGTATCAGCGTCTGCGGCGATGATGCGCATGGCACACCGATCATGCTAAAGGCAGAGCAACTGGGAATCACTCCGGTGGAATTAACAAGCATGATTCGTGAAAGCCATGAGCTGGACTTTAAAGCCTTTGCCATTGATTACGACTGTTATCACACCACACACTCGGATGAGAATCAGGCACTTGCCAACAGCATCTATGAACGTTTGCAGGCGAATGGCGATATCGTTAAAAAAACAATTCGTCAGTCCTATGATCCAGTGAAAGGAATGTTTCTGCCGGATCGCTACGTCAAGGGAACTTGTCCTAAATGCAAGACTCCCGATCAATACGGAGATAACTGCGAAGCCTGCGGTGCTACCTATTCGCCAACCGAATTGCTTGATGCGGTTTCAGCTATTTCTGGGGTTAAGCCAATTGAGAAGGATTCAGAGCATTATTTCTTTGATTTGCCTCGTTATGAGACTTTGCTAAAGGAATGGACTCGAAAAGGTCATCTGCAGGCGGAAGTGGCTAATAAGCTGGATGAATGGTTTGCTGCGGGTCTTAAGCAATGGGACATTTCCCGCGATGCGCCCTATTTCGGTTTCCCAATTCCTGGCGCACCGGACAAGTTTTTCTATGTCTGGCTGGATGCGCCAGTCGGTTATATGGCCAGCTTCAAAAAATACTGTAATGAAAGCGGGCTGTCCTTTGAAGAATTCTGGAATAAAGACTCGACAACCGAACTTTATCATTTTGTAGGTAAAGATATTGTCTATTTTCATGCCTTATTTTGGCCGGCGATGCTTGCAGGCAGCCAGCACCGCTTACCGACAGCGGTTTATACGCATGGATTCCTGACCGTAAACGGACAGAAAATGTCGAAATCACGGGGTACTTTTATTGAGGCGCGTAATTACCTCAAGCATTTGCACCCTGAGTATCTGCGCTATTATTTTGCAGCCAAGTTAAACGGCCGTGTAGATGATTTGGATTTGAATTTTGATGATTTCATTAATCGCGTCAATGCGGATCTGGTGGGCAAGATAGTGAATATTGCCAGCCGTTGCGCCGGCTTCATCAATAAACGCTTTGACAATCGTCTGGCAGATAATCTAAGCGATCCTGTTTTATACCAGGAATTATTAAGCATTAAACCAGCGATCATTGAAGCCTATGTTCAAAGGGATTATGCCAAAGCAATACGCCAGATTATGGAGTGTGCCGATAAAGTCAATCAATATATTGATAACAATAAACCCTGGGTGTTAGCCAAAGATCCCGAGCAAAATGCTGCGGTTCAGGCAATTTGTACAATGGGCTTGAATTTGTTCCGTGTGTTGATAACTTATCTGAAACCGGTGTTGCCGATGATGGCAAAAGAGGCCGAGCAGTTTTTAAATAGTTCTGCCAAGCACTGGGATGCAATTGATACTCCCTTGACTGGACACGATATCCAGCTGTTTAAACCCTTAATGACACGGGTAGAAAAAGAAAAAATCGATGCCTTGCTGGAAGAAGGCAAGCAGGAAACACCTGCAGCAGCCAAACCGGTAAAGGAAAATGAAGCAGCGCGAATTTCTATCGATGATTTCAGTAAAATTGACTTGCGGGTCGCACGTATTATTGCTGCGGAAGCAGTAGAAGGTGCTGATAAATTATTGAAACTGAAACTGGATTTGGGTACGGAAGAACGGCAGGTTTTTGCCGGAATTAAATCGGCTTATCAGCCAGATGATCTGATTGGCCGCCTGACGGTAATGGTCGCCAATCTGGAGCCTCGCACCATGCGTTTTGGGGTTTCTGAAGGGATGGTGCTGGCGGCCGGTGATGGAAAAGGGATTTATTTGCTTAACCCTGATGAAGGCGCGATGCCTGGTATGAAAGTAAAATGAAATCCCTTGTAGACGCTATTGATGGTATTTTGCCGCAGACTCAATGCGGGGAATGCGGCTTTGCGGGTTGTATGCCTTATGCAGAAGCGCTTGCGCAAGGCGGAGCTGCGATTAATTTATGCCCTCCGGGCGGTGTAGAAACGGTGAAGGCTCTTGGCAGTCTGCTGAATCAGGACGCCGCTCCCTACCTCGAAGGCGCGCTTAACAATACCCGGCGGCCGGCTATCGCTGCCATTCGCGAGCCGGAATGTATTGGCTGTACCAAATGCATTCAGGCATGCCCTGTGGATGCTATTGTTGGGGCGGCAAAATTGATGCACAGCGTCATTCAAGCGGAATGCACTGGCTGTGGATTGTGCGTGGAGCCCTGCCCGGTTGACTGTATTGAAATGACCCCCATACCGGCAGCGGACTTTGATCGGCAGTTATCAAAGCAGCGTTTTAATGCGCGCAAAGTCCGTTTGCTGCGTCAGGAACATGAGCAACAGCAAGCCTACCGCCAGAAAAAACAATTGGCCGCTGCGGCAAAGAATAACCAGGCTGATGTTATCGCCAAGCAGGATTACATTCTGCAGGCTTTGGCTCGGGTTAAAGAGAAGAAGAGCGAACAGAGGTAGCCGATTGATTAGTGTAGGTTGGCCCTTGGCCTAATGTCATATTCGCAGGAATTGTAAGAGACCAGGAATCACAAAAGAGATAAAGGTATTCTTGCTGCGGTTCTAGGTTCCAATGTGGTCGCCCTATTAGATGCTTCAGGCTTCTTAATTCGAGTTAAGCTTGCACACCGCATCTAGGTTCTGGCTCCATAAGTAGGCTGTTAGCCGAGCAAGAATACCTTTGTTATATTCAGAATATGCTTTGAAAGGGATTAATGCAAATTTGCTTTTGTTAATTATTTGCAAAGTTCACATTTAAACCAGTTCATTTCCAAAGGGGTCGATGCGCATAATTTTTCTGGCCATGCGAATCATGGCTGCATTGTAAACAATGTTAATGCCGATATAACAGATAATAGCGCCGTCGAGGCCCAGCCAATTAATTAATATCAGGCAGCAAAACAGCTGGAAAACCAATAAATCAATGGTCAGTTTTGCTCCCACTTCACTGCCTTCATGGGAATATTGAATCATCTTGGACAAGGGCATTGAAATCGCGTAAGTGACTACATTGATTAGACAAAAGTAGGTGTAGGGAAGCGCATCGATAAAATCAGATTTATACCATAAAAGAATTTGCCGGGCAGAAAGGCCTAAGATGGCCACAACGACCAAAGAAATAGCAAAACAAATCCACAGATATTTACGCATCACTTTTTTCAAATGCTCACGGCTTTGCGCAAAGGCCGCGGAAATATCAGGGCCAATGAGAATTCCAATCGGTGCAATGGCAATAAATCCCAGAGAGACAATGGAGCTTACCGCAGAAAATAATCCCACTGAGCGTTCATGCTGTCCCAGCCATTCAATGATCATCAAAGGAATTGCGGTAAAAATATATTTATTTAGATTCTGAACGGTATAACCGTAAATTTTTCCTTTCCATTCCTGCCGAAGCTCTGCTGATTTTTTGTAGCGTTTGAGTGCGCTGCGATTTTGAATAGCAATTGACAGCAGCACAATGACCAAGTAACTGGCAATAAAACCAATCAGCATGATATGCGGAAAATAGCGGCGTTCATGCTGGAAAAAATAAGGATAGATGTAAAAATAAATCAGCAGGCTGAAAATAAAATAACACAGGGTCTGCAATAAACTCATGATGACTGCTGTGCGCATATAATCGATGGCGCGGAAAAACTGCAGATAAATGTTGTATAAGGACAGCGCGACCGTTCCCCATATAAATAAAAACAGTGGATGACTAATATCAAAAAGCGTCAGGCTGCTGATCACCTGACTTAATACGGTCAAGGTCAGAGCCATCAAAAGACCAATCACCAGAACCGTTATATATATCGGTTTTAAAAACCCCTTCATAGAGAAAGTTAAGGTTTGAATTTCACTGTATTTTCGATGAATGAATAGTTTGGGTACGTAATAGGCAATGATGGAGTCTATACCCAAAGTAATTAAAGTGGCCAGTAGCAGCAAAGCATTGGTAGCGACTGTAAAATCGCCGAATAACTCTTCTCCGGCATGGCGGGCAACCAGCATGTTAACAACAAACAGCATGAACTGGTCAGCAATGATGATGAATAAATTTAAGCCAAATCCCATAAGCCGAGAGAATGATTTACCAGTACGTACTCTACTGGCCAAGGCCGGTAAATTCAAGTCATCTGCGTCGTCAAAAAATGATAAATCAATTGGGCCATACAATAATACGATAAAAGACGAGATCATATTAAAAATAAGGGAGTTACAAAGCTCCCTTATCTAAAGACGGCAATTATTTAAAAGGGTTCATATTAGTAAGTGATGACCACAAGTCTGAAACGTTGCCTACGGCACTCTCAATTAAACTGGTTGGCAATTTATATTCTCTACGATTAATGTAACCCTTAAGAATGTCAAATGAATCGTCAAATATTATAGATGCCGATTCAAATTCCACCGCTGTTTTAGCTACAATACCAACAGTACGTTTTTCCTCTTTAAAATCGATATTATGCAGCGTTTGTGTGCCTTTAAGTTTAACTTCAAAAACGACTTGTCTTAATACGGACGATGTAGGATCGTCATCTGAAGAATGAGCTGCTAACTCTGCTTCTTTCCGGGTACGAAATAGCTTAACCTGAGTGTTTGGTTTAGGTGTAGCCTTGATTATTTCATTCAGGGTTACCTCTCGTGGAGTCGAATAATAGATGCTGGTAAGCTTGCGCCTGGTAATCTCAACACATCCGCCAAGGACGAAATAGGTATTATCGGAAGAAATAGCTTTTAAATCACGATTCCCCTTTTCAATATCAACCAGGGCCTTGGTTCTCTTATCCAGAGTGGAGGCCTTCAGCAAATCTTTATTGCCAAGAAAAGATAGAATTCGCAATTGCGCATCGTTTGGTATATCCGCATAGCTTGTCTTGTTAACGCTGGCTTCTGTGGAGGTCTCTGAAGATTCTACTGTAGCCTCAGTCACTGGATTAAAATTTTTCATGTCATTATCCTCTGATTAAATTCAAAACCAATGATATCTGGGCAAAATTAACTCAAAGTTATTGTCTTATGAAAAATTGGAATCCTGGCTTTTTTAACATGGACTAGGCTATTGTTTGACAATATAAGGATTAGTTATTACGATGAAAAGCGTACTCCATTACCAATAGACTTGCTGGCTCATTTTTAAGAACTACCTTACGATAAGGCACTGGGATAAAGATGAATAGTAATGAATTGAAATCATTCCTGATGGTCTATGAGTACCGTTCCTATTCCTTAGCGGCCAAACGGCTATTTGTAACTCAATCGACCATCAGCAAACGAATTAATAATCTTGAAAATGAATTCAAGACAAAGCTTTTTGAAATAAAATCGAATATGGTGATGCCTACCATAGAAGGAAAATTATTAATTCCCTATGCGCGTCTCATTTTGCATACCATGCTGGATGCTGCTGCTAATCTAAATGAGCCTGATTTTAATTCCGTTCCTATTTATATTGGTGTTTCTATTTATCCTGCACTTCATTTCCTGCCTAATTTTATTGAGTTTTTAAAAACAAAAGAAAATCATTATCCCCAGTTTCATATTAAGCAGATGGCAAAACAAGAATTAATTCCAGCATTACAAAATGGAATTATTGATTTGGTGATAACAACCGAAGACTTGTCGATAGATCATTCGATTAAAAGTACCCGCCTTCAGGAGGAGCCTATTGTTATTGTTGCCGCGTCTGATCATCCATTGGCGAGAAAAAAGAAAATTAATCTTCAAACGCTGTCAAGGCATGGTTGCATACTCACAGAGTCTGGTTTTTCCATTCGAGATAAATTAGAACGTCTTTTTGCACAGCATGGGATATCCTTGTTAATCGACCACGAACTATTTTCAATTGATTCAATACAAAAACTGGTAAAAACAGGAATTGCATGGACTGCTCTTCCTGACTCTTATTGCGACCATGATTTAATCAAACTGGATCTTGACGATTTTTCGGAAAATATTACAACCTGTTGGTATTGCCCCAGAAGTCGCGGCGATTCAAAGATAATTCAATATATTGCGAAATTGTTCAGGGAATCACTTTCTTCTGACAAGATGAATCCAAGACCTGGATAAAATTTATTTAAAGCTGCTATGTCAAGACGATATGACTCGCTTCGCTATAGGAGAGCAATCGAGTCATTATCTGTTTCTTGACTCAGAATGTGTTTAAATTCAATCAATGAGCTACAATTTAAGTCAAGAATTAACAAAAATGAGTTTAATCATGAGTTATAAGGATACGAAATATCATCGTCTTGATAGTAAAATTCTAATTCTTGGGTTTGGCAGTGTCGGGCAGGCCATTGTGCCGCTCCTACTGCATCATTTGGAGATGTCGCCTTCACAAATTATTGTTTTAACACAGGATACCATCGGGGAGGCCATTGCCAAAGAGCAGGGGCTAAGCTTCGTAAGAGAACTGATTACCCGAAATAATTACCTTAATGTGCTCAATGAATTAATGAACCCTGGTGATTTTCTGATTAATCTGTCCACTGGGATTTCAAGTCATGATCTAATCAAATATTGCCAGCAAAAACATATTCTTTATCTCGATGCCTGCACCGAACCGTGGCTGGATGTTAAGCCTAAGCAACATTCTTTTCATACCCGTTATGATTTGCGTCAGGGCGTACTCAAGTTGAAAGAAGAGCAAGGGGCTACCGCAATCCTTACTCATGGAGCCAACCCTGGCCTGGTATCGCATTTCATAAGACAAGCTTTGTGGAATATGGCACAGGATAACGAGCTATCCTGTTCTCTACCCGCCACTCAGGCTGAATGGGCAAAACTGGCTCATACGCTGGGTATCAAGGTGATTCATATTGCGGAACGGGATACGCAAGTGAGTAATCGTTTCAGAGTGCCGGGGGAGTTTGTCAATACCTGGTCGGCTGAGGGTCTGATTGCGGAGGCCAGCCAGCCCGCCGAATTGAGTTGGGGAACACACGAGCGTCATTGGCCTGAGGATGCAATTCATCACACCTTTACCAATGATGGGGCAATTTATCTTAAACGTACGGGAGCAAGCACTAAAGTCCGAACCTGGACTCCGACGCATGGTCCTTTTTATGGTTTTTTAATTACGCATGCGGAATCCTTAACCATTGCAGATTTTCTAACCATTAAAAATGATAGGGAAGTCAGTTATCGGCCTACGGTTCATTACGCATATTATCCTTGTCCGGATGCGACCTTGTCGCTCCAGGAATACGAGGCAAGCAATTGGACGCTAGAGCATCGCAACCGCTTAATCATCCAGGATGTGGTGGAAGGTACTGATGAGCTGGGTGTATTGCTTATGGGGAATAAAAAAGGAGCTTACTGGTATGGTTCGCAATTATCGATCCATGAAGCCAGAAAACTGGTCCCCTATAACAATGCCACCAGTTTGCAAGTGGCAGCCGGCGTATTGGCAGGAGTTATCTGGGCGTTGAAAAATCCAAATCGAAGCATTGTAGAACCTGAAGACATCGATTTTCAGTTCGCCTTGCAGATTGCCTGGCCCTATCTGGGTAAAGTGGCAGGTTACTATACCCGATGGACTCCGCTTGAAAACCGGCAGCGCTTATTTTCCGAGAAATTGGATATGAGCGATCCCTGGCAATTTCTAAATATCCGGGTGGAATGAGATCTTTTTTGCCAGATACTTGCTTTTTTCTGCACTCAGTTTAAAGTTGCTGCATAACCAGTAGGGGAGCAGCAATGATTAAACTGAAACAGGCGCTAAGCCAGCTGATTTTTATGGGACGCTGGCTTCAGGCGCCCTTATATTTGGGTCTGTTATGTATTTTGGGGGCCTATGTTTATCGATATATTATCGAGTTATTTCATCTGATTTCACATATCAATGGACTTGATGACACCGAAATTATGTTAGGGGTGCTTGATCTGATTGATGTGGTGATGATTGCCAATTTATTAATCATGGTGATTATGGGAGGCTATGAGACCTTTGTGTCTCATTTACAGCTTCATGCCCATCCCGATCAACCGGAATGGCTGGGTGAGCTGGACGCGGGCGCAATGAAAATTAAACTGGCCTTGTCACTGGTGGGAATTTCATCCATCCATTTATTGCGCACATTTATTGATCCGACCAAACATGGAAACGATACCATCATGTGGCAGGTTGTTATTCATCTGACCTTGCTGGTGTCGGTTCTGGGAATTGCCTTTACCAATCGTCTGCTGTTTAAAAGCAGGTGACCCAAAATCCTCTCTCCCTCAGGGAGAGAGTTAGAGAGAGGGATTTAATGGGAGAGGGAATCTTCTCTTAAAAATGATTAGACAATCGCTACATCTTGACGGAAGGGATCGGCAATCACCGTGTTGGTGTCGACTTGTTCCAGGGCATGGCAATAATTCTGGCGTTTAACGGGATCCTGTTCTTTGGCACAACGTTCCTGGTAAACAGTGATCATGGCATCCTCTTTGGGTGTAGCAAAAGAAATTACAGGAAGTAAGCATAAGATTAATGCGATCTTTTTCATAAAGAATACCCTTTGGCTGGTTGCTAAAACCCGTCTATGATAACAGGTTAAATTCATTCCCGATAGATGTAATTTAATAAAGGCTGTAAGATATTCTTACAATCTATTGCGAATTCATATTGTTGTGAATGCAATGAAGCACTTCCTGAATGTCACTGTCCAAAGGAATGACATGTGCTGAATTTTTTAGCCAGTGAATCTGAATATGGGGTTGCCCGGCAAATCGAGCGGCCACTTTATGAGAGGAAATCACTTTATCATGGCAGCCAAGAAAAACATCCGTCGGGCAGCATGGCAGGCTAAAATTGAAGTTGCGGATGAGGCTTAGAATTTCAACAATCGTATTAAGCGGCAACTGGCGATAGGCAATTTCACAGCTCGAAGGGTTCAATATATTGCCAGCAGCGCTTCGCAGGCGAATAAACCCCATCTTGCGTAAGACTCTGGCAAGATGAAGGGTTTTCGACAAGGTATAGGGTAAATCAAGTGCTGGCGCCAATAAATAAAGATGGTGGAGTTTGAATTCAAACCCCAGATGACAAGCCAGCAATCCGCCGAGAGAAAGTCCTAACACATCAACCTGCTCGTATTCATCTATCAGTTTTGCACAAACGTCCTTGACGTACTCCAGCCAATCGGTTGCCTTTATGCCGCCAAATTCGGCAAGATTGCTGGCATGACCAGGGAGAATGGGGATTACTATGGCATCATAGCCTTCAAAACCGGCTAACAATTCCCTGAATACGGCCGGAGAAGAAGAAAAGCCATGTAGAACCAGCAAGGCTTTCCGTTTGTGCCCATTTCGTCGATCAACGGCCTTTAATAATGAGGCTTGCTCTGGTTTCAATACCGATAACTGCACCCCCTGCCGCATACAACGAAAATCATCGAGATTCATAATGGACCTTGCTCAAAAATTGAAAAGAAAATGTAAACACTGTTCTTTACTGATTTTTTTAATGAATAGTTTGGTATAGTGAATCATACAAGTTTTACCCGCTTTCTCAAAGCGGTGCAAGCTTGGGTAGCTGCTCCTTATGGCAGTTTATGCTATCTTTAAGAAACAAACGGTTTTTATTATAGGTGTTGATATGCCCGATATGACTCCTTCGGATAGTGCATCCTCTTCCATGAATCAGCTTGATGGAATGATGGATCAAATGTCACCCAGTGATGACAAAAATAAAGAAAAAAAAGAACCCTGGCAGCAAATGATGGATGACATGAATGATATGGTTCAACAGTTTAACGGTATGCTCACTGATACGGTGACAGGCGGGCTAAGCAGTCTGACAGGCGGCAATAGCTTTGACCAGGTTGCCTCTTTATTTAATCAAAGCCAGTCTAATGGCTCTTCATTCGGTAATACCGCGACAGCGGATGCCTCAATGGAATCCACCGCGGGTATGGCTGCAGGCATGCTTTGACAAGTAATTCTTCCTTCGCAGACGGGCTTTAGCGTCTGATGACACTGTCCTAAGATGTTATCTACGTCCCATGGCTTGTTCCATAGGTATCTTGGACATCTCTGAAAAGAGAGTTTGCTTCTCGCTTCCACGTCCCTCGGCTTGACCGAGGGAAGTAGGAATAAGGGTTAAAGCTTAAGTAAGTGCCATTGGGCTTAGCGCCCGTCTCGGAAAAACATTAATCCGTTTGTGGGTCTAATTCAGGATTGCCATTGACGACCTGATTAATTCGGGTTTCCAGCGAATTAATAAACTGCGTGACCTGATGACGCTGTTGCTCCTGCTGACGCTGGCAAGTGATCAGCTCATGGCTAATGTGAATGGCGGCGAGCAGCAGATTTTGAAATTCATCCAATTGTCTGAACTTTTTCTTGTTCGCAAGCAACTGCTCATTTAATTTCTGGCCGGCACGCTGTAAATTATCCACTTCGTGATCAGGACATTTTATTTCATAAGTCTTATTTAACAATCGAATTGAACAGGCTTTTGATGTAGTCATAGCAGATGCCTTGGCAATATTTCAGCGACATTCGGACAGTTTAACAATTTTGGTTTGTTCCAGCAAATCAGTTATTATAATCAGAATAAGAAGTAGAATAGAATTCAATCTTTTTTAATATTTATCTTCAGAGTTTAATTATGTCCAATGAATTTACCCACTTACGCCTCCCTGCCTACCAGACTTTTGACGAAAAAGTGTCCGTACTGAATTTACCGATTTCCAGCAGTGAGTTACATGGCGTTTTATGCGGTTATTTATGCGCTGGAGCAATTAGTGAAGGAGAAACCTACGTTCGGGCCTTAATGATCGATTACCGGAAAAACGAGGAAACCAAGCTTGCGGCGATGGCAATGTTTGATGTTTACTCAGTCAGTCATCATCAAATCAACAATATGGATTTTGATTTTCAGTTGCTGCTTCCCGATGAACATATTCCGCTAATCGATAGAGCGAAAGCGTTTAGCGAATGGTGTGAGGGATTTACCCAGGGTTTGACTATGGCGGGCATTGGATTAATGGAGCTAAAAGAAGAGGAGTCACAGGAAGCTTTGCAGCATCTTCAGGAATTTGCCGAACTGGATTATCAGTCGCTGGAAGTGGATGAAGATGATGAAAAGGCCTTAATGGAAGTCAGTGAATATGCCAGAATGGCTGTGCTTCGTCTTCATGGCGATTTAAATAAAAATCAATCGAATCGAGGAACCTCGACTAGTACGCATTAAGGATAGAGACGCATGATAAGCCAACAAGAATATCAGCAAAGACGATGTCGCCTCGCGCAGGCATTACCAGCCAATAGCCTGGCTATCATCCCGGCAGCCGATGAATTATTGCGCAATGGGGATAGCCACTACCGTTTTCGGCAGGACAGTCATTTTTATTATCTGACCGGCTTTCAGGAGCCACAAGCCCTTCTGGTCATTATGGCAGGCAATGAAGGCGATACGCTGTTATTCAACCGCCCGCGCAACGCCGCTATGGAGCAATGGACCGGCAAGCGCCTGGGGCAGGAAGAAGCTGGCAGGGTCTTAGGGGTGAAACAGGCATTTGCTATTGAGGATTTAGAGCAGCGTCTGCCGGAGTTACTGCTGGGCCGAACGGCGGTCTATTATACGCTTGGGCGAAAACGGCATTATGATGAAGTAATTCTGGGGGTGATTGATCGTCTGAAGAAACAGATAAGACGCGGGGTTGCTGCACCTGAGGCGATTGTTGATGTGGACTCGCTCATCAGTGAACTCCGCTTGTTCAAAAGCGAGGCTGAAATCGGTCTGATGCGGCGAGCGGCTGACATTTCGGTTGCGGCTCACAAAAAAGCCATGCAAAAATGCCGGCAGTTTGCATATGAGTATGAGCTGGAAGCGGAGTTGATGCATGAATTTATTAGCCAGGGATGCCGCAGTGTCGCCTACGATCCTATCGTAGGCTGCGGTGAAAATACTTGTATCCTTCATTATAACGATAACAATCAACCGCTTAAGCATGGTGAGCTGGTTTTAATTGATGCCGGCGGCGAATACCAGAATTATGCGGCTGATATCACAAGAACATTCCCTGTCAGCGGTCATTTTTCCCCTGAGCAGCGAGCGGTTTACGAGCTGGTGTTAAACGCACAGAAAGCTGGCGTGGCTTGCATTCGACCAGGATTGCCCTGGGTGGAAGTTCAGCAGATTATGATTAGAATTTTAACGGCCGGTCTGATTGAATTGGGATTGCTGGCCGGCGATGTCGATGTACTGATTAAAACTGAAGCCTACAAGCCTTTCTATATGCATAACTCCGGACATTGGCTAGGCCTTGACGTTCATGACTGCGGTGCATACAAAATCAATAATGATTGGCGTTTGCTGGAACCAGGCATGGTTTTAACGGTTGAGCCTGGAATTTACATAAGCGCAGGAATGCCCGGTGTGGATGAGAAATGGTGGAATATCGGCGTAAGGATTGAGGACGACATTCTAGTGACAGCCACAGGCCATGAAAATCTGACGGCCGCATTACCGGTTGAGGTAGACGATATTGAACGCCTCATGCAAAGCTGAACAAGAGACTGACATTCTAATCGTTGGCGGCGGCCTGGCCGGCGCCGCCCTATTGCTGGCTTTAGCCGATTCGGGATACCGTTGTCTTCTTATTGAAGCCCAGTGCTTTTCTGACAGAATTAGCCCCGAGTTTGATGCGCGAACGCTGGCCTTATCGCCAGCCAGCATCCGCATTCTGCAAATGCTGCAGGTCTGGCCGCGCTTGCAGGAGCATGCCACCGCGATAGAGGCTATTTATGTCTCCGAGCAGTCGCGTTTTGGCGGGACACGGCTTTTTAAAAACAATGAGGAGTCGCTTGGTTCTGTAATTGAAATGCAGCACATTAATCAGGCATTACACGCCATGCTCGACAAGCAAAGCATTCTTGCACCTGCCAGGCTCATTAACTGGGATAAGGAAAAGCAGATAGCTCGAATTCAGCAGGGCGAGCAAACTCGAGTGATTAAAACCAGCTTGCTGGTAGCAGCCGATGGAATTAATTCGTCTGTAAGGCGGCTTTTAAATCTGCCAGCCGAGGTCAAAGACTATCATCAGGTGGCCGTGGCCGCGAATATTGGTCTGGCGCGATCGCATGCCCATTGCGCCTATGAGCGGTTTACTGCAACCGGCCCCATGGCCATGCTGCCGATGAGCGGGCAGCGCTCCTCCCTGATCTGGGCTATGCCGCCAGCCGCAGGGCAAGAGCTAATGGCGCTCGATGACAAGGCATTTCTTCAGCGTCTGCAAAAAACATTTGGTTATAAGCTCGGCCGTTTCATCAAGGCGGGCAAACGTCATTTATTCCCGCTGCAGCAGGCCATTATGCCGGTACAAATTCAGTGGCCGGTAGTTTTTGTGGGCAATGCGGCGCATACCTTGCATCCTGTTGCAGGCCAGGGCTTTAATCTGGGATTGAGGGATGTGGCGGCTTTAGCACAGTTAATAATCGAAAAGGGGCTTAATCCTCCCATGCTTACCGCTTATCAATCGATGCGCCGTTACGATCAGAATGCGATAAGCTGGTTCACAGACGGCCTGGTTGAGTTGTTCACCAGCCGGTTGCCAGGAGTGGGTCTGGCCCGACGCATCGGTTTGCTGGCAATGGATAACTCCCCCATCCTGCAAAAATTACTCACCTATCATGCGCGAGGCTTTTCAGGTCAGGTTCCTGATTTGGCCTGTGGAATTGGTTTAAATCACGAGAAAAATAATGACAGAATCGGTTGATGTATTGGTTGCCGGAGGCGGCGTTGTCGGATTGACTGCCGCCTTGGCTATGGCCAGGCGCCAATATCGAGTTGCTTTGCTCGACGCCAGGGAGTTAAAGCCCTCTGAGGCGCCTGATCTGAGGGTCTACGCGGTTAATCAGGCATCTGAGCAGTTATTCAAGGCGCTGGGTGTCTGGAACAACATTCAGCAATCCCGGCACTCGCCTTACGAGGCAATGCTTGTCTGGGAAGCTAAAGGGGCGGCCATTGATTTCAACTCGCGGCTGGTGGGTGCCGATAAGTTAGGAACTATCATCGAAGAGGCGGTAATTAAAAATGCGCTGCTTAAGGCATTGCAACAATTACCCAACGTGCAATGCGACCCAGTTACAGAAATCATCGCCCTTGAGCCTTTACCAGATAAGATCTTAATTCAAAGTAAAGCGAAAAGCTGGGAAAGCCAATTGCTAATCGTCGCCGATGGCGCTGAATCACCCTGCCGCAAACTCTTAAAAGTCGACATTCACAATTGGCCCTATCATCAGCATGCATTGGTTGCCAGTGTACAAACCGAGCTGGCGCATCAGAAAACCGCCTATCAGATTTTTAATGGCGACGGCCCTCTGGCGTTTTTGCCGCTCAATACGCCACAGCAGTGTTCTATTGTCTGGTCAACGACTCCTGCAAGAGCCCGGCAGTTGAAAGAGTTGCCTGAAGCTGAATTTAATCAGCAGTTAACGGCTGCCTTTCAGAACAAACTCGGGCAAGTGGAAGTCATCAGTCCTCGATTTCAATTTCCCTTGCATATGCGCCACGTTAAACAATACGCAGGAGCGCATTGGATGCTGACCGGTGATGCGGCACACACGATTCATCCATTGGCAGGACTTGGTTTAAATGTGGGTTTGCAGGATATCGCTGAATGGATAGCCATTGTAGATCGAAGCGGGAAAAAGGCATTCAGTAAAACCATGCTTGCCGAATATCAGCGCGCCCGCAAAGCCAGCGTTTGGCAGACTATTTTGCTGATGCAGGCGCTAAAAAGCGGTTTTGCCAATCCGCTGCCGCCACTTCGTTTATTACGGGAATTTGGCCTGAAGTTTTGCAATCAGCTTACTCCATTAAAACGCTTGTTTATCGAACATGCCAACGGCAAGTAATTCAGCTCTTTTTGCTGTATTGCTAGTAAATCATTCGGGAATATGGTTTAATTTTAAACATGAATCAGCCCAAGAGGATCAATGTTGAAGGTTTGGCGAGTATTATCTGTCAGGTTATTACTGGCCCTTTTGCCCTGGAGCCCTTGCCACGCAGAAGCTACCCCGCCTCAACGCCCAAATGGTGACGTCTCATTATATCGCTGGACAGCCAATCCCAATCAGGAGGCCTTGCAGGTGGATGAGGCGAAAGCAAGGCTTGAGCAGGCGATTAATAATCCGGAATACATGCTCGATCACTGGATTGAGTTGCCCCTTTCTCCCGATGCCAAAAACAAAAAAGTACAGCATCTCAGTTTACGAGAGGCTATTTTGCTGGCTCTTCGCTACAATCCCAATATCCAGAGTGCGGAGCTGGATCGAATCATTCAGCGCTATCAATTACGTCTGGCGCATAATGAGTTTGAATTACAATATGCCCTTGCCGGCACCGCATCGATTGAAAAAAGCCGCTATGAAAGCGTGGGCACGGCAGTTAATAAAAACCTCATGGCATCGCCGGAGCTCGATTTAAAAACTAAACTGGGCACGCAATTATCCCTGGGCATTGATAATAATGTTTCCAATTACAATAGTTACAGCCCTGTTTTGAATTTTTCAGTCACCCAGCCTTTATTGCAGGGCTTTGGCAAGTCTGTGAATGAAGCGGGCTTGCTGGATGCCGTTGATGCCGAGCAGCTCAATAAAATAAACCTTCGACAATCCGTTATCGAGCAAATTACTCAGGTGATTACCGCATACCGCAGTCTGATTGTCAGCGGGAATAATCTTGAAAATCAGCGCTATCAATTGGAAGAAGCGCGCAAAACCTTTGAAATGAATGAAAAGAAAATTAAAGCCGGGCAATTGGAACCAACGGCCAATATTCAGCAGTCGTATCAGATAGAGTCTTTGAATTTAATGGTTGAGCAGGCTACTAATGAGTTTGAAAACGCCAGCCAGGATTTGCTACAGGCGATTGGTCTTGATCCGGCTATGCGTTTAGCAGTTCCCAATGATATTAAAGTGGATAAAATTATTGTGCCTGACTTACAGGAATCTATTCGTCTGGCTTTGGAAAACAACAGCAATTATATTGCCCAACAAATGCAGGTCAGGGCGGATGAGCGTGCTTACAAGGTGGCGCAAAATCAGCAGTTATGGCAGCTGGATGTGGGCGCCAATGTTCAGTCGGGCATGGTGACCGATGTGGATGGCAATAATGGTTTGCGCGGCATTTATAACGGGCGCAACATTAATCAATCAGCGCGGGTGAGTTTAACGGTTCCTTTAAACGACATCAGCCGCCGCAGCCAGCTGGTTAATGCCAAAGTGAAGCTGGAGAAAGACCGTTTGAACCTGGTAGCGAGCAGACGGGCTTTGATTACCACCATAACCAATACCATAACCACCATCCAAAGTCTGGCAAAACGCTATAAGCTGGCTGAAAAGCAAGTGAAGCTGGCCGCGCAATCCTATGCTTTGGAAAAAAAGAAATTGCAGGCGGGCATTGCCAGCGCTCTGGACGTTAGTAATACTCAAAATCAACTTATCCTGGCTCAATCCGGTTTAATTAGTGCTAAAATTGCCTACTTGAATCAATTGTCTACTTTGCAGCGTTTATTGGGTACGACATTAACGGAATGGAATATTCAACTCAGGTTTGGCGAATGAGATTTTTTAAATTAATAGTTTGTTGTTTTTTTCTGTCCTTGCTCAGTGGATGCAAAGAGGATTCCTCCACGCTCCAGCACGTGCAAAAGTTTGTAGTGAAATCCGAGCCATTAAACAAAACTCTGGCATTTACCGGTACTATTCAGCCTTTGAAAGAAAATACTCTGAGCAGTTCTATGGATGCCATTATCGAAACCATGAATTTTCATTACGGCCAATTGGTTCACAAAGGAGATGTCGTTATTGTTTTAAATTCCAGCGAGCTGCAAAAGCAATACAATGACATCCTGACCGACTATCTGAAAGCCAAAGATAGTTATAATGTCGCAAAAGCCAAATTCACCGGAACACAGGAGCTTTGGGATGCGGGATTGCTGTCAAAAAATAATTACCTTAGTGAAAAATCCAGTCTCGATACGGCACGTATCACATTAATGCAGTCAACACGAAAATTAAGTGAAATGCTCGAAAAAATGGATGACGGGGCGGATTTGTCCAGTTTAAGCCTCGCCGAATTTGACAAGGTCAGGCAGGCATTAAGCACCAATCATAATTTAATTCGCATAAAAGCGCCGGCCACCGGTATCCTGCTCTATCCTCCGAAAAGCGGTGATGATAAAAGCGGGCGTTTGTCGGTAGGATCTGCTGTCAAATCGGGTCAGGCTATCGGCTTGATTGGTGATATGAGCGGCATCAGCGTGGAAATTGATGTACCGGAAGTCGATATTGATAAAATACATCCCGGCATGAAAGCCAGTGTTTCAGGCGTGGCTTTAGGGCAGGAAGTGCTGCATGGCGAATTGGTTGCTGTCAATGCGCAGGCCACGGCAAATGGCGGCGCCCTTCCTTCCTTTTCTGCGATTGTGGAAGTAAAACATTTAAGCAAAAAACAACAGGCATTAATCAAGGTCGGAATGAGCGCTTCCATTGAGCTTGTTGTGGATGAAGAAAAACAATTGCTGATTCCGATTGCCGCGGTATCCAGGGAGAATGGCCGAAGCGTGGTTCAATTGCATAAACCGGATGGGGTAATCAGCAAGCAGCCGATAGCAACCGGGGCGACCCAAATGGATAAAGTGAGCGTGATTGCTGGTTTAAAGGAAGGGGATGTGATCGTCTATGACTAGCCCTGTTCTGATGCGTATGGACAATCTAAGTAAGCAATATACCATTGGCGGGATTAGCAGCCGCGTGCTGAAATCAATCTCGCTCACGGTAAAGCGAGGTGAGTTGCTGGCGGTGGTAGGTGCCTCAGGTTCTGGTAAATCCACGCTAATGAATATCATGGGCTTGCTGGATAAAGCCGACGAGGGAGACTATTATCTCAACCAGCAATCAGTCGCACAATTATCAGAAAACGATTTGGCCATTCATCGCAATCGTAATATAGGGTTTGTCTTCCAGCAGTTTAATTTATTGCCTCGTTTCACTGCCCGGCAGAATGTCGCGCTACCGCTAAGCTATCGTGCAGTTGCAGCGGCTGAATCAGAGAAACTGGTGACGGCGGCCTTAGCGCGCGTCAGTATGGAGAAGTTTGCCCATCATAAGCCAAGCCAGTTGTCCGGAGGACAACAGCAGCGCGTCGCCATTGCCAGGGCTTTGGTTACGGAACCAGAGGTTATTTTAGCGGATGAGCCGACCGGCGCACTGGATTCCAAAACAGGCACCGAAGTGATGAATTTGTTCCTAGCGCTTCATGCAGAAGGCAGAACGATTATCATGGTGACCCATGATGAGCAAATTGCCGCGCAATGCCAGCGGCGGATTGTACTTTCCGATGGTGAGATTGTCGGATGAACTGGCTTAATCATTTTCAACAAGCCCTGGTGAATCTGACTGCCTCCAAGATGCGATCCTTTTTGGCTGTATTGGGGGTTCTCGTGGGTACGGCCGCGATTGTCGCATTGATCAGCTGCGGGCAGCTGGCCACTGAGAAGGCATTGGAGCAGTTTAAGGCACTAGGCACTGATTTGCTCGCGGCTACTGTATTTCAGAAAGAGCGGGGTCAATCCACTATTCAGTCTGAGCTGCCCTTGTCATTCTGGCGCAGCTTGCCATCTACTGTGCCGTCCATTCTGAAAATTGCACCTTATGCCACGGCCTATCAACCGGTCAGTTTTAATGGACGACCCTTGCAGAGTGCGATAATTGGTGCCGATGACAGCCTGGCTGATATTATTCATATCAAACTGGAGCGCGGTTATTTCGTCTCGTTTCTCAGTACCTTCGAGCACTTCTGTGTCATCGGTGATGATCTGGCCCGCCAGATCCGTGAGATCACATTAGATGATCCTATTGGCAAAAAAATTCGTATTGGCAATTCGCTGTATACGATTATTGGAGTGGTGCAGCGATGGCAGGAAAATGGTTTTTTCAATGAAGATGTCAATCATTCGGTGATTGTACCCGTGGCAGGTATTTCCTTAATCAGCAAAGATAGTAAAGTGAATAACGCGGTGATGTTATTAAAGCCGGAGAGTGATATTGATCTGGTCATCAACCAGATCAAACAGCAGGTGGAATCGCAGGCACCACGTCTGACTTTATTCACGCGCAGCGCCAAACAGATTATTGCCAGCATGGAAAGTCAGGGGCAGATTTTTACCTTACTCTTGGCGGTCATTGGTGGTATTTCTCTATTGGTGGGCGGAATCGGCGTGATGAATGTAATGCTGGTTTCAGTCAGTGAGCGTAAAAAAGAAATCGGGATACGCAAGGCAGTCGGTGCGAAAAACAGTGAAATACAGAATTTATTTCTGGTTGAATCGGTTCTGCTTTCATTCCTTGGCGGCGGCTTGGGTGTAATACTGGGGCTCGTATTTACGCGTATTGTCGCCTATTTTAGCGACTGGACTTTTATTCTGCACAGCCTGCCGCCATTGGCGGGTTTTGCTGTCTCAGTCGCTACAGGCATCTTCTTTGGCTTCTATCCGGCAAGGCGCGCATCAAAACTTGAACCCATCATGTCCTTGCGCAGCGAATAACCATTAGCGTTCCAGTGCAAGCGCAATACCCTGACCTCCCCCAATACATAAGGTGACCAAGCCTTTTTTCAGATGATCCCTGGCCATTGAATAAAGCAAGCGCGTAGTCAGGATAGCGCCTGTTGCACCAATTGGATGTCCATGCGCAATGGCGCCGCCATCGACATTGACAATGGATTCGTCCAAACCCAACTCGCTCATCACCGCCACGCTGATAGCGGCAAAGGCTTCATTAATTTCTACCCGTTCCACGTCGGCTAATTTCCAGCGCGAACGTTCCAATGCCTGTTTGACAGCAGGTACAGGGCCAATGCCAAATTCACCTGGCTCAACGGCAGCAATGCCATAGGCAACGATTCTTGCCATAGGCTCTAACTGATAGCGTTCGACAGTTTTTGCATTAGCGATGATCATGGCCGCCGCACCTGAATTCAAACCGGGTGCGTTACCCGCTGTGATTGTGCCTTCAGGACGAAACGCCGGCTTTAATTTGGCAAGAATTTCCAAAGTGGTGTCTGCGCGGTTATGTTCATCCTGTTGAAATAATTCGATTCCCTTGCGAGAACCAATTTCAACCGGCACGATTTCCTTGCTGAAGTCACCCGCTTGCTGTGCCTTGGAAAAGCGTTGTTGGGAGCGCAGGGCCCAGGCATCCTGCTGTTCACGGGATATTTGATATTTGCTGGCTAAATCTTCAGTATGCCATCCTGAGTGCTGACCTGAGAAAATGTCGTGCAGGCCATCCAGCAGGACGCTGTCTCGAACTTTTCCATCACCGAGCCGGTAACCCCAGCGGGCTGACGGTAATAAGTAGGGGCCGAGATCCATATTTTCCATGCCGCCGGCCACCGCACAGTCAATATTACCGCTAATGATTTCAAGATAGGCGGAAACGATAGCCTGTGCGCCAGAGCCACAGACACGATTGACCGTAAAAGCCGGAACCTGAACAGGCAAGCCGCCTTTAATACTCGCCTGTCGCGCCGGATTCATGCCGGCACCGGCCTGCACCACCTGCCCCATAACCACGGTCTGGATTGTATCGGAATCTAATGCGGCACGCCGCAGGCTTTCCCGAATAACAACCGCTCCCAGATCGGGAGCGGGTGTATTCTTCAGGCTGCCATTAAATGTGCCAATTGCTGTGCGCACCGGGGCACAGATAAACACGTCGCTGGACATAATGTTCTCTCTTAGTGTACTTTGGTTTTCACCGGGCTTTTACCCAGCAGCCAATGTGGATTGACTTCCAATTCAGCAGCGACGATATCGACTAGTTTAATATCGAACAGGCTGCCGTTGAGTAGTTCTTGAGCGGTGAATGAGGGCAATTTAAAAATCTTCGCTACAGCTTTGACGCGTTCTTTGTACATACAGGGAACGCCAATAGCATCCAGCTCTCGATTCAATCGTTCCGAAAATTGTTTGTTAGACATGTTTCACCTCCATCATTTCAAGTTAAATCCTGTTAACAGGTAATACTTGGATATAAAGCACCATGACTACAAACTGCATTGCAGAATGGCCGGAGCGGCCTTTCTACACGACTAAACTTCTTTTCGTATTCTTCCTTGAGTATTAGTGAATCAATTTGTACTTAGTTATTATAGACTATAAATTTTTTTAATTGTCCAGATTAGTTTCAGACAAAAACTGCTGCAAGCTCTCGCGGGTGGTTCAAAAGAAAATGGGGCTGATGGCGCTTCAATGCTTCCTCGTTGTTAACTCCCCAGCTAACGGCACAGCTTCGTATGCCAGCGGCCAAGGCGGCCTCAATATCGCGAATTTCATCGCCGATATAAATAACATCTGAATGAGGCATGTTTTTATTTTTCACCAAAGCTTTCAAACCGGATGCTTTATTAAAGACTGTGTATAAGCTGGAAATGGATTCAAAATAGTGGCTAATTTGATGATGCTTTAAAAATTGCCGGATATTTCTAGCAGAATTGGAGGAGACAATATGTAAATGATGACCTTGTACGCATAAATCCTTTAATGCTTCTCCCATCTGATCCACGAGTCCTATGGAATGCAGATTTCGCTTGAAATCTCTGCGGATGGAATAGATCAAATACAGAAACTGCAGTTTACCGACGTCCATGCGGATGAGTATGTCTTTGAAGGACATCCCTCTGAGCGTTTCCAGTTCTATTGGATAAGGAACCGTCTGCCGAAGCTTTTCCAGCAGCATCGGGGCTGAATTGGCAATGGTGCCATCGAAATCTATGATCAGATGCATAAAGAGATTCTTTCAATCGGAATAATGAACTATTACACCCTTCTTAAAAATTTATAGCAAGCGCTATCCCACACTGGGCTTATAATTCGATTCAAACTCCTTAACACGCTCATCAGCTGATTCAAACATCGCCTTCATTTCTTTTTGCGAAGAGGTTTCAAGCTTTCTGATGCTGCTCATAAGACCCTGAGAACTCTCAATAATTTTTTTGTCGTCCGATTGATCATATGCCTTGCGCAAGTCCTCGAGCTCTTCTTTAGTACCACAGGCGGCGATTTTTTCCTTGTAAGCATCGAGAATGCCGCGTTTTAAAGCATCCCCGCGTAAACCTTGTAACTCGGCTTTAACCAGATTCATCCCTTCAGCAACGGCTGCCTTATTATATAAGTGAAGTCTGCCACTATTAGCCCCATGTGCATAACTATGGCTGATATTGGCTAATGCTTTCTGATCAACAAATGCAGCCTCCTTTACAATATTCGGGAGTGTATGAACGGCTTCTCCTGGATTGGTTTTGGCTCTGATGCTGTTTTCATTTGCCAGAATATACTGTGCTACAAAAGGCCAGTCCGCTTTAGCATAATGTTGGCTGAGAAAAGGCTTTCCCGGTGTGTGATGCTGAATATTCTTTAATAAGCCTTGTTCAAAATTACTGCTTACCTCATGACTTTTAACCAGCGCCTTACCATTGTATACATGGAGACGATCAGCAATCGATTGCTTGAGATTGTTCTCGGTAAACGCGGCATCCCAGGTTGCAAACCCTTCGGGTTGGAAAGCCTTCTCACGCTCATTACCAGGAACGGTTTTGTAGCGTCCTTCAATCCCTGATATAATGGCAAGAGCATCGGTAGCCGCGATACAGCCTTCATCGGTGAGACGAGATCCTTTCACCCAGTCATTGCCTTCATAGGAAAATGGATCCCAGGCAAATATTTTGCAGCGGCCATACTCTTTGAATTGTTCCTGCTCCGCTGCAGACTCGGCAAATTCTTCAGCCTTGGATAATTGCCCCAGATCGGAAAAAGGTTGCCCGCTATACAATGTCTTGTCGCCATTTTCTCCGCCAGAGTTACGAACACGAAGCAGTGTATTGCCGACATTCACATCGGCTACCACATCACTTTTCCACCCGTCCAGCCAGACACAGCCAATATGTTCCCATTCCGGATGGGCTTTTAAAGTGGCGGTAATTGCTTCCTGAAGATTGGGTATGGTTTTTCCTTGAAAAGCACCTGCAAATACCCCATTGCCGATGCCTGGGAGGGTCACTAACTGTTTGCGGCCTTCCTGTTTTCCTAATTCATTAGCCTGGGCAAACATGAGTTCCAAACGTTCCATGTAGACTTCATTGTACTTGTCCTGATTAATGACTTTGCTTCCATCTTCCTTGGTATCGACAATCCTTGGTGCATCGACTGGGTTGGTCCTCTCGTCCAGGATGGCGCCAGGCACACAGAGTAAATGCACTTTGTGCGGATTATCTGCGTATCGGGCATCCCCCTGGGTTTTTGGATTTGAATGGCGGCCATTATCGTAAACGGTGGCATTTTCAATGACCGATCCCACTGTGCTCAAAATTTTAAACTCAGCGGCATTCCAGGCCTGGTTGTCACCAATTTTTACCCGTTCGGCAAAAATCCAGTTTTTTCTGGTATTCATGATCACTTGGGCAAAGTCTTCAATTTTTAGTGCGCCAATTTTTTTCAAATCTTCGGGGGAAAACGCCTTGCCAGGATTGTACTCCTCTTGGCCTTCAGCTAAAAAATAGTTAATAGCCGCTCTCATATGAATACCAGGCTCTGCTTTGCCCTGGGCTAATTGCTGTTGATATTCCTGGATGGCATCGAATGATTTTTTGCTAATCAAATAGCGTTGCCGCCCGTTATTAGGCATAAATTTTTGTGGCTGTCGGGTTGGCATAGGTTGTTTTAAATGATTAATGGATAATTTTTATTGTAGTGCAAATATGAGCGAGAGGTTTGCTTTCGCTACGGAATGTTTAAATTGTGCTCAAGTGGACCTGGATAGTGCGGGAGGGTTGATTTTTGGTGGACTGAATTGACCTCGCTGCCCTGATTATTCACAATATGGCGGATACCAGTATTCTCATGACCCCCAAGCCAAAAAGTGAGCATATATTGCAGGTCGAGCGGCCGAGTAGGCGGTGCTTCAATGGCATTCTCGAGATAAATATTGTCAGACTCGGTAAAATGACTGTAAATTCCAATACCAAAGGCCTGATGCGATAAAACCAAGTTATCAATCTTGTAGGATGCAAAACCATCGCTTAATCCATTGCGCCATTCTTCCTGATTGGGGGGATCATTGGGAAGTTCGGATTGATAATGAATGACCTTACCGTTATCACCTTTCCAGATAGTTTGGTATTTCTGAAAATGTTCGACCTGTAAATTATACATGGTCACATTATTGCCATCGACAATAATGCCAGTATCGGCCTTATTAACAAACCAGCCGGCATTGGGGCCGTGATCGGCACGCCAAAGCCAGAGATTGTCGGCTATCACATCATCGCTATTGACCTCAATACAGGTTTCGCTCTGACCGGGCGTTGCAATACCGCCGATGCGGCAAAAGATGTCATAAAGAAAGATCGGGTTGTCAGCATGCGACAAACCGCTTGTTTCTGCGCCTATCTGTAATAAAGTGGTCGAGAATAATGGTCCTGCCTCCAGTAAGATTCCAGCCAGTTGCACACCGTCGACATCCGCGACCGCGAGGATAGGTTTACCGGTATCATTAACCAGAGAGGGAAATCCCAGACCAAAAATAATCGTATTAGCCTGAGTAACGTGTACCGTATCTTCCAGATGATAAATACCTGGTGTGAGTATAAGACATTCATGACTAAGTAATGCCGCATTTAATTGCACCGCGGTGGCGCCTGGAAATGCAATGAAGCATTGACGCACGGGAATTATTTTCCCCTCCGATTCCCAATCGGTTCCAGATGAATTTTTTTGCAGACTTCGTAAATTAATTGCAAATTCATTGCTGTCGGTCTTGTAAAACAAATACGGTTTTTCTTTAATCACCGGTGATTTTTCAACAACCACATATGCTGGATCAGGCCATTCCCCGCCGGGAATCAGCCCCGTGACGCCTGAAAAAACCATATTCAAAAGGCCGCCCTCCCAGTTGCTAAAACTGGAGTTTCGCGTCAGCCATTGTTTCTGAGTTCCGGCATAGACGGTCTTGTCAATCAGGGAGTCAGCGATAAATCCCCCACTGGAGTAACCCAAATCAAAAAGGCGCAGCGAGCCCTGGACTATATGAATTCGCCGTAGAAAAGTCGCTTGTGCTGCTGCCCAGACATTTTGGTCACGGGGAACGGTTTCAGGATAACTTAAGGAGCCTAAGGTAGGCAGGATTGCCATATTTTCAGCACCGCGCCAGAAATTAGTCAAGGCGCCAGGGCCTTGCTCTGGATGGTTCTCATCTACTGGGGATTTATCCTGACTGCGCACTGCGCCGATGAGAAGCACTTGATCTGGTGATTTGCCGAGCCCCAGTACATGAGTATAATAGCCCACGCGCACATCAATATGTTCATCGCCCCCATAAATCCCGGGCATAAACAAGAAAGCATAGCGCTCAATGCCAAACTCATTAAAGCGTTGTTCCTCATAAATTAATTGAATCAGGCTATTAATCTCACTGGACTTCATGGATGTATCAAATATATAGACATTGGGTCCGAAAGGGTTTGAAGGGGTGTTCGCGTTAGCGGGTCCCAAGGACATAGCAAAAACAAGAGGGATGAGTATCCGCCACATAATTTCTCCTCCTTGTTTTCGGGATCACTTGTTTAGTATAGACTGTTCCGGTGTTCTCTCAGTGATTAACAATCATTCCCGTAGCAATCTGTGTTCCTCTGTTGTGTAAATGGTAAGGAGAAAATGTGTTTAAGGATTACATGGTAGTTATTGGCTGCTCAGCGGGCGGCTTGACTGCGTTAAAAGGTGTTATTTCCCGCCTGCCGGCAGATTTTCCTGCAGCCGTTATTGTTGTAAAACATATTCAGCCTGGCAGTAATATGTTACCTGGATTAATCTCCCGTTTCAGCAAGCTGCCAGTGATTACCCCTCGTCCGAACCAGACACTTGAATCGGGTCATATTTTCGTTGCGCCTTCCGATTGCCATATAACGATTGTTGACGGCAAAATTCATCTGGACTCAGGTCCCAAAATTAACCACGCCCGTCCTGCGATTGACCCTTTATTTTGCTCAGCCGCTTTATATAACGGGCCCGCCACGATTGGAGTGGTGCTGAGTGGGATGCTCGATGACGGAAGTACTGGGCTTGCAGTTATTAAGGAAAAGAATGGCATTGCCATTGCTCAGGATCTTTCGGAGGCGGAGTACCCTGACATGCCTAAGAATGCAATACAAAATGTCGCTATGGATTATTGTTTGCCAGTGAATGAAATAGCCCTGGTTTTGGAAAAACTGGTACAAAAGCCCTTGGAAAAGTTACCTAATAATACAAACGACATCCTGATTACGAAAGAGTGCAGATTAAACAAGGTTAATCGCCGTGATAAGGCCGCGGATTTGAGAAAAATAGCACAACCATCTCCTTACGGCTGTCCTGATTGCGGAGGCGTATTGTGGAAAATTGATGATTCGCCTGAGCGATACCGTTGCCGGGTTGGCCATGCCTATGGAATTGATAGCCTATTAAATGGAATGGAGGAAAGCATTGAGGAGGCCTTGTGGGCGGCTCTTTGCGCCCTTGAGGAAAAGGAGCAGCTAGCGATGAATATTGCTGATAAGGCTGCACGCGAGAATTCAGGGAACACCAGCTATTTTAAAAATAAAGCTGAGCAAGTACAACGGCATGTAAAAGTCATAAAAACAATTCTGAATGAAAAAATTAACTAATTAGTGATTATGGTATTTATCAAGAAGTAAAATATGAGCCAGCATAATAACAAAAATGATATTCAGGAGAGCAATGGTTTAGTGCCCGCTGCAGAAAATCAAAGTATTTCAATAGAATCACCCCTTTTTATCGTTGCGATTGGTGCATCGGCTGGTGGTCTGGAGGCATTAAAATGCTTTTTTTCGACAGTTCTGCCTCGCAATGATGTGGCCTATGTTTTAATCACGCATCTTAGCCCTGATAGTTTAAGCATTCTTCCCGAGCTGCTACAGGTCAGCACTATACTCAAAGTGAAGAATATTAAAAAGTCTGAGCCAGTTAAAGCAAATCATGTTTATGTACTCCCGCCTGGATATTATGCAACTATCAAAGATAAAACTCTGGATCTGATTGAAGTAAAGGATCATGAAATCAGACTACCCATCGATTTTTTCCTTCGGGCTTTGGCGAACGATCAGGGTAGATATGCTATTTGCTTGATTTTATCGGGTACCGGAACGGATGGTACTATAGGAATTCGAGCGTTAAAAGAGCGTGAGGGATTGGTTATAGTACAGACAATCAAATCTGCTCTTTATGACGGAATGCCTAAAAGTGCAATAAATACCGGTCTGGTAAATTATGTTCTTAGCCCAGAGCTTATGTTTTCTTCTATTGCCCAATATATAGCTCATTTTCATGATAATGCCTTGCCTTTGGCGGATAGCGTATCAGATGAGCTCAGACAAATTCTGGTGTTATTAAATACGCATACAGGGCATGATTTTTCGCTTTACAAGCCTAATACCATTTTCAGACGAATACAAAAGCGCCTCACTTTATTACAAATTGATAATTTGTGTTTTTATATTCATTATCTTCAGCAGCATCCCGGCGAGCTGGAAATTCTCTTAAAAGAATTGCTAATCAATGTAACCCATTTTTTTCGTGATCCGGAAGCCTTTGAAGCCCTGCGCAAGGAAATCATACAGTTGCTAACAGAAAAGTCGGCTGATTACTGGATTCGGGTGTGGGTGCCGGGCTGTTCAACCGGTGAAGAGGTATACTCCATTGCTATTCTTCTCCAGGAATGCATGGGGCATTTAAAAAAACATTTTAATGTTCAGATTTTTGGTACTGATATTGATGAGGATGCAATTGAAATCGCCAGAGCCGGTATCTTTTCAGAACACTTGATGGCCGGATTAAGTGAGGAGCAAAAAGATCGTTTCTTTGTGAGAGAAGGCAATCAATATAAAATTAGTATCGACATTCGCAAAATGATCATTTTTGCCACCCAAAATCTGGTGAAGGATCCACCATTTACCAAGCTGGATTTGCTTAGTTGCAGAAATTTGCTGATCTATCTGAGTGCTCAACTGCAGAAAAAAATTCTGCCCTTGTTCCATTACAGTTTAAAGCCTCAAGGCTTATTATTTCTAGGTACTTCTGAAACGATAGGCAGTTCAGCTGATTTATTTACCATTGTGGACCGGCGATGGAAAATTTTTGCACGAAAAGGAGGTACTTCCTCTTTTTACTCGATGTTAAATTTACCCTCAGGTGCATCCGATCCTGAAATCCATGATACAAAGACAACGGAAAAAACTATGCAAGAGATTGAGCTAAATTTATCCAGCTTGGTGCAACAAACATTATTAAAAAATTGTACACCAGCTTGTGTTATTATCGATGACAGAGGGAACATTGTGTACACCTATGGGCGTGCCAGCAAATTCCTGGAGTTTGCATCAGGAGAGGCTCGGTTGCAGGTTTTAGAGATGGTACGCCCTGAGTTGAGGCAAAAGGTTTCCCTGGCAATTCGCAAGTCAAGCACCCATCACAAGGAAGTTGTTTTCAATGGATTGCAGTATAAAGACGGTGACGGTTTTAAATATATTAATCTAAAGGTACGTCCCCTGGTTGAAGCGGAAGTATTCAAGCGAAGCCTGTTCTTAATTATTTTTGACGAAATAGAAGTATTTGCTGATACGGAATTGAATGGTAAAGCACTCAAGAAAGCTGAGGTGGATAAAAAGATTACTCAGCTGGAAGAGGAGCTCAAGTACACCAAGGAAAGTTTGCAAACAACGATAGAGGAGCTTGAAACCTCCAACGAGGAGCTTAAATCAAGTAATGAGGAACTGCAGTCTACCAATGAAGAACTTCAAAGCACCAACGAAGAAATCGAAACTTCCAAGGAAGAGCTACAGTCGCTAAATGAGGAATTAACTACAGTCAATGCTGAACTGGAAAGCCGCATTGAGCAGTTATCCAGTGCAAATGATGATATTCGCAATTTGCTTGATAATACTGAAATTGCCACAGTATTTCTGGATAAGGATTTGTGTATTAAACGTTTCACACCCAAAGCAACAGAAATAATTAATTTAATTACTTCTGATGTAGGAAGACCATTAAGTCATATTGTTTCCAATTTGAATTATGAGAATTTAATCGATGACTCATGGCTGGTATTGAGAACTCTGGAGTCCAAAATAATAGAAGTAGTTGATAAAAATGATAATTGGTATGTGGTCAGAATTATACCTTATCGAACCGTTAATAACATTGTTGATGGAGTAGTAATAACGTTTCTGAATATTCATGCCCAAAAACAGGCTGAGGATAAGCTAAATGAGCTTAAGGAAGAATTTAACAATCTTTCCCAGGTGAATCGAGTGTTATTGCAGTCCCTGAATAAACCGGTCATGATAATAAATCAAATGGACAAGTTTGAATTTATTAATACAGCATTTGAGCAGGTGTTCCAGTTAAGCTCGGATGAGCTGACAGGTAATACTCTGCAAAATTTAAAGGGATTATGGGATCTGCAAAAACTTAGCGGTCTTTGTGAAAAAATCAGAGCCGAATACACATCTCAGCTTGAGCTGCCTCTCGAGAACTTCTGTAATCAAACGGGAACGCTATCGGCTTTTATTTATAGAGATAATGAGGTTTTATTGCTAATAAACATTCACAGCAAATCTGCCTGTTGAATGTATTCATTTGTGCCGTGGAATAACATTAGAAGTTTAACAGGGAGCGCATATGCTGGATGTTTCTCCAGTTAGAGATCTTGACAGCCGCCTGAAAGAATTGGAGCGTGAGTTGCAATTTAAAGAAAAAAGAATCATAGAGCAGGCGGAACATATTGCCGAACTTCATTTACTGCTAAGCTCGGTGCAAAACGACTATAAGGAGTTGTATAATTTTAATACATCGATCAATCTATTGGTCGATAACAATTTTTCAATTAAAAAATTCAATTTTAAAGCATCACACCTTCTTAATTGTGATCCGCTGATCTTGCAAAACCGCTCATTTCTTAGTTTTGTCAGTGAAGATACCAAGTGTTATTTACAAAGAAGTGTTGAACAATTGGATATCATGAAAACAAAACAAAGCTGTGAAATAGTGCTGTTAAACGCGAATGCTGATCGTAAATATGTGCAGGTAGAGCTTACTCTCGCAAAAGATAATTTAATCAATATTACACTGATTGATGTGACCCGTTTACGGGGACTGGAAACCGAGTTCTATGAGCTCAATCGCTCGTATAACCTGATCAATAGCCTGTTTCAAACGGCCAATGAGGCAATAGCCGCAGTGGATTGTGATTTCAACTTTATCGCCATTAATAAGTCATTTATAAACACCTTTTCTCAGGTTTTTGCGGCCAAAATTGCTATTGGAATGAGTCTGCCTCATCTCCTGGGGCGTCGCTCGTCCTTAAAAAGCAGAATTATGAGCGCTTGCAGCAAGGCTATCTCCGGAAATCCCAGCGTTATAGTTATCGAGAACTCCAATCTCGATGAAGCAGTGTTTCACTATGAGCTTTATATCGCCTTGATTGAACCTGTCTACTCACAAAGAAAAAAACTCTATCTGCATATTAAAAATCTGACTTCCTTCAAATTGCAGGAAAGAGAGGTACACAAACGGCAAACTGAGTTAGAGCGAGTGGCGCGCAGTAATATCATGGGTGAACTCATATCCGCATTGGCGCATGAAATTAATCAGCCGCTTACCGCTATCAAGGCCTATAGTCGAAGCTGTTTGCTCAAGATAAAACAGGATCAGGCATTTAGTAGCCTGAAATTTCCCCTGACTCAAATAGCCAATCAATCGGAGCACGCGGGCACGATACTACATCGTATGAAAGATTTCATGCGCGATGGCACAATGTATTTAGAGCTGACGGATATTAATGAGCTAATCAGGCAAACAATCCCATTTCTTTACTACGAAAGGGCGAACAAATTACGTGTGGAGCTGCAATTAGCAGAAAGTTTGCCTTTACTGGCACTTGATCGGATTAAAGTAATGCAGGTTATTCTTAATCTGGGGCGCAACAGTATTGAGGCATTTGAGCAAAGCGCTAACAGTAAGTTGCTGATCACCATCTCTACTGCAAAGGCAGACGGGCAGCTTCATATTCATTTTCGTGATAATGGCCCTGGTATTCCTGAGAATGTACGCAATAAAATCCTTTCTTCCTATTTCACTACCAAAGCCCAGGGAACTGGACTTGGCTTATCAATATGCCGAAGTCTGATCAAAGCGCATGGCGGATCCCTGCTGATTAATGATACTAAACAGGGTGCCTGGCTTACCGTTATCCTCCCAATCAAGGAAGCAAGATAATGACCGCTACCAAAACAATTTATATTATTGATGACAATGAGGCGGTGTGCTCTGCCTTGCATTTTCTATTGGACTCTTTTTTTAATGTTCCGGTGGAGATATACAGAAGTCCACTGGATTTTCTGGATAAATTTTCTTTAACCTGGCAGGGATGTCTGATTATTGATTTATTTTTACCTTATATGGATGGTAATGAATTATTGCAGGAGTTGAAAAAGCGTAATAACCGAATGTCTTCAATTGTCATCAGCGGGCATGGCGATCAACTCGCACGAAAGCAGGCTCTTGAAAACGGGGCAACTCATTATCTCACTAAACCGTTTAACATTAACGAATTACTGGATAAAATTGCCGAGCTGCTTGGACTCCCGGCAATGGTAGCTGAATAAAGCATATATGTGTAATTAACTTTATCCGCCCTCCTCGCATCCTCATTTTCCTTTTCAGACTCTGTTGTCTAAGATCTTTAATACAGAACCAACAATTGCTCTTTGTCTAGGCAGATATGAAAAAACGCTGGGCTGTATTATTGATTATCGCAATGGGTATTGCTGCCAGTTATTTTCTTTTGCCGGCCCGGCGTATTACGGTCACACATCCCTATTATGGTACTGCAGTCAAGGCCGCTTATGGAACTGGCACGGTAGAAGCATCAGTGATGATGCCCATCGCCTCGAGAATAACCGCGCGTCTTATCGAGTTGAATGTCGATGAGGGCAGTGTGGTTAAGAAAGGGCAGGTGTTAGCGCAGCTTGATAATGAAGAACTTGAACATAATCTTGATGAGCTAAAATCACGCGAAGAGTTTGCACGCAAAAAATTCGAACGCAGCGCCTCTTTGATAAAGAAAGGTAATGTATCCCTGAATGAGTATGAAAGCGATCGCACAAGCTGGCTTGCTGCTCAGGCTGCTGTTGATGCGGCTGAGGCAAAGCTTGCTTATCTGCAGCTGATTTCTCCGGCCGATGGCACCATCATTCGCCGCGATGGTGAAATTGGCGAACTGATACCCGCCAATCAAACCATCTTCTGGCTGATGTGTTGCGCCCCGCTCAGGGTTTCAACTGAAATTGATGAAGAAGACATCGCCGCAGTACAGCCTGGTCAGGCGGTGCTCATCCGCGCGGATGCGTTTCCCGGTGAAGTGTTTCATGGCATCGTGCAGCAAATCACGCCGAAAGGCGATCCCATCGCGCGCAGCTATCGTGTTCGCGTCAGCTTTACTAAAAAAAATCCACTTAAAATCGGTATGACCGCTGAAACCAATATTATTTATTATGAAAACAAGCATGCCCTTCTTGTTCCGGCAACCGCTGTAATCGACGATAAAGTATGGCTGGTTAAAAATGGCCGCCTTAAGATGCTGCCCGTTAAAACAGGAGCCAAGGGCGAACATGAAGTGGAAATTTTAAGCGGCCTTTCCGCGGATGATTTAATTGCGGTTTCTCCAGATAGCCATTTTAGGGAAAATCTCTCGGTTCGCATTCAATTGAGGCAGGAAAAATCATGAGCCTGCCGGTAAAGATTGCCATCAAATATTTACTGGCCAGAAAAAGACAGAGTTTGGTCTCTTTATCGGGTATTGTTCTGGGCGTCTCTTTTTTTCTGACTATTTCAGCGACTATGCAGGGTTCAGAACGAGACTTTATTAACCGGCTGATTAATAATACCGCTCACATCGCAATTACTGATGAATTTCGCAATCCGCGTATTCAGCCGGCACAGAGCTATTTTAAAGGGGCTGTTGAAATTAGCAATTTGCGTCCGCTTACCGAAATTCGCGGAATCAGGGGGTATAAGGGAGTTATTTCTTATCTTCGCCGTGATCCGAACATATTGGCGGCCGCCTCCTTGAAAGGCCAGGTACTTATTAATTTTGCCGGCAAGGATTACGGAGTCAATCTAAACGGCATGCTGCCGGAGGAGATTGGACAGGTGACTACACTGGCTTCCTATATGAAGCAAGGTTCTCTCGATAATCTGATAGCCAATCAGGACGGCATTATTATCGGCAGTGAACTGGCCAGAAAGTTATCACGCCGTCTGGGTGATAATCTAACCATTATCGCCAGTACCAATCAGGTGAGAGTATTTAAAATCGTGGGCATATTCCGCACTGGGCGTGCCGATTTCGACAATACTCAGGTTTATGCCGGACTCAAAAGAGTGCAGGCTTTGCTGAACAGACCAAACCGGGCCAATGCCATCACCATCAAACTGAAAGACCCTTATCAGGCGTTTAAGCTCGCCTCCGAGGTCGAACATCATATTGGTTATAAATCGGTTTCCTGGCAAGAGGCCTCAGAAGACTTACTCAATACCCTGATGATTAGAAATATCATTATGTATACCGTAGTTTCCGCGGTTCTGATTGTGGCGGCTTTTGGGATTTACAATGTGATTTCAACAGTGGTTATGGAAAAACATCGAGATATTGCTATCTTAAAATCTATGGGCTTTCATGCGAAAGACATCCAGCGCATTTTTCTGGCACAGGGAATTATTCTCGCAGTCTTAGGTTGCCTGATGGGTTTGCCTTTGGGCAGTGTTCTCATGTATGGAATGATGCAAATTGAATTTAAAACGCCGGGAAGCACCGAAATAATTCATATGCCGATGGATTGGGGCTGGCAGCAGTTTGCTATTGCCGGTGGCTTCGCCTTAATTGCTGCTTTGTTTGCCAGTTTATTGCCGGCTAGAAAAGCCGCGTTGGTTAGACCCATAGAAATTCTGCGAGGTGAAATATGAGTGCTTCAGTTATTAAAGTGGAACATTTAACAAGGAAACTGGCAGGAGAAGTACCCATTACTCTGGTAAACGATGTCAGCTTGCAGGTTGATACCGGAGAGTTTCTGGCGATTACCGGCCCCTCCGGCTCGGGTAAGTCATCCCTGCTCTACCTGCTGGGTTTACTGGATACTCCCACCATGGGCAGCATCTGGATTGAGAATGAGGACATCAGTCATTACACCGAGGAGCAGCTGGCAAGTATTCGTTTACGCAAATTAGGATTCATTTTTCAGTTTCATTTCTTATTACCCGAATTTACCGCCCTTGAAAATGTGATGTTGCCCATGCAGCGATTAGGGCATTTAACAGCAGAGGAAATTTTCAGGCGAGCCAGCGGCTTGCTGGAGGAGCTTGGGTTGGGTTCACAAATGAATAAGCTGCCTAAACAGCTTTCCGGTGGTCAAAGCCAGCGAGTGGCTATTGCCCGGGCCCTGGCCAATGAGCCGGTGGTTATTCTGGCTGATGAACCTACAGGGAATCTAGACAGTGCTGCAAGCCAGAATGTACAGAGCCTGCTGAAAGAAATAGCCCACCATTATCAGCGAACGGTTATTGTTGTCACCCATGATACGAATTTTGCCGCAACTACTGATCGGCAGGTGGTGTTGGTGGATGGGCATTTGCAATAGAACGATTTGAGAGTGAAAGCGAAGCAATTCCTTAAGGTTTTATCCTCAGGAATTCTTCAACATTAAAATCAAAAAACCAACAAAAGCGATTAGAATGATCGCCAAAACCCCCATGGTTCCAAAACTTTTGCTCATATTTTCACGGCTGAAAAGCTCGGGCCGGTTTTTTACTGTTCGATAGAGATACCAGACAATCAGGCCTGCGGCGGCAATCCCAAGGATTTGATAAAAGGTTTCCATTATTTCTTGTTTCCTTCCTTGAAGCTGAACGCGTCTGAATACAACTGGGATTCATCGAGGCCCTGAGCCAATAATTGGTCACGAACAATATAAGCCATATCGAAAGGACCGGCGACAATTATTTCAAATTGTTTAAGATCCTCAGGATGCTTTTTTATTGCCAGCGGAGCCAGAAAATCCGATTCGGGAGGTAATAAAGTAAAATATTTAAAATGGCTGGTGTGTGCTTGCCATTGCTTTACTTTATCATCCATGTACAGATCGCTGTGTGAGCGAGCCCCCCAGTAAAGTTCAAAAGGCCGTTGATCCCCGGTTGCCAATAACTGCTCAATCATTGCCTTTACCGGTGCAAATCCAGTGCCTCCGGCAATAAACAGAATGGGTTTTCCCGGTTGAAGTCTGGAGAGGGTGCAGTTTCCGAAGGGCAGGCGGAGGGTTACTTGTCCTTCATTTTTAATTTGTGTGAAAAGCGGTTGATTATAGGGGCTGCCTGTATGGCGAATGTGTAATTCGTATTTGTGTGAGCCTAGGGGCGCATTGGCAATAGAATAGCTATTATAGTTATTGGTTTTGATCTGCAAATACTGGCCCGCTTCATAATCCACATAATGAGAAGGAGATAGTATTAACTCGATAATACTGTCCGATAAAGGATTTATGTGCTCAACTTGAGCAGTAACTTCGGTATTGTCCATTATTTTAGTCCTAGCTTTTCCCAGTAATTGTTTACCTTGTCCAAAATTTCCGCATCCATGGAGATCGGTTTTCCCCATTCACGTTGCGTTTCTCCCTGCCATTTACTGGTTGCGTCAAATCCAACCTTGGAGCCTAAGCCCGAAACGGGCGAGGCGAAATCAAGATAATCAATGGGTGTATTCTCAATCATCACCGTATCGCGTGCAGGATCCATTCGTGTTGTCATCGCCCAAATAACATCCTGCCAATTGCGTGCATCCACATCGTCATCGCATACGATTACAAATTTAGTATACATAAATTGTCTTAAGAAAGTCCACACCGCCATCATTACCCGCTTGGCGTGGCCTGGATATTGTTTTTTAATTGTAACTACCGCCAGACGGTAGGAACAACCTTCCGGTGGAAGATAAAAATCGACAATTTCCGGGAATTGTTTTTGCAGCAAGGGAATAAATACTTCATTTAAGGCAACTCCAAGAATGGCAGGTTCATCTGGCGGACGTCCCGTATACGTGCTGTGATAGATGGGATTTTTCCGGTGAGTGATGCGTTCCACGGTGAAAACAGGAAACGACTGGACCTCATTATAATAGCCAGTATGATCGCCAAACGGACCTTCCGGCGCCAGAGAGCCTGGTTCAATATAACCTTCCAGAATGATTTCAGCGCTGGCTGGAACGTGCAAATCATTGCCGATGCATTGGGTCAGCTGAGTGCGTTGACCGCGTAAAAGCCCTGCAAAGGAATACTCGGAAAGCGTGTCCGGAATTGGGGTTACTGCAGCGAGAATGGTAGCGGGATCGGCCCCGAGAGTCACTGCAACTGGAAATGGCTCACCCGGTCGGGCTTTTTGCCAGTCCTGATAATCCAGTGCTCCTCCCCGATGAGAAAGCCAGCGCATAATCAGTTTGTTTCTGCCAATCACCTGCTGGCGGTAAATGCCCATATTTTCCCGAGGCTTATTCGGGCCCCTGGTGGTCACAAGCCCCCAGGTTATTAGTGGTGCCGCATCTTCGGGCCAGCAGGTTTGTATTGGAAGGGAATGCAAGTCCACTTGCTCTTTTTCGATAATGATTTCCTGGCAAGGGGCATTTTTTATCAGTTTGGGGGCCATCGTTAAAGCCTGCTTCAGTAAAGGAAGCTTGCCAAACGCATCTTTAAAACCCTTGGGGGGTTCCGGTTCTTTTAAACTGGTAAGTAGTTCACCAATTTGCCGCAACGCACTGATATGCTCTGTTCCCATACCCAGGGCAACGCGTTCCACAGTACCAAATAAATTGGTAAGAACAGGAATACGGTCATGAGATCGGGTAAACAGTAGGGCTGGACCTCCAGAGCGTAATACCCGATCGCTTACCACCGTCATCTCGAGGCAGGGTGAAACCGGATAATCTATTCGCTTTAATAATTCCCGCCTTTCCAATTGTTCAATAAAATCACGTAAATCGGAATAAATCATTTGTATTTGTCTTGTTTGTATTGGCTTTTAGCCGATTATTGCGGAAATTATGGCATAAGCCTGCTAGTAGTTACAGGATAAATACTGGTAAATCAGTTTTTTGCATTAAAAAAACAATCGCTGAGAGATTAATATCATCCGTTGCTTTAAAAAAGAGGCGGGAGTATGCTTAATCTAAGGTTCCATTTTATTTATTATTAATCATGGCGATACTGCAACTAGACGCGGCATTGCTTCACTCAGCCGTAATGAGTGCCTGCAAAACGCTAATAGCACAACGGCAAAATTTAAATGCGATTAATTTGTTCCCGGTTGCTGACGGTGATACCGGCGATAATATGGCGGCTACCGCACGCTCAATTGTGACTTACGCCAAGCAGCAGCCCGGGCTGGAACTAACCTGCAAGGCATTGGCGGATGCCGGTATTATGGGGGCCCGCGGTAATTCCGGAATGATTTTCTCGCAGTTTTTTAATGGCTTTATGGATGCATTCCCTTTGCCTGAGCTCCTCGATACCCGCTCGTTTGCGCGGCTGGTAAACACGGCGGTACAAAGTGTTCGTGCTGCAATTCTAAAACCAGTCGATGGAACCATACTAACCGTCATGGAAGTATGGGCGGCTTGTCTTGAACGGAACGCGGCTCATACTGACTGCGTGGTCGAATTGGTAAACCAGACATTGCCCGAGGTGCATGCGGCAGTTGAATCTACGAGAAACACGCTTGCAATCCTCAGAGAAGCGCAGGTGGAAGATGCGGGTGCTTTAGGCTTTGGATTTTTTGTCGAGGGCTTTGCCAGCTATCTGGCGGATCCCCTGCCTCTTGATGACGAGATTGAGGAGGTGCCGGTTAGTGAAAATCATCAGCATGAACAACCTGTCCTTGGCAATCCGCCTCAGAATCGTTATTGCACTGAAGCCATCATCGCCGGCAGGCAGCTTAATAAAAGCGAGATTGTCAGTTCTCTGCAGGAACATGGCGACAGCATTGTTCTCACCGCTAATCAACAGCTATGCCGTTTACATCTCCACTGCAACCAGCCGCCTGCGGTATTCAAAATTTTAAGGCAGCACGGCAGCATACAATCTCCGAAGGTGGAGGATATGCTGAGACAATATCAGGTGATGCATGAGAGCCGCTATCGCATTGCGCTGGTCACGGACTCCAGCGTTAACATTCCGCAGGCCATTCTTGATGATTTTCAGATTCATTTAATTAATCTGAATGTACATTACGATGGCCACGATTTATTGGATCGATATTGTATCGAAAGCAAGGATTTTTATAGCAGTTTATCGTCGCTGCCCTCTTATCCCACAACGTCGTTTCCTGCTCCAGCCCTAATCAGGGAGCGCATTGAATATTTGTCTGTGCATTACGATCAGGTACTGGTTTTGAGTGTCGCCAAAGTGCTAAGCGGTATGCACGATGCGCTTTGCAAAGTAGCTGACAATTTTAGCAATGTGCATGTAATGGATTCGCGTCTCGTTTCCGGCTCGCAGGGGCTGTTATTGTATTATGCGGCCGAGTTGATTGCGGAAGGTATGGACATTGAGGCGATCAAGGCTGCTTTGGCTGAGCGGGCTGGCAGGACGCATTTATTTGTCATGGTCGATCAATTCGATGCGCTAATCCGTTCAGGACGAGTCAGCAGACTAAAGGGAATGTTTGCACGTTATTCAGGTGTTAAACCCATTATTTCCTTTGATCCGGAAGGCAGAGCGGTGATTAAGGACAAGGCGTTTGGTGAGACCAAGGCTTTAATAAAACTGGTTAATATCGTCACTGAGCTCGCTAAAACCAGTGCACTGGATAATTACTGTATCGTGCATGCTGGCGTGCCGGAAAAAGCCGCTGAGTTTGCGGCGATGACCTATGAGGCTTTTGGCCAGGAACCCGTTTTCGTTGAGCCGGTTTCAACGGCCATCGGTTTACATGCCGGGCAAGGTTGTATCGCTTTGGGAGCGATGTTTCATTAGGCGCTCTTGCTTGCTGGACAAAATCAGTGAGAGCAGGAGTCCATAAAGAGGAACAAAGGACCCAATGCTAATGACCAGCTTAAATACCAGATCAACACTGGCTATCTCTAGCCAGTGGGCTTGAAGAAAAGGGTCGCTTGACTGGTAGAAAGCAATAAAGAAAAACGCATAGGTATCGAGAATATTACCAAAAATGCCTGCAACAGCCGGAGCTACCCACCAGGAAGGGCCTTGTTTTAAGCGCTGAAAAAAACTGATATCGGCTAATTGGCCCAATACATAGGCGCTGAAGCTGGCCAGTGCAATTCGCAGGGCAAAGGGATTATTGGCCCAGAAACTGCCGAAGCTAAACCAGTTGCTGATTAAATAAGAGCTGCACAAACCGGGCAACATCGCCATAAAAATAATCCGCCGGGAAGTGGCGGCGTTGGTCAGTCGAGTTGTTAAATCTGTTAGAATAAAGATGACCGGATAGGAGAACGCTCCCCAGGTAGTATGAAAACCGAGAACTATTATTGGATGCTGCACAAGCACATTGCTTAGACAGAGTAAGAAGATATGTAGCCCGGTAAGAGATAGGAGTTGTTTGGACATGGTGTAGATAGTGACTTAAATTCAGCCATTGTATCATAATTAGCTCGGGCAGAATGGATTTTGAGGGCTCTTTTTGTTCCTTAATTTGTCTTTCTGTGCTAAAATAAACTGGTTATGGTATTCGATTTTGTTGTTATGAAAGAAAAACAGTTATCAGTTTACGCACTCCTTGAAAACGATACAATTAATTTCCAGGAGATTGACGACCTCTCCACTATTCCGCTGGCAAACAGACCATTCCATGCCGAACATCAGCTCACTGAGCTATTTAAGAAAAACCCGGCTTTGGCCGGTCCCGGCAATTTTCAGAAATGTGGGGTCAAGCGCAATAAAGCGCAAAAAAAACTGATTAAATTTGATCAGGCTCCTCTCTGTGCTGAAGTGAAGGAAAAAAAAGATCATTATGCCGATCTGCATAAAATCAATCTGAAGTTTAATGGTCTTTGTGAGTTAATTTGTAATTTTGTAATTATGGAGGACAAGCTGGGAAAAGCGTATTCATCAACTAATCGCTTCAGCGCTGTTTTTGCAAAAACTTCCTTTGAGCTAAGAGAGGATGATGGCCAGTTACGTTTGATAGAAAAACAGCCGATGGCGTCCAGGCATCGGTTCAATATCTCAGATATTAATAAATCGAATGTGAAAAAAAGTCACATTCTTCATGTCAGCAGCTTGTTTCAGAAGGTGATTGCCTACTTTTTTAATATTTATCCTCATGACTTATTCAAACCATTTGAATCGAATCAAAAGGATGGCATGGTTCACGAAGAACGTCTGGCAGAAAAGCTTGACGCACTCCCTGATGGTCATTATGTAAAATTCTCAGTTTTCCGAAAAGAACGGTTTGAATTTGAAGGCCATTCAATGGTCATCAAAAAAACCAATGAGAGTTACTCCTTTTTTGATCCCAATGAGGGAGAGTACATTGACTTGTCTTTTGATGAGCTCTGCCAAAAGATTAATCATGCCATGCAAAAAAATAACGGCACCCATATGGCTTTCATTGACGGCAAAGCCTATGTGGAGAGTTTACAGGTAGAAGAGGATTTGTCGACTGTTCCCACACCGGCCTGAGTATGATTTCTCTTAAAATCCTCTCTCCCCTCTGGGGAGGGAGTTAGAGAGAGGGGTTAAAATCAACCCTGCCATTATATTAAATTGTCCTCCCCCGAAGGCATTGTTACATGGATAAAGATAGGTGTACAAAAAACGTCTTTGCGAGCATTAGCGAAGCAATCCACATTCTGACTTAGTTCAGGTTTAGATCTGGATTGCTTCACTTTGTTCGCAAAGACGACATATTTGTTGCTTGGTTCTATTCACACAACAATGCTTGCGGAATGTCAAAGCAGGTTCAAGACTCCATCGCCTCAGCCATCAATAAATTAGCTGTGATTTCCTGATGTTGTTTATCATCCACCAATACTTTCTGCGAGAAATGGAGAATAACCATGCTTAAGGGGAGTATCAGGAGAATATCCTGTGGGAAGTTAAGCCTGCCTATGCCGCCAAAAGTGCCCAGATAGGAAACCAGCAGCATCGAGCCCATGTAAAATGCAAACCAGTAAAGGCTTTTATCTGTAAAGGCGAGTTTTTTTCTTTGACAGATTCGATTAATAATAAAGCCAATCAAGAGCGCTAAATCAAGCTTCCATAGAATATCAAATCCACACCAGTACAACATCAGATTGCAGGCATAAAAAGCGGCATGACTGAAGAAGTGGCTGGCAGACAGGCGAAAGGGTCTTTCACGGTTCGGTTGCAATTTACGCATTGCCAATAAACAGACCGGGCCGATACCGTAAGATAAAATACTGCAGGAAGATAAAAAGGCTACCATCTTCTGCCATCCGGGAAAAGGTAAGAAGGATAAACATCCCACCAGCAGATTAGCGTAAAGGGTAATATAAGGAATGCGGTGGCGGTTTAAGCGGGTGAAAAATTTGGGCAGGTGATTGTTCAATGCCATGCCGTATACGATTCGCGAAGTAGCTGCGGTATACACCAGGGTGGTACCAAAAGGGGAAAACGCGGCGTCAAACATCAGCAGCATGGCGACAAGCCCAAGACCTAATAATAAGCTTAAACCTACCAGGGGCCCGCTATCGCCCGGAAAGCTCAGGTTATGCCAGCCATTGGCCAGATAGGAAGAAGGTATAGCAACCAGAAAGCTAAGTTGCAGCATGAAATACAATACAAACCCAATAAGAACCGCGCCAAGAATCGCTATCGGGATATTGCGTTGCGGATTCTGCACCTCGCCTGCCAGCATCAGACCATTTTGAAAGCCGGTAAAGGCAAAGGCTACACCGCCGGCGGATAATGCAGTGAATATTTGCACCCAGGCCGTTTTGTCATTGAGATGAATATCGATATTTCCCATCGAGGGAGCACTGGAGATCAGAGCGACGATGGCGATACTTGGAACCAGAAACTTAATGATACTGGCGAACTTGTTGCATTCCGCCAGCATTTTTATCCCATAGGAATTAAGAAATACCACAAATAGCATAATAACCACCGCAATAAAATACCCCAGCCCCGAGAGGGTGAAGCTGCTGGCGTTTTTAACGATTAATGCGGGAAAAAAATGACTTGAATATTGCAATATGGCCTGAATTTCAATTGGGGTCATAACCACATAGGATAACCAGGAAGTCCAGGCGAATAAAAACCCGACCTCATTGCCGTGAGTAAAGCTGGGGTAATTCGTCATGCCGCCGGAAATGGGGAACATGGCTCCGAGTTCGCAAAGAGGAAGTGCGATAAACAGCATAAACAAGGCAGCCAGCACCCAGCTAATCAATGCGTTGCTTCCCGCCATCTGCGCGCTGATAAAGGGGCTAAAGAGCCAGCCGGAACCGATCATGCCTCCTGCCGCAGCGATTAAAACATTGGTTCTTGATATGTCGCGCTTTAACAAGATGACTTCCTTCCTTTCTTGGGGGGATTAAAAACTATATACAACAAGTGATTGCTTTGGCAACAAGTCTTGTCAGATAGCAAAAATTATTTTATGGGCTAAAGTTAAAATATAAGTTTAAATCCGGGAGAGGTCATGCGTAATAGAAATGTTAAAGAAATCATTGATGAACAGGATAATGAGGATACTGTTGTTTTAGCGCCAGAAAATAACGCACAGGAAAGCCTGCATTTCTGTGATGAACTGGGGCAGGACGAAGAGTTTGATGTGATTAGGTCTATGAATTGAAAAATCTCTTCCACTGAAAGGGATTGTAAATGGTAGAAAATAATAAGCCGCATCCAGATAACAAGTCATTGCAACCGGTCGAGCCGCCGGCCAATGGGCATTATGAAGGGCAAATTTTCGATATTCTGTTACACTCCTGGCAAGGCCGCTTTACCGGATGGTTGTCGCCTGCGTCAGTGTCGCTTGCTTTTTTTGACTGGCTTTCTCATTTCAATATGGCGCCCGCCAGGCAAATTCATATCGCTCGAAAGAATTGGCAAAATCTAATCAGATTATTATTTTTCGCTATCCATTGCCAACAGAGTAATACTAGCCTGACTGAACATTGCATGCAGCTAAAACTGGAGGACAAGCGGTTTAAAGAAAAGTCCTGGCATAATTTCCCTTTCTCATTGTATGTTCAGCAATTTTTAATGATTGAACAGGCGATTAACGAAATGACCTGGAATATTCGCGGCGCCACACCTCACCATTTGCGGGTGGTTAATTTTGTTCAGCGTCAGTTTCTCGATATCTTCTCGCCCAGCAATTTTCCCTGGACAAATCCGGAAATACTGGAAAAGACCTTTGAGACGAAAGGGCAGAATTTTCTTGATGGTGCCGCCAACCTGATGGACGATCTGTTCAGGGAGTGGCTGCATCTGCCCTCAAAAGAAATGGAAAAATTTAAGGTGGGTGTGAATCTTGCGGTGACTCCCGGAAAAGTGGTGTTCAGAAATCGCCTGATGGAGTTGATTCAGTACTCTCCGACCACCGCAAAAGTGTATCCGGAACCCATATTTATTATTCCTGCCTGGATCATGAAATATTACATTCTTGATCTTTCAGCGCATAATTCGCTGGTTCGATATCTGGTCAGCAAAGGCCATACCGTTTTTATGATTTCCTGGACAAATCCTGGGCATGACGATCGCGACTTTGGTTTTGATACTTATGTTAATCATGGGATTCTGGAAGGTTTACAAGCTATTTTAAATATTGTTCCAGCCCAGCAAGTGCACGCTGTAGGATACTGCTTAGGCGGAACCCTGTTAAGCATGGTCGCGGCTTCTCTGGCAGGCCGATCCGATGATCGTTTTAAAAGCATGACTCTTTTTGCCGCGCAGGTTGATTTCAGAGAACCTGGCGAGTTGCAATTATTTATCGATCACAGCCAGGTGACTTATCTCGAGGATATTATGTGGGAGCAGGGGTATTTAAACGGCAAGCAAATGACTGGTGCATTTAGTATGATCCGCTCCAATGATCTGGTCTGGTCAAGAATCATTCATGATTATTTTTTGGGCGCACGCAGGCCCTTAAATGATTTAATGGCCTGGGACCATGATACCACTCGGCTACCCTATCGTTTTCACTCGGAATACCTGCATAATTTGTTTTTAAATAATGATCTGGTTCAGGGACGATTCCGTGTGAACCATCGGCGTATTGCTTTAAGTGATATTCGCGTGCCCATATTTCTTGTCGGCACGCAAACCGACCATATTGCTCCCTGGCGTTCAGTCTATAAGCTTCATTTGTTCACTGACACTGAAATTACCTTTGTGCTGACCAGCGGCGGGCATAATGCCGGGATTGTCAGTGAGCCAGGTCATCGAGGCCGCAGTTTTCAAATTCGTACGCGTAAACCGCATGACAAATACCTCACCTCCGATTGCTGGCTTGAAAAAGCTCCTTCCTATCAAGGCTCCTGGTGGCCGGTGTGGCAACAGTGGCTGGTTGAACAATCCGGAAATCAGATTCCTCCTCCTCCAATGGGCAATGCAGAAAAAGGGTATCCTCCTCTTTGCGATGCGCCTGGAACCTATGTGTTTCAAAAATAGTAACTGTCCTAAAAATAAACTAATTACAAGATAAAAGTCTGCGTGTATAATATCGGACCATTACTAATTAAGTTGTATTCAGAGTTTACATGCCGAAGAAGAAAGCCGAGGCGAGTGCGCCGTGGAAACGGGTCATTATTCAACGTTCAGTATTAGCCGGATATTCCAAGGGTCCGAAGCCGGTAAAGAAGCTAGCCAAGGCTTTAAAGGGGCAGCAAACGCAATCGGCATACTATGAGAAATTAAAAGATCGCGACGGCCTGGCGAGTGCACGCTTAAACGAAGCGGATCGCGCCTTGTTGGTTGAGTTCGAGGTGAATGGCGAAAAGAGCCTGGTTATAGCGGATATCGCGGAAAATCATGAATACAAGAAATCGCCGCTGTTCTCGGACAAGGCGGGTGTCGAAAAGTACCGTCAGAAGTATGGTCCATCGATAATCAGGCAGATTGAGGAGTTAATGGCAGAGGAAGCGCTGGAAGCGGCGCGCCCTGCGGCGGGTCCTGTGCAAAAAACGCGGCCGCTGGTGACTCTGGACTATTATAATCAGCGCGTAATTCGCTTAAGCAGTCAGCAGGAAGAGATTTTAAAAGTAAGACCGCCGGTGGTCATTCGAGGCGCTGCGGGCTCAGGGAAGTCCTGTCTGGCGGTGTCGCGCATTCTTGAGCTGATTGCGAGTCTTCCTCCTGATTCGGCGGGAAAAATCCTGTATGTAACACAGTCGCCGGAATTAGTGAAGGCGATGCAGGCGATATGGGATAGCTTATCGCTGCCTGAAACGCTTAAAAACCGGGTTGAATTTAAGGCCTATGAGACGGTAGCGCGAGAGCAGCAATCCGCTGATTTTGAAGGGAAAAGGCTTGCGGTTAAGGAGGATTTTGAGCAGTGGCTGAAAGATTATGTTGGGAAATGCCGAGATAGATTAAAGCCTGCGGCAGCAGCCGCCGGGAAAAAGGGGAAAGGCAAGAAAAAGAAGGCCCAAGTCCCAGATGATGCGAATGCGCAGCTGGACCGATTTTTAAAAGAAGGGCATGAGCTGTATCAGGAGTTTCGTCTTTTATCGGGTTATTTTCTCCCTGAGGGTTATCTTGGTCTTGGAACACAGAACAGTTTATATGCGCATCAGGACGACCGGCAGTGGATATTGGCCGCGTATGAGAATTATCAGAACTATCTTAAAGACCAGCGTCTGGTCGCACTCGATTTCTTAAAGTTTAAGCCGCGGGACCCGTATGATTTGGTATTGGGCGATGAAGCCCAGGATTTATCGGGTCTTGAGCTGGAGAATCTGCTGCTGTTAGCCAAAGATGGACAGTTATGCCTGTGCATGGATACCCACCAAAGCCTTTTTGACGAGCTGTCGAAAGGGCCGCTTATTGAAAACATGATGCAGCGCTATGGATTACCGCTTTCGTCGGTTGAGCTGCCGCATTCTTACCGCTGTCCAGAGAATGTGGTGCATTTTGCCAATGAGGTGATTAAGGTAAAGAATCAGGTGGTGGGCGGCCGCGCTGACAAACATGAGCTGTCCGAAATCAAGATGTCGCCTGAGCAGGCGAAGACACCGGGTATTGTGCACTGGTTAAAGCAGAGTCCGGAAGAATTAAAGACCTTAAGGGACATGGCAAAGCAAAGTAATTTTGCCATCATTACCCTGCCGGAATATAAAAAGGAGGCTCAGGAAAAATACCCGGGGGCGGTTCTGGTCTTCACGGCTGAGGAAATCAAGGGCCTGGAGTATGAGAATGTCATCCTGTACCGCATGCTGGATAACGACTTATGCCGTGAAGCGAGCCGTGAATGGACGGATGGCAAAGTACCGACCAATCGTGTCAAGCGCGGCTGCGGCGACAGCCGTTTTGGTCCGCCCTTAAATAAATTTTTTACCAGCAGTACGCGAGCCACCAAACGCCTGTTTATCGACCAGGGTGATGATTATCCGTTAGCCCCGCTGTGTAACGCCTTTAAAAAAGGGATCAAGACCCCCGAAACCGCCTTTTTAAGCGATCCGAATTTAGAGCAAACGGAAGCAGAGCGCCTGGCGCAATGGGAAGAAGAGATTTGCCGGCTGTATCAGAATGGCAAAAAAGACATGGCGAAAAATGCCTTTGATCGAAGTCTTAAAAACCAGCGCTCCTATGCGGATTATGATGATTTCCTGCTGACTAAAGGCCTGATTAAAAAAGAAGAGCCGCCTGTTGAAAAGCAGGAAGAGGTTGAGGACCAGAAAAGACCTGAGATCTTGCCGGCTGTGGCCAAAGCCGCAGGATGCTCTCAAAAAAGCGATGATTTGCAGAAAGAAAAAGCAGTTCCCAGGGCAGCGAATAAAAAGCAGGCGGCTAGTAGCCAACCGAAGCAGGAAGATAAAGGTAAACAAGCCGCTGCCCCCAAAGCAAAGCCTAAAGAAACCACGGCCAGCTTGTCGCGTAAGCCTGTTTCATTGGCAAATACAGATAAAAAATCGAATAGTACCCTGCCTTTTGGGCCGCTGGTTCGTTCGCCTGCATTTTTTAACCCGTCTTCCAGTTCAAGGATAACGGGAATAACGGACGGGAGGGGGGTATTACAGGCTGCGCCGTCCACGGTTCCAGCAAGAGTTCCGGAGACAGATCCGGTTTATCAAAAGATGAAAGGATTTCTGGACAGTGTATTTGGCAAGTCTGGGAATAGCGCTCTTGATCGGTATTTTTCCTGCAAGGACGAGAATTGCTTTTTGATTATGATGAGTAAAGATGAGAGCAAATGGAGGGCATTCCGAAGATATTTGGAAGAACATGAGTCCAGTTTGAGTCAATGGTTTCCCTTGCAAAAATTGTTTGAGATAGCACCGGACAGTACAAAAAGCCGTTTTGAAACAATAGCCCGCAATCCGGTGGGGCTGCAAATGCTGGAATTAATCTTTTCTCTTGTTCCCATCGATCGGGATGTGCGAAGCATATTCACCACCATGTGTCAGGTCTTCTTTACGGATCTAAAGGGGCTGAATTGGAGTGAGGTAACTGCAGAAAACCATTTTCTTATGCATCTGGCAGGAAGTGCAGATGGCATCAGCCTTTTTCAGACAATTGTAGACAGCAGTTTTTTCCCTGGGATGAAGCTGCAGGATAAATCAGGCAATACCTTTCTGCATTGGGCTATTGAAAATAACAGAGAAGATCTGGCGTCGATCATTATTAGCTCCAGACACGCGGCATTACCTGGAGGAGACCGTATAATACCTGGCGCCAATCCAAAGGTTATCTTTAGAGTGGCCAATAATCTTAATTTGACCCCCCTTGATTTGGCTAAAAATAAGAATGCCGTGAATTTACTTCCTTTATTGGAAGCCAGAGAGAAAAGGATATTGGAAGCTGAACAGCGAAGAGCGAGTCGATGGAGTCCCTACCCAAATCTTCAGGTTCAACCAGTCTCAAGAATCCTTTTTCCGGGAGATGATCTGGATCAAGTGTTAAGGGAGCTGGAAAACAAGGGGCCTTCCTAAAATGGAACTTGATATAAACCGCTGCCATTATTGAGATTACCAGACTTTCTTATCAATGTTCATTTCAGAGCCACATCCTCAAGGTTCGATGATTTTACTAATTGAGTAATGCTCCTATATTCTTTGTTTTCTTTTGAGAAAATTCTACAGATGCTTGGTTTGTCGTGAATTGTTTGATTGAAGGTGGTGCTTTATGTATAATATTGGGCCATTGTGATTTAAGTTGTATTCAGAGTTTACATGCCGAAGAAGAAAGCCGAGGCGAACGCGCCGTGGAAACGGGTCATTATCCAACGTTCAGTATTAGCCGGATATTCCAAGGGTCCGAAGCCGGTAAAGAAGCTAGCCAAGGCTTTAAAGGGGCAGCAAACGCAATCGGCATACTATGAGAAATTAAAAGATCGCGACGGCCTGGCGAGCGCACGCTTAAACGAAGCGGATCGCGCCTTGTTGGTTGAGTTCGAGGTGAATGGCGAAAAGAGCCTGGTTATAGCGGATATCGCGGAAAATCATGAATACAAGAAATCGCCGCTGTTCTCGGACAAGGCAGGTGTCGAAAAGTATCGTCAGAAGTATGGTCCATCGATAATCAGGCAGATTGAGGAGTTAATGGCAGAGGAAGCGCTGGAAGCGGCGCGCCCTGCGGCGGGTCCTGTGCAAAAAACGCGGCCGCTGGTGACTCTGGACTATTATAATCAGCGCGTAATTCGCTTAAGCAGTCAGCAGGAAGAGATTTTAAAAGTAAGACCGCCGGTGGTCATTCGAGGCGCTGCGGGCTCAGGGAAGTCCTGTCTGGCGGTGTCGCGCATTCTTGAGCTGATTGCGAGTCTTCCTCCTGATTCGGCGGGAAAAATCCTGTATGTAACACAGTCGCCGGAATTAGTGAAGGCGATGCAGGCGATATGGGATAGCTTATCGCTGCCTGAAACGCTTAAAAACCGGGTTGAATTTAAGGCCTATGAGACGGTAGCGCGAGAGCAGCAATCCGCTGATTTTGAAGGGAAAAGGCTTGCGGTTAAGGAGGATTTTGAGCAGTGGCTGAAAGATTATGTTGGGAAATGCCGAGATAGATTAAAGCCTGCGGCAGCAGCCGCCGGGAAAAAGGGGAAAGGCAAGAAAAAGAAGGCCCAAGTCCCAGATGATGCGAATGCGCAGCTGGACCGATTTTTAAAAGAAGGGCATGAGCTGTATCAGGAGTTTCGTCTTTTATCGGGTTATTTTCTCCCTGAGGGTTATCTTGGTCTTGGAACACAGAACAGTTTATATGCGCATCAGGACGACCGGCAGTGGATATTGGCCGCGTATGAGAATTATCAGAACTATCTTAAAGACCAGCGTCTGGTCGCACTCGATTTCTTAAAGTTTAAGCCGCGGGACCCGTATGATTTGGTATTGGGCGATGAAGCCCAGGATTTATCGGGTCTTGAGCTGGAGAATCTGCTGCTGTTAGCCAAAGAAGGGCAGTTATGCCTGTGCATGGATACCCACCAAAGCCTTTTTGACGAGCTGTCGAAAGGGCCGCTTATTGAAAACATGATGCAGCGCTATGGATTAGCGCTTGCGTCGGTTGAGCTGCCGCATTCTTACCGCTGTCCAGAGAATGTGGTGCATTTTGCCAATGAGGTGATTAAGGTAAAGAATCAGGTGGTGGGCGGCCGCGCTGACAAACATGAGCTGTCCGAAATCAAGATGTCGCCTGAGCAGGCGAAGACACCGGGTATTGTGCACTGGTTAAAGCAGAGTCCGGAAGAATTAAAGGCCTTAAGGGACATGGCAAAGCAAAGTAATTTTGCCATCATTACCCTGCCGGAATATAAAAAGGAGGCTCAGGAAAAATACCCGGGGGCGGTTCTGGTCTTCACGGCTGAGGAAATCAAGGGCCTGGAGTATGAGAATGTCATCCTGTACCGCATGCTGGATAACGACTTATGCCGTGAAGCGAGCCGTGAATGGACGGATGGCAAAGTACCGACCAATCGTGTCAAGCGCGGCTGCGGCGACAGCCGTTTTGGTCCGCCCTTAAATAAATTTTTTACCAGCAGTACGCGAGCCACCAAACGCCTGTTTATCGACCAGGGTGATGATTATCCGTTAGCCCCGCTGTGTAACGCCTTTAAAAAAGGGATCAAGACCCCCGAAACCGCCTTTTTAAGCGATCCGAATTTAGAGCAAACGGAAGCAGAGCGCCTGGCGCAATGGGAAGAAGAGATTTGCCGGCTGTATCAGAATGGCAAAAAAGACATGGCGAAAAATGCCTTTGATCGAAGTCTTAAAAACCAGCGCTCCTATGCGGATTATGATGATTTCCTGCTGACTAAAGGCCTGATTAAAAAAGAAGAGCCGCCTGTTGAAAAGCAGGAAGAGGTTGAGGCAGTCGAAACACAAGCTGAATGCCCGGTCGTTGCAGCAGAACCTTCGAAGCCGGCGGAGGCTGTGCAGGAAGAGCAGGCGCCTTTAAGTGTCGCTGACAAAAAGCAAAGCTCTAATCGCCGCTCGAATAGAAGGAATAGAGGCAATCAAGCCGCTACTCTTAAAACCGAGCCGAAAGAAACCACCGCTAGCTTATCGCGCAATTCTCAAAGTCTGTCGCAAAGAATTGATTCTCTACCCACGAGAAATACGCTGGGTCGTTCGCCTAAATTTTTCGACTCCGGACCAGGAGAAAAATTTGGCTTGCCGGGCTCTCTCGAAGAAATCAAAATGCAATTAATGAGCGTGGCAAATGAGCAGGCTGCCTATCAGGACGAATTGATGAACGCTTTGCAGAAGCGCAGCTCATTGGAGGAAAAAGGCGCTGCTTTAAAAGCGCAATGGGCGTCGCTGCAACAGGAAAAGCAGGAGCTAATAGCAGGAAAACCGCGGCTGTCCAAAATAGAAGAGAAGATTCAAACCGATTTAAATAATTTGTTTAATTCTTTCACCGAAAGCACTTTGGATAATACGTTTAAAAAGAAGCACCCGCAGGAAACTATTTTTAGATGGCTGCTTTTAACTGAAAATGGGGGTAATGATTGTTTTATTTCCAGATTAAAAGGAGATAATGATAAATGGATGGCGTTGAAGCGTTATTTTATAAATAATCCTCTGGAGCTGGAGCATTATTTTTCTTTAAAGGAACTGGCTAAAAGAGATCCCCGTTCAGGTAATACTTATTTTGAAATTTTATGCCTTAAACAACATGGCCTTGATTTCCTTAAAGAAATATGGGATTCAATGTCAGTCCCTGAGATGCTGGATTCAGCAACGCTGTTCGCATTTAAAGAGATTTTGTTTGCTGCTGCTCCGGGCAATACATGGGATGATTTGATTGGAAAAAATAATGTATTGATGTATTTGTTAAATCATCCAACAGGACGTCCCTTGCTCAAAATCCTGTTCAGCAGCCCGCTGTTTCCCACTTTATGCTGCAAGGACAAAGAAGAAAATACCCTATTGCATTGGGCGGTAAGCAATCAGCGCGTGAACATTATTATACCGATTATGGCCGCCAGAGCGAGCGCTCTAAAGGAGGGATTTGTCAAAGAAGAACAGGATGTATTTGGGATGAAAAATAAAGAAGGTTTAACCCCGCTTGAGCTGGCTAAAAAATTAAATCTGCATCTTTCATTAAACGCATTGGATTGCTCACGTTACGAAAACCCTGCGCCCAAAAAAGAGAATGCTCCAGTATACGATGAACAGTATTTACGAACCAAAATACAAGAGATCTCCACAACAAGAGGTCCGATTCTTATCCCTGCAGTTAAACAATTATCAGGCGAGATTAACGATCTTGAGTTTGCAAAAACAAAGTATACGCGAAAATTATTGTTAAATAAAAATTTAACCAAAAAAGGGGAGCGTGATAAAAACAAATTAAACCTGCGAATCCGGGTCATAGAAGGATTAATAAAAGAAAAGCAAAAACAACAAAACGAAGAAATAAGAGATGCGAGATTAATGGCAGTGTCTAATTTAACCAGACGCAGACTAAGTGTTAAGGAAATCTATGAAAATCTGGACATGCTGACCATTAACATCCCTCCTGATTTGCTATATACATTTTTAATGGCCGCCGCAAATCCCAATGATCTCCCTCTGCTCATGCATCTGTTTAAAAATAATTCCGATGGCATAAGTTCCTGGAAGTGCTTTCAAAATTATCTGGAAGAGAATCCTGTTCTGGTTAATTTCAATTTTTCTCTGGATGAGTTATTCAGGCAGTATCACGATCTGGGTAAAACCCGTTTTGAATTACTTGCGCGTAGAAGGGAAGGATTGGACTTTTTGTACCTGATTTTTACTATTCTCTCTATTCCGGAAAAAGTGACTATAGAGACACACAGGAATATTATGGCCAACCTGTTTGCCGATATTGCTATCAAGCAATGGGGTAGTCTGGAAGAGTCTCAGTCTTTACTGATGTATTTACTTAACCGTGTGCAGGGGCGCTTTGTACTATCAAAATTACCTGCGGATCTGCTCTTCAATCTAATTAGCCAGCAGGACTCCCAGTGGAACAGCTTACTGCATTGGGCAGCCGCTAATCAGCGTGCTGATTTGATTTCGATGGTTCTGGAGCTTAAGCAAAGAATGCAGGGAAAAGCCTCGATACAGCAATTTATAGATTTGAAAAACGAAGCAGGTGAGACAGCGCTTGATATCGCCAAAGCGCATAATTTTGCGCAAGGCATTACGCTATTGACTGGGCAAACGGCATTAAAACCAGGCCTTGCGTCTTATTCCTCGCTGTATCATTCTCCAGTGACCATTGCAGCAGGTTCTAGCTCATCCTCCGCTGCTTTAACCGAGACTGGTTCGGTTACCTTGAGTTAAAGTTGCCTGTTTTTTCAAATGCCCGCTAGACTTTAAATTCAAGGATACGAAAAGGGGCGGTCATGAAGCTTGAAGATGCGGAAAAAATGGATTTAATGAAGCAGTTACAGGCAATCAGAGTTCTGGCTGGTAACACAGCAGATGAACAGTTATCGGCTCAGCAGGCAGGCATTATGAATCAGGGTGGTCATTATACTGCCGCTGTGAATGATCTTGCCAAAGCGCAGGCGCGTGTTCAGGATTCCACAAAAAAAACAGGTCATTCGTTTCTGTCTTCCAACTCCTCTACCCTTTCTGATGTTTTTAATCTCATAAAAGATGGGATTAATGGAAAGATGAATGATTATCTGCAGGAATTACTTTCCAATGCCGAAATTATGGCGGCAGTTAAAAATAAGGATGCCAAAGACCCGAATAGCCGTAAGGTGCTTGAAATCAATGTAACCATCGCCTCGACCATGATTGATAAATATGCCGGCCTTTTGGAAATATTGCTGAATAAAAAAAGTTTGTCTTCTCCTCAACAGCAATTAATCAAGGATGCTAATCAATCGATAAGTCACGCTGCAGAACGCTTAAGACGAGTTAATTTCATGCGTGCCTTTAATAGTCTGGATGATTATGCGACGGTTTATATGGCCCAGCACCATAAAAGCAGCTGTCTTTCCAATTGGTTCTCCTCCTCTCCTTCCAGGGCATACAATAACCTGATTCACTGGTTTGAAGATTTAACCCGTGAGCCTTTATCCGCAAAAGAACTCATGGGAGCGATATATACCATTCGCAAACAAATAGGTCAGTTAAAAAATGAGGAAGAGCGGGCTGCTATCCGTGACGGACTGGATGAGATGCTAAAAGAAAATGCTTGCCCGGCATTCAGCATTGAGGCTTCGCAGGGAGAACTGAAAGAGTATATCGACTCCTTTGGCAGACGGATTGCAGAATTGGGACTTCAATGGCCGGCGCCCTTTGCCGCAGAAACGCTTCCTGTTCTGCAACAGGTAATGACTGCTTAAGTCTAAGTCACTTACTTAAGGCTTTAACCCTTCTCCTACGTCCCTCGGACACAAGCCGAGGGACGTAGGAATATCTTAAGTAGTTAATTAGGTCAAGGGCCCATTACATGCATGAGAGTTTCCTTAACTTAATGGCAAGGGGCTTCTTGCTACGTCCCGCGGCTATAACTTCTGTGAATAAAGTAACGCACGCAACTGCTCAATTTCAGCGAGCAGATCCAGAACCAGTCCTGCACCCGCCAGATTAACTCCCAAATCCTGGTTGAGCCGTATAACCGTGCGAATGCGTCTTAAGGCTTCATCATCAAATCGCCACTCATTGCTTTCGTTCCTGCTAACCGAGACAATTCCTTCCTGAACAATTTCGATAATTGTTTCACGAGTAACGCCAAAGGAATGGCTGATTTCCTGTAAAGAGAGTGAAAATAGCTGTTCGCACTCCATTGTGCCAGTTTTCTTATCGCTCATGAGCTGCTCCCATCTTTTCACGCGGATTAAAATGAACGCTTTTAGCCATTTGCTCAAATAGCTTGTTCATTTCGTTGTTTTCAGTTTCCGGGATCCTGATTTCCAGAGTTATGTATTGGTCGCCCGGCGGATTACCTGGCAGGCCGCGTCCTTTAAGACGCATTTTTTTACCCGTCTGAGAGTAAGGCGGAATTTTCATGTTTACTGTTCCGCCCAGTGTCGGTATCTCAATATTAGCACCGAGAACCGCTTCCCAAGGCGTAATGGGAACCTTCAAATGGATATTTTTCTTATCCACATGGAATAGAGAATGGGGAGCAATATGAATTTCTATATATAGATCGCCGCGTTTGCCTGCGACCCGTTCCCCGCCCTGGCCTTTCAGCCGAATTTGCTGTTGATTGCCAATTCCTTTGGGAATTTTTACCCGGATGGAGCGTTGCTGGTATTCCAGTTCCCCCTGCTTATTGATCGAAGGCATCTGAAGCTGAAGTATTTTTTCACTGCCCTGGTAACTGTCCTCAAGGCTGATGGTCAGCTGGGCATGGACATCCTGACCTTGATCGTAAAAGCCTGACTGCTCCCGCCTGGCTTGCCGTCCAAATATAGAGCCAAGAAAATCCTCAAAATCGGCAGGATCGAAATCACTATGACCCGCATACTGATACTGAGGCTCATAGTCCTGACCATATTGTTGCTGGGCTTCACTCTGTTGTTTCCAATACTGGCCGTATTTATCGTATTTCGCTCTTTTTTCCGGATCTTTTAAAACCTCATAAGCTTCCCCCAGTTCCTTGAATTTCTCTTCGGCGCCAGGTTCCTTGCTCACATCTGGATGGTATTTTCTTGCCAGTTTGCGATAGGTTTGTTTGATTTCGTCCTGGCTGGCCGTTCTATCCAGGCCCATGATTTGATAATAATCTTTAAAGTCCATTGTAATTTCTTGTCCGTCCCTATGCTGAAAATAGTTTAATTATAGCCTGCCTGGTGCAGGCCATAGGTTCAATCCAAACGGATAGTATAATGGAAGCTGCCCGTTCCTTCATAGGACATATCCACAAAACGCATGCCTGAGCAATTAGCATGAACTTTGGGATGCATCATAAATGGGCCATCCTGAAGATGAAGCACACACCAGCTTCTGCCATCATTCGTAGCCACGGTAATGTTGGCTCGCCCTTTTTTGCAAGCGGGAGTGTCGCGAATTTCAAAGCTTAAATGACTCAGAACCTGCATAAAAAGCTCTGGAGTCGTATTGGCATCCACGATGGCAATATCAGGGCGGCTGTCATCGCTTATACGGAAAAAGTCGCTATATCCGCAGAGGCTGGGATTCGCCTGAGCTTGAAATGCAGTGAAACCACAGAATAAAAATAAAGCCATTTTTTTCATCAATTGTTTCTCCCTTATTAAATCTGGAAGGATTATATACTGGTCTTAAGGGAATAAACAGCTTTGGCTCATCGACCTGTGTTTCTTTTAAAGTTGACGTTAAGGGATATCGAGCCTATTTTAAAGGATGATTTAAGCGGAATTTTCTTCAATGAAAAAGAATATTATTTTACTGATCGTCTCCTTCGCCTTATTCATGGAGGCCGTGGATACTACGGTACTGAATACAGCTATTCCAGTGATTGCAAAAAGTCTGAACGTCAATCCAATTAATTTAAAAATTGCTCTAATCAGTTATTTGGTCAGTCTGGCCATTTTTATTCCTGTCAGTGGTTGGATAGCCGATCGCTTTGGCGCAAAAAAAGTATTTATTTTAGCGGCTATGCTTTTCACTGCCAGCTCGGTCTGGTGCGGATTTACCGACAACCTGCCCGAGCTTATTATCGCAAGAATTGCCCAGGGAGTCGGCGGCTCGCTTACATTGCCGGTAGGCCGGCTCATTATCATGCGTACCTGTGAGCGTCATGAACTAGTGAGCAAGATGAGTGTAGTGGTTATGGTCGCTGCGATTGGAATGATGCTGGGGCCGGTGCTCGGAGGAGTAATTAGTAATCATTTTTCATGGCGCTGGATTTTTTGGGTCAATGCACCGGTTGGCATTCTGACAGCCTTTCTGGCAATTTTTCTGCTGCCCTCTATGCCTTCGCGACCGATGCCCCCTCTGGATAAATGGGGATTTATTCTTTTCGGCAGTGGTCTGGCCATGTTAACCATTGGTTTGTCAGTTCTTAGCGAATCGGATGCACGGCATCTTGTGGTGGTTTTAAGTCTGCCGCTTGCCTTCTGCTTATTATTTTTATACGCCTGGCATTCTTATAACAGGGCTCATCCCATAGTTAAAATCGAACTATTTCGCATACGAACCTTTCGGGTATCAATACTGGGGAATCTGTTTGCCAGGCTTGGATTCGGAGGCTTTCCTTTTTTATTGCCGCTGTTACTCCAAATCGGCCTTGGGTATAACTCGCAGACTTCCGGATTATTACTGGCCCCTACGGCTTTGGGAGTGCTGATCGTAAAACCCTTGTCGGTGCATATCCTGCGCTGGCTCGGTTATAAAAAACTGTTAATTGTAAATACAATACTGGTAGGTATCGCGCTTGGCATGTTTGCATTCATTAACGCACAGACCTCCTTCGTCGCGATAGGACTGCTCAGCTTTTTTTACGGATTATTAATATCCTTGCAATATACCGGAATGAATTCTCTGGCTTATGCGAATGTCGATGCAGAAGAAATGAGTGCGGCGACCAGTATTGTCAGTACCACTCAGCAGCTCGCACAAAGTTTCGGGGTCGCCGCCGCGGCATTGCTTATCAGAATTTCAGCGAGTCTGGGCCATGATCCGGCGTTGAGCATTCGAAGTTTTCATTTGACCTTTATTGCCATGTCCCTACTGACTTTTGCCTCAATCGTTATTTTTATTCAGCTTAAAAAAGAAGATGGTCATGAGTTAATCGATATTCCGGTGAGAACTGCAACGGTGTGAAAACCACGGACCTACAGATAATTGCGAAAACTCCCCCCCGCTCAATTAAATGAAACAGTTCCGAATCTCATCAGGAATAGGAATGGATTTATTCAGTTTATAGTCCACCCAGACCACTTTGCTGATGCCCTGGGCCATTAATTCCTCATTTTGAAACAAGTCATGGTCAATGACAAAGCTTGAGCGGCCAATACTGTGAATGCTGCTATCGAGCACCAGAGTAGCGGGATAAATAACCGGCTTTAAATAGGTACAAGCAGTATGAATAACCACAGGTCCTGTATTTTTTTTGAGATCAATGTTCAGCGTTGCCAGCCATTCAATCCGCGCTTCTTGAAAATAGTCAAAATAGCGTGCGTTATTGACATGCCCCAGGGCATCCATATCGCCCCAGACAATGGAAAAAATGCGCTGATGTACTTTATTTTTTTGTGTCATGATAAATCCAGAGGATCAATATCAACATTCCAGCGAACGCTGGAATGGGTTTTATCTATTGTTAACCATTCACGAAGTTGGGTCAACGCATTTTGCAGCGGCTTTCTCGTGGGCGACTTAAGCAATAACTGCATGCGATGCTGATGGCCTTTTCGCGCCATCGGAGCCGGTGCCGGGCCAAGGACAGTAATCCGGGAAGTAGACAAACGGTTTTTCATTTCCTGCAGGGCCGCCATCACTTTATCGGGTTGTCGTGCCTGTGCCCGGATTAAAGCCATATAGTGGAAGGGAGGCAAGGCGGCCTGCTGACGCGCTGTTAACAAGGCATCGGCAAAAGCGTTATAACCTTCTCTAATCAACAAATTAAGATAGGGATTTTGCGGAACATGCGTTTGAATAATCACTTTTCCAGCCAGGGAGGCTCTGCCGGCGCGTCCCGAAACCTGAGTCAATAATTGACCTAACTGTTCAATAGCTCGGAAATCGGGGTGAAAAAAGCCGGCGTCCGCATCGGCAATAACCACCAAAGTAAGTTTGGGAAAGTGATGTCCCTTGGCCATCATCTGGGTGCCGACAATGAGTTGTGCTTCCCCTTTGGTGATTAGCTCAAGCCGCTTGCTAAGCTCGTTTTTTCGACTCACTTCATCACGATCTACCCGCATAATCTGATAATCGGCAAATTCGTCCTGCAAAAACTCTTCCAGGCGCTGGGTACCTGTACCCAAAGGCAGAAGTCCCGGACTGTTGCATTTCCTGCAGCCCGAAGGCGCTGACTGATTAAAGCCGCAATGATGACAAATTAGCCGATTAATTTGCCGATGAAAGGTCAAATGGCTGTCGCAGCCAGGGCAATCCGCTATCCATCCACAGAGCTGGCAGAATAATACAGGAGAAAAACCGCGGCGGTTAATAAAGATGAGGACCTGATTGTTTTGCTGAAGCTGTTCTTTAATTGCCTGCAGGGTCGCCGGTGCCAATCCCTGATTAAGGAGGGTATTTCGCAGATCAATGACCTGAAATTGTAAAGCGGATTGATTCAGTGCTTTGTGATTTAAAGGCAGATTTGTATATTTTCCCAGTCTGGTATTGTGAAGTGTTTCGAGACTGGGGGTGGCAGAACCCAGAATAACCGGAATATTGGCGGTATGAGCACGCATTAAAGCGGTATCGCGGGCCGAGTAACGCACGCCTTCCATTTGTTTTAATGAACTATCGTGTTCCTCGTCGATGATGATTAGGCCTAGCCGGGGCATAGGTGTAAAGACAGCGGCTCTGGTTCCAATGACAAGCCCCACCTGATGCGCTGCGGCTAATTGCCATGCCTTGCTTCGTTCGGTTTCATTAAGCCCCGAGTGAATAACCGCCATTGGGTAGTCAAAACGTTCCTGGAATCGTCGCAGCAATTGCGGTGTTAAGCCAATTTCAGGTACCAGAATGAGAACCTGCCGTCCCTGGGCAAGCACTTTGCTGATGGTTTGCAAATACACTTCGGTTTTGCCGCTGCCGGTTACCCCATAAAGCAGAAAACAATGGTAATGGTGAAGATGTGCCTGAATTTCCTTAACGGCCAGTGCCTGTTGTTCATTGAGCAAAAGAGGGTTTTTAACCTGATTTTCCTCCAGGGGCAGTAATGGCTCGATAGTTAAGGGTTTTAAGTTTTTTCCATCACGCAGCTTTTTAGGCAAGGCCAGCGGCAACACCTCGGAAAGTGGGGATTGGTAATACTGACTGATCCAACGACAAAGTTTCAGTATCTCGTCACTGATGATCGGTTCTTCATCCAGCAACTCACTAATAGCTTTCAATTTGTCTGCCGGCAGGCTTGAGTCTGACTTGCCGGTTACGATACCCAGCCGGATTTTATTGCGAAATGACACATAGACTCTGCAGCCGGAAGCTGCCTGTATTCCATTGGCCAGGTAGTCAAAACTATCCCGCATGGTATGGGGTATGCACACATTAAGAACCTCAGTCATTTGCCTGCCTGTGGTTGCCGCTGCCACTCATGGCTTGCTGATTGGCCGGGAGCTGAAAACACTTTTACCAGGACTTTTTCAATACGGTGCCTGTCCAATTCTTCTTTTTCCTTAATTAATTCCTCAACAAACCAGCGCGATAATTCTTCTACGGTGATATTGGTCAAAGGCATTAAGGTGACGTCTTCTTTCAGGAAGGGTATTTTTTTCTTGTTAAACACAAAATAATAATATTCTTCATCTTCTGAAAATGTAAGAAACGGAGAATACTGGGGCATCAGAAATGTTTGATTCAAAAAACGACAAAGATTATGGATGCGCTGTTTGTAATAGCGATAGTCAAAGGTCATTCCATTTTCTTCTACCCAGGTAGTTAACGCCAGATACACGCCATACATATGGCCATGCAGGGGTTCTCTTTCGGTGGCCGAAAATATAGTGGTGTGTCCTGCGGAAAATTTCATGGATTCTTTCTGCAATTCGACGGTAGTTAAATATTTATTCATTTTATAAGCTCGCTCGTTTATCTTGTAATTGAAAGCCCGCCAAGTCTCCGTCATAGTGCTTTGACAGGGCAATTACTTTAAATAATTCACCCATTTCACCAGGCTGAATCAGTTGTTTGACCGCTTGTGCGGCTCTCAGGCGCTGCCCTTCGTCCTGAATCGCTTCCAGTAAGCTTAGCAAACCATTCCCCAGCAAAAAAGCAGCCTGATTGGTATAGCCGCTCACATCAAGGCCTGCTGTAATCGCCGCTTCGGCAATCTGCGTGAAATCAACATGAGCGGTAATATCCTGCTGGCCGATGTAAACAAGGGGATTGGTATGGGCCTGGTGCTGATAATGGCACATGAGTGTGCCCTGATTTCGATCGGGATGGTAGAATTCGGAACGAGGAAAACCATAATCAATTAAGAGCATGACCCCTTGTTCGAGACTGGCGGCACATTGCTTAATCCAGCCTTCCACATATAAATTGACCTCCGACAAATAGGGAGAAAATTCTTTCGGCAAGACTTCGCCAAGATAGGCAAGAAGACGGGAATTGGTGCAGGGTTTGAAGATTTCCTTCAATTGCTCCTGCTCGTCAAGGACGATATAGCTTTCACAAATGCCGTCGTCGGTTTGCAGAAAACGATGCACCGGCATGGCGTCGAGAACTTCATTGGCCAGAATAATTCCCGAAAAGGCCTTTGGCCATTCGCTAATCCATTCTACCCTGGAGGCCAGCTCAGGAATTTCCTGCTGCACAAGTTGTTTCTGCCGTTCGCGTAAATGACCGCTGACTTCAAGAATGTAATAAGTTTCTGGCAGTGTCTCTTTTCTGGCGAGCTGTTTCAGCAGCTCGACGCACAGCTTACCAGAGCCTGCTCCAAACTCGAGGATGATACCTGAACCCAAGTGCTTTAAAATTTCACGGCATTGTTCGCCCAGAGTTTGTGAAAAAAGCGGACTTAACTCCGGCGCTGTAATAAAATCACCTAAGGCACCGAACTTGGGATGAGCGGAGGTGTAATAGCCATATTCCGGTGAATACAAGGCAAGATGCATAAATTCTGCAAAGGAAATGGCCTCATTCTTTCTGAGATGCGCGATTAAGGGTGTTGGTACATTCATAATTAACGGGTAAAAGGGGGAACATACCTTGAATCGGAACAGGAAACAAGTCAGAAAAGTAGCATTGATTACTGGCGCGGCCCGGCGCATTGGCGCAGTCATTGCCGGACATTTGCATCAGGCAGGTTATCGGGTGGCTATTCATTACCATCAATCGGAGGCAGAGGCGAATAGTCTGGCATTACAATTTAATCAGCAGCAAGCCGACTCGGCCCGGATTTTTTGTCAGAACTTATCCAGCCTGGAGAAGGGGGAGCAGCTTATTGAACCGGTGATCAACTGGGCCGGCCGGCTTGATCTGCTAGTCAATAACGCGTCTCAGTTTACTAAAAACCATTTTGAGAACTTTGATGAAACCCTGTGGCATACGCTGTTCAAGCTGAATACACAAGTTCCCTATCAGCTCAGCCAGGCAGCCCTGCCTTATTTGAAAAAACAGCAGGGTGTAATTGTTAATATCACTGACATTCATGCAGAAATTCCCCTGAAGGAATATGCAATTTATTGTCAAACCAAGGCGGCTCTCCTGATGCAAACCCGTGCCTTGGCAAAGGAGTTCGCGCCACTGGTGCGGGTCAATGCAGTAGCCCCCGGCTCGATTGCCTGGCCAGAAAAAGAAAATCGCTTATCAGAACAAATGCAGCAGAAAATCATCGCTGAAACCCCTTTGAAACGCCATGGTCATCCTGATTTTATTGCCAAGGCAGTTCTGTCTATAGCGAACAATGAGTTTATAACCGGCCAGGTATTGAATGTGGATGGAGGACGTAGTCTGCGCTAGACGGTGTCAGATTTTTATTCATCCTGGTCATGTACTCTTTGATCGATTCCAATGAGTTCAGGGAATAATAGGTCTGCAATTGCACTGATCCAAGTTCGCGAAAATAATAGCGTATCAGGCTTTTGCTTTGCAGCACGGCCTGAAACTCATTTTCAAGCCAGGATAGCTCCTCAAGATGCTTCAGGAATAATTCAATGCGCTCATCCAGCAGAACCTCGAAGCCATTGGGGCTCAATAAATGCTGGTAAAGCCAGGGTTTCCCCGTGCCTGCTCGTGAAATCATGAATGCATCGCAGCCGGTTGCAGCCAGGGCAGCTGCTAAAGAATTTCTTCCGCAAATATCGCCATTGGCGATGACCGGAATCTTCACCGCTTCTTTAATCAGACGAATAGCCTGCCAGTTGCAGGCTACATCGTAATCATCCTGCCAGCGCCGCCCGTGTACAATCAGCGCATTGATGCCGGTTTTTTCCAATGCCTGAGCTAAGGCGAGATCAGAATCAGTATTCTGCAGGCGGATTTTTATTGTTAAAGGACATTGGAGCGCATCGCGTACTTTTTCCACGATTCGAACCAAATGATCGGGTGTCTCCAGAAGGGCGCTTCCGGCACCGCGTTTTCTGATTTTAGCTTTAGGACAACCGCAATTAATATCAATCAGATCAGCCCCGAGAATTTCCAGTTTTTTTGCAGCCTTTGCCATTAGCTCCCCATCATTTCCCGATAGCTGATAACACAATCTGTCTTCATCCAGTGCGCGATGCAGGTAGCGGTTTTCTGCGCTGTGCTTGTAAATAACATCATGCGCTGAAATCATTTCCGAGACGCAGTAGGCTGGAGGGGTGTAACGAGAAAACAAAGCCCGCATGGGCGAACAGCTAAAGCCCGCCAGCGGCCCCTGAATCAGGCGATGCGGCATATTTATTGCGCCAAGGAACCAGGGAAGGGAACTATTATCTGTGCTCGCAATTTCAGTAAACATCTGGCAGAATCCGCGTTCTGATTAATTGAGCATTGTATCAAATTGGGCATCTAATGGATAAACATTACTACTCACCACTGGAGTTGTTAAAAATAGCTACTCAGCATGCCTATGCCGCTGATCATTTGATGAGTAATTTACGCGATGATTTTATTGAAGGACATGTCAAAGACAATTTAAACCCAATCAGTTCTTTAATGTATATTGCCTTTCAATTGACCCTGCAGGCTTATTTGCTGCACGTTCATCGTCCGGTCAAACAAAATAAAACCTTGATTGAGCTTTTGGAGATGAACCAGGATCTCAGTTTTTCCAGTCAGGACTTACAGCTATTCAAAATGTTATCAAGGCAACTGGCTTTTCGTAAGGGAGTCAATTACGAACTGTGGCAGACTCGCCAGCAATTTCAGGTGTTTTGTGCAGATTTACTGGATTTGTATGAGCGCCTGCAGGCAATGATGCCTTTAGAACTGCAAAATGATTATCAGAAATAGCTTGTGTTATAGCATCTTAGATTCTACGTGCCACGGCTTGTCCGGGGCATCCAGGCAATGCCTGAAGTAGAGCCAGCCCTGGTAAAGTCTATCGTCTTGATATAGAAACTATAGATACCCCGAACAAGTCGGGGTACGTAGGCGGTAAGTCGGGGTACGTAGGCGGTGAGTCGGGGTACGTAGGAGGTAAGTCGGGGTACGTAGGAGGTAAGTCGGGGTACGTAGGAGGTAAGTCGGGGTACGTAGGAGGTAAGTCGGGTACGTAGGAGGTAAGTCGGGGTACGTGGGGGACAGGTCGCGACACCTGGAGGAAAGTCAAACCGCAGTTCTTACACTGAACGATGCTCGGGATAGGCAATTCTGGTATTGATTCATAACCTGGTTTTGTGCAAAAATAGCTCACTCACATACCCTTATCCCCACCTGCGGAGAAACTTAATGCGTTTATTCGGTGCAAAATCGGTTGAAGAATTACAAAACATGCTGGAAACTTTAGACGATAAATCAGAGTTAAGCCAAATCAATTCCGAAAACCAAACCCCCATTATGTTTTACGCAGCAAAAAGCGATTGGGATAAAGTGGCTGCGTTCACTTGCATCACCGAGGTAAGTGAGGGAGATGCTGAACAGTTTGGACGGGCAGCTCTTTTGGCTGCCAAAGCCGGCAAAATGGAGCTGGCAATCCGTTTATTAAAAATCAACAATGCATCCAGAGAGGAGCGGATTGGGCGATGGAATATCCTCCACTATGCAGCCTTACATGCTCCTTATCCCAATTCCTCAACTGAAAAAAAAGCGATAGCTCTTCGCTGGATTCAGAAGTTACTGGCTTTGCCGGGTATCCAGCCAAGTTGTAGTCATACCACTGATAATGGATATACGCCTATTCTTTTAGCGGCTTATTTTAAAAAATGGTATTTGGTTGAGGCATTCATTAATGGCTTCAATGATGTTGAAGATTCCCAGGCATATGCTGAAGTAATTTTTCGTGCTGAGGATGAAGGACTCACTGAACTCTCTGGGAAAATTCTTGCGGGCATTAGTCCAGAAACCTTATGGCTCTATGAGAATGAAGAGAGAAAGCGGGAGGTAAGCCCCCTTCATCTGGCGATTCTGAGGGGCAATAAAGAGGCCATTATTAACTTTGCGAAAGAGCCCTGTTTGTCCAGGTGCACAGCCAGGACTTTACAGAATCGCGCAGGCTTTTCCCCAGTGCGATTGGCCGCACAGCTTCGCGATTGGAACACTGTTGAGTTTCTGACAAAAGAACAGACAGATGAGACCGACAGGCTGCAATATGGTTCAGCGATGGTATCGGCTGCCCATCATAAGCAGTTTGAACTGGCTAGCGCTTTAGCAGCAAAGGGGGCAAATCTTGACTGGAAATTTAATAATACTGAGAACGGGGCTATCAACGCATTTCATATTGCTGTACAGGAAAATCAGGAAAAATTTTTAGTTGCTTTGGCAGTCCGGTATAACCAATCCACCAGTAAGGACTCGTTGCTGGTAAAATATGAAAATAGAACGCCGATAGAATGGGCTGTTGATTTAAAGCATTGGCATCTGCTGCCTCATTTCGCAAAAATGACACCGTCTGATCCTCAGGCAGCGGGATACACAGCAGCTTATGAAGCGGCCCGGGCGGCCAATGCATTAAAAACAGAGGAGTTGGAATTACTATGGGAGGCGGCTTACCCTGAACTGGTGCCGGCAGAGAATGAGCGTTTTGTCGCGGCGTTTAAGAAAATTTATCAGGCCTTGTATATGGGGCAATCCTCTTGGTTCAAGTCCAGCAACTTCATAGACCAGCATCTAACGCTGACAAGAGCGGATATTCGACAGCATATTGCTGAGAGACCTTTCTCACGCTCGAAATTTGCCGCGGAACTCACTTTAAAATACAAGGACCGGATGGATGATATCAATCTAGTCAGGGAGATTCATCAGTATGCTTATCAGCATAGCGGCTTTTTTAAACGCAGCCTGAATGGACATGAATTGCTTACAGATAATGCGAAAACCGTGATCGAAAACGCCGATGCCGACTCTCGAACCGGTTTAATTCGTACTGGATTAGGCCTGTAAGAAAGTTCGAGAACGATAGATATTTCAGAATAGCCCTTAGATTTTGTCTAAGGGCAGGTTTTGTTTAATTGTCCAGAATTCTTTCCAGGGATCGTCTTTCAATTGCTCAAGCCGCTTGAAGATAGTTCGTATGGTATAGAATGAATCATTCTGATTATCGGTCAGTTCCTCCCAATGCACAGGCGTTGCTACCGGTGCATGTAGTCTTGCGCGGGGCGAATAGGGCGCAATGGCGGTTGCCTGGCGCTGATTTCGGAGGTAATCGACAAAAATTTTTCCCTTGCGTTTGGCCTTCGCCATATTGCTGGTGTATTTTTTGGGATATTTTTTTTCCAGATATTCTACAAAGACATGAGTGAATTCTTTGACTGACTCCCAGTTATATTTGACCTGAATCGGAATGACCACATGCAGGCCTTTACCGCCTGTCGTTTTAATAAATGCAGATAGTTTTAATTGCTCAAGCTCCTCGCGGATTTCATAAGCGGCATCCACCAGCATTTTCCAACTGACTTCAGGATCCGGATCGAGGTCAAACACCAGAATATCAGGCTGCTCAAGATGCTCGACGGTGCTGCCCCAGGGATGAATTTCCAGCACTCCCATTTGCGCCAGAGCAAGCAATCCTTCCTCCTCTTTGAGATAGATGCAGTGTTCAATGTTCTCAGTGCGTTTGCTTTCCACTTCAATCGTATAAAGGCCGCCAGGATTTTGCTGATTGAGGTGTTTCTGATAAAAGCAGTCTTTATAATCAGAGGGACAGCGAACCAGGGTTAATGCCCGATTGCGAATATAGGGTAGAATATAGGAACTAATGGCTTGATAATAATCAAACAGCTCCTTTTTACAAATGCCGTCTTCAGCATAAATCATTTTATCGGGATTGCTCAATTTGATTGCGGGCATGTTCTTCCCCTTGCCGGGCGTTATTTTTTTTAGCGGTATTTCCTGTTCGTTCCGGATCTCTTGCGCCATTTTATCCAATCTTAAACCTTTGAAACTGGGGTGTCTTAAATGGCCGTCGTCTGTCCATTCACTAAATTCCACTTCGGCGATTAGTTCGGGCTTCACCCAGGTGCTGCTTCTGACTCCCGGCGGATTAATATTAAAAGGATTCTTTGCCATTTGCAGGGGTTCTAATTGTCTGGCAATAGATTTTAAGGAGGCTTCAGTGAAGCCTGTACCCACTTTGCCGCAATAATTAAGCTGCCCTTTATCATCATAAACACCCAAAAGCAGGGAACGAAACCCAGTGCGATTTTTCTCTGATTTGGTAAAACCGCCAATGACAAACTCCTGACGCTTACTGCATTTTATTTTAAGCCATTTCCTGCTTCGCTTACCTTGATAAGTGCTATGAATGTCCTTGGAGATAATCCCTTCCAGATTAAAATCGCAGCTCTGTTTGAAAACGCTTTCCCCATCGCCCAGTATATGGTCACTGTAACGAAGGCTTTCCTCTGCATCCTCGAGCAAATCAGCGAGCAGTTTTTTTCTTTCGAGGAGCGGGAGAGAGCGGGTATCGTATTGCTCAAGGTAGAGCAAATCAAAAAGATAATAGGTAAAATGGGTTTGCGCCCCATTACTCATGGCATTTTGCAGCAACTGAAAACTTGAGCGCGAGTTTTCATCCAGAACGGTAATTTCACCATCCACAATGATATTGTCCACGGGCAGGCTTTTCAGAGCATTGATGACATTCGGAAATTTTCTTGTCCAGTCCAGTTGATTACGGGAGAGCAACTGGATTTGCGCATGCCGTTTGTAGGCTATGATGCGGTAGCCATCAAATTTCAGTTCATGCAACCAGTCGTCACCAATGGGGGCTTTATTGGTCAGGGTTGCTAATTCGACTGGGCAATTCTGCAAAAATGGGCTGGCAGGCAGAGCCAGCGTATACTTTTTCTGTTTTTTTTTAGGAGATTTAACAGAGCTATTATTTTGGGAACTTTCTTTACTGTGCCAGACGGATTGATAGTTCCGGCTTATTTCGTCTAAGCTTTGATGGCTGACCACGCTATTCGGCTCTTCATTTGTAATATCATATTCGTCAAGGGGTCTTGCTTCCGCGTCTCGATGTTTAATGAGGAACCACTGCTTTTCCTTAAAGCGAATCAAATCCCACTGACCATTAAGTTTTTCAGCCTGCAATTCAAAATGTAAATGCCCTTTTTCATAGGCTTTGGCCGGATCATCATCCAGGGGCTTCCACTTGCCTTTGTCCCATAACATGACCGTACCGCCGCCATACTCGCCTTTGGGAATAATTCCCTCAAAACTGCCGTATTCAACCGGATGATCTTCTACTTGTACTGCCAGCCGCTTCACAGCCGGGTCAAGGCAAGGGCCTTTAGGAACTGCCCAGCTCTTTAAAACGCCATCCAGTTCCAGGCGAAAATCATAATGTAAATGGCTGGCAGCATGTTTCTGAATGATATAGAGAAAGCGGTGTTTTCGGTGAACACGGCCCTTAGGCTCGGGGGTTTTATGAAAATCCCTTTTTTTCTGATAACGGTCAAGACTCATCGATTCCCCTCCACTGTGGAGCTATTCAAAAAGCCGGATCATTGCTTCATTGAATTGGGGAATATCATCCGGTTTTCGACTGGTTAAAATGTCCTGATCGCAAACAACCGGTTTATCAACCCATTCAGCCCCTGCATTGATTAAATCGGTTTTGATCGATAACCAGGAAGTCATTTTCCTGCCTTTGGCCAGTTCTGCATTGATTAATAACCAGGGGCCGTGGCAGATTGCTGCAATGGGCTTATTTTGTATATTTATTGATTTGACAAATTCTGCAGCCTCTGGCAGCAGACGCAGCTGGTCTGGATTGATCACGCCGCCAGGAAGTAAGAGCGCATCAAAATGTTCAGCCTTGGCTTCTTTAAGCGGAATATCTACCGGGAATTTGTCCCCTTTTTCAAAATGATGCCAGCCTTGTACTTCCTCTTTTTCAGGTGAGATCAGGAAAGTTTCTGCGCCCTCATTTTCCAGTGCTTTGCGAGGTGCTTCCATTTCAACCTGCTCAAAGCCATTGGCGGCAAGTATGGCGATTTTTTTTCCTTTTAATTTATTCATTAGAGTCCTCCTCCCTGAGGTGAATTGATGTGCTGCGATCTTGCGATCTATTGCTCAATGGCAGCCTCGTATTCCTATAATTGTAGTCTAAAAACTGCGCTGAAGACCGTTAACTGCCTTTTGACAACAACCAGATCTTGGCACGAACAGGGATTCACGCTAGGATTATGTTTTTTTGCACGAGGTTGAATAAATGGAGCAACTGCAGGAAACGACAATACAATCTGTGCAGCAGGAAATTTTGCGTATTAGTCATTTTTTAAATGATCGCATCCTTGGCCAGCGCGCTTTGGTATCTCGCCTGCTGATTGCCTTGCTCGCAGATGGACATCTCTTGGTGGAAGGAGCGCCAGGGCTTGCCAAGACACGGGCGGTTAAGGAACTGTCCGCTCTGATTGAAGGCAATTTTCATCGCATTCAGTTTACACCCGATCTTTTGCCCGGCGATTTAACTGGAACCGATGTGTTTCACCCTGAAACCAGTACTTTTGTATTCCAGCCAGGGCCTGTATTTCATCATTTATTACTGGCAGACGAAATCAATCGTGCGCCGGCTAAAGTGCAGTCTGCGCTTCTGGAAGCAATGGCGGAACGTCAGGTAACCATCGGGGGTAAGACCTATCCTCTGCCTGAATTATTCCTGGTTATGGCGACTCAGAATCCAATCGAACAGGAAGGAACCTACCCCCTGCCGGAGGCGCAGCTCGACCGTTTCCTGATGTATGTTAAGATCGGTTACCCGGATGCGGCTATAGAACAGGATATTCTGGCCTTGGCCAGACGGGAAGCAATGGATCCTGTACAGGCTGCGCCTGCGAAAATTAAGCCGTTGCCCCAACGCGTATTATTTGATGCACGCAATCAGGTTTTGAAGGTCCATACCAGCCCGGCATTGGAACATTATCTGGTTCAATTGGTTGTTGCTACCCGAAATCCGGGAATGTATAGCAAAGAGCTGGCGAGATGGTTGCGTTTTGGTGCCAGTCCGCGGGCGACTATTGCTCTGGATCGCTGCTCCAAGGCTCATGCCTGGCTGGCTGGCCGGGATTATGTAACGCCGGAAGATATTCATGTCATTGCCCATGATGTGCTACGGCATCGCGTATTACTAAGCTTTGAAGCAGAGGCCGAAGGGATTAGCAGCGATGATTTTATTGATCATTTATTGCGTCTGGTGGCAGTTCCCTGAGACTCGGGATAAAAATAGATGAACAAAAACCGTCTTTGCGAGCATTAGCGAAGCAATCCAGATCCTCGCTTGTGCAGGTTTCGATCTGGATTGCTTCACTTCGTTCGCAAAGACGAGGTTAGTTGATTGGTTCTATAAATGAGCGGTGAATTGGAAAAAGAAATATGGTAAACGGCGTGTCAATTGATCTCGCGGAACTGATTGCATTTAAACGTTTCGCTCGCAAAATGGCATACAAACCAGAGAAGGGAGTTCCTGGCAGCGGCAATCATTTATCAAAATTTCGTGGCCGGGGAATGGATTTTTCGGAGGTCAGAAATTACCAGGCCGGCGATGAAATCCGCCATATGGAATGGCGTGTCACCGCACGCACGGGGCGGCCTCACATCAAGCTTTACCAGGAAGAGCGCGAACGGCCAGTGGTTATTGTCGTTGATTTTAATCCCTCCATGTATTTCGGTACCCGCAAGGCATTTAAATCGGTGATCGCTGCCAGATTGGCGGCGATGATTGCCTGGACTACGGTCAAGCAGGGTGACAAAATTGGTGCCCTGCTTTACTCCTCTGAACGGCATAATGAATATATTCCTAGGTCGCGTGAGGGAGGTGTCCTGCCTATCCTGGCAGGGCTGATGGAATACACTAATCAAGCAAGCGGCATGATGACAGAGCGCCCTCCAAAACCTCTGGGCGAAGCATTGAGCAGATTAAGAAGGGTGGTAAAACCAGGCAGTATCATTGTTGTGCTCAGTGATTTCTATCATATGAATGGTGAAGCTGAAAAACATTTAAGCCGCTTACATGAACATAATGACATTCTGGCCTATCAGATTATTGATCCTTTAGAGTTAAACTCGCCATTACCCGCACTTTATGCCATCACCGATGGCCATCAGGAGTTACTGCTTGATACAGCTAATCCGAAGGTTAAAGCAGATTATCAGCAATGGTGCGATCAGCGTCAGCAGAGTCTACAGCACTTATTTAAAAGGCTGCGTATTCAATATGTGCAGGTTAATGGTGAAAACGATATCCCTCAGGTGATTTACCAGACATTTCCCCGGAGGAAACGTGACTAAGACGAATGCTCTGGATAATCTGCGTGATATTCACCTGCCGGAGGCTATTGGCTGGTGGCCTTTGGCGCCAGGCTGGTATATTTTGCTAATCCTTGTTCTCTTGTTCTTTGCCGGGGGACTGTACTATTTCATTGAGTATCAAAAGAACGGCAAGCCCAAACGGCATGCACTTAAATTACTTGCTCAATATCAGGAAGAGTATCAGCGCAACGGAAACAGTCAGTTGGCTTGTTCCCGGGTTTCTGAATTGTTAAAACGGGTTGCGCTGGTGTATTTTTCACGTGAAACAGTGGCCAGTTTGCAGGGAGAGGAATGGATTAATTTCCTGAACCGAACGGGAAGCAAACTAAATTTTAATGCGGTGCGTCAATTGCTGCTAGAGCTCCCCTATCAACCTTCAAACAGCCAGGTTAGCCTGGCGCCTTTATTTGCGCGAGCAAAAACCTGGATAAAACAACGGGGTAAACGATGTTTGAAATAGCTTCCCCTTGGGTTTTTCTTTTACTCGGTCTACCGCTAATCCTCTGGTTTTTAATACCGCGAGCCAGTTCAAGCCTGCCTGCGGCATTACAGGTTCCGTTTTATCAATCCATGCGCGCCATCGCTGAACAGGACCAACCTGTTCTGAGTAAAAAATCCGGTCTTGGTTTTTGGTTTCTGGTGTGGGCGTTACTGGTTCTGGCTGCTGCTGGCCCGCGCTGGGTGGGAGAGCCTTTACCTTTGGAAAGAGAGGGCCGCAATATTATGATGGTTCTCGATTTATCAGGCAGTATGGAATTAAATGATATGTTAATGAATGGCAGACCGGTGTCACGCCTCGCTGTTGTTAAACATGCTGCTGAGCAATTTGTCAAAGAGAGGGCTGGTGATCGAATTGGCCTTATTTTGTTTGGCAGTCAGGCCTATCTGCAAACGCCCCTAACCTATGATCGCCACAGTGTGTTATTGCGTATTGAAGATGCCACTGTGGGCCTGGCCGGGAAAACTACCTCAATTGGGGATGCGCTGGGTCTTGCGGTCAAGCGTCTGCAAGATGTTCCCAAAAGTAGCCGCGTGGTAATTTTATTAACCGATGGAGCCAATAATTCGGGTGTCTTGCTACCCCTAAAAGCGGCGGAATTGGCAAAATCCGAACAAATCAAGGTATATACGATTGGCTTAGGCTCTGAAGCGGATCCTCAAATGATGTCGGGCCCATTTATTAACATGGGCGCCGGGGCTGATTTGGATGAAGATACACTAAAAGAGATTGCCTCAATCACAGGCGGCCAATATTTCCGGGCAACCGATTCAAGTTCACTGGAGTCGATTTATCAAAAAATTAATCAGCTTGAAACTGTGCAGCAGGAACACACAACACTCAGACCGCAGCACGAATATTATCCCTGGCCATTGGCTTTTGCCCTGGCTCTGATCATGATGTGGCTTTTAAACAGCCTGGGCCTGTTTAATTATGTATTGCAGCGAAACACTGAGTACCGGGAGAAAGGATTGTGATTGACTTTCATTTTCTTCGTCCACTATGGCTACTGGCTTTTCTACCGCTTTGCTGGTTATTTTGGCGCCTTTGGAAGCAGAAAGCTCCTTTGCAAGCCTGGGCTGCCATCTGTGATCCGCATTTATTATCGCAGTTAATCAAAAATCAGCACTCTGGAAAAAGGCAGCATTCCTTATTGCTGTTAGTAGCCAGTTTTGGGTTAATTATTATTGCTCTCGCCGGACCGGTATGGAAAAAGTTGCCTGTGCCGGCCTTTAAATTATTGCAGCCCAGAATCATCGTGCTGGATTTATCCGATGCCATGCTTGAGGAGGATTTAAAACCCAATCGCTTATTACGGGCCAGGTTCATTTTGCATGATTTATTCAACCGTAAAGACACAGGACAAACAGGCCTCATAGTTTATACAGGTGAATCCTTTGTAGTGTCGCCATTGACGGAGGATGCTAAAACCATTGATAGCTTGCTGGACTCCTTGAATCCACAAATTATGCCAGTAAATGGCCAGGATTTATCGATTGCGCTGCAGCAGGCTGCCCAATTGATTGAACAGGCTGGGTTTTCGGGCGGACAAATCCTGGTGCTGACGGCCACTCCCCCCGATGCATCGGCTTTGAAAGCAGCGTCAAGGCTGGCCAATCAGGGAATCGAAACCTCTATTATGCCCGTTTTGGCAGATTCCGCTGTATATCCTATTTTCAAACCCTTAGCTAATGCCGGCAAGGGAATGTTGCTTGATTTAAATAATGAAAATGCTTCGTTAAACCGCTGGTTGAGCCGGGCAATAACCAGCAAACAATATACCTTGAGTGAGCAAAACGAAATTCCAGTATGGCAGGATGAAGGGCGCTGGTTTTTGATTCCCGCATTGCTGTTTCTTATGCCAGTGTTTAGAAGAGGTTGGCTGCAGAGGGTGCAGTTATGAGAGTTTTGTTATCAGTAATAATGATTTTCGCCAGTACATCGACCTGGTCCTTCAGCTGGAAGGATTTATGGTACACACCTGATCAGCAGGCGGCTGAGATGATGCAAAAGGGGCAATATAATAAAGCGGGTGAATTATTTAAGCAGGAGGATTGGCAGGCTGCCGCCTCGTATCGTGCAGGAAATTATCAGCAGGCCGCTCAGGCTTACCAATCACTCCATAATGAAACAGGGTTTTATAATGCGGGAAATGCATTGGCTCATCAGGGTAAATATGAAGAGGCTTTAAAGGCCTACGATCAGGCCCTGAAATTAAACCCTCATAATCAGGACGCCCGATTTAACCGAGCGCTCGTTGCTGATTTACTAAAAAAAGACAAAGAGAAACAGCAAAATAAAGAGCAGAATGGCGGACAAACTCAGGATCAGAAAAATAAGCAGGATCAGCAGAAGCAGGGTCAGAAGTCCAGCGCCAATCAACCAAATGATCAGCAGCAACAACAAAATCAGCCGCAATCAGACAATTCTGGTGCTGAACAACAGATGAATAAAGAGAAAAGCCAGCAGGAGCAGCAGGCTGAAAAAGAGGCTTCTGCGAAGAAAAATAAAGAAAAGCAGGAACAGCAAAACAATGCGTCAAAGACCAATGAAGATGAAACAAAACAAGCTGCAGCACAAGCACAATCGTCTCTGTCAGATAAAGAACAACAACAGGCCAAAGAACAATGGCTTAAATTAATTCCTGACGATCCAGGCGGTTTACTTCGTGAAAAGTTTCTACGTGATCATATACGCCGGCAACGAGGGTGGTACCAATGAAAAAAATAATCCGCATTTTCATTCTCTTTTATTCCGGAATGCTGTTTGCAGGGCTCAGCATGCAAATAGAGAGCAGTAAAGTACAGATAGGTCAATCGTTCCGCCTGGTATTGACTATGGATGGCCAGACGAATGCAGTACCGGATTTAACTCCTTTGCAGGAAAATTTTCAGATCGTTGGAACCGAACGCAGTACAAATTACAGCATTATTAATGGGCAGGCTCGCACCGTCAATCAATGGACGGTTTTTCTGGTTCCTCTCAAAATGGGCACTATTTCCATACCCTCTCTTCAGGTCGGGCAGGAAAGTACGACGCCTTCCACAATAGAGGTCACTGCTTCTGCAGTACAAAGCGGCAAACCTCTGACGAAACAGGACGATCTGCAGCTGCTGGTTGAGGTGGATAACAAGACGCCCTATGTTAATCAGCAAGTGATTTACACGGTCAAACTGTATAACAGTTTACAGTTATTAGACACTGATTTTCAGGCGCCTCAGGTTGATAATGCGCTTTTGGTGCCTCTGGGCGATGGTAAACAATATCAAGCCACGGAAAATGGCCGACTTTTTTCAGTCGTGGAACAGCAATATGCTATTTTTCCACAGAAAAGCGGTGAACTAACTGTGACTCCTCCGGTATTCAGCGCCCTGGTTTATGATCAAATGCCCCATAAAACCAAAATCAGTGCAGATCCGCTCACTCTCAAGGTAAAATCGGTGCCCGCCAGTTTCACTGGCAAAGAGTGGCTGCCCGCCAATGAAGTCATACTGAGTGACCAGTATGATCGAGAGCCCGTTAATATCAAGCAGGGAGATACATTAACCCGAACAGTTAACCTGGAAGTGGTCGGCATGCCTGCTCAATTATTGCCCTCGCTGGATTTTAGCAGCAAGGACAGCTTTTCAGTTTATCCAGAAAAAGCAGCGGAGAAAAACAGTTATCGTCAACCTTATTTGGTAGGCACGAAAACGCTGAAAGTGACTTATCTGTTTAATAAAGCCGGAAAAATTACCATCCCCGAATTGCGTTTACCCTGGTTTAATACGGTGACTCAAAAGAATGAAGTAGCCGTTTTAGCTCCCCGGGTTATTCAGGTTCAGGCTACAGCGAATAGCGCCGATAGTTCAGTGAAAGCGCAGTCTGAACCGCAGGACGTGGCGGCAGAAGTTCCTGCAGAAACACCCTCAACTGACAAGGAAGCGCCGGCCAGTACCTGGTTAGCCTGGGGAGTTGCCGCATTGTTCGCACTGGCCTGGCTGTTAACTCTTAAATTGGGCCGATTTAATCTTCCTTATTTTAAGCTGCACAAAGGAGCAGGTAACAAGGCAGTATTAAAGCGCCTGCAGAGCGCCTGCCTGAATAATCAGCCGGTCGAAGCGCAACAGGCATTAATTGAATGGGCTTCACTTCATTGGCCAGAAAAGCGAATTTTAAGCTTGGCTGATATCTGTGAGCAAATCTATGATATGAATCTCAAAAAACAGATTAATGCTTTGTCGGAAGCGCTTTATCATCAGCAAAAGAAATCATGGCAGGGAAGCGGATTGTGGCAGGCTTTACAGCCCCATTTGTCGCAAACAACAAGTAAGCGAAAGCCTGTCTCTGAATTGCCGCCTATTCACCCGCAATAGCTCAAATAACGGCCTACGTTGAATGAATTGTAAAGTTATAAATAATTTAGCTGCAATTCTCGCTATTTAAACTTCAGTAAGTTATAATGTAATCACTTGTATCAAGTGTTCAAGATTGAATGAGCGTTATTCGTGAAAAATCCCTCCTTTTGTGTTTCCAAAGTAGTGAAAATATCGCGTTCTGTCAACGGCAATTCAGGCTCGTTTGCTTGTACAGGTTTATGTTTAATTTTTTTTGGAAAGTATAATGTCTGCTATAGTAGAAACTGGTTCCGTTAAATGGTTTAACGATGACAAGGGTTATGGTTTTATCAGCCGTGACAATGGCCAAGATGATGTGTTCGTACATTTTCGTTCAATCGTAGGAACATCTGGTCGTAAAACACTGCATGAAGGCCAACGTGTAAAATTCCTGGTAACTAAAGGTCCGAAAGGCTTGCAAGCTGAGGAAGTTACTGCGGTCTAATATTTAGGCCTTAAGTATTCTGAGTTTTTTCTGAAATCGTCCCCTCTTATTCTTTACTCAAAAATAAGAGGGGAATGATAGTTCCTTGTTTATTTAATTTTAAGCTTCAACATATTGAGCCTGCGAATGCTAGCAGGTATGATAGAGTGCTTTTATCGCTCTTAAGCTCCGGGCTGTAGTCAAAATCTAATCCCATCTGGAATTCTATTGAAATGGAAGTCATTCTTAAAATTCTATGGCTTGTAATTATTTGTCTTCTATCTGGTTGCCAGAGCGGGTTTTACAAAGGGCCTCCCTCTGACCATTTTGATGGTAAAACATTCTATAATCCGGACGAGGCAGGTAAAAAACGGGACGGCAATTATGATCTGGTCAATCTATGGATTTCCGTGCTGCAAAATCAATGGCCAGCAAGTTTACCCGAAATTTCTTATCCGCTATTACCGGCTAATTATCCTGATGGCGCAATGGTTACTTTCATTAATCATTCTACAGTGCTTATTCAAAGCAAAAAAATTAATATACTCATTGATCCGATTTATTCTTATCGTGCGAGCCCGTTTCAATGGATTGGGCCGGCACGGCATCGCGAGCCAGGCCTTTTGTTTGATGCGCTGCCAACCATTGATCTGGTGCTCATAAGCCACAATCACTACGATCATATGGATTTGGAAACTATTAAGAAATTGCAACAAAAATACCATCCTCAATTTATTGTACCTTTGGGTAATAAGGTATTCTTGGAGCGAAGTGGAGTTAAACAGGTCACTGAATTGGATTGGTGGCAATCTATGAATGTAAAAGAGACGAAAATCAGCCTGTTACCTGCTCATCATGATTCGCAGCGTTGGCTTTATGATCTTAATAAAACACTTTGGGGATCTTTTGGTGTAGAGATTAGCGGTAGAAAAATATATTTTGCCGGAGATACAGGCTATTCCGGACATTTCAGAGAAATCAGAAAGCGATGGGGAACACCCCGGCTCGCATTTTTACCTATTGGAGCCTATGAGCCACGCTCACTAGCCAAACCCTATCATTTGAATCCTGCTGATGCTGTTCGAGCGCATCTGGACTTGGGCAGTAATAGATCAATTGGCATTCATTGGGGAACCTTTCAATTGGGTGCAGAAGATTTTAATCAGCCCGTAAATGATTTGGCTCTAGCCCGCAAAAAATACGGGTTGGCAGAGAAACAGTTTTTTGTCATTCGTGAAGGCCTCCCTTTTTATATTGATAAATAAGAGTTTTTGCCAAATCGGCAAATCAGTTTATACTCAAACACCAATAGAAAATGGATGGATTTATGCGTACATGGATTTTTGTAGTTTTTTTTGGTCTTTTCCCTTCAATTGCTCTGGCTGCGCCGGCATCCGGCAGTTTTAGCATAGAGAAATCCTGCCCCGCCTATATTTCAAAAAACAAAAAAACCAATCCTGACAACGTGTATGTACAGCCTGGACAGGTTTATGAAATTCGGGAAATTAACCGCGAACATAATCCGGACTGGTTTCGCGTGTATCTGCCTGATAGCTCAACGTCGCTTCGCTGGGTAAGTAGTGAATGTGGCGATGCATCCTATCATCCCAGTCCTGCTCCGCGTTGTCAGCAAAGCCCCGGACTTGCGGATTCCTATGTGCTTGCCTTTAGCTGGCAGCCTGCATTCTGTCAGACCTATGGGTATGAAGCTGGAAAACCTGAATGCCTTCATTTGCCGTCTCGCTCCTACCAGGCCAGTCATCTGGTTTTACATGGCTTATGGCCAAATCAGGAACAATGCGGGGAGCATTATGGTTTCTGCGGCACAAGTCCTCGCACTAATCATTGCGATTACCCGCCCCTGAGCTTGAAAGAACCAGTATCTGCTTCGCTTAAATATTTTATGCCCAGTTACTCTCATGGCAGCTGTCTGGAGCGCCACGAATGGAATAAGCATGGAAGCTGTCAATTGCTATCCGCTGACGACTATTTCGCTTTGGCGATCCGTTTGACTGAAGACATGGAAGAAACAGCTTTAGGGAAATTTTTACACGAGCATGTCGGCGAAACGGTGGATCGCCTGCAATTGCAGGAGCTGGTACGACAGTCTTTTGGAAACGCCAGCACCAGAAAGGTATATCTGGGCTGTAAAAATGGGATGCTAGTTGATATTTTTGTACAATTACCCGCTTTAATTCCCGAACAGGACTCTTTGGCAGAACTGGTTGAACAAGCCCCTGACGCCAAGCGTTATGAAGGATGTCCGGCTAAAGTAGGTATTTCTGATTTTAATAGCGAGTCCTGGTATTAGATATAGAATGCCTGCTCAGCACAACTGGCCTGTGTCTTTGCGAGCGTTAGCGAAGCAATCCAAATCGAAACTTGAACAAAGTAAGAAGCTGGATTGCTTCGCTAACGCTCGCAAAGACAGTTTTTTGTGCACCCATCTTCATTTATGCAACCAACACCTTCTCTGAAATGACGAAATTACCTTAAAAGGACAATTCCACGCGAGACAAGCGGTGATATCAAAGTAAACGATAATTGCTTGCGCAATTTTCCAAGTTATTCTAATGTAGGAGCTTAACCTGGTTTGGAATGTCGGCTTATGTTAACCCGTGTTATCTCCTTGATTTGTATTTTATTTCTCCTGTCAGCCTGCAGACACTCTGCTGTGAGCTCTACAGAACAGCCCCCTGTGCCGGTGAGTAAAACGCAGCAGACTCGTTCTATGCCTTCGTTTAATAAGGTATCAGCTAGCGGCCGCCTGAATGTGGTACTGCATACCGGCTATTCAAAGCCGCAGGTTATTTTACATGGCGATCCCCGCGATTTGGCGCAGGTGAGTACCCAAGTCCAGAACTATACGCTGGTGGTGAATTTGGGCAGTGGATACCCACGCTATGGCAGTGTGACGGTGGATATTCGCGGGCGCTTTCTAAATACCTTCCGCTATGAAGGCGCAGGAATTGTGACCGGGCCGCGATTAAACTCAGGGCTTCTTGATCTTTATCTTGAGAATGAAGGCAGGACTGTGCTCGGTGGCCACATTAATATCGGCGTGCTGGAGGTGAGGGGTGGGGGATATACCGAAATTAACGGGGTGCACTCGCGCAATCTGCACCTGCGCATGTCGGGAAAGCCGCGCGTTAAGCTAGCCGGCATTGAGCGGATTAATACGCTTGACTTGGAGGGGGATGGCGCATTAAGTATGTACTGGATAAAAAGTGATACGCTGACCATCAGAGCAGGTGGCCAAACCTTTATTCAGCTTGGCGGTGTGGCTAACAAAATTGATGTCTGCCTGAAAGATTCCGCCCGTTTTAATGGCCGCTACTTACGTGCTAAAAGAGCATTCGTGAAGACCTATGGGAATTCTGTCGCCGAATTAAGTTCGATTAAACGCCAGCATACCCTTGCCAGCGATTCGAGTAATATTTACTTCTATAATATTCCTGACATGAAGACTGATTTTATGGCCTATAACGGTTCAGTTTTGGATATGCGTGATCTTAATGATTTCTTTGTTCAGGAATATGATCGTTATAACAAACAAATACAGTAAATGAAACCGGTTGCAGACAACCGGTTTCATTCAGATTCAGATCACCGGAGATTTAATGCAGGCTTTAGGAGCCGCGCAGATCGGCGAAGGGGCAGGCATCAGGCGATGATTGCTGCTTGCCTGCGTTTCCTGAGCTCGCATAAAGGCAGCAAATTTTGAATCCCAGACATTGCGAATGCTCTTTTGACTGGCTCTTTCCCAGCAGTTAGCAAGCAATTTCATTTCAGTGGTGGTGCAGCCTGTTAAATAGTCGATATCAAAAAAATTCTTTTTATAAGCCTTCACAAATTGCGGGCTAGAGAATAGTCCCCGCTCTTTCTCATCGGAGGGGCGTTTTACATTTAATAAGTACTGTTGATAAAAAGATAAAATTTCGGGACAGACTTGAAGCTGAGTTAAAAAATCACAATAAGCCTGGCGATGGCACTCAACTCCTTGCGCGCTGAGAATAATCGGTATCCTAACAGCGGCCTCTTCTTTGGGTAGCCAAAAAACAGGCTTTAGCTGATCCGTAGTTAATTCCCTATTCAAAAGGATTTCCAATTCAGGCGAAGTGCAAAATGATTGTTTGCTGAGTAAGTAATGGCTGTTAAACAGGATCTCGAGGCGCTCTTTATCAATCGAGCGTAATTGAGCAACGGACTGTATCGAATGAAATAAATCCTCATTGGCTGCCTGAGAAAAGAGGATTGTTTTTGCCGAATGAGAAAGCCTGCACAAAAGATTTAAAGTTCTTAAGTTTACAGTGTTACTCTCTAATACCAGAGGATAGAAGGAGTAGGGAAGTGAGTGCAGAAATGCAAGTTGGGGAGGACGCAAGGATTTAACCATTGTCAGAGCCTCAGCAAATGCCAGTTGCATACTGCCTTGCCTATGCGGTGATTGAAGGACAAAATTTAATAGAAATCCTAGCCCGTCTTTTGATAAGGAAGCGAGGTCACTAAAATTGCGAAAGCCTGACCAGGGGGTCCTTAATTGCTGAATCTTTCTGAAATGGTATAGCATTGTGAGATTGAAGTGACGCAGAATTTCTTTATTAGTGAATATATCCTGTAAAAAATTCTCCAGAGCCGCGAGCTCCTCGCCTGGCAGAGACAGAATTTCATCCAGTTTGAAGTGATGATACTTGCTCAGCTGTTGATTGATTGCCAGACAAGTCTGTTCTCTCTTTTTTGCGTCCAGTGCTTTGTTTACTTCGGGTTTGAAAGTTTTCACAACGGTGTCCTTTTCGTTAAAGAAAAATAGTAATATGGGACCCACCTGGAAAATTATATAGAATGTTCAAAAAATACCAAGCTCGCTGCCAGCAATGTGGAACTGCAATTAGCTTGGAAATTGCAAGACAGGTTATTGTGAAACTGCCAACTCCTCTGCTTTCGCAAAAGGAGTGGCCGTTAAGGTTAGTGTTATGCTCAGTTTCCTTTATTTGGCACTTAACGGTAATTGGTCTAAAATTTAAGTGTTAAGCTTTTTTTATCAAAAGACAAGGAAGGTCCGGAAACTGCAATCGTATGGATGGTAATAAAACATTTGGTTCCTTCGCTTTTGCTCACCTCATTATGTAACATTTAGTAAATCCTCCAGTAAGCAAAAGCAACGGTTGATTGATCCGGGATTTAATTTGCCAAAGGGAGAGTAGTTATGAGCAGACAAATTGTAAATGCCGACAATGTGATCGGTGTGGATGTAAAGAATCGTGAAGGAGACAGTCTGGGAAAAATCGAGGCTTTAATGCTCGATAAATATCAGGGACAAGTGGCCTATGTAGTATTGTCTTTTGGTGGTTTCCTGGGAATGGGGGATAAGCTTTTTGCGATGCCCTGGAGTATTTTCTCCTATGATCCCGCTCAGGATTGCTTTGTTATCAGTGTCGATAAAGAAACCTTGAAGAAGTCTCCGGGATTCGATAAAGATCACTGGCCAGATATGTCTAATCCAAGCTGGATGACTGCGATTCATAAACACTATGGTACTATGCCGAGCAGATCTCAGCACTAGAAGCCTGCTGAATGATCTGCCTGGTTAACAGTCATTGTGGGCTGGCTTGGTACATAAACAGGATCAAACCACTAATATCGTCTTTGCGAACGAAGTGAATCAATCCAGATCGAAACCTGAATAGAGTAGGATCTGGATTGCTTCGCTAATGCTCGCAAAGACTATCACTAAATTGTCATCTGCTCTTGAGCAGACAGGCTAGTGGATTTTATGTCAGCTAAAACAGACTGATATTTTTCATACAAATAGGGAGCATTGCTTGCGTCTCTGGCACGTAATAGTAGCGTAAAAGCTTTGTTAAGTTTCAATTCCATCGAGTCTCTAACTTCCTTAACGACTTCGCCTTTAGCCAGCCGCTCCTGCAGATGCCTTGCAAGTTGCCTGCAAACCAGGGTTTGAATTGTTTCTGCATCAAAAAAATCGAGCGGTTGGCCCCGCAACTGCCTTTTTACGTCAATGATAGAAACTTTACTCTCATCATCGATTAATCTCATAAACATTAGCATGTAAAATGTTTTAGCGAGGCTTGGCATTTCCATACTGTTTAAATCCTCAATTTCTGCCGAAAGCCCTTGTTCCTGAATTTTTAAAGTGGATTTGGAAGTATTGCTAAGCAACTGTTTGTAAGAAGGGCAGCACAAATAAAGTAAATATTTGGCGAAGGCATGATGACCTGCATAGTCCAGACTTAAGCCCAGGGGAGCCAGAATATCACTTCCTTCCTGACAATGCCTGGAATGGCCATGCTCAGGGTCACTTATAGAGGGACGCGCTATGTCATGAAACAGCAGGCCCAGGACATACTCTAATCGGTTCAGTAATATCAAACTCAGCTTCCCCGCTTCAAGCGCATGTTCCTGCTCGGTGACATTTTCCTGGGCCCCGGGGTTTTCATAAGGATTTTGGGCCAGTTTATTTTGCAGAACATCGGTAATGACTTCTGCATAACAATTTAAGCTCGGATGAAGATCGCTCAATTCGGCAGGGAAAGAATATTCTTTTGCTTCATCAAGAATAGGTGAAGGAGAAGTCAGCAACTCGACCGGTGTGGCCTGCAATTGCTGCTCACTTAAATTTAATGATTTGATAAAGTCAGCGGCTGTATAAGGAATAGCTTCCTTCTCCTTAAAAAACCCTTTTTTCTTTAGCAAATCAAGAAGCTCAGGAAAATCAGGAAACTCGTTTAAATATACTGCAAGATTAGTCTTTAACAAATTACGATAGTTTTTGGAAATTTGTACAAAGAGATCATCAAACACTCTGTCTTCTGTAGCGGCCATAATTTTCCTTATTAATCCGACAATTACCCAGCTGATCCAACTCGCCATGACGCAGCCTGGCGATTCTGCCAGAGAAGCATCATGATAAGTTCCCGTTTATTAAAACAATCAGCAAAGTATTAACAAACTTATCCACAGGATGGGCATTTTGCCTGCACAATAAAAATTAATTTAAAATCAATAGCTTGTTCATTAGTTAATACATAATTCGTATGCTTTACTAATTTTATGAACAAACTTATCCACAGAATGCAGTTTTAATGCATTGGCTGTTTATTCTCCTTCAGGATAAATTACCGAATTTTTATAAGCGCTGCCACTCCAAATTTCTTCTTCGGACAAGGTGGTTTCAATAAATTCGATAGGCCAGCCGTTTTCTTCAATCGCCGCTACTCTAAACCCCTCGAAAGGAAAGTAAGGTCCCAGGATGACATTTTTCCCGCGTATTGCCTCATCAATGCTATCGACTTTGAATGCAACATGAGGTTTGCTCTGCAGCAGTGGATGCAAAGGACAACCTTCTTCAAAGCGATGGTACTGAATACGTGTTGGAGCCTCTCCGCCCGATGTGTACATTTTAAATGGGGCACTGTATCGCTCGCCGGGCCGAACCTCAGTAGTTGGAATACCCACATGATGAAATTGATAGCTCATTTTTTTAACTCCTGTGTTATCTATGTACATTATAAATTGATGGTATACTCTTTATAAAACGATTTGTTTTCCATAATTTATGAACCTGAAGTTCATAATATCGAGGGCCCATCATGAGGATTAATCAGTCGCTGCAGTGCTTTATTAAAGCGGCGGAAACACTGCATTTCGCCAGTGCAGCAGCTCTGCTGCACGTTACTCCTACCGCACTAAGCAAGCAAATTAAATCCTTGGAGGAGCAAATCGGGGTCCAGCTTTTCAAGCGCAGTACTCGCCGAGTTATGTTAACTGAAATGGGGGAAAGGCTATACCAGAGATGCCGGGTCATTGAAAATGAAATGAACAAGCTGGATCAGTTTATTGAAAACAGACGAGCGGAGCCTCAGGGCGTTTTGCGGGTTTTAGTTTCAACAATTCTGGCCAGAAAATGGCTGTTTGCTCATTTGAAGGATTTCAGAGAGCGTTTTCCAAAAATTGAACTGGAACTCATTTTGACCGAAGAAGATGGCGATTTGGCAGATGCCAAAGCAGATATAATGATGGGTTTTCCTGAAATTCCTCCTTATACCAATAACTTAAAAGCACGTTACGTATCCACCGTTAAGAACATTCTCTGCGCCGCACCCAGTTATGTACAGCGCTATGGTTTGCCTGCCAGCAAAGGAGATCTTGCCAATGCTCATTTTATTTCTCATACGCTCAGACAGCCAAATCATCAGCTCCCTTTGGCTGATGGGAGTTTTATTTCAATTAATCGTCCGGTCTTATTGATGAATGAATTCGATGCGCTTAATCAAGCTTGTAAAGATGGGCATGGCCTGTTTCTGACGGGTGATTTGTTAGTAATAAATGAACTGGACAGTGGCGAGTTAATTCAAATATTGCCCAAGCTAGAGTTCAGAACTTATAAAATTTATCTGTTTTACCAACCCTATGATTATGAATTGCCAAAAGTACGTGCTTTTCTGGAGTTTTATGGAAAGAAACCCCTTATTTAAGCAGAGGATGTTATACTGAAGACTATGAGAGAAATAACTGCAAGCCTTCACTTGAGGCTGCAATTCTCTTTAATAAAACGAGGTATAAACATGGCTCTTTTAAAAAAGCTCAGAAAATTCTATCGGGCAAGTGCCGAAAACCGTATACAAACCCATGTATTTCTTGCCTTCCTGATAATTCCCGTTATTGGCATGATTGCTTTGTATGTCTGGGTTAATCTTTTCTGGTTACATTAATATTCTTGCTCAGACAGAGATGCGGCAAAAGAGCTCTCTATTTCGCACTGCCTTACTCATCATTCCCGCCTAATGCAGGAATGATGTAAGTCCGGGATTATCGCATAATTAACCCAGTCTGTTCTGAGGCCTGATGCGTTTCAGTTACCAGCGCTGCCTTGGAACGGCAATCAAACAAGGTTTTTACCAGAGGGAGCCGGGATAATTTGCTTGTTTGTACATAATCGTGCTGTAACAATGCCATTAACATTTTAACTACTGCAGGCTTCTTGCCTTCGGAAACAGGCTTTTCCAGTAGTTTGATGCAAGCTTCGGCGCTTTCGCCGCTCGCGACACCATCATCCAGAAAAATAACCGTTTTACCTGCCAGAGACTTAATCTTATCAGTGGGAAGCTCTAGTACATCCGGATCGCCATAGCCTTTTTGTATATTTTCGCGTTGCACTGCCTCATCAGGCATCTTATATCCCCCTTTTTTGCGAATAGTGTAAAGAGGCAGTTGCAATTGACCTGCGATCTGAGAGGCAATGGGAATCCCGCGCACCTCAGCGGTAGCAATGACTACATCTTTCCATGGCAGATTGTTCTTCTCTATATAGCGCTGAATTTTCAATGTCATCTGTTTAACCATATGGTTATTTAAACCAGCATTTTCATGTAACTTTAATACATCAAAAAAGCGGTTTCCCTTGTAGGCGTGATGAGACATATTGCGCATGGCTTCATCGCGTCTTAACTTCCAGCTCACCAGATACCGCTCTGGTGAAACAGGTACATTTTCGTTTCCGATTTGCCTGTCCGCAGGTTCTGTGACTTCCTTTACTTTAAAGTCAACGGCCTCAATTCGGTTGAAAAAATGTTCTTTAAAATAATGCGTATAAGCCTGACCCACACAACGTCTTGGGCCTGCCGAATGATAAATGCCTGCTTGCTTGAGGTTCAGACAGACCATTGTGCCGGCGGAGAGGCTGGTACCGTCAGCCAATTGAATATCTTCATCCAGAATCCGGGAGCGGATGGGAAAGAGGTAGCCTTTATCGAGTCCCTGTTCATAAATTCGGGCGCGCGCTGATGGAACGCGAAGATCAGTATGTTCTTTTACAGCTATAGCAAGCCCCTCATACATGACATTCTCAAGAAAATCAGGCTCAAAAATCAGATCAAAAACACAATATGAAACAATTGCCGCGATTGTTTTCGCATCCAGACCCAGCTGCTCTTTCTCATTGAAATAATTCAAGTCCGTCTCAAAGCGTTTGACCATCGACTGACTTGTTGCTTTGCCGATGTATTCCTGAATCGCTTTTTTAGCGTCTTGCAGTTCTTTATTAACGGGGAGCTCATAGAGCCAGGACGTTAAGCCGCTTGGATCGAGGCTCTTGTAATAATTGCTATAAAAGCATTGTTTCATTGCCGACAGTATCTGATGGCGTGTGTGCTGATAAGCATCTAAAGATACATGATTTCCAAATAGATATTCTGACCAGAAGCTGCTGAAAAATGTATCGAATGCCGTATCCAGTTCAAAGGTTTTTGTGGCGAAAAAGTTGCGATCCAGATGCTCATCGATTAAACGTTCAATGCGTTGGCGATCGCTCTTAATCGTTTGTCCGAAAGCACTATGGATTAATTTCCATACATTCACCTGCTGTTGTTGATCGACAAAATGACGGTTATCGCCAGAATCAGTGGCGACAAACTAGTATTTCAAGCCGGCAGCCTGTGAGAAATGCCGGTACACATGACCTAAATGGCTCTTAGACTCCAGTACTTTTCTTACTTCTGCTGCGGTTTCAAGATATACCATTTTTTTATTAAACAGGGAAAAGGATAGATTCTGTGCCTTATAATTTTCCTGCAAGGACTTGATTGATTTGTACTCAATGCCGGTTTTCCACAGTTGCGATATAACAGAACTTAAGCCGACAGGCGTAATTTCGCTGTCAATAACGGGTTGTTGTACTGGAACTTCATTGGCCTTTTGCAAGACCTCATGAACTTCATCGATTCGCTGCAAGTTCGCATAAATAAAAAGGCTGGTGGGTCGGATGGCTTCTGCACGGTGGACACTGATTGCTTTTTTTCCTAGATTTTCCTTGATCTGATTGATCAAGGGCAGAGTCGCTTGCTGGTAAAAATTCAAACGTCTTTGAATTGCATCCTGATTATCATCACAGCGAGAATCCTCACGAACAGCCAGACGTCCTTCAAGTGACTCCTGGTCGATATCCAGATGAATTAAAGCTGCAGGCTGCCCCCATCCTTCAATGAAGTCCTGGTATTGTGCTTCGGTGCGTGGATAGCCATCGAGTAAAATCACGCTGTCCTGGTTACTAATTGCGCCTAATTCTTCAGCCAGGATCTGTTTAATAACTTGATCTGGCAATAAATTTCCCTCACTTATCAAAGATTTGTATTTTTTTGTGATCGGATGTTCAGGATTATCCAGAGAACGACGAACCACTTCGCCCAGAGACAAATGCTTAAACTGGCTGTTCAATGCCATTAAGGCTTTGCCCTGAGTACTTTTACCGCTGCCGGGTGCGCCAGTTAATAAAACGATTTTCATGATTGACCTCATCGCAAATAAATGATGAGTTCATGATATTCACTTTCAATTATTTTTTGTTCCCGTATTGACTACGCCCCGTAATGTTTACGGGGAGAAGCTTATATTGCTATATGTCATTTCCGCGCTAATATGTAGTCTTTGCGAACAAAGTGAAGCAATCCAGATCAAACTTTGAGCAGGGTTATGAGTTGGTTGCTTCGCTTACGCTCGCAAAGACAGCCTCTTGCATACCCTTTTCATTTACAAAACAATGACGCAATTTGTATTTCTTTTGCCGGATAGTAGAAAATTGGTCAAATGAGTATTATTCCTGGTTCAGATGCGTGCGGCGTTCGTTCATTGTTTCGATACTGTTATAGATTGTCTGGCGGACAATTTCCTGCATTACCGGAATATCTTTGAGCGGAGTGCCATTGAAGATGGCGTGTGCAATGAAAAAACTGTCTTGCCACAGTTTTTCATTGGTTCGGCTGGAGGCTTTTAACCACAGTGCAATCCATAAAAAATGAAAGAGCCATTTCTCTCGACGGGCTTCAAACTCCTCTGAAAACACTTCTTCGGTTGCTTCATCGATAGAACACACTTTAATCCCTTCGACAAAACTGCTGCATCGGTTGACCAGCTTATCCACATGAGCGTTCTCGATATACCAGGACTCGGTGAATGATTTATTTTTCAACCAGCTTTTTGAACGCTTGAAAGACATATCCACAATTTCAGGAGTAAATGGATGAATTTGAACCGAGAGATCCTCTATTAAGGCTGCAATATCGATTGCCTGTGGCGTGAAATGCACTCCAAGCAGTTCCTGCATTTCAAGAAAATGCAAGTCAGGAACCTCGTTTTTGGCTAGCGTCATCGCCAGAAAATGCTCACAAATCACACGGTAGAAATCAAGGTCGACCACACGCAAGGTCACACTATCGTCAAAGGCCTCTTCATAATAACGATTAATTTCTGCAGTGGTCATTATTGGGGTGACCCAGACATCCTTTATTCCTATTTCATCTTTGAATAGCAAGCCGCAAAGTCGGTTGTTTCGCCCCAGCTTTACATGAATAAATACCCCCTGAGCGCCGCTTCCATCGACTTCACTGGCCTTGATTCGCTTGATCTCTCCGTGAGGGGGAGGCTGCAGAATGACTCCTTTTTTCCGCTGGATTTTAATCCAGCGATTAAACTGCTCATGATATTCTGCAGGATACCAATTCTTGATAGCCTGCAAACGGGTCAGCGATGCAGAGCTGAAAGTCACGCCGCTAACAATTTCCTCATGGGCTGCGATTACTATTTCCCGAACAAAGTGTTTGGGGTGAAGCAACATGAGTAGGGCAATATCCTGACCTTCAGGAATGCTGTAGAGATCAAAAACTAAATCGGCAAAGAACTCCACCGGCATGGCATAACTTTGGGCAAAAAAGTTTTCGGCGATATCGAAAATACTGAGCTCTGATAATTCATTGATCATATCCTGGATGGCTTTAAGATGATTAACCTCTTCTTCGGGACTAATCTCTTCTTCCTGCCCTGCCAGCTCCAGATAGGCGTCGCGTAATTCGTCTGACAGTTCGGCATGCACGTCGTAAAAGGCATTCAAAATAGGCAACCAGAAACTCAGGGTGTGCGAGCCGGTTCTGATCGTACGAGCAAGATGCGACATCAGCTGATCAAGAATTTTAATCGCCGATTTACTGCCGCTTTCCAGTGCAGACTGGAGTTGAGCGACACAAATATCCAATGCATAAATGCAGGCTGAATAATAGGAGCGTGTCTCCTCCAGTTTCTCTTCAGACATATGATCGAGCAGATCAACCAGCTGAGAAGCCAAATGAGGTTCCTGCAGAAAAGAATTCACATAATGGGGTTCTGGATCGGCATTATTTTCAATTAACGCCGCCATCTGCTCAATCCATTGTTTTAGTTTCGTAAAGTCTTCAGTCATGGGGTGTCAGGTACCTGTCTTGGCGCTCCATGTTCGTCAATAGCTACAAAAACAAATATACCTTCGGTTACTTTATATTTTCCAGATACAGCGGCGCCAGGCTCCGCCCAAACCTCAACAGCGATGGTCATTGAGGTTTTACCTGTTTTGATTAACTCAACATGACAGCTGACTACATCACCCACATGAACGGGCTTTAGAAAAGTCATTGAGTTAATCGCCACGGTAACTGCGCGGCCATGAGATATCTTCTTTGCCAATACTCCGGCCGCCAGGTCCATTTGCGAAACAATCCAGCCGCCAAAAATATCGCCGTTGGCGTTAGTTGAGGCAGGCATGGCTAATGTTTGAATGGTAATTTCGCCGCGCGGAGTATCAGTCATATCAGGAACCACGTTTCAATTTGGATAGGGCATCGGCCATTGCCGTATTAAACACGCCTTTCTTAACCTGCTTTTCAGGTTGTTTCTTATCCTGGGCTGGCTTGGAGCTTTTTAATACTTTTTTGGACACCGAGTTTTTGCCTGAATCGCTGGGCTTACCGGGTTTTCGCGCTGGAATGTTTGACTTTTCCTCATCAAGAATCATGCTTAAGCCAATTCGTCGTCTTTCTTTATCGACTTCGACCACCTTCACTTTGACAATATCGCCGGCTTTTACAATGGTGTGCGGATCACTGATAAAGCGATTAGTCATTGCTGAAATATGAACTAAACCATCCTGATGAACACCGACGTCGACAAAGGCGCCAAAGTTGGTCACATTGCTGACGACGCCTTCGAGAATCATACCTGTTTCCAGCTGGCTAATATCTTCCACACCCTCTTTGAAAGAGGCGGTTTTGAACTCGGGACGTGGATCGCGTCCAGGTTTTTCCAGCTCTCGAAGCACATCACGAATGGTGGGTAAACCAAATTGCTCATCGGCAAACTCGGCGGCATTTACGCTGTTCAGCAGCTTATGGTTTCCAATGATTTGTCGGATTTCAATATTATGTTTGGCCAGTATTTTCTCAACCAGAGGATAGGCTTCCGGATGTACTGAAGAAGCGTCAAGTGGATTTGCGCCATTCATAATGCGCAGAAAACCGGCAGCCTGTTGGAAGGTTTTCTCTCCCATGCGCGGAACCTTTTTCAGTTCTTCACGGCTGCTAAATACACCATTTTCATCGCGATACTGCACCAGATTTTTCGCTAAGGTTTCATTTAAGCCCGAAACACGAGTCAGCAGAGAAACCGAGGCCGTATTGACATCAACACCAACGCTATTCACACAGTCTTCCACCACAGCGTCCAGACTACGCGCCAGACGCGTCTGATTTACATCATGCTGATATTGTCCTACACCAATTGACTTCGGCTCAATTTTAACCAGCTCTGCCAGAGGATCCTGAAGACGTCTGGCAATCGAAACAGCGCCGCGTAATGTCACGTCCAAATCAGGAAACTCATTGGCAGCCAATTCAGAAGCAGAATAGACAGAGGCACCTGCTTCATTCACGACGATTTTAGTCAATTTCAGGTCAGGGTACATTTTCATCAGATCAGCAACCAGGCGCTCGGTATCTCTGGAGCCAGTTCCGTTGCCGATACTGAGTAGATTGACATTATGGCGGGCTGCCAGTTTGGCCAGCTCAGCGATGGACTGATGCCATTCATTATGTGGTGCAAAAGGAAAAATCGTAGTGTAGTCCAGCAGTTTTCCGGTGATATCGACTACTACCACCTTCACGCCAGTGCGGATGCCGGGATCAAGGCCTATGGTAACTTTTTGTCCGGCTGGGGCACCGAGCAATAAGCCGCGTAAATTTCTGGCGAACACCTGGATAGCTTCTTCATCCGCTGCTTCTCGTAAACGGGCCAGCAATTCGAGCTCAAGCTTGGTGAATAATTTAATTTTCCAGGTCATGCGGACTGTTTCCTGAAGCCAGGCATCGGCCGCACGTTTTTGATCAACAATACCGAAATAGCGGGCAACATGCTCTTCACCGTAATTCTCATTTTCATTGAGCTGAAGCGATAATTGTAAGACGCTTTCGCGGCGCCCGCGGAATAATGCCAAGGCACGGTGAGAAGGAATTTTTCTTAGTGGTTCTTCATAGGCAAAATAATCCGAGAATTTGCTGGCATTATTTTTCTTGTCGCTGCTGGCGGCACTGCCTGTTGATTTTAAAACAGCATGCTGCCATAAATACTCGCGCAGCTCGTTAATCAGTTCGGCATTTTCGGCAAATTGCTCCATGAGGATCTGTCGTGCACCTTCCAGTGCTGCTTTTTCATCTTCAATGCCTGCTTCAACATTAATGAATTTGAGCGCTTCCTGCTCGGGAGATAAGTTAGGATCTGCCAACAGCGATGTGGCCAGCGGTTCAAGTCCTGCTTCACGGGCAATCTGTGCTTTGGTGCGGCGTTTGGGGCGGTACGGCAGATATAAATCCTCAAGCCTTGTTTTGGTGTCAGCGGCAAGAATGCTGGCTTCAAGCTCTGGTGTTAATTTTTCCTGCTCTTTAATCGACTGAAGAATGACATTACGGCGTTCATCCATTTCACGCAGATAATAGAGGCGCGATTCCAGGTGCCGCAATTGGTTGTCATCAAGTCCGCCCGTTACTTCTTTACGATAGCGGGAAATAAAAGGAACAGTGGCGCCCTCATCCAATAAGCGAATGCTGGTTTCTACCTGAGAAACATTCACTTTCAATTCCTGTGCAATGATGGTTGCAGCCGACAGCATTTTTTGTGACATTCACATCCCCGTAATACAAAACTGTTAAATCGCCAGCATTATATACTTATCAGTATTTAATTTGCGATATTTTCAGCGGTGATTATATACAATAAGCAGGTATTTGGGAGTACTCATTGATTTATCTTTTTACATAGCCCGATCGTAAACGCTCAGGCCAGATGAATTCAATCAATAAATATTTATGATCAATACCGCTTTTCAATTATTAATTATAGGCTCACTCGACCGTTACTGACTTGGCCAAATTGCGCGGCTGATCCACATCCGTGCCTTTTGCTACGGCTACATAGTAGGCAAGTAACTGCAAGGGAATGGTATAAACAATCGGTGCTATCCATGATCCGCAGGCGGGAACAGGAATGAGTCTGGCTCCATTAGGCTGCCATTTGTGAGAGTCGTCCGCAAAAACAATCAGCTGGCCGCCACGTGCACTGACTTCGTGAAGATTGGACTTCAATTTATCAAGTAATTCATCATTGGGAGCGACGGCAATGACTGGCATATTTTTGTCAACCAGCGCCAGAGGACCATGTTTAAGCTCACCGGCGGGATAGGCCTCCGCATGAATGTAGGAGATCTCTTTCAATTTGAGTGCGCCTTCCAGAGCGACGGGATATTGCGTTCCTCTTCCCAGAAACAGGGTGTGGGATTTTGAAACGAATAATGCCGATAAGCTCTCAATTTCATTACTCATTTGCAAAGCGCGCTCACAGCATGTGGGCAATTCCTGTAACTGCTGCAATACTGTATTCGTTCTCTCGTCTTTACATAATGCAGCGGCCAGCATTAAAAAGGAGGCCAATTGCGTAGTAAATGCCTTGGTGGATGCCACGCCAATCTCTAAACCGGCGCGGGTCAGGAAAACACAATCAGACTCTCTGACCAGAGTGCTGGTGGCAATATTGCAAATGGACAATGTGGCCAGATAGTTTGAGTTTTTTGCCTTGTAAAGAGCGGCCAGCGTATCGGCTGTTTCACCGGACTGAGAAACAGTGATAAATAGGGTGTTTTTTTCAACAACCACATCGCGGTATCGATATTCGCTGGCAATTTCTACCTGAGTGGGAATGCCTGTTAGAGACTCCAGCCAATAGCGGGCGACTAATCCGGCATGGTAGCTGGTGCCGCAGGCGACAATGTGAATTTGCCTGACTTGCGGAAAAATGTGATTCGCACGGTCCCCAAAACTGGCTTTGAGTATATCGATGCTTTGAATACGGCCCTCCAGCGTATCGGTCAAAACCTTGGTTTGTTCGTAAATTTCTTTCAGCATAAAATGGCGATAGGGACCTTTGCAGGCAGACTGGCCATCATCTTCAAGCGGATGATGGGGGCGTTTAACGGGCTTTAGCTGTCCATTGAACAGCTCTATCTGTCCTTTATGCAGCCGGGCGCTATCGCCTTCCTCCAGATAAATCACCGATTGCGCGAACGAGCGCAAGGCCAGCGGATCTGAGGCAATGAACATCTCATCGATTCCTATGCCAATCACAAGCGGGCTTCCCTTGCGTAGTGCGATGAGCTCATGAGGACGTTGCTGATGGATCACTCCAATTGCAAAAGCGCCATGCATGGCAGAGCCTGCTTCCTGAACAGCACGCAAAAGGTTTTCATGCTGCTGATAATAGTGATGAACTAAATGAGCGGCGACTTCTGTATCGGTCTCTGAGGTAAATTGATAGCCTTTAGTCTTTAGATCTTCGCGGAGTGCCTCATGGTTTTCAATGATACCGTTGTGGACTATGGCGATTTCATTATGTGATAAATGAGGGTGCGCATTAAGTTCGCAGGGTTTTCCGTGAGTTGCCCAGCGAGTGTGTGCAATTCCTGTCGTACCGGCAATGGCGGTTTCCTGCATGGCGTCTGCCAATGCCTGAACCTTGCCTTGCATGCGAACGCGTTTCAGACGGCTATGCGAATCGATAACTGCAATACCTGCTGAATCATATCCACGATATTCCAGACGGCGCAAACCCTCCAGCAAAATACGACTCACATCTCGTTGGGAGATTGCTCCGATGATTCCACACATAATAATGGCTCCTTCATATTTTAATTATTGCCTATATAACAAGACCTGGCTTTTTATTCATTGTAAAGAACCTGAAATTATGCCACAAAAACTCCCACAATCTAGAGATTTGTGGGGGTCTGGCATTGAGTTCGGTAACCATGCTCTTTCATTGCCTCGCAAATTTCATAGGCGAGATAGCGGTGAACACGGGTTGTAGGATGCAATTCGTCCCAGAATAAATAGGCGTCCGGATTATCGCAGACATGATAATTTTTATCACCTGCCGCAAAATTACTGTCGCGATAGTGAAGAACCTGCAAATACTCAAGAACGTAGTTTCCTGCGAATGGTGAACCGGCAAGCGTATGGAACATTGGCAGTTTAATATCAATGCAGGCATCCATGGTATTGTTTAAGCCAAACTGTTCCGGATTGTTTAAGGCTTTTTCAAAATAAGACTGAACGGGGATGAAGAGAAAGTCCGCCTGAGGCATGATCAGCCGCCATTCTTCAACTCGAAGAGCCAGGCGTTCATTATGCTGCTGAATAGCGTTATTAAGAACAGGGCGGTCATAGGTACGGTTGAATTTGGGAATATGACCAATTTCAGGCAAGCCAATGACCACGATATGGGTGGCTCCTGCGCTGACCAGTTTTTTTACCCCGGAACCCAGGCCGTCCAGCACATTGTCAATATAGCTGTTCATCACCGCCGGATTATAATTATCTTCGAATTTTAAAACGTTTACATAGTCATTAGCGCCGCTGAACACAAAATAAATGGTCTGGCTGTCCAGGCGTTCATGGACCAGCAGATAGGATTGAATTGTCAATCCAAGACTTGGGGGAATTAATTTTCCGACCACCAATGTTTTAAGCGTATTGATTGGATGACGGATTAAATTCCACACGGTAAGCTGATAATCATAGCTCACCGCCCAACTGCCGCCAAATGCCTGATCATCGAAAACGCGCAAATCCTCGCGATCAACATTAAGCATCGGCGCCAGGTATTCACTCCAGATACGGCCATTGGAGAAATGATGCTGCCAGTAGGGATCACCCGGCAATACAGGGACCTGTCTGACTTTACCGATTAAATTGGCTAATAAAGGGGCCAAATCCTCATCAAAAAAATGAGTGACCAACTCGATACCAGAATCCAGCACCATCTGCGGCACATAGTAATCATTGGCAAATTCAGTCATTTTGTTTATTACAAACACTTTGAGTGGTTTAACCAGAAAGGCGGGATGCTCATCTTGCCGCAATGCTTTGAGCAGGTGGGTTGTGTTGCCTGTGTCAGACAAACTGTCGCCAAAAATTACCATTGCTTTAACTGCTGGTGCAGCAGAAAGGCCAAAAGGCAGCCACAGCATAATAACGAACAAAAACCGGCACATCCTGGTGCAGTTTGGCATAGCTCTCTCCTTAGAGTCGGTAAAACCTGCTCTTGCTTAAAGAACAGGGGTGTAGCATGGGCTGCTGATCACGTCCATAAGTTAAGCATTAAACTTTCATGCCCGCGCAGTTGTTGCGTGAATAAAGATAGGTACGCAAAAAACTGTCTTTGCGGGCGTTAGCGAAGCAATCCAGCTCTTACTTTGTTCAAATTCCGATCTGCATTGCTCCACTTCGTTCGCAAAGACGACAGGTTAATTGCCTGGTTCTATTCACGCAACAACGCCCCCGCGCGGGAATGACAGTAGCACCAGCCCTCATCCATTTAGATTAGAACTCTCAATGATTTATTGTCAAATATATCCTGTCTTTAAAAGAAATTGGGGGTAAATTTCGCGTGCAGAATTGCATCTTGGTCCAAACCAAATCATCAACGCTTCTTCATCAGCCTCGCGCGCTCACGCTGCCAGTCACGTTCTTTGATACTATCCCGCTTGTCATGTGTTTTTTTACCTTTTGCCAAAGCCAGCTTCATTTTGACGCGATTTTTTTTCCAATACAGAGACAAGGGGATTAACGTATATCCCTGGCGCTCGACGCTGCCGATGAGTTGATTAAGCTCCTGGCGGTTTAATAGTAATTTACGGGTGCGAGTGGGATCTGGCTGTAAATGAGCGGCGGCAGTGGGCAAGGGTTGAATCTGGGCGCCCAGTAAAAAGGCTTCGCCATATTTTACAATCACATGCGCATCAGACAAATTAATTTTTCCTGCCCGCAGGCTTTTGACTTCCCATCCCTGCAGAACGATTCCCGCCTCGTATTCATTTTCAATGAAATAATCAAAGCGTGCTTTTTTATTAAGCGCAATGCTTGAGTTTTTAGAGTTGTCGTTTGACATAATGAATTCTTCGGATTACCAAATGTTGGAATTATACTCTGAGTACGTGATTTATAGTATGCAGATTAATAAAAAGAGAGGTTATTTCTTGCGAATTGTACTAGGATATTAACTTTAAATCAGGGAATTACTATGAAAACAGGTGAACTGGTTAAGGATTTTCAATTTGTTGCCACAAATGATCTTGAGCAGAAACTTAGTGATTATCGCGGCAAATGGCTTGTGCTTTATTTTTATCCAAAAGACGCGACGCCAGGCTGCACTCTGGAGAGCCAGAATTTTCGCGACGCCCATTCCAAATTTAAACATCTGAATGCTGAAATTCTGGGAATTTCCCGCGACAGCTTAAGCTCGCATGATAAATTCAAATGCAAGCAGGAATTGCCGTTTGAACTAATCAGCGATCAGGATGAGGCCATTTGTAATTTATTTGATGTCATTAAAATGAAAATGATGTACGGCAAACAGGTCAGAGGGATTGAGCGCAGTACATTCCTGATTGATCCTGAAGGGGTTTTACGCAAGGAATGGCGCAAGGTGAGCGTGGACAATCACGTGAAGGAAGTTCTGGATGAGTTGAAAGCACTTCAGGCATGATCTATGCAGGGAGTGAGTTGTGTTGATGACTACTATGATAAGGCGGTCTTATGGATACTAAAAAGTTATTTGTACTCGACACCAATATCCTGATGCATGATCCCACTGCTATTTATCGTTTTGACGAACACGATATTTACTTACCTATGGTTGTTCTCGAAGAGCTCGACAGTCACAAAACCGGTTTGTCGGAAGTGGCGCGGAACGTGCGTCAGGTAAACCGTATGCTGGTAGAGTTAATGGCGCATGCCACTCATCAGGAGGTGGTGGCCGGTTTGCCGTTAAATGGCGTTCTCAATAATCATGATCATAAAGGCAGCGGCCGTCTGTTTTTTCAAACCCATGAATTTGAAGGGGTGAGGCCGATTTCCCTCCCCGGACACAAAGCGGATAACACTATTCTTGCGACGGCATTGGGCCTGCAGAAGCAGTTTGCCCCACGCCAGGTGATAATTATTTCAAAAGATATCAACCTGCGTATAAAAGCCGGAATTCTCGGGATTTTAGCGGAAGATTATTACAATGATCTGGTAGTTGATGATGTTAATCTTTTACATAGCGGTCTCCATATTCTGGAAAATGACTTTTGGGATGCACATGGCAAAGATATGAATGCCTGGCAGGAAGGGGGACGATCATATTATAAAATCAGCGGTCCGCTGATTAAGCACTGGTATTATAATGACTGCATCAGTACCCGCGATAATCAATTCCAGGGTATTGTTAAGCAACTAACCCCTGAGCATGCGGTGGTTCAGGTTGCCAGAGACTATACGCAGGCCAAACATGGGGTCTGGGGAATTAATGCGCGTAATCGCGAGCAGAATTTCGCTTTAAATCTCTTGCTGGATCAGGATATTGATTTCGTCACTCTGCAAGGTTCTGCAGGTACCGGTAAGACGCTGCTGACTATCGCTGCCGGCCTGACGCAGGTATTGGATCAGAATCGTTATAATGAAATTCTGATGACTCGCATCACCATTCCAGTGGGTGAGGATATTGGATTTTTACCCGGCACTGAAGAAGAAAAAATGACCCCCTGGATGGGGGCGCTAATGGATAATCTTGAGGTGCTTCACAGTTCGCAGGAAGGGGGAAGTTTCGGGCGGGGCGCCACCCAGGATTTACTGCAGAATAAAATCAAAATCCGCTCCCTGAACTTCATGCGCGGCCGCACCTTCCTAAACCGCTATATCATTATCGATGAAGCGCAGAATCTGACCGCTAAACAGATTAAAACCCTGGTAACTCGCGCAGGTCCGGGAAGCAAGATCATTTGCCTTGGAGATATCAAGCAGATTGATACGCCTTATTTAACAGAAAGAACTTCAGGACTGACCTTTGCGGTGGATCGATTTAAGCATTGGCAACACAGTGCGCATATGACTTTAACGCGTGGAGAGCGATCAAGGCTTGCACATTATGCTGCAGACCATTTATAGTACGCGTTTTACAAAGGATAAACAATGCACACTCAAGCCATTACATTTGACGACGTCTTATTGGTGCCTGCTTACAATCACCATGAATCACGGCGTGTCGTTGATATCAGCATGCAAGACAGACTGGGTAAGCTTAAGCTGCAATTGCCGGTGATTAGCTCCAACATGGACACGATCACAGAAAGCAAGATGGCCAATTTCATGCACAGCAAAGGCGGCATGGGCGCTTTGCATCGCTTTTTAAGTATCGAGGAGAATATCAGCGAGTTCAAGCGATGTCTTGGACCCGTGTTCGTTTCGGTGGGGTGTTCTGATGCAGAATTGCAACGAGCTGAGGCGCTGCGTGATGCGGGTGCTGATTATTTCTGCGTGGATGTGGCGCACGGTCATGCCAAATATGTAGGCAAGATGCTTAAGGAGCTTCGCAGAATTGTCGGTGATCGCTGTATTATGGCAGGAAATGTGGCTACTTATGCCGGCGCTGATTATCTGGCTTCTTGCGGTGCTGATATCATTAAAGCCGGAGTGGGCGGCGGCTCGGTATGCAGCACGCGGATTAAAACCGGCTTCGGTATTCCGATGTTAACCTGTATTCAGGATTGTGCACGCACCGATCGTTCCATTGTCGCGGACGGCGGGATTAGAACCTCCGGAGATATCGTAAAAGCGCTCGCCTTTGGCGCTGATTTTGTAATGATCGGCGGTATGCTGGCGGGTTCTGAGCCCACCCCCGGAGAAGTCATTACCAAAGAAGATGGACGCAAGGTTAAGCGCTATCGCGGCATGGCTTCGCGTGAAGCTCAGGAAGATTTCCACGGACAAATGAATGAATGGAAGACAGCGGAAGGCGTGGCGACTGAAGTGCAATATCGTGATACACAGGATGCCACCATTGCTGACATTATCGGCGGTTTACGTTCCGGTTTAACCTATGCAGGTGCTGATAGCATCAGCGAATTACAACGCAAACTCGACTACGTTGTGGTTACTCAGGCTGGTCGTCTGGAAAGTTTGCCGCATAAGCTGATGGAGGGTTAAACATCAGGCTAGGCTCTACATTCCCGACCTAATGGATTCCCCGCATAAAGCTGGGAACGTAGGAGCCACGTCCCGATCTAAGCTCCTATATCCCAGCCCAGCCTCTACTCCCTAACCAAGGCTTTCGGCCCAATCCAAGCTCTCCGTCCCCCGACTTGTTCGGGGGATCCAGAAGTCACTGCCTTTAAGTTAGGCAAATATTGTAGATTAACTGGATCCCCCGCATAAAGCGGGGAATGTAGGGATAGGGGGTTTGACTTATTACCACCTGCGTGGAAACGAAATCGATGTGAAATTGTCAGGCGCCTGTCTACTCAGGATGGGCCATTCCATCTGCTTTTTAACTCACCCTGATTTAAGGCTTGCTCCTGTTTTTTATCAAGAACGGCAGTAATGCCAAGCAGCTGCTCCTCTCCTCCTTTTACAGCCGCCAGCTTTTCGGTTTTGGAATAGCCGAAAAAGTACCCGTGATAATGCTTGTATTCTGCTTGTCCTTTTCGCTGTTGCTTGTACTCATCCAGCTGCTGCAATTTACTGAGCAGACGATACTGGGAAGAGTCTTTTGGAATATTGCTTTGCTGCGCCTGTTCGTATAATTGTTTGAGAATGACGCTGTACTGCTCATAATCGTTCTGATGATATTGGGTTAAATACTTCTTCAATAAATCCGGGTCGTCTGCAAAGGTGTCTACCGTATAGTGTGTTACCTTGATTGCCCTGAAATCATTGGATTCCAGTTGATGGCCCAGCAAATTTTTTTTGATTAGAACAGACGTTTGGTTGTCGCCTGTAAAATCAGGTGCCTGCGTTTCCCGGTACAGTTCACCGAGGACTTGTCTGCACTGAGTGGCATCGCCCTGCCGTATTTTCGGCAGGTAGCTTTCCAGTGTTTTGGCATCATTAAAATCACTAAGTGTGTAATGGTCCTTACCCAGTCGATGCAATACGGCTGGTATATTTTCAAGTGAATGAGTAGCTGCCAGCAGTCTCATATTTTTCAGGAGTTTTGCCTGAGCTTCCTCACTTCTGGGCGTTTCTACAAAGCGGTTTAGCAATTCCGGGTTTTTATCAAAGGATAAAAGTTTTACGCTGATAAAGCGATCCTCAATGGCTGCCAATAATCTGTCTGCTTCGCGCGCATTCAATTGTTCAAATTTAAAAAACTGCCTAAGCTCAGGTTCGAGTTGCTGAAAATCGGTATTGATGAGGTATTCAGCAAGGGCTTTTGAGCCTAGAAGCGCATCCACAGGATCCAGTTGCTCAGACATGAAGGTTTTTAAGCCCTCTCGTAATAAGGGGAGCTCGGTATGACGGGCGCTAATAGTATCCAGGACATCTGGAGTGAGCAGAAGGCTTTTGAGCAAGATGGGAAAGAGTTTTTTCCGGGTTTCTATCTTTGTTGGTTCTGATTGTAGGTCCTTTTCATCCCTTTCCAATATGGGGAGCAAAGCGGCTAACAAATCACTGGGTATTGTATTCATTGAACCGTGTATACTACCTATTGTAGCTCCATACATTTTGGCCTTTAAGCGTTGCAGGCTTAAATCAAAATCAATATGTGCCGTTTCGTTGTTGTCATTAACGCCAAAATTAGCAGGATTCAAATCGCCTTCATTGAGCACAGACAGGGCCCACACCATTCCGGGATCGTTCATGATGTTGTCCTCGAACTCTTTCGGGCTGGCCGTTCTGTATCCCGCTGGATTGTGTTGCGATGCGACAGCCTCGACAGAGTCTGATTTTACTACGCGTGTTTTGGCCGCCCGTGAGAGACCGAGAATAAAACGGAATAAGTCACTGGCAATGGCCTCCAGTTCATAGGCATGCTGGTTCGGAAGTGTATTTTCCGGAGATCGGACATTATTTGGATGTTTGTAATACCATTGGGAACCTGGTTTTGCAGTTTTTTCTGCTTTAACCGTGGTCTTATTAAGCGCATTCCTCTTAAGAGTAAATTTTTGTGGATCGATATGTTTTCTTGGCATAGATACACCGCGATTGCCTTGGATGTATATATTATATCATATTTGTTCTTAAAATGATCTATCTGTACTTACGGTTTTATGATTGAATGCCCGAGCTATACTAAAAAGAATCGCGTTGCCTGGTGAGCTTCAATGAACTGTTACAAGCACATGAAAATGTATACCTCCTATCTCAAGGGTTGTTATCAGCACATTTTTGACAAAACAGTAATCTGCAATTGGGGCTATTTGTATTTTGATTTACAGGGACGCTATTTACAGATTATCTCCGACAATACCTTAATTGATGTATTTTTGGAGAATGAATTATACGCTGCACAAATTATCGATAATCTTTCCAATGATTACGGGAATTATTATTCCTGCGATGTCTTGCAGGACTCGCTCCTGCCTAATGCGATCAAAGAAGTGCTGGTGGATAATAAGTATCGATATTTTTTTGATATTGCTAATAAGCAGCCTGACTATACCGAGATATACACCTTTGCTGCACATTGCGATCCCTTGCAGGGCGGTAATTTTGCCCTGAATAACCTGGATATGTTAAAGCTAATCAGCCAGGATTTGGGCAAGCGTTGCCGAAAATTATTAACTAATGAGAACACCTTGATTTTGCCGGCCGATTTTATTGTGCAGATGAATGAAGTGTTCGAGCTGCATAAAAGAGCTCATACAAACTATTTACAGGATGCTATTTTAGAGCTTAAACAATCAGATAAACGATTCCAGTCGATGGTAAATGATGAGGCTTTTGATTTTAATATATTACCGTTTAATTTTATCGCCAATAAGGAATTAACCCATAAAGAAAGAGAGCTAATTTATCTTTATTATTTTGGTTTCAATTTCCAGAGAATGGCCGATATTCTCGACATTTCAAAACGCACGGTCGACAAGCATTTTGAAAACATCAAAAGAAAGCTTCATTGCGAAAGCACAGGTCATATTATTCCCCATTTGCTGAGAACCAATATGGCTATCAATGATTTTATACAAAAAGGGCATCCTTGATAGATTTTGTAATATGATGCTGTACCGGCTAATAAAATACATTTTGGTTAAAATATCGACAAATACGGTTGGGTTATGCGATAATAGGCCGATTCGATTGTCGTCAAAAATTTGGAGTCTTTTATGCCTTGGCTAATGCCTGAAGATATGAACCCGGAAGAGCAAACTTGTGTCCAGTTAATCACCGCTGCTATTACTAATTATAAAATTGGTGAAAATTTGGTAATCCCTTTGTTTGCAGAACACGAGTCAAAGGAAAACATGGACTCCTTGGAAAGAGGAAAACGGATAACAAAGGTAATGAGAAGGATTATTGCTCATGATCAACTTAATCAACTTACAATCCCCAGGATTCATTGTGAGGTAGATGGGGAAAATGGAACTTTTTCAATGGAGGGACAGACTGTAATTGCTTTGCTGCTGAGAGATGCTTTATTGGAGAGGCAGAAATTAATCGTTACTGCTGATAACTTCCTTTTGCATTTAGCGACAGCACTTAATCAATATCGCCAGCAAGGGCTGCTGGGCGATTTGGAAGTCAGCGCTATTTCTGATGAGCAAACGGCAGAACTGATCTCTATGTTTTCAGAAAACAAAGAGAAAAAATCCAGAATTGCTGAGGGTTTGGTCAGTATTGGCTACACGAATGCTTTGATCTTCACTAAGTTGCTAAATTTGACGATGACGTTGATGCGTCACGAAGAGGATATGCGATTCTATGATTCATTAGTTATTGTGCCTTCCCGTTATAAATTAAAAATCAGGGAGGAGCATATTCCGGTGCTCGAAAAAATTTTGGAAGATAATGATATTGAGTTTGTAAGGGCTGCAAATACTGCCGAATCCTCCCGGGTAGAGATACATATTCTATCGCCGCTTGCTCAGATTAAACAGCTGATTGCTGATTTGTCAGAGAATATTAAAGACAAAAAGAACGGCCGAAAGCAATGGTTTAACAGCGGTTCTGATGCCAAGGCAGCAGCCTTAAATCGAATCAATGAGTGGTTAGAAAGTAAAGATCAATTAAATAACGCTGAAATTAACGTCATTTTGTCCCTGGTTAAATCCGTCTGCGAAACAAAAAGAAATGCGGTGGGTTTCTATTCACCTCATAGCCTCAATGAGTTCAATCAGTATATAAGCGCGCGCGGCTGGAAAATGCCGGAGACCAGCTTCAATGCGAAAGAATTGGCAGCGATAACCAGTTCTGAAAAAGTCGGTGAGTTTGTACAAAGTCATACCGCTCGCGGTGTAGACTTGGGTTTTGATTAAAATTTTTCTGCTTTATCCTTCGTTCCCTACGTACCGCGCTTTAATGCGCGGCATCCAGGCGATGCGTCTGATTGGCAAAAGCATTTTAAAACTCACTACCATTGTTATGGATACCCCGCATAAAGCGGGGTACGTAGGCTCTTAGGGGTACGTAGGCTCTTAGGGGTAACGTAGGCTCTTATACGATGGTTAAATTTGTGACCCGGAAGGGGCATAGCTTGTATTAGGAATAGAATTGCCGGTGTGAGGGCTAGTACGCACATCTGCCTCTTTGTGCGCAAAAAGAGACAATGTCGGGAGAATGGCATTGGGCATCTGTTGGTTCTGCGCGCTTATTTCCTTTGCTGATTCTGCTGCGGCAATGACTTTTGTCAGCTCTTCTGAAGCGACATAGGAATCACGATTCAAAGCCGAGCCATTATATGAATAAACTGCAGCGAATTTCTTATTACCAATAACAGTGTCAATTACTTTAACCATAGAATCAACACTGTCCGCTACTGTAAGACGGGCATTTGAACCGCCCATATCTGTTTTCACCCAACCAGGATAAATTGCGAAGGCGCCTGGTGCTTGCGCCAGTTGTTCCGGCTCTTTACAGGCATCGGTCCACTTTTTAACCATCGCTTTGCAACGGCTATAAATCATACTCTGACCTCCAGCTTTTGACATAGCATGCGCATCAATGCCTACAGTTTTTGAACCAAGGCCATGAGGCGTGGTTAAATAGACGATGCAGGCATTTTTATTTTGCATTTTATTCTCTAAGCCCAGGATCAGCCGCAATGGTCCGTCCTCGTGCACCTTTCTGGAAAGTTCCAATTCTGGCCAGAATGTGGCTGGATCCAGCGGTTTTGGCTCTAACTTAAGTACATCATTATTTCCGGTTGTCCCGGCATTTAATATCAATAAATCTATTTTTTCTTCAGATTCATGAAGCTTTTTGGTGAACGCGTCAATTTGAGTTGTATCAGTTAAATCCAGTGGCAACATAATCAGCTTATCGCCATAACGTTCCTGTTGTTCTTTTAAATTAAGCAGGTTACTAGTCGCTCGGTATGTGGCAATTACTTTGCAGTCCAAAGCTAAAAACTTTTCTACGAAACCTAAACCAATGCCGCGGGTTGCACCTGCAACAACCACTGTTTCCGGTTTATTTTTCATTTTAACCCCCTATATTATTGTTATTTGTCATTAAATGGTTTAACCAGTTTTTTATTTCATCAGGTACTTTGTCATCATTTAAAAGCTGTTCATATACCCTTTGCTTATGCTCAAAATTATTCCCGCAGCGCTCATCGATTAATTCATTCCAGCGCGATAAAAATTCGTTGTCAGGAATTTCTCCAAAGGTTTTAATCAGTTCATAAAAAGTGGCCTGCCAGTAAGCGCTAATACTTTTTTGCATCCAGTTCACAATTTCAGAAGTCAGACCTCTTTCTTTAAGTCCTAATCCATTGGCAAATCCTTTTTCAAACTGTTTAGTTCGCAAATGAGCATATTTCTTTCCATATAACTGGTTGATATTCTTCATGCATTCTTCGCCCAAATGAATACCAATCTCGGAAGAAGGATCACAATGTAAATTTCTGCCCACTTCATGGATTAAATAAGATAGTTTTTTTTCAAAAAGAGCGCGTTGCTTTGATTCATCCGTTTCTTTTTTAAAAGCCGCATATTCTCTTAATTCTTCAGGGGTAAAAATATCTTTAACCCATGAATGCTCGAGTTTGACTGTCATCTGATATACCTCAATAAGCTCAATCAGCGTTTTCCAGGGGATTGCTTGGCTCTTATTCATCGCTGAGGTAATATTCCTCAAGGCTTTAGCACCTTCCAGCAACGCATGCGCCTTTTTTTCCAATACCTGTGCCTGGGTAGCAAAGTGTTGCAGGGCATCACCCTCATCCTCGACTAATTCTTTAATATGTGACAGCTCAAATCCGAAAAATTTCAAGGCAATGATTTGCTGAAGTTTTAATAAATCTTTTTCTGTATAAACACGATACCCATTAGCAAGACGTAACGACGGTTTTAACAGATCAATGCGATCATAATGATGCAATGTTTGCACAGAAACCCCCGTCAATTGACTTAAATTTTTAACCAGCCATTCAGCCATTGTTCTTATCTCCTGCCTGTTGATGAACAAGATAAAGCCTATAGTTACTATAGGGTCAAGCTTTTTCATTGAGAAAGAGATTTAATAGAAAGGTAGATTTTTTCTTAAATAAAGGATATGAATTTAAAACTTTCGCGGTGCATTGAAAACCGCCTATCTATCCACTCTAATCGTAATAGTTCATTAACGACTGATCAAAAGGAGCAATCATTTTTTCCTTTACGCCAACTCTGTAAGGGTGAGTTCACTATGAAGGAATTCATTGCAATAAGCGCTGTAGACATCATTTCTGCATCTAGCTAATAGATTTACATAACAATTTTCCTAAAGAAAACTTAACACTGTAATTCAGGGTTAATCTTTTGCCTTCGATGTGTTAAAATATAGGTCATTTTGTATTATAAAGGGCATGATATGCATCTAAGCGATATCATTATATCTGAATATGAACGACTAGACAGGGAGCGCCAATTAGAGATAAATCAAATAGATGAAGCCTATGTCAAAGCCAATCCAGATTTTGAGGATTTGCCTGACTATAGCGCTGTTAATGAAAAATATCGCCGTGAGTATCTTAAGCTTGTAAAGCGTATCGATACACCAGAAACGCTTGTCGCCATTGCTGAGAAGTCTTCTGCCGCTATGACTAACCTCCTGGAGTCAGATGGCCTACAAGAATTAAGGGATGTAGTTGAACTTTTAAAGTGTAAACAACTAGTAAAGCTATGTCAGGTTGACAAAAGCGCTTTATTGATGAAGCATATTTTTAGCCTGGTAATAGACGATGAACGCCAGGAATTATTTAAAATATCTCATTTATTACCGCTTGCGGCGATTAATCCAACCATAGTAGCCTTTCTCTTTCAATATAGTTTTTCAAAAGAAAAACTTCACACGCAGTTAGCAGCATCTTTTGCCACTATTACCCAGCTTCTTGATTTAATTGACTGTGGTATTTTAGCTAATAATCAGGAATTGATAGGACAAGTAGATTACTTTATCAGACAAAACCACAAACAATTTATTAGATTAATTTCGAGCTTTGAAGATATTATAGCCGTTGCAACTAAAAATTCACGTATCGCCATTTCTTTAGCAGAGACCGAAGGAGAGGTCGTAAGCGCTTATATTCGCTCACGAGAACACATTGAAGAAATTATTAAGGCCATCACTAAAAACAATTTAAGTAATCCTGTTATGCTCATCCGTATAAACCACTTTTTTCGAAATTTATCTCTGCATTTACAAAATCAAGCAACTCTAGTGCTAAGTGCATTAAAAGGTGAACCAAAAGAAAGTTTAGTAGAGGGACATTTTTTTTCTTATGGCTGGAAGAAAAATCAAAGCCAACATGTTTCATTAGAACAAAAGATTCACATGCTTTTTGAGCAAAACTGTAGACTTAACCACTCACCTTATTTAGGTATTTATATTGAGTTCACACCGGGAACACAGATAGCAGTAATTAATCAATGCGCCGATTTAATAAAAAGCGCTGGCATAGCAGTCGAAGTAACTCAGGAATCTAAAATGGCTGCTTTAATGCTTCCTGGCAAGCTTGCAATACGAGGAGAAACTATAGAGACGTTTGATGCCAAAATAACGGCGTTATTAGAGCGCTTCACGAACCAGAACAATATTAGCGCCCCCTGAATTTATTAAAGATATTTGTAAATGTCTTAGGCTCTCTTTAAAGCAGAAACAAGAAAGGCAATTCTGACACAATATTGTCACGGGTAGTAGGTTTTTGGGAAAAATCAAGCTAAGGACTTGATTTTATATGGTGGGCCGTATAGGGATCGAACCTATGACACAGAGGTTAAGAGCCTCCTGCTCTACCAGCTGAGCTAACGGCCCCACAATTACAAAGCATACCTTTTTAAACAAAAAATTCAAGCGCTTTTTAGTGAAAGGGCAGTCTTCCAGATCTTAACTTTTGCTCCCTTCTCCCGCAAACGGAAGAAAAGAGCATTAGTAATTAAAATGAAACAGCTCTGAGTGGAAGTGGAGCTGGAACTCTTATTTATAAAGTTGCTCAAAAGGCTTACAATACATCATGGTGTTCGATTAATTTTGCGAGTCGGTGAAGGCGCAGACATGTTAAATATGAATCTTTTTTTTAAGACTTTTTTGAGTGAAGACTACTATGTTCGCTCCAAAGGGTATCGAAACAATCGTAAAAATGTCTGGCTTATGCTGGAAGACTCACTTGAAAAAGAGCCTGAGGGCTTGCAATTGTTCACTTTAATGAACCATTGTGATGAGGCAATTTTAGATCTGCTGACTCACTATCCCGAATGGCTGAGCTTTTTTAAACCCTGGCAGTTAGAGTATTTATATCAGGGTTTGCAACGCTTTATCCTGAAAGCGAAAGAGTCTGACGACTATTCAAAAAAAATCCCGGGCGCGATAATAACGCTCATTCAATATAATGAAACCAGTTGTTTACTCATTTTTGACAAATATTTTCATTGGCTGCATCGATTGGAAATTAAAGCGCTTGAATCGATTCATTCTTTCATGGACAAAAACAATTTTTCAGACCAGTCGAAAAGAAAGGTTCAGCGTTATTTACAAGATCGAAAGGATATTCAGCAGGCGATAAGCGAGCTGCTGGATGGGAATCCGCAATCTCTGCCGCTTTTGAAAAAAAAATGGCAGGTGAGTTATTTATATCGCTCCCTGGAACAGGTAGCCAATAGCGAGGATCCTGACTGCGACTCAAAAATGAGTAAAGCAATTAATGGACTGGTACGCTATGATCGATCAGTGATGCTCACTATTCTGACTAAATATCCGCTGTGGCTTAATTTTTTAAACACAAATGCTCTCAGTGATGTACATCAATATCTGCTTGAGAATGATTTTCCAAAAGAAAGCGGCCGACAGTTTTCCCGCTATTTACTGAATAGGTGGAAAATGCATGAGCTGGTTCAAAAGCCTGAGCAAGTGGATGTGAAAGAATTTGAGGAACCAGAAACACTACCGGGTATAAGCCCATGCTAGAAAACATAGAAGTAATGCTGCAAGGTCTTAAATCCAGACTGCCTGAGCTAGCCTGGAATCTGAGCAAGCCGGGCGTCCAGATATCCTGGCAAAGCCTGCCGCCGGGCATTTTTCACTATCAGTTTGAGCCAAAAGCCGAGAATTTTATTGACGAAATTAAAAGGGATATTGAGCGGCTGGCCATACAAGTCAATTCACAGGCTGCCAATTATCTTGCAGAGCGTATCCATCAGAAAATTAATATTCTGGTCAGATTATGTCAGTGTAAGGCGTCTATTAAGAAGACAGAAGACACGGCCAGCTTTATGCTGCAGGCTCTGAGCACTCGCCAGCAATGGCTGGCGTCTCTTGAAGAGCAGATTCAATCATTCACGGAACAGCGAGATGCGCTGGCGGCAAGATTATCTGCGCTTGACGACAGAAAAGAGCAGCAACTGGTGCTGATGGCCGAATTGGGTGCAGCAGAAAAACGTTTAACCGAGGCGCAGGAAACCTACGCCAAGGCAATTAATCAGCATTTTTAATGTGAGGCGATTGCCTCAATCTGCATGGTTTCAGTATCGTCTATTTCCTGATGTGCTTGAAGCACATTGGGAAGGCAGGTTTTCAGTATGCAGGCCGCCCTTAGCTGCTGCTGGAAGCGACAATAGATATTGCATTTTTGAGCGTCATAGTTCTGATCAATTTTCTCTTTAATGATTACTCTTGCTTGATCATTGCTAAACACTAGTTGCATTAAGGTTCTAAAAGCTCCTTCATAGGCAGCCAATGTTCTCGGATACGTTTGGAGATTTTTAAATAAATCATCAATGAAGCGCGATAATTCATTTTGGTTCGCTGGTGTAGCAATGTCGGCTATTTTCTTTTGATGAGTTTGCTCCATAAGAGTATTCATAAAATTATGCAGATCATAGATCCTGTAATATTTCTCATTAATGGACCCTTGATGCTCAGGAGAGTTTCTTTTCACAAAGTCATCAGCGACCTGGTTTTTAATTTGAGCGACCAAATTATCGCTGGCTTGTGCCAGAAATCGGCTGAGGATTTCTTTTATAAAGGATAAGGGTTCGATTTGCACGCATTTTACAATCTGATTAAATGCTTTAAGGCGTTGTTCATCACTCATGCATTCAAGAAAAGCCAGGAGTGGAAAAAGCTGATCGTTAAGATCTAAAGTGGGTTGATTTTTTCTAAAATCTCCCAGGTACATGGGTAAAATTTCCTCTATATCCTCGACTTTAAGATGGGCTGTAGACACGAAATAGTAATTCGTAATCAACCCTGATGGATTCTCAGCCCTCACTCGCATAGCCTGTAAGAACTCTAACACTTTTCTAGTGGGGTAGAAATCTGCGAAACCTGGAATAAAAGAGTCCTGATCAATAGAAGCGACCGTGTTTTTGAATTCTTCAGGAAGTGTATTGGATAAAATAGCCATTAGCCATCCAGCACGCATTTTATAGCGAGGACTGATGGCCGAATTGCTTAGGGAATTGTTTAAAATCTCATAGAATTTACTGCAATTTGCATTGGTTAATCTTGAAGGATTTTGAATCCAGAGAAACAGTAATTTTTCCTGCAATGAACGAGCAATGGTATTGTTACGTGTAAATAAAGAATAAATGGCTTGTTCCTGGGGCGATTCGCTTTGTAATAATGTTGTATAAAGGCTCGTTGAATCTACATTGTCAAATGGATTTGAAGAAGGGAATTTAATAAGCCGAATGGCTTTTTTTACGAGAAACATTAACTAACCTTGTTATTTAAAAAGGATTCATTTTAGCCTATTTATTTTTAGTTGTAAAAAAACTAGAATTTATGATATGAAATCAGGCAAGTAGTTTTGCAATTTCTTCCGCTGAAAGCGCCTGATTAAAATAAAAACCCTGGCCTTCATCACAGCCCAAGTCTTTAAGAAATTGTAATTGCTCCAGGTTTTGTATTCCCTCTGCCAAAACCCGCATTTTTAAGCCGTGACTCATGGCAATAATCGCTTCCACAATGGAGTTATTGTTAGGATCGAAAGGACATTTTTCAATAAAGGATTGGTCAATTTTAATCTTTGCAACAGGGAAATCGCGCAAATAGCTTAGGCTGGAATAACCGGTTCCAAAATCGTCAATGCAAAGTTGAACCCCCCGGTTTTTAAGCACATTCAACAAATTAATATGTTGCTGTTGTTTGTCCATAATCACGCTTTCTGTTAATTCAATTTCAATATAATGGGGTGGAAGCGCGCTTTCTTCGAGGCAGCGATCGATGCAGGCGGCAAAGTCATCTCTTAATAATTGAATTCCGGAAACGTTAATGGCCATGCGAATGGGGTTTAATCCCTGATCTTGCCAGATTTTATTCTGGGTGCAGGCCGTTTTAAAAATCCATTCACCAAGCGGTATAATAATACCGGAGTCTTCTGCTATGGTGATAAATTCATGTGGTAAAATAATCCCTTTTGTGGGATGTTGCCAGCGCAGTAAGGCTTCAACTCCAACAATCCGGCCGCTGCTCAACTGAACAATCGGCTGATAAAGAAGGAAAAATTCTTTTTTAACAAGGGCAGTGCGCAATTCCATCTGTAATTGAAGACTTTGGCGGGCTTGATTGCGAATGGATTCGTCATATAACTGGTAGTTATTTCTGCCCATATTTTTGGCCTGATACATGGCCATTTCTGCATTGGTCAGTAAAGTGACAACCTCGGTGCCGTCCTTGGGATATATGCTTACACCAAGGCTCGCCGTGACGACAATTTCATGAGGATGAATATAAACCGATTTAGTCATTACCGACAGAATTCGTTTACAGAGCATGGCAGCATGTCGATAGTTTTTGATTGCATATAAAACAACGAATTTATCGCCGCCAAAACGTGCCAGGGTATCGCTTTCCCGAGTAGCTAGCTTAAGACGCTGGGTAATCTGCTGCAGCAGCTCATCGCCAATTTCATGGCCAAGATTGTCATTGATTAGTTTAAAATTATCGATATCCAAAAAAATAAGCAACAGTTTATTATGATTTCGTTTGGCAAAATGAATGCCATGAATAATACGATCATAGAGCAGTTTGCGATTGGGAAGGCCGGTCAGCTGATCATGATTAGCCTGAAAAGCAAGCTGCAATTCCATTTGCTTGCGCTGGCTGATGTCGCGAAAACTCCATACACGCCCTGCAATTGTATTCCCCAGCCGGTGCGGCTTTGAGTTCCATTCAAGAATATGGCCATTGCGCAAAGCAAATTCGTCAGCATATTCCCTTTCCGGATCAATGCTCAGTTTTTCTAATATCTTTCGAAACGCTTCCGGATTTTTAAGCTCGTGCAAAAGCGTTGGAAAAAACTCCTGAATGCTGATTCGGGGTTGGCTGGTGAAGGCTGCTTGCCACAGGTCGAGAAACCTCTGATTGTAGTAATCGAGTTTTCCTGCGCGATTTACTACGATGATGCCGTCAGCAGTGGACTCCAGTGTGGAGCGGGTCAGGGCAAGGGTCTGCTCCAGCTCGCTGGTTCTCAGAGCTACTTTTTTTTCAAGTAACTGATTGATGCTGTCAAGATTGATATTTTTATAAGCCAGAGAAAGTGCATTACTCAAATATTGATTGGCATAGAGACTACTCGCTAAAGCAACCAAAGCGTATATGATGGCGCAATAGGCAATCAGAACATGAATTTCACTTTGCATAAAAAGCCATATTATTAAAGGAAGAGCCGTGGGCAATAGAAACAAAGCGTAAATACTAATCACCGGAGAAAGAAATGGAACGGCTCCGGCAAGCAGACCGAAAATAAGGATAATGGCAAATGCCTGGTGCAGGATACTGTCTGCAGGTAAAAGCAGCACGCTGGCCAGACCCCAGCCTGTTCCTGACAGAAAACAAAACAAAGCAAATTGCAGTAACCATATCGGATAGGAAAATGCGCTCGGTTTAAATCGAAAGGCGAGGTATGAGGTTAACCATAACAGGGTTACGATAATCATATAAACCAGCCAGATTTTCAGGCTGAACAGATGCTGGCCGTAGGATGAGATGCCGGAGGCAAACACAATATACGCGAAGGTTTCAGCTAAAATAGCAACAGGGAGCTGCTTGTATAAAAGATGGATTTTATCTCTCAATATAGATTGGCTGACTCCCTGTTGATTACTTAAGTTAAACTCTTTCAGATGGGAGAGATCATTAATCATGGGAGTCATTTCCCCAAGTCAGAGGATAATGATGAGCCTGTTTTCTGTGATGCATTAATAATCCATGAGGTTTCAACATTTCCATATCCTTCCAGGGGAGTCCTAAAGCGAAACTGGTGACTCTTCTATTAAATTTAGGGTGTATTCACGCATAGATCAATCTTTTCTCTTGTTTCGCGGATACTGTTTATGATTTAGCTTTCCAGGTTGCTAACATTAAACCTGAAGCCGTAATCAACACGTTGCGCAGCTATCAGTTGTGAAACGAAACTTAGTGATAAAAAACAGACGCTTGTATTACCTGAAACAGGCAATTCAACTATACTTTTAACATTGACAATCAGGGAACGTAATCTATGAATAGGGAAATTGCGATAATCGGTCTGGGATATGTGGGCCTAAGTCTCGCGACGGCTTTAAGTAAAACATACAAGGTCTATGGTTATGATATTTCCGAAAGCCGAATTCAGGAACTAAAAAAAGGTTTTGACAAAAACAATCTGGTCAATGAGGCAGAGTTGCAAGACAGTCCAGTTTTTTTTACCAGCAATACGCATGAGATTCGTACCGCTAATTTCTTTATTGTTACCGTTCCTACCCCTGCCTTTTTTTATGAGCTGCCTAATCTCGAACCGGTGATTAATGCGACGAAAGCGGTAGGCAATATTTTGAAGAAAGGCGATATTGTTGTTTATGAATCGACTGTTTATCCCGGCACTACCGAAGAGGTATGTCAGCCGCTACTGGAGGAAATGAGCGGTTTACGTTGCCAAACTGATTTCAATATAGGTTACTCACCTGAACGGATTAGCCCTCATGATCCGCATTATAATTTAAAAAACATTATTAAGGTGATCTCTGCGCAGAATCAGGAAACCTTAAAACAGATAGAGGATGTTTATAAAAACTGCTGTGATACCTTATATCCTGTTTCCAGCATCAAAACCGGCGAAGCGGTGAAGATTCTGGAAAATACCCAGCGCGATATTAATATCGCCTGCATGAATGAATTTGCACAAATCATGCACGGACTTGATTTAAATGTTCATGAAATTTTACAGGCCGCTAAAACCAAATGGAGTTTTGTGCCTTTCAAACCTGGATTTGTCGGCGGCCATTGTATTGCCGTTGATCCCTTATATCTGGCATTCAAGGCAAAGCGGATAGGCGTTCCGCACGACTTAATTTTAACGGCGCGAAAAGTGAATGACGGGATGCCTTATTTTGTTATCAGCCAATTAGTACAGGCTTTGATCAAGTATGATATTCCGGTGAAACATTGCCCGGTGGGTGTTTTTGGGATTACCTATAAAGAAAATGCGGCGGATATCAGAAGCAGCCTGGCATTAAAATTTATCAAGGAATTAAAACTGGCAGGTTTCCAGTGTCAGGTGCACGATCCTTTTGCCGACAGGGACTACGTTGAGAAAAAATATGATATCCATCTGGTGGATTATGACGAAGTGAATACCCTCTCTGCAGCGATTGTGGTCGTAGGGCATGACTACTATCGGCAGAAAGGTTTGCAGTCCTTAGTGACGAAATGTCAGCGCCCGGCGGTTATTATGGATATTCCCAATTTGTTTGCTGAGGAAAAACTGGATGAACCCGGGGTGTTTTACTGGGGGCTTTAATTCGCTACACTGGTTGTGTAATCCAAATGCAGGGGATTGCTGCAATCAAGTGTATTCCTGCTGTTGTTAATAACAAGGACTAGTATGGCTATTCTAATTACTGGCGGCGCTGGATTCATCGGTTCAAATCTGGCTGAGTTATATTTGAATTTAAATGAGGAAGTGATTGTAGTAGATGATTTGAGTACTGGTAAACTACGCAATATAGAACCTTTTCTTTCCAATAAAAACTTCAAATTTCATCATTCCAATCTGCTGGAGATACCTCTGGATCCTATCGTGCAGAAGTGCGAAGTTATTTTTCATCTCGCTGCTATTGTGGGTATGTTTAATGTTCTGCAAAGACCGATTGCGACCCTTGAGGTCAATATGCAGTCCACAGAGCGCTTACTGATGGCGGTTTCACGTCTGCAGGAAAAACCGAGCGTACTATTAGCCTCAAGCTCTGAGGTTTATGGTTCAAAACCTACTGCTATGAAAGAAACAGATCCTTTACATGTTGAAGCCAGTGGAAAAGCCCATGCCAGCTATCCTGTTTCCAAGCTCTGTAATGAGGTGGCAGGAATGGCTTATTATCATGAAATGCAGGTGCCAGTCACTGTTATGAGGATTTTTAATACCGTAGGTCGTCGGCAATCATCCCGCTATGGAATGGTGTTGCCGCGTTTTATCAAGCAGGCGACGCATTGTGAGCCAATCACAGTGTTTGGAGATGGCAGTCAGACACGCTCTTTCTGCGATGTCAGAGATACCTGTCAGATTATGCGCGAATTAAGCCTTAGCAATAAAGCGGTGGGGGAAGTGGTCAATGTCGGCAGCGATCACAGTATCAGCATTATTGAACTTGCCAACCTGGTGAAGCATCTGGCCGAATCAAATTCTGAAATCCAGTTTCAAAGCCTGGAAGAAACCTACGGCGACGGTTACATCAATATCCAGAATCGCAAGCCTGAATTAAGCAAACTACGTTCTTTAATTAGCTATCGGCATCATTGGTCATTGGAAAAGACAATCACTGAAATGCTTGAACATGTGGTTTGCTGAAATTGAGCATGAATTTTGGCTGCGGGGAGTTAAAAGAAAATTTCCTCTCCCAAGCTGGAACAGTGCCATTAAGTTAAGGAAGCTATGTAAGCCGGGCCCCTGGGCAAATGGCACTTAAGATATTTACCTACGTCCCTCGTAAGAGCCTACGTACCCCGCTTTATGCGGGGTATCCATAACAATGGCAGTGAGTTTTAAAATGCTTTTGCCAATCAGACGCATTACTTGGATACCCCGCATAAAGCGGGGTACGTAGGCTCTAATAGGATGGTTAAATTTTGCGACCATCTCTCAGGGACAAACCGAGGCACGTAGGAGTAGGAGTGTTGATTTTAAACCCCTCTCTCTAACTCTCTCCCCTGAGGGGAGAGAGGATTTTTTTAGCGTACTTCCTTAATTTATCGCCTGTCAAAGCGGTTTTCCCAGAAGGCGGTTAACAAAATACCTTAAGGTTCCCCTTGCACAACAGGCGGCACGAAATTCCCTGAACCAGAGCATCTCCGCAAGAATCAACCAGATACTGCGAAATACATCTTTCATGCGATGGTATTTATTAAACGTAATCAGGTTCAGAAAAATCATCGCCACGGTAATATAGGCAAGATATCCCCAGGCCATCACCAGAAACCAGAAAATCACCTGATAGTCGATATCCCCAATAAAATAGGCAATGATAAAGGTGCAATAAGAGCAGAACTCGACAACTGGCCCTAAAATTTCAAAAAGCACAAAGGCTGGAAAGCTTATTAAACCTACAATTCCATAGCGAGGGTTGCCGAACATTGTGATAAATTTCATGGCACTTCGCCACATGCCGCGCTGCCATTTATCACGCTGATTCCAGAAGCTTTTGGCTGTTGAGGGAACTTCTGTCCAGCAAAAGGCATTGGGTGAATGATTCAGAGAATGAGGGAATCTGTTTTTGATCATATAACGATGCAGTTTGAGCGTAATCTCCGCATCATAGGAAAAGTTTTGCGAATCATAGCCGCCGACCTCGCGAAGGCTTTGTGTTTCAAATAACGTAAATGCGCCGGGATAGCACATGGCTCCGCCTAGCACATTGAGTCCGGCTCTTCCATAAAGAAAGGAGCGCAAGTATTCCAAACCCTGCACGGCAGGCACGAAGCGTTTGGGTAAATCGGTGGTTAGTAAACGTCCATTCTGGACTTTATTTTCATTCAGTACATACACAGACCCGCTAACGACAATACAATGGCCTTTTGATAAAAAACTGAACATCATGCGAGTCAAAGCCTCTGGCTCGAGAACTGTATCGGCGTCCACTGTGAGCATAATGGGGGTTTGACAGGCATTTAAGCCGACATTGACGGAGTCCGCCGCGCAATGATAGGGCGAATGCTCTTTATCAATGACCATCAGATTAGGAAAGCGAGCTGATTGAAAGCAGTGCCTGACTTTGCAAGTAGGTATGGTCTGCTTAATTACCGCAGGAATTTCATACAACTGGAATTCATCAATCAATATTTCCATCGTTTTATCGGTTGAACCATCATTCACTACAATAAAACGAACATTTTTATAATTGCTGTTTAAGCCGCTGTAAAGCATGGAAAGAATGCGATGCTGCTCATTAAAAGCGGGGGTGACAATGGTAATCGGTATCTGAGTCAGTTGATCAATAAACAGGCTGATATCACCCAGTGTCACTTCGCGAAACTTCTTGATAACCTCAGGAAAGGAAAGTATCAGCAGCAAGGAATACCAAAGCCCAAGGAACGTAAAATAGACCAGGATACAAATCGAGATAAAAAATAATACACCTGTCATTTTCTATTTCCCGAAAGAAGTATTCGTTGAGCGGTCTCGTAAGCGAATTTATCATTCTCTGGCGATTGTGCTTTCAATATGTCTATGCCGGCTTCTCCCTGTGCATATAACGAGGTGGCGGAATTCACGCGCACCCACCACTGCGGATCGGTTAATAAGATACTTAATATATCCATACTTCTGGGATTGTGAATCCTGGCCAGAGATTTTGCAACTGCTGCACGTACCTCCCATTGAGGAACAAAGGCTAAATCATAAAGAATCTGATTTTTCCGCTCATCCTGTACTTCTGTCAGATATTCAATGATGCCAATACGTAAATCGACCAGATCAAACAGTAAATCGTCAATGGCACAATCGAGAAGTCTGGTGTAAGGGATTTGTTTCAAGAGTCGATAGCAGAATAACTTGGTATAAGGCTCCATTTCAATCTGCAGCCTGGTAATGATAATGTCTGCCACATCATAATTGGACACTTCCGATATTTGGGCGAAGAAGGATTGCTGCAGATGACGGCCTTTGGCAAAACTGGTAATCAATTGATTAATAACTATTGGATTCTGATATCGGATACCGGTGCTTGCCGCATTAATTGATACTAATAACGTATTGTCACGAACTAATTGGCTAAGCCTGTCTTCATCACTCTTTTCAAAGCCATAACTGAGGCAAATCGCCGCATAATAACGTTTAAGCCAGTTACGGGAATTGTATAGATTTCGGGCTGCAGGTTGTAATAAGTTATGGGAGAGATAGATGGTGAACCGCTGAAAAGCAGCCTCATGCCGATGATGAGTTTCCATCGTCTTTAGTACCATGAGAACCACATCAATGGCTTTGATGTATTCGCGTAATTTTTTAGCAGGTAATTCCTGCTCTTCACTAAGACAAGCGCTCAGGCGTTGGGCAATTTCATCGGCCAGTTTTTTGGTTTTGCCTGCGCGGTAGTGAAAATAGCCACGGGTAAAATACATGGCTAAAACAAAAATAAATATGAGTGCAAACTGAAAAAGAACCAGAAGCTTGATGATTCCTAAAAATTGAGCCATAAAAAGCCTAAAAACGGTATCGTAAACCCAGGCTGCCGTCGTATAAACGGCGGACCAGGTCAGATGGGTATTGCCAACGCTGATACCCTGCGCTTAAATCTACTACAAGATGATGATTAAAAATTGGAAAAGTATAATTCACATTAATAAAACTGTTTTTGATAACCAGGAAATTAACAGTTAATAAATCCGCCAAATCGGGGCTATGGCCGCTACCCCCGCCCAAACCGATATAGTGGTCGTCAGTAGAAAAATATTTTCGCACCCTTCCTGTATATAAATAGGACTTGCTGTTTGAATCCCGCGGAACGAAATAAAAGGGGCGAAAGCTAAGCCACAAACTGCCGGGATATAGATTAAATGAGCCGGTATAAGTGCTCAGATAGGTGCTGGCTATTTGCGCGTATTTGGCTCCTGCAGATAATTCAAAGAATTTGGGTATATTGACATAACCTTCTGCAGCACCGGTAAAATCAGGGAACAAGGCCGGTTGATCGGACCAGGCAGCCATCAGATCGGCATAAATATTTCGGTTGAATCGGGGGGAGATGTCTATTTCATATTGGTTTGCATTGAGACTCTGTCGTGAAGCATAGTTAATTCTCCCTCCCAGTCGGCCCCAGTCCGTATCCCGGCTATAGTAAAGAGTCGACCAATCCCATATCGAGTGAAGATCATCGACATAGGCGTTATCGGAAGCGATGCCAATTTCATTCACACCATAAGTATATCTTGGACTGATGCTGCTAATCTCATTCAACATTCCCTTTGCGCCTTGATCGTCGGGGGAGAGTATCAGAACTTTCTGATAAATTCCTGCGGCGACCGCGTATTCGCGCAGGATAGTGTTAATTTCGCCCTTTTTCAGCAATAGATCAATATTCTTAGGCTGGGTACGCAGGCCTTTATTGATAAGAAGTAAAGCCTGCATATCATTATGTTGGTTAAGGTAAAGATCAGCGAGTGCAATGCGGTATCTGGCATTTTCCGGGTGGATTTCCAGCAATTGAATCAGGTAGATCTTTGCCTTTTCATATTTTTTCTGGTTAATCAGCTGGTTTACTTTGACTAACTCCGGATCGATGGGGTCGACAGTTGCCGGTCCAGGGGAAACTGGCTTTTTATTTTTGCTCACAGTTAAAGAGGCCAGATTTTTTGCGAGCTCTTTCAGATCGTGATTACCAGGATTGAGCTTTAAACCCGCTTGCAGCAACTCCCTGGCATCCTCATATTTCTTATTGATGAGCTGAATGCGAATAAGAGCTGCCCGCGCATCCACATAGGCAGGTGTTCTTTCCAGTACCATTTTTAAATAGGTGGAGGCTTGGGCAAATTGCTGCTGTTGATAATAGATAAGTCCTAATACCAGAGTCACATCACCATCATCAGGGTTTTTACTTAAGTAACTCATTGCTTTGGCTTTAGCCAGTTCCAGTTTTCCCTCTAGCCTGAGTTGTTGCAGCTCGGCCAGCAGTTTTTTTGAATCATCGATTTTGGCAGCGCTGGGGGCGGGTATTTTTAGTGCTATTCTGGAGGCAGGGGCAGGTATACTCGCTACTTTTTGCGGTGGGGGAACAGGCGTTTCTGCTTTCACCAGCTGATTCTGTAGTTTCAATAATTCAGCTTGTCCGGGCTGAAGTTTAAGCCCTTCTATCAATAGCCTATTCGCTTCAGCAAAGAGACTCTGCCGCAACTTAAGCCGGATTAAGGCGACTCGGGCATCGGTATAAGTTGGAGTATTGGACAAGACTTGTCGAAGATAGAATTCTGCCTCAGCAAGATTATTCTGCTGCATTTCAATCAATCCAAGCAGCAGCTGTACATCGCCATCCTTGGGAAATTGATGGAGGTAATTTTTAGCCGCCTCTTTGGCGTGCTCAAGCCTGCCTTGCTGACGAAGGGTCTGAATCGTTCTTAAAATATCAGCTTCTGCCGGGCTTTCCTTATTTTGAGTGGATGCGCCGGCTGGCAATGACGGGATGACTGATTCTGCTCCTTGAGCAATAACAGGCAAGCTGAAAAAAATAAGGATCATCCATTTCAAATTATATTTCATCAGCTTATTTCAATTTAATGAGTTTGGGTTGGCGTTATAATCACCATAGGTTGACATAGAAAAAGCCGGCAATCAAGCTTGCACACAGGCGTAATCGCCTCATGTTCTGGCAAAATTATCAATTAAGCGAATGTCGCCAATCAGGACCGCGGCATAACGGCGGTTCTGATAATCAAGCAAATACTCAACCTGTATACCCTTGGCTTCCAGCTCTGTAATAATCTCGGCGCAGGATTTATTCTGATGAAAAATTTGCGCAAACTGGTTGGCTAACTGTTTTTGTTCTGCGGTCAGTCGGTTGTTTCTCGAGCTATAGGCCAGTCCGCTTTCTTCCCTGATTGTGGGGCAGCCAATGACTTCGATGTCCATAAAAAAGGCGGAAACCATTCCCTTAATTAATTGATATTGCTGATAGTCCTTCTCTCCAAAATAGGCGCGGTCCGGTTTAATCAGATTAAATAATTTCATTACGATGGTCAGCACGCCATTAAAGTGCCCGGGACGATATTGCCCCTCCATCAATTTGCAAAACTCGTTTTCCTGAATCTGGTAGGTGTACCCATCATGATAAATAGCCTCCTTTTCTGGCAGCAGGCAAAAATCCACGCCGGCATTTTCCATTAACTGTAAATCGGCTTCGAGGCTGCGGGGATAATGATTAAAATCATCCTGACGGTTAAATTGAGTTGGATTGACAAAGAGACTGGTCGCAGTGAGTGCATTCTCTCGCTTGCTTCTTTCAAAAAGCGACAAATGACCGATGTGCAGATTACCCATCGTGGGCGCAAAACCAATATTTGCTTTTTCCGGCAATGAACGGCGAACGTTAATCCAGTCTTCAAGTCGATTAAAAATTTGCATAATTATGTAGCCTTCACTATTGAAAAGATAAACTGCCATTAAGCCTTAACCACTACTCCCTACGTCCCTCGGCTTGTCCGAGGGAACCAGGAATCTCATGCCAGGATTGGATCTCTGGGATCCCTCGGACAAGCCGAGGGACGTGGGTAAATATTTTAAGTAAGGGCCCAACCTGGAATAATTCAAAATTTCCGTAGCTTAAGGGCAGCGTCCGCTCTCCCAGCCTGGGAGAGACTTATTTTCTGTACTTAAAAAGCATGCTCCTCGGCAGGAAATTGTGAATGCCTGACTTCATCAATATAGTCATTAATCGCCTGTCGAAAATAAGCTTTACCTTCACAATATTGTTTCAGGAAATGCGGTTTGAAATCATTTAAGCCCAGCATATCATGCCAAACCAATACCTGCCCGTCTGTTCCCACACCAGCTCCTATACCAATTGTCGGGATAGAAAGATGGTTGGTAATGTGTTGCGCTACATTCTGAGGAACGCATTCCAGAACCAGAGCGCAGCAGCCGGCAGATTCCAGATCTTTGGCCTGATTAAGTAACTGCTCTGCCTGCTCTCGGGTTTTACCCTGTACCTTATACCCGCCCAGCTGATGAACCGATTGGGGAGTAAGCCCAATATGACCCACAACAGGTACGCCAGCGGCAACCAAATGGGCTATGGTTTTGCAGGTGTCCAAATCCCCGCCCTCAATTTTTACGGCCTGCGCCCCAGCCTGGAGCAACCGCCGTACATTGGCAACGGTTTCCTGCTGTGAGCCTTTATGCGCCAGAAAAGGCAAATCGCTTACCAGGAATTGTTTTTGTATACCACGAGCTACTGCGCGGGTATGAAATTCCATCATTTCAATGGTTGCCATTACCGTTGTCTCATAGCCGTGAACAGCCATGGCCACTGAATCACCCACCAGAACACAGTCCAGTTCAGTTTCTGCAATAATACAGGCGGATGGGTAGTCGTAGCAGGTCAGAAAGGATATTTTTTCACCTAATGCTTTTTTACGCTTGAAATCGGTGATTTTCATGATGCTCTCCCTGTCTGAGTAATAACAGGGAATAATTCAGGTACCTGTCTCATGGATCAAGTCCTCCATTTCATATGAGTGTTGTCAAAGTCACTGCCCATCGGGTCAGTGCTGGGGGAGCTTTATGAATAACTCCTTACTTAGATCATAAAGCACGCGCATCAAATTGCAAGATGAGTTATATACCCAAGTCGCCCAAAACGTAGCATTTTGAAGTTGCTTGGGTATAATTTACCACTAAACTTAAACTGGCTGGACCCCGTAATGATACCTGTCGATAAATTGAATATACCCGGCGAACATTCTTTCAGTTTTGAAGGCGATGCAGGTGTTCTGGAAGCGGTGCTTAACGTTCCCGCGCAATCAACGGCCTCTGCGATTGCCTTCCTCGGACATCCTCACTCTCTGCAAGGCGGCTCGATGAATAATAAAGTGGTGACCACTATGGCACGTGCTTTCAGAGAGCGGGGTATTCCCAGTATCCGCTTCAATTTTCGCGGTGTGGGAGAATCAAAGGGACAATATGACGAAGGCATTGGGGAAAGCGATGATATGCTGAAGCTGATTCAACTGTATCGGGAAGCTGTACCCAATGCTGAAGTGATTCTGGCGGGGTTTTCCTTCGGATCTTATGTCGCTTACCGGACAGCAGCGCATTGCCCGCATCGTTTATTAATCAGCATTGCGCCGCCGGTGCATCACTACGATTATTCATTGTTCAAGCCTCATGACTGGACTATCTATCAGGGCGATGAGGACGATGTGGTGCCATTGCCCCTCGTTTTGGATTTTGCCGCCAAAGAGCCGCAGATTGAATTAATACGGTTTGCGGATACCGGGCATTTTTTTCATGGGAAACTGCTGGAACTAAAGGCTGCCTTAAAGCAGCTGTTAATTGCAAGAGAAATAGGTTATGAACCTTCTTGAACAGTATGACCTGGCTATTCAGACTGGTGATATTGAAAATGATCCGCTGCAGCGGGACGTGTTACTCCTGCTTGAGAAATTAAGTACCGAGTTAGGCGCCCCCAAAAAATTTTCACTCTTTTCGCGCTGGAAAGCACCGCTTACCGGTTTGTATATGTATGGGTCAGTAGGAGTGGGTAAAACCTTTTTAATGGATATGTTTTACGAAAATCTATCTATTAAAGAAAAACTCCGTTTTCATTTTCATCATTTTATGCAGCAGGTCGATAAACGCCTGCGCGCTCTGCAAGGCATAAAAAATCCTTTGCAGCGGATCGCCAGCGATATTGCCCGCTCCACAAGAGTATTATGCTTCGATGAATTTATGGTGGACGATATCGCTTATGCGATGATCCTCGGCGAGTTATTGCAGGCTCTGTTTGAGCAGGGAATTATCCTGGTGGCGACCTCCAATAGCCCGCCGGACAAACTTTATTGGAAGGGCGTGCACAGAGCCCGCTTTTTACCGGCCATCGCGGCAATTAAAACCCATTGCCAGATTATTGAGCTCAGAGAACGCCGTGATTATCGCTTGGGCCGGCAAAAGCATGTAGAAACCTATCTCTACCCATTAACACCGGCCACTCAGTCATTAATGGAGAAGCAATTCGTTGAACTGGATCCGAATTTTCAAGGGGCGGGTGCTCTGCAAATTCAGAATCGTGATATTCCCTACCTCATGAAAGCAAAGGTGCAAATCTGGTTTGACTTCAGAGTGATCTGCAATTTACCGCGAAGCCAGCTGGATTATCTGGAAATTGCCGAACAGTTCGACACGGTTTTTGTGAGTTCAATACCCAGGTTCAGTGAACGGGATACTATTTATGCCATTTTATTCATCCATTTCATTGATGTGATGTATGACCGCGGTATCCGCCTCATCCTATCGGCTGAAGTGCCTCTAAGCGAACTTTACCGCAGCGGTGAAATGGCACAGCCCTTCAAGCGCACCTTGAGCCGGCTCGAAGAAATGCAGTCGGAAGATTATTTGCAGCGGCGAAAGGGGCGGTCAAGCCGACACTTATCCAGTTTGGGTTAAATAAGAAATTTCCTGGTTTATAATAAAAATTCAAATGAGAATGATTATCGATATCATTTATGTTAGAATTAATTTTATTGCTGTCAATTTGTTAACTTAGATGCGAATAGATGATTTGAAAAAAGGGGATTGTGTGCGTTTGCTTGATTTCGGCATCACTGAGCCCTCCTATCGGCGCAGGCTGCTTTCTTTAGGTATCACGCGCGGTGCGGAATTAAAAATTATTCGTGTGGCTCCTCTGGGTTGTCCTGTACAAGTTGAGGTTCGTGGCACATCGATTAGTTTGCGTCGGGAAGAAGCGCGTTATCTGCTTCTGGAGAAGGCATAATGCATATTTTATTGGTGGGTAATCCCAACTGCGGTAAAACAACGCTGTTCAATGGCTTAACGGGTGAAAATCAGCGCATTGGTAACTGGCCTGGCGTTACGGTTGAAAAGAAAACCGGCTCGTTTAAAGTGCGGGATGAGTCAATTGCCATCACCGATTTGCCGGGAATTTACAGCCTGTCAGCCACAGCGGGAGAAGCCAGCCAGGATGAGCAAATTGCATCGCGGGCGGTTATGGAATTGCCTGCTGATTTAATTGTGAATGTGATTGATGCCAGCCATCTTGAGCGTCATTTATATTTGACCAGCCAATTACTGGAGTTGGGCAAGCCGCTTGTAGTCGCTCTGAATATGACCGATATTGCAGAACAACAAGGGGTAAGCATCCAGATAGACCAGTTGTCAAAACGTCTGGGTTGTCCAGTCGTTCCCTTGCAATCCCATAAGAAAGTCGGCTTCAGGGCGCTCGAAGCGCAAATTATGGATCACAAAGAATCCTGTAAGCCGTTAACCTTGTCTCTGCCTGCGGACGCAGCAAAGGAATTACAAGATTTCACCCGGCATCTTATTGATGATAAGCAGCTGATGCCGCATCTGGCTCATTATCACGCATTAAGAAGTCTTGAGGGAGGAGTCTGTTTTGGCCCTCTGGCTGATTATGACATCAGCCTGGCGGATGCACGCTATCAGCTTATTCATGAAATTGTGAATAGCGTTCAGCAGAAAAAAAGTGATGCCAGCGAGCATTTCACCGCCCGGCTGGATCGCTTTGTATTAAACCGGTTCCTGGGGTTTCCCGTATTTCTGGCCGTCATGTATCTGATGTTTTTATTTGCTATCAATGTCGGCGGGGCATTTCAGGACTTTTTCGACATTACTACTGATACTATTTTTGTTCAGGGAAGTGCCTGGCTATTGGCGCAAATGCATACGCCACAATGGTTAATAGCCCTGATTGCTAACGGCATTGGGGTGGGAATTAATACCACACTGACCTTTATTCCGGTGATTGCCTCGATGTTCTTTTTTCTCTCGCTGCTGGAGGCTTCCGGCTATATGGCAAGAGCGGCATTTGTGGTCGATAAACTGATGCGTCTTTTGGGCTTGCCGGGTAAATCTTTTGTACCGATGATTGTTGGATTCGGCTGCAACGTGCCTGCTATTATGGCGGCAAGAACTCTCGACTCCGAGCGGGATCGCTTATTAACCGTATTAATGAGCCCTTTTATGTCCTGCAGCGCCCGTCTGGCCATTTATGCGGTGTTTGTCGCCGCGTTTTTTCCCAGCGGGGGACAAAATGTTGTTTTTGCCTTATATCTTATCGGTATTTTGATGGCGGTATTAACCGGGTTACTATTGCGTAAAACGACTTTGCAGGGACAGGCATCGCCTTTGGTTCTGGAGCTGCCTGTCTATCATAGGCCTTCATTACGCCGTCTGCTCAGAGAGACCGGTTTTCGCTTGAAACATTTTATTGTGCGCGCCGGGCGGGTCATTATACCTGTCTGCATTTTATTGGGCGGTTTAAATGCCCTGACAGTCAGTGGCGGTATTAGCAGTAATGAAGCCGATACGCATTCCGTTTTATCCTTGCTGGGTCAATGGCTGACGCCGCTGTTTACACCTATGGGGCTAACCCAGGAAAACTGGCCGGCTACAGTGGGGCTCTTGACAGGCATGCTGGCAAAAGAAGTGGTGGTCGGTTCTTTAAACTCTCTTTATGCACAGCTGGGTCACGTAGGACAATCGGCGCTTGACGGCTTTGATTTCCTGGGCTCACTGCAAGCGGCCTTTTGGTCAATTCCTGAAAATCTGGCTAATCTCGGTCAGGCCTTGATTAATCCTATTCTGGCCAGCGCGCCTGACAACGAGCTTTCTCATTCAATGTATGGCATGATGGCCGAGCGTTTTGATGGTAAAGCCGGTGCATTTGCCTATTTATTGTTTATCCTTTTATATATACCCTGTGTTTCCACAATGGCAGCTATTCGCCAGGAAGCCAATCGCCAGTTGATGTGGTTTTCAGTGGTTTGGTCTTTTGTAGTGGCTTACACAGCAGCGGTTATATTTTATCAATTGGCGCGCTTCGGTCAGCATCCGTATCAGACAATTAGCTGGATTACAGGTTTGGCGCTGTTCATGACTGGATTTATCAGTTACCTTCGCTGGCAGGGGGTTAGGAAGAATAAACATGCTTATGCAAATTCTTGAGTATTTTAAAAAAGAAAAAGTAGCCAGTAATCAGCAATTGGCAAGATTATTAGGCGTCGATATTGGCGCACTGCAGCCGATGCTTGATCTTTGGTTGCGAAAAGGTGTGATTGCCTGCTGTCAGGAAAAGTCGGCCTGTCAGAGCAGTTGTTTCAAGTGTAAAGCCACTCCACCCGTTTACTATCAGTACGTCGCTCCAAACTAATAGCTCCAATGGCCGTTGTTTGTTAACTGCTGCCCGGATTTACAAATTTTTTTCTATTTATCAGGGATACACCTATCCTTAAATTGAGCTAAGATAGTCTATAGATAGTGAACCGGTGTAAATTATGGCTGAAGCAAATAATTCTGATGGCTTTTTGATTGGGGATGATATTCGCCAGGAAATTAAAAATGCCCAGGATATGGACCCTATCGCATTGGTAGAGCAGGTCTATCAACTCTGGTGGCATTGGGCTAATTTTGAGTTGTATATTATTAGTCCAATTATTGATCCTGTAATACCTCCACTAGTTATCGAGCCTGAATTACTGCCTAACTCTCAAGAGCGTGAATTCGTCTACAATATTCATGACTTCGGCCATAAAATGACCACGTCAAAGGCAGAGGATATGTACGAGGCGGGCATGTCGATGTGCAAACTGTATTACACCATTGAAAAAATGATCTTTCTGCTAATCGAACGATTAAAGTCGGGCGGTATTGATCAGGAAACAGAAGTGCAAATTGCTTTTGGCGGTCACGAGCTGGGTCAACGAAAGGCGTTCGAGTCTGTGATTAATCTGAGTTACAACGTGGTTGTAACCAACTTCGACCCCGGTGCCTGGGGCGAGCGCTATTTGCAAAATGTCAAAGTATTGGCCTCCAAGGGCTATGGTTACCCTGAGGGCACTCCTCGTGACGTTTATCGAAAACACCCCCAGGCTGGCACTCCAGGTATGAAGAGATAAATTTTTAACGCCAAATGTCTACGTACCGCGCTTTATGCGCGGTATCCAGGCAATGCGTCTGATTGTCAAAAGCATTTTAAAACTCACTACCATGCTTTATGGATACCCCGCATAAAGCGGGGTACGTAGACTCTTACGGGGTACGTAGGCTCTTATAGGATGGTTAAATTTTGTGGCCATCTCTCAGGGACAAGCCGAGGCACGTAGGAGCCAGGAGGGGACTGTAACTCAAAGTTTAATCAGCCGCCATTGCTTTTCACCTTTCTTAATCAGGCGTAATTTCCAGCTTCGCATGCCAATAGTCTGCCCCCCGGAGCGCAGAGAAATGGCGTAATAAAAAAACAAAAGCAGCGATAAGGCGAGTTGTAGATAGTGATTGCCTGGCATAATCGCCTGGCCATGATTCAGAAATACAGCAATGCCTGTCAGGATAAAACAGAGGGCGGTCAGAATCAGGCAGTCATAAAGGCAGGCGGCAAGGCATCGGATCCACATGTATAATGACATTAAATGAAATTACCTGTTTTAGCAGGAGAATCCCTACCAAAGCAAGCAGTTTCCTGTGAAAATTATCGTTCTTTCACAAAGAGTGGAATTGCTTCAAAAAAACAGAGTGGTATACTTTGCGAGGTTTTGGCTTGAGTTTTGATAATTCAGCGTTGATTATTGTCTCTAATTTTAAGGATGGCTAATAAGTGAAACAAAAACGACCGATAAATCTTGATTTGGGGTCTTTAAAATATCCACCGATGGCAATCGCATCGATTTTACACCGTATTTCCGGAATACTATTATTTGTGCTGATGCCAGTCGCATTCTATTTTATAGATTTATCCCTCCAGAGCGAAGAGTCTTTTCACAAAGTGGGAGAGATGATGGCCCATCCATTTTCAAAACTGGTGTTCTGGGGCCTGGGCGCGGCATTAATTTATCATTTTCTTGCAGGCATACGGCATATGCTGATGGATCTGGGTTATGGAGAGCACTTGGAATCCGGGCGGCGCGGGGCGATTTTAGTCATTAGTGCGTCGGTCATCTTTTCACTTCTTCTGGGGATATGTATATGGTAACAAATGTCACCAGTTTGACCGGAAATGGTCTACGGGATTGGTTAATCCAAAGAGTCAGTGCAGTTTATTTTGCTGCCTATATGGTTTTTATTCTGGCATTTTTGCTCATCCATTCGCCGTTTAGCTATACCGAATGGCATACCTGGGCTCAAAGCAGCTGGTTTAAAGTGGCCAGTTTACTGGCACTGGTTGCATTCTCTCTGCATGCCTGGATAGGAATATGGACTGTTACTACTGATTACATAAAATGTACGGTTCTGCGACTCACTGTCCAACTATTGGTTGCAGGTTGGTTATCCGCCCAGTTTATCTGGGGCTTCATGATTTTCTGGGGACTATAAATGGCCTTAGCTCGTAACAAATTTGATGCGGTAATTATTGGCGCAGGCGGAGCAGGTATGCGCGCCGCCCTTCAGCTCGCCAATTCAGGATTGAAAGTGGCTTTATTATCAAAGGTCTTTCCAACCCGATCTCATACAGTATCGGCGCAGGGGGGAATTACCGCGGCACTCGGCAATGCGGATGAAGACGATTGGCGCTGGCATATGTATGATACCGTCAAGGGAGCGGACTATATCGGCGATCAGGACTGCATCGAATATTTGTGCAAGACCGGGCCTGAAGCAGTGTATGAATTAGAGCATATGGGGCTGCCATTTTCCCGTATGGACAATGGGCGTATTTATCAGCGCCAGTTTGGCGGTCAATCAAAAAACTTCGGCGGAGAACAGGCCGCTCGGACCTGCGCTGCCGCTGACCGGACAGGCCATGCGCTTTTACACACGCTGTATCAGCAAAACCTGCGTGCCAAAACACATGTATTCAGCGAATGGTATGCCCTGGATCTGGTAAAAGATGCGCAGGGCAGGATAGCCGGTGTCACCGCAATCTGCATTGAGACGGGTGAAGTTGTATTTTATCAGACCCGTATCTGTATTCTGGCAACCGGCGGTGCAGGCCGTATCTATCAATCAACCACAAATGCCTATATCAATACTGGCGATGGGTTTGGAATGGCGCTGCGCGCTGGAATCCCCCTGCAGGATATGGAAATGTGGCAATTTCATCCAACCGGTATTGCTGGCGCAGGAACATTGGTTACTGAAGGTTGCCGCGGTGAAGGCGGTTATCTGATCAATAAAGATGGCGAGCGCTTCATGGAGCGCTATGCGCCACGCGTCAAGGATCTTGCTTCCCGTGATGTGGTCGCCCGGGCGATGGCACTTGAAATTCGTGCCGGCAAGGGCTTTGATCCACAGGGTGTAGATTACGTAAAATTAAAGCTTGATCACCTTGGCGCCGATTTAATTAAAGCCCGCCTGCCAGGCATTCGCGAGCTGTCAATCAAGTTTGCAGGTGTAGATCCGATTGTAGAGCCAATTCCTGTTGTACCCACTTGCCATTACAGCATGGGAGGAATTCCAACCAACATTCATGGTCAGGTTCTGACACATCGCAACGGTATGGATCAAATCGTGGAAGGCTTGTACGCTGTGGGTGAATGTGCCTGTGTCTCCGTGCATGGCGCAAATCGTCTTGGCGGTAATTCACTGCTTGACCTGGTTGTTTTTGGCCGGGCTGCCGGATTGCATGTGGAAGAATTATGGCAATCGAATCAATTGCCGGATATGCCTTATGTAACTGATGATGATGTCGCCATGTCGCTGGCTCGCTATCAGCGCTGGCAAGATGCGAAAGAGGGCGATTCACCAGCGGTATTGCGCGCAGAAATGCAGCGGGTGATGCAGGAAGATTTTGGTGTGTTCAGAACCGGCCAGGTGATGGCTGAAGGGCTGCATCGTCTCGATGCACTGAAAGCACGTCTGGAAAATGCCTGTATCAAAGACAAGAGCAAAGTATTTAATACAGAACTGATTTCAGCTCTTGAGCTGGACAATTTGATGGCTACGGCCTATGCGACAGCGCAATCAGCACTCGCACGAACAGAAAGCCGCGGAGCGCATAGCCGTGAAGATTTTCCAAAGCGTGATGATGCGAACTGGATTAAACATACGCTATATTTTGGTGAAGAGAACCTCATTGATTATCGGCCGGTTAATGTGAAGCCGAAATATGTAGAGCCGTTTCAACCCAAAGAACGTGTTTATTAAGAGGATATATTATGTCGGCAAGCAGAACATTGAGCCTGCATCTCTATCGTTACAATCCTGAGGTTGATAGCAAGCCTTATATGCAGGAATTTAAAATGGAGATCCCCGCCAAGAGTGATCCCATGCTGTTAACTTTACTGGAAAGGCTTAAAGCGGAGCAAGACGAAACAATTACATATCGTCGTTCCTGCCGTGAAGGCGTTTGCGGATCAGACGGGATGAATATTAACGGCACGAATGGATTAGCCTGTATCACTTCTTTGTCACAATTAAAAACGGATAAAATTGTGGTCCGACCTCTGCCTGGTTTCCCGGTTATCCGTGACCTGGTTGTTGATATGTCGCAATTTTATCAGCAATATGAGCGTATCGAGCCTTATCTGCAAAATGATGAGGTGGCGCCAGCGCGTGAACGGCTGCAGACCCCGGAAGAGCGCTCCAAGCTGGATGGTTTGTATGAGTGCATTTTATGCGCTTGCTGCACCAGTTCCTGCCCGTCATTCTGGTGGAATCCAGATAAGTTTGTAGGCCCAGCCGGATTACTACAGGCGCGGCGTTTTCTGGCAGACAGTAGAGATACAGCTACTATTAAACGGTTGGATAAATTACAGGATCCATTTAGCGTTTTTCGTTGTCGTTCGATTATGAATTGCGCCAATGTGTGTCCGAAGGGACTCAATCCGACGCAAGCGATTTCTGATATTCGCAAGCAAATGTTAACAGAGGAAACTTGATAAGATTCTGATAGCCCTGCTTAATCAGAACAGGCGGCGCATGCAGCGAACGCTCGGATTGAGCAGAGCATTTCCCTTTGGAGAGTGAAAAATGAGTGCTAGTGATTTGCAAAATGAATGGGCTTTAGGCTATCTTTCAGGCGGCAGTATGGCCTATGTGGATGGGCTTTATGAAGATTATCTTCAGGATCCTGATTCCGTTCCTGCCGATTGGCGGGCTGTTTTTAATAAGATGGCTGCTGAAAACAGAGGCAATGGTCAGGATGTGGCGCACCGTGAAGTTCGAGATTACTTTTTGCAAAACGCTAGCCGAAAGAAAACAGCGGTTGTCAGCTCTGAAGACAGCAAGCAATATCAGATAGCTCATCTTGTCAATGCGTATCGTGCCTATGGACACCATGCAGCCCGGCTTGATCCGCTTGATATGGCTGAGCGTATCTCTGTACCGAGCCTTGAACTAGGTTATCATCATCTTACCGAGAGCGATCTGGACCGCAATTTTTATGTGGGTAATAATTTCAATGGCTCTGAAATGCCTCTGAAAGATCTCTACAAGGCATTACGTGATACCTACAGCGGCAGCATCGGTATTGAGTACATGCATATTTCGGATAATGAAGAAACTGAGTGGCTTCAGAAAAAAATGGAGTCCAGCCGCGGCCGTCCTCAATTCAATAATGAACAAAAGAAAAAAATCCTCAACGATTTAATTGCCGCAGATGGTCTGGAACGTTATCTGGGTACACGCTATGTCGGACAAAAGCGATTTTCGCTTGAAGGCGGGGATTCATTAATCCCGATGATGAAAGAAATCATCCACCAGGCTGGTGAGTTTAAAACTAATGAAGTTATCATTGGTATGGCACATCGCGGCCGTCTGAACGTGCTGGTGAATGTGCTTGGAAAAGCCCCTGATGCCTTATTTCAGGAGTTTGAAGGAAAGGTTAAATCAGAGCTGACTGGCGATGTAAAATATCACATGGGCTTTTCTTCTGATATCCGTACGGAAAGCGGCGCAATTGTTCATTTGGCTCTTGCATTTAATCCCTCGCATCTTGAAATCATTGGGCCAGTGGTAGAAGGTTCGGTTCGTGCCCGCTTAAGACGCCGAAATGATTTGGAGAAAAAAGACAAAGTGGTTCCTGTAGTCATACATGGCGACGCAGCCTTTGCCGGCCAGGGTGTCGTAATGGAAACCTTCAACTTCTCCCAGGCTCGCGGTTATTCGACTGGCGGTACAGTCCATATCGTCATTAATAACCAGATTGGGTTTACAACCAGCAATCCTCTTGATGCCCGTTCCACGCTTTATTGTACGGATGTGGCTAAAATGGTTCAGGCGCCGATCATTCATGTGAATGGCGACGATCCGGAAGCCGTGGTTTTTGCGACCCAGATAGCCTTTGATTTTCGTATGAAGTTTAAACGCGACGTGGTGATTGATTTGGTTTGTTATCGCCGTCATGGACATAATGAAGCTGATGAGCCGTCGGTTACGCAGCCGACGATGTATCAAAAAATAAAAAGCATGCGTCCTTTGAGAGAAATTTACGCCGACCAACTCATAAATGAGCAAATTATTTCCAGGGAGCAAGTCGACGAAGCCATGGAAAATTACCGTAATCGTCTCGATCAGGGCCTGCCGGTTGTTGAACTGGTGCACGGTGATTACGAAGGAAACATATCGATTGACTGGTCCCCTTATGTGAATGCCAAGTGGACTGATAAAGCCGATACAACAATAAGTCCTGCCGATATTAAAATGCTTTCCGATAAAATACAGCAATTACCGGAAGGGTTTGAATTGCACCCGGTAGTCAGCAAACTGATGGCTGAACGTCAGAAGATGACTGATAATGAAATCCCCATGAACTGGGGTTATGCGGAAACAATGGCCTACGCCAGTCTGCTTAATGATGGCTATAAAGTGCGTCTGTCCGGTCAGGATTGCGGTCGTGGTACTTTTGCTCATCGCCATGCGGTTTTGCATGATGTGAAAACAGGGAACTCCTATGTTCCTCTGGAAACCCTGTCGACCGATGCTGAACGAAACTTTGTAGTAATCGATTCGGTGCTGTCAGAGGAAGCCGTCCTTGCATTTGAGTATGGTTATGCCTCTTCCGAGCCAACCTCACTGGTATTGTGGGAAGCTCAGTTTGGTGATTTCGCCAATGGTGCACAGGTTGTAATTGATCAGTTCATCAGTTCTGGTGAGCAGAAATGGGGACGCTTGTGCGGTCTGGTGATGCTGTTACCGCATGGTTACGAAGGCCAGGGACCGGAGCATTCATCTGCCCGCCTTGAACGGTATATGCAGCTATGCGCTCAGCATAATATACAGGTCTGCACACCCACCACACCGGCACAAATGTTCCATTTGCTGCGCCGGCAAATGATTCGAAACTTCCGTAAGCCCTTAATCGTAATGACGCCCAAAAGTTTATTACGTCATAAGCTTGCAGTATCGCCGCTTTCTGATCTCTCGGAAGGAAAGTTCCACACGGTAATCCCCGAAGTGGATACAATGGATCCGGCCAAAGTTACAAAAATAGTATTATGTTGCGGAAAAGTTTATTATGATCTGTTGCAAAAACGCCGTGACGAGAAAATTGAGAGTGTTGCAATCATTCGAGTTGAACAACTCTATCCTTTCCCTAAAAAAGCGCTAGGAAACGAGCTTGCCAAATTCTCGAATGCAAAAGCAATTGTCTGGTGTCAGGAAGAACCTCAAAATCAAGGGGTCTGGTTCTCTTCTCAGCATAACATCATAGACTGTCTGAGCCCGGAGCAGACACTGACTTACGCCGGCAGAAGTTTTGCAGCTTCTCCAGCGGTAGGCAGCCCCTTGCTTCATGCCAAGCAACAACAAGAACTGGTACAAGCGGCATTAAGTATTTAAAAATGATAGGTCCAGCGGATAGCCGCTGGAGAAAATAACAATTAGTTAAGAAGGACACACCATGTCTATTGAAGTGAAAGTACCGACGCTGCCAGAATCGGTTGCTGATGCCACCATTGCAGCCTGGCATAAAAAAGCAGGCGACAGGGTCAGCCGCGATGAAAATCTTGTAGATTTGGAGACTGATAAGGTTGTTCTTGAAGTTCCGGCTCCAATAGATGGCATACTAACAGAAATCCTTTTTAAAGAAGGGGAGACGGTTACAGCCAGTCAAATCCTGGCTAAAATTGAGGCCGGGGAAGCCGCAGCACCAGCCCCTGCTGCACCAGCCAAAGCAGAGCCCGCAGAAAAGGCCGAGCCCCAGGAAGAAAAAGCCACAGGTCCCGCAGTAAGACGCATGTTGTCTGAGCATGACTTGCAGGCGCAGCAAGTCACCGGCAGCGGTAAAGACGGCCGTCTGACCAAGGAAGATGTGGTTTCATTTATTGAGTCCAATCGAGCCAAGTCAGCTCAACCTGCAAGCGCTGCTGCAAGTCAGCAACCAGCTGCTGCAATGGGAGCAAGAGAAGAACGCCGTGTGCCCATGACTCGCCTGCGCGCTAAAATTGCTGAACGTCTGGTTCAGGCACAGCATAATGCGGCCATGTTAACGACCTTCAACGAAGTTAACTTGAAAGGCGTCATGGATCTTCGCAACCAATACAAAGATCAGTTTGAGAAAAAACACGGTGTTAAATTGGGATTTATGTCCTTTTTTACCAAGGCAGTTGTAGAAGCATTAAAATTGTTCCCGGCGGTTAATGCCTCTATTGACGGTCAGGACATTGTTTATCATGGTTTCTATGATATTGGTATCGCGGTTTCCACCGATCGAGGATTAGTTGTTCCAGTAGTGCGCGATGCTGATCAGATGAGCATGGCCGAGATTGAAAAGGCAATTAATGATTCTGCTGGCAGAGCCAGACAGGGCAAGCTCAGCATGGAAGAAATGCAGGGCGGAACCTTCACCATCACAAACGGTGGTGTTTTTGGTTCACTGCTGGCTACACCCATTATTAACCCGCCACAAACTGCTATTTTGGGTATGCACAAGATTGAAGAGCGACCCATTGCCGAAAAGGGCCAGGTGGTTATTCGTCCAATGATGTATGTGGCTTTGTCCTATGATCATCGTTTAATTGATGGCAAGGAGTCGGTACAATTTTTGGTGACCGTCAAAGAGTTACTTGAAGATCCTGCACGCTTGCTGCTGAACGTATAGAGTCTACTCACAATCCATTAACCAGGCTGACCTGCGGTATGCAGGTCTGTTTTTTTATAAGGTGTTGCAATGAATTTACATGAATATCAGGCAAAGGAGCTATTTAACAGCTACGGTTTACCGGTTCCTCGGGGTCATGTCGTCTATACAGTCGATGAAGCGGTTCAGGCTCTGGATATGTTATCCACTCCGAAAGCAGTAGTGAAAGCGCAGGTTCATGCCGGCGGACGTGGTAAGGCTGGCGGTGTCAAGCTGGTTTCCAGCCGTGATGAATTGGCCAATGCGGCGAAAGCCTTGCTTGGCACGCGTTTGGTAACTTACCAGACTGATGCCAAAGGGCAGCCGGTTAATGCCCTGCTAATTGAAGAAACCTGTGATATTGGACGCGAACTCTACTTAGGCGCAGTAATTGATCGCTCCACACAGCGGGTAGTCTTCATGGCTTCTACAGAAGGCGGCGTGGAAATTGAAAAAGTAGCACATGAAACGCCTGAGAAAATTTTCAAGGTCATCATGGATCCTCTGGTCGGTATTATGCCTTATCAGGGCCGTGAAATCGGTTTTAAACTGGGACTGGATGATAATCAGATTAAGCAATTTACCCAATTAATGATTGGACTTGGGAAAATGTTTGTTGAGTGCGATTTAAGCTTGCTGGAAATCAATCCGCTGGTTGTGACCAAGTCAGGTAATTTATTATGTCTGGATGGAAAAATTAATCTTGATGGTAATGCCCTGTATCGCCAGCCAAGACTTAAGGCAATGCGCGACACTTCACAGGAAGATGAAAGAGAAAATCATGCGACCAACTGGGAGCTTAATTATATTCCGCTAGATGGTTCAATTGGCTGTATGGTTAACGGGGCGGGTCTTGCGATGGCTACCATGGACGTTATCAAACTGCACGGCGGTGAGCCCGCAAACTTCCTTGATGTCGGCGGTGGCGCCACTAAGGAAAGAGTGAGCGAAGCATTTAAAATTATTCTTTCTGATGAACAGGTCAAAGGGATTCTGGTCAACATTTTCGGCGGTATTGTACGCTGTGATTTGATTGCTGAGGGGATTATTGCCGCAGTAAAAGAAGTGGATGTTAAAGTGCCCGTTGTTGTGCGCCTTGAAGGTAATAATGCGCAGTTAGGTGCAGAAATCCTGAACAAAAGTGATCTGAATGTGATTGCAGCGGACAGTTTAACCGACGCCGCTAAAAAAATCGTAGCCGCAGTGGCATGATTTACGAAATCTGTAACCTTGATAAGCCTGGCGCATCAGGGTTTCAGTTCATATGAATTCAGAAGAAAAATTATTAGAACCAGTTTGAGGTTAGCATGAGCGTATTAGTTAATAAAGAAACCAAAGTAATTTGCCAGGGTTTCACTGGCAAGCAAGGAACCTTTCACTCGGAGCAGGCAATTGCCTATGGAACTAGAATGGTGGGTGGAGTAACCCCTGGAAAAGGCGGCCAGAGCCATTTGGGTTTACCAGTATTTAATACCGTCAGGGAAGCCATGGAGGCCACACAGGCCGATGCGAGTGTGATCTATGTTCCGGCTCCATTCTGCAAAGATTCCATTCTCGAAGCTGCCGATGCGGGCGTTAAATTGATCGTCTGTATCACCGAAGGAGTTCCTGTGCTGGATATGTTGGACGTGAAAGTGTATCTGCAAAACAATACCCAATCCCGCTTAATCGGACCAAACTGTCCAGGAATTATTACCCCTGGCCAATGTAAAATCGGTATTATGCCTGGTTCAATTCATTTACCGGGAAGAGTCGGCATCGTTTCCCGCTCTGGTACACTGACTTATGAAGCAGTAAAACAAACAACAGACAAGGGATTCGGTCAGAGCACCTGTATTGGCATTGGCGGCGATCCAATTCCTGGAACCAGCTTTATCGATGCCTTGAATCTGTTCGAGCATGATGAGCAAACCGAAGCAATTATTATGGTCGGTGAAATTGGTGGTTCTGCAGAAGAGGAAGCAGCAGAGTTTATTAAATCCAATGTCAGCAAACCGGTTGTTTCCTATATTGCCGGGGTTACTGCACCTGCTGGAAAGCGTATGGGACATGCCGGCGCTATCATTTCTGGTGGAAAAGGAACTGCTGCTGAAAAATTTGCAGCACTGGAAGCTGCAGGAGTAAAAACCGTTCGCTCACCTGCTGAACTCGGGGATGCGATTGCGGAAGTGACTGGCTGGTAATTGGAAGTTAAGCTGTCTCGATGTCGGCGGATGGATAGGAGATATGTCGTCTTTGCGAACGAAGTGAAGCAATCCAGAAGTGCGTCTTGAACACACAGTTAGGAGCATTGGATTGCTTCGCTGACGCTCGCAAAGACGATTTTTAGTACACTTGACCACAGCATCCAGGAATGCTTGTAAAAGGTCTGCCGCGGTTCGTAGCGGTTTAGAGCTCGAACCGTCCTGGAAACAAGAATAAGGGAATGAAAATGCTCAACTGGATGATTTATGGGGCGAATGGATACAGCGGGAAGCTGATAGCAAGAGAAGCCAAATCAAGAGGTTTAAATCCCATTGTTGCAGGGCGAGACCCACAATCAATCACAGAGCTTGCAGAAGAATTGGGGCTTCAGAGCCGGGTTTTTGATTTAAGCGATCAACACAATCTCTGTACACAATTGGCTGATGTAAAATTGGTTTTAAATTGCGCGGGTCCCTTTTCCTCCACAAGTCAGGCAATGATCAAGGCCTGTATTCAATCCAAAGTCCACTATTTAGACATTACCGGTGAAATTTCCGTCTTTGAATATGCGCAAAGACAGGATAGTTTAGCAAAAGAATCGAATATCATACTTTGCCCAGGCGTTGGTTTTGATGTGATACCAACAGACTGTCTCGCCGCACAATTAAAGCAACAGCTTGCCGATGCTGATTATTTAGCCCTTGGGTTTGACTCAAAATCGGACCTGTCTCCGGGAACCGCAAAAACTGCGGTTGAAGGATTGGCATTAGGGGGCAGGGCGCGGGTGAATGGATTAATACAAGCCGTTCCTCTAGCCTGGAAATCGCGCATGATTGATTTTGGCCGAGGAGAGAAACTGGCAACTACGATTCCCTGGGGGGATGTGAGTACTGCTTTTCATACCACCAAAATACCCAATATCGAAGTCTATATCCCAATGAGTCCAAAGCGGGTGTCGATGCTAAAGAGGCTCAATTATATACGATGGTTGTTAGGCTTTCAGTGGGTTCAGAATTTTCTAAAATCCAGGGCTGCTGTGCAAAAGGGACCTGATAAAGAGCAACTGCAAAAGCAACTCACTTATATATGGGGTGAGGTAAGGAATGCCAGGGGTGAGATTAAAACGATTAGATTTGTAACGGCAAACGGATACGCCCTAACCGTCACCGGCAGCCTGGCTATTGTTGAGCACTTACTGGAAACTAAGATAAACTCAGGCTATAAAACACCATCGCAAATAATGGGAGCAGACTTTATCACTAAATTGCCTGGCTATAGCGAAAGGATAAATGATGAAGCAGCCTGAACGTATTGATGGCAATGGTAAGCTGAACTTTGTTTTGATTCACAACGCCGGTGGGAGTCATCATTTTTTTAGCCATCAGATAGAGTTACTGAAGCAATTTGGTAATATTGTTTGCCTTGATCTGCCTGGCCATAATGGCGGTGAGGGGATTGCCAGTTATAAAATGGCTGATTTATCCTCTTCGATAAATAAAACCTGCAGAGAATTATCGCTCGATAATATCTGCTTGATTGGCCTTAATAATGGGGCAGATATAGTGATTGATACCGTGCTTAATCATGAGCTACCCATTAAACACATTATACTTATCGACCCGCCAATTTTTATGGATGATAAATTTATCACAGAAATTGAGGAATTTATCAGCGCATTGGATACGACAAATTATGGAGAATTTGTTGATGAGCTGGTCAATGCTTTGTTTATTGATACCAATCAGTTGACTAAGAAAATAGCGGCAGATGCCTTTAATCAGGTTGAAAGAAAAGCACTGCAGGAAATGTTTAAAGGCTTAATTGAATGGGATACCCAATCTGAAGGGAAACTAGGCAGTATTTCTTGTCCCGTATTATGTATTATCACCGATGAGCATCACTGCAGTTATCAAAAATTACGGCAGGAAGCGCCTCAATTTGAGATTGGTAAAGTGATAGGATCCAAATGCTGGGCAACCCTTGAAGTGCCAGAGCAGGTTAATGCAATGATTGCGAGATTTCTACAACTTCACAAAGGGTAAAAGCCGATATAGCATTTATCCTTCCCCTGATAAAATCCCAAGCCGCTCCTTCAATCCTTAAGCTTCCGTTAAGTTTTGGATCGTATACTTTAAAGGAATGGAGAAAGGGAGTTATCATGCAAGTGATAATTGTTGAAGATCATGCCTTTAACGCATATTGCTTAACGCGCTTACTGCAGGAAGTTAATCCGCAGGTTAGCATAACCGTCTGTGCAAGCAGTTCTGATCTTAATCATTATTTGTCTCAATCAACACCCGATTTGATTATTCTGGACGGTGATTTAGGGGCAGGCGATGGCCTGGCTTGCAATGGTCCTGCCGTGGCTGATAGTCTGCTGCAGGCAAATAAAGCCGTGCCTTTGGTTGTCTGGACTAATTCACCTGCGATGCGCGCTGCGTTTTCAGGGGTATTTGCCCAGTATCGATTAAAACTGTCAGAAGTGAACTGCTGGCCTAAGATGGTTTCAACAGAGCGTATTAGTCACACCCTGAAAACCTATTCTGCCAACTGCCAATCCAGGACAGACATGTCTCTGCCTCTGAGGCGCAAGGTCTCAAGACTTGATTTGCCTCGCGCCCAGTAAGCGAGCGTGGCAGCTTAAAACCTCATGCCAGACTTTGGTAAGAGACAGTTTATCAATGGCATTTCACTGAGAGCTATCTGGTCTTTTCCAGCTATGATCTGCTGCAATCGAGTAATTTGCTCTTGTGCCAAATAGTCCGGGTCATTACCATCTTTAGCGCTTGCCTGCATTGCCTCTACGCATTTGTTTAAAGCTTGAATCACATGATTCTCTTTATTTGCAGAAAGAGTTTCTTGAAGAGGAAACAGGCGAATCAGAAAATTCTCCTTGGGTGTTGCCTCGATGTTTTTGGAAAGATAATGGGCAGTATGGTAACGAACCTGATTAAGCGGATCGCTATTACAGGGGACATCCAACAAGTTTGCAAACTTCAATTTGTCATAAAATTTCTTTACTAATGATCTGGCTGCATCCATATTTTGTTCAAAACTGCCCTTACGACGATTAACATCGCTATTATCTGCTTCTGACATAGCCTGATATTTTGTCAGCAGGTTATTCAGGATTTCCAGATGCACTTTATCATTACCTGTGCTAGTCAAATGCTTAAGCTCGTGTATTAAATCAACCGCCAATTCCAGTTTAGTTTCTGATAGTTTGTGATTAGGCATTAAAAAGAATTTATTCGATAGACTGACATTCGCCGCCTGATGCTTGTCTCTATACTGTTTTATATGATTTAGGAGTAAGTCCCGGGTTATTTTAAAAAATAGGGTTGTTGAATTGTAAATCTGCTCAAAATCAGCCGCCGCAGCAGGTAGATCTAATGAATGTTTATATCCTCTTTTCGTTAATGTCTGGGCTAATTGCAGGAAATGTTGTCGATCTCTGATGTGCTCCGCGCCGTCTCCCTCTTTAATCCAGATTAACAAATAATCTGCACTATTCATCAGCGGCTGATTATTCTCTGCTAGCCAGCGCTCAAACGAGTCAGCAATTTTTCTGTTTGCAAAATCTTCTTCGGAAATCGGCACATCTATAGCCGTTGAATAACCCAATGCGGCGACTTCCTGTGCCAGGGCTAAAAAATCGCTGTGTCTTTTTACTAATTTGGGATGTTCATGGCTATCCATCCATTTGAACAATAAATCGATATGCGACTTGTTGGAGTGACGGTTACCATCCATCCAGGCATCGAATTCCTTCGCAAAGGCTGCTATTGTCGAATGGGGCAATTTGTTTTTAGTAGAAAATAGACTCATTGGGCAACTCAAAAGGCAGGTAATTGCAAAAATTATACACCTGCGCTTTTAACTTGTCATTACAGGCGGCTAATGCGCCTCGCCCCAATTTTTCCCCACACCAGCGGAAACTTTTAAAGGAACAGATAAGGAGACCACATTTTCCATCAGGGTACAGATAGTTTCCCTGGCGGATTCGACGCATTCCTGCTTGACCTCAAAGACCAGCTCGTCATGGACCTGCATGATCATCTGGAAGTCAGTATTGGAGGTCTCATTTTGCCATTGAATAATAGCCAGCATTGCTTTTTTAATAATATCCGCCGCAGTTCCCTGCATCGGAGCATTAATGGCGATACGTTCCGCTGCCCGCTGGCGGGTCAGATTTCTGGAGTTAATTTCCTGAAGATGAAGCCGGCGGCCAAAAAGAGTTTCAACATAGCCCTGCTGGTGCGCCAGACGACGGGTTCTTTCCATGTATTCGAGAACACCGGGATACCGTTTGAAATAGCAATCCATATAATATTGCGCATCCTGCCGATCAATGCCTAATTGTTTGGCGAGACCGAATGACGACATGCCATAAATCAAGCCAAAATTGACCGCCTTGGTACGGCGGCGCTGTTCCGGGGTCACTTCATCCAGCGGCACCTGGAAAATTTCACTGGCAGTGGCATTATGAATATCCCAATTATTGGCAAAGGCGGTTAACAGGCTATCATCCTGAGATAAATGCGCCATGATTCTCAATTCAATTTGCGAATAATCGGCAGCGAGGATCACATGTTCAGGCGGCGCAATGAAGGCAGTTCGGATAAGCCGGCCTTCTTCATTACGGATAGGAATATTCTGTAAATTAGGATCACTTGACGATAGGCGGCCGGTTGCAGCCACGGCCTGATTATAAGAAGTATGCACGCGTCCGCTGTCTGGATTAATCCATTTAGGCAGGGCATCGATATAAGTGGATACCAGTTTACTTAAACCGCGGTATTCAAGAATAATGGCTGGCAGGCGATAATCGAAAGCCAATTCCTGTAAAACGGCTTCTGCTGTTGAGGGTTGCCCAGTGGGTGTTTTACTGATGGCAGGCAGTTTCAACTGATCAAATAATATTTCCTGCAATTGCTTGGGCGAGTTAAGATTAAAAGGGCTTCCTGCAATGGCAATAGCCTCGGTCTCCAATTCAAGAATACGTGCTTTTAAACGTAAGCCATGTTCAGCCAAGGCATGGGTGTCAATTAAAACGCCTTTTCTCTCGATATCTGCCAGCACGCTGAGCAAGGGGATTTCAATTTCGCTGAAAACGCTTCTAAGCGGCTGATCCATCATTCCGTAAAGGATTTCATGGAGTTTCAAATTCAAGCTGGCATTTTCCGCGGCATAATAAGCTGCTTTTTCAATTGGAATTAAATCAAAACTCAATTGCCGGGCGCCTTTTCCAGCAATCGCTTCAAGACCAAGCGGCTTGTGGCCAAGAAATTTAAGAGACAGCGAATCCAGATCATGAGTTCCGGCTGAGCTGTTTAATATATAGGATTCAAGCATGATATCAAAGGCAATGCCTTGCAGTGTAATACCATAGTGCTTAAAAATCGTATAATCCTCTTTCAGATTATGTCCAAGTTTGGCAATCAGCGGATTTTCCAAAATGGGTTTCAAACCTGCAAGAACGTTTTGCAGCGATAATTGTGTACTGCTTTCCTGGTGAGCAATCGGTATATAAACCGCATCCGATGCCTCGATAGCAATGGAAATACCCGTAATTTCTGCATTAATGAATTGATTGGTTTTTGTTTCAGTATTAATACAAAATCGTTTGCAATTAGCCAGTTGGCCTAATAATGCCTTGAGTTTTTCTTCAGAGGTAATAATCTCAAAATTCGGTTTGGCGCTTTCTTCACCACTCTCCTTTGCATTGGCTTCGCTTTGTTGCAGGAGCTCCTTGAGCCAGCCTTTGAATTCCATTTCCCGTACTAACTCGATAAGGCGGCTGTCATTTGCTTTGACGATGCGCAAATCGCTTAACAGCACCGGTAATTCAACATCGGTTTTGATAGTGACCAGGCGCTTGGACAAAGGCAGATGAGCGAGGCTCTCTCTTAAATTATCGCCAATTTTGCCGCTTATGCTGTCAGCCTGAGCGATAAGGTTATCCAGAGTCTTAAATTGCTCAAGCCATTTTACCGCCGTCTTGGGTCCGCATTTATTCACCCCTGGAACATTATCAATGCTATCGCCAATCAGGGTAAGGTAATCAATGATTTGCTCAGGAGTCACTCCAAATTTGGCCTTAACTCCCTCGATATCCAGGATCTGTCCAGTCATCGTGTTAACCAGGGTTACATTGGCATTGACTAATTGCGCCATGTCTTTATCGCTGGTCGAAACAATAACGGAAATATTCTGCTCGGTGGCCAATCGTGCCAGAGTGCCAATCACATCATCCGCTTCAACCCCCTCAATTGTCAGCATCGGGATGCCCATCGCTTCAAGAAGGCTGCACAGCGGATCAAACTGGCAATACAGATCATTGGGCATCGGGGCCCGGTGTGCCTTATATTCCGGATACCACTCATCGCGAAATGTTTTGCCTTTGGCGTCAAAAACTACAGCAAATTGCGAACTGGGGTAGTCTTTTAACAAACGCTTAATCATATTAGCCACACCGTAAACCGCACCGGTAGGCATGCCTTTGGAATTTGTCAAAGGCGGAAGGGCATGGAACGCGCGAAAAAAATAGGAAGATCCATCGACAAGAATTAAAGGATCATTCATCGTTGTTCTCATATTGGTTAAGCCGCTCATCTAATGCGTTTACTTTTTCACTAAGCGCCCTAAGATTTTTACGCATGATCGGTATTCGAGTCACCGACAGTTCCTGCTCGATAGCTTTATCCTTGGGACGGGCAGGATTGCCAAGATAAATATTGCCCTGCTTTAAATGTTTTCGTGGTGGTACGCCTGCTCTGGCGGCAAGGATTACCCCATCGTCAATGCGCACGTGATCGCTAACGCCGACGTTAGCCGCAAAAATTACATTATTTCCACTGGTAGTGCTGCCGGCAATGCCAGTAAAGGCACAAAGGATATTGTTTTTTCCAAGTTTAACTGAATGGGCAACCTGAACCAGATTATCAATTTTGCTTCCTTTGCCCACGACAGTCGAGCCAAGTGTTGCTCTGTCAACCACCGAGTTAGCGCCAATTTCCACATCGTCTTCAATGATTGCATTGCCGACATGCGGAATCTTAAGGTGCTCACCATCTGTAAAAGTATAGCCGAAACCATCAGACCCAATCACTGTTGAGGCATGGATGCTTACTCGATTCCCCACTATGGAGTGATCGTAAATAGTGACTTGTGGATGAATCACGGTATCAGTGCCTATTTTTACCGATTGCCCCACATGAACATGGCTTTTAAGGATAGAGCGATCGCCAATCACTGATCCGGCGCCTACTACCACAAACGGCCCAATCACCACATCTTTCCCGATAATCGCTGTTTTATCAATGACAGCGCTTGAGTGAATACTGGCTTGCAATCTGGGCGCAGGATAAAACAGATGGATTAGTTCAATAAAGGCTTTTAACGGATTATCGACCTGCAGCAATGTTTTGGATGCACTGCTGGTCTGGCGGTTAACTAAAACGGCAGCAGCTTCCGATTGCTCGGCAAGATAGAGGTTGTCTTTTCCTTCAGCAAAAACCAGAGCGCCAGGGATGATATTATCAATAGGTGATAACTGAGATATTGGAATAGTCATATCACCCAAAACAGTACCATTCAGCTTTTGAGCTAACTCTGACAACGTAACATTCATTGATTATTCTACCAATCACGCAAAATGTTTGGAATTATAACGCTATTGCAGAGTTTTGTCGTGGTTTAGATTCCAAGTTCTGCAGCCTTCTCATTTTTTGGCTGTAGAACTGGCTAGTCTGCACAAATTTTAATTAATTGAACAGGAGATATGGAGCAAGCAGAACTATTAAGATTGCATTATCGAAACATATTTGCTAATTGAAACAGAGCGGGTTTATTTTGACCCTGCATCTTAACACACATGTTACACAGGGAGATTTTTTATGAAGAACACAGTGTCCTTATTTGCCGGGTTGACTTTAATGGCAGGTATGCTATCAGCACATGCAGAAACTGCGATTATTAAAACCTCTCAGGGAACCATTACCTGCGAATTATTTTCAGAACAGGCACCCAACACAGTCGCTAATTTTGTAGGTTTGGCAACCGGTACAAAAGAATTTAAAGATCCAAAAACCGGTGAAATGGTCAAACGTCCTTTTTATGATGGCTTAACCTTCCATCGCGTGATTGCCGGTTTTATGATCCAGGGTGGCGATCCCCTTGGCAACGGCACCGGTGGACCTGGCTATCAGTTTGATAATGAAAACACCAATGCCAGTTTTGACAAGCCAGGTGTGCTGGCAATGGCTAATGCCGGCCCAAACACCAATGGCAGCCAATTTTTTATTACCGTTGCACCCACTCCTGCTCTGCAAGGCAGTTACAATGTGTTCGGCCAGGTCACTGCAGGACAAGACGTCGCTGACAAGATTAGTCAGACGGCCACCGACTCACAGGATAAACCGGTAACCCCTGTGGTAATTGAAAGTATTACTATTCAAAAATAGCCAGGCAGAAGGGGGTTTATAATCAACCCTCATCCTGACCCTCTCCCAACTTGGGAGAGGGATTTTCTCTTAAAAGGAGTCTTCCTTAATAAGTCCTCTCTCCCCTTGGGAGAGAGTTAGAGAGAGGGGTTTATCTACTGAACAGGCCGGAAATTCAAAGATCTTGCTTAAATTATCTTATAAGCTCTATATCTTGGAAAAAAAAATGTTTAGGATCTTAGGTTTAGCTTCTTTTCTGTCTTCCAGGAATTATTATGAGATGTGCTGTGACTCAATGGGTCAGTTTATTTTTATTTTTACACGGGAGCTGTGCGATTAGTCAGGAAAACCCATTCTCGATGTTGTATTCGTTTGACTATTACCTGGGCAGCGCCCCGCAAAATGCCTTAATCATTAGCAAGGATCAAACCTTGTATGGCCATACAGATTCCTTTATCTATCAATTCAAACTGAAGTCTGCCAAGGATGAACTGGGGATATTGCAGGAAGCAGGTAAACAGCGCGACGGGGCGCGTTTGAACTTCACCGGAGAATTAACGCTGGATAAGGAACAGCAATTTCTTTATGGAGTACGCAATGGCTTTCTGCAGGGCGATGTTTTTAAAATGAGCATTGATGGGCGTTTCTTTCAAGTACTCCATGAGGCCGACATCGAAACACGCTATGCAGATGGTTATGATTTGAAAGGCGGGTTAGTCTTAAGCCCTGATGAGCACTTTCTTTACGGTGCCGCCGAATCTGGGGGGCTTGGAAATGAACCGCGCTCTACTTCCGGTGTTATTTATCGAATTAGTCTGGATAATTCCTTGCAGCCTGCTTATGAAGTCATTCATGCCTTCAAAGGTCAGGAAGATGAAAACGGTTCGGCACCGGCTGCAAGCATGGCACTGAGCCGGGATGGTCATGACTTATATGGGATTACCAGCTTGGGCGGCAGTAAAAAATGCGGCAGCCTGTTTAAGATAGAGAATGCGGATTCAAGTGAACCCCATTTTAAGCATTTACATTCATTTGATTGCAACAATGAAGCAGACTCCCGAAATGGCGGCATTCCTGAAAAAATTATCTTAAATGAAAAAACGCAGGCTATTTATGGGATTGCTTATAAGACCAGCCACTGGAATAACTCCGGAATCATTTTCAAGATTGATTTATCCGATGAATCCTGTTCGTCTACTGTATTGCATGAGTTTAGCGTTCATGACGGCATCCATCCGCAAGCTCTAGTTCTTAGCCCAAATGGTAAAACACTTTTTGGCGCGACCAATTATTTTGGTTCGACAAAGTCCAATTATGGAACCATCTTCAAATTAGACCTGGAAGAGCCCAAATCAGGGTTTGAAGTACTGCATGTTTTTACAGGGGCAAATGGACAACCAATGAATCCCGGTTCAGGATTATGCCTGGCCGCCGACACGCTTTATGGAGTGACCGAATTTGGCGGCAAACATGGCTCTGGTGGATTGTTTGAGATTAGCCTCTAAGCTATAGAGGCTAAGGGATCAATAGACTCTTCTTAACAAGAGAGCGGCATTGGCTCCACCAAACGCAAAATGGTTCGAGAGAGCGATATCAATGCGTTTGGAACGTGCCTGGTTTGCCACATAATCCAAATCACAGGCTGGGTCTGGATTGTGAAGATTTATAGTTGGCAAAAGAATGTCCTGCTGCAGGCTTAAGGTGGTTGCTATAATTTCCATTGCTCCGGCTGCACCGATGGCGTGTCCCGTCATCGCCTTTTGGGCAGTGATAGGGATTTCATAGGCGCGTTCCCCAAAAACTGCTTTGATGGTTTCGGTTTCAGTCAGGTCATTTAACTGGGTTCCTGTGCCATGTGCATTGATATATTGCACATCACCTACTGATAATCTGGCATCGGCAAGTGCTGTTTCAATCGCCCTGGTTTGCCCTTTCGTATGCGGGGCAGTTACATGGTAGGCATCACAACTGGCGCCAAAACCAATAATTTCCGCATAGATGGTGGCGCCTCGTGCTTTGGCGTGTTGCAATTCTTCTAGAACCAGAATGCCGGCGCCATCGGCCATCACCATGCCATCCCGTTCTTTATCAAAAGGCCGGCAGGATAATTGAGGTTGTTCATTTTGGGTTGACATGACTCGCAGCTTGCACCAGGCTGCCATAATCGATTCCCATAACAGCGATTCGGTTCCGCCGCACAAAGCAAGCGCAAGCCTGCCATGCGCAATATGCTGATAAGCAGTGCCAATGGCTTCCGCCGAGGACACACAGGCATTGGAAATAGTGGAATTTGGGCCGCCAAGACCAAAGGCGATTGCCACAAAATTGGCAATGGAATTGGGCATGCCGCGAATAACGCTTAATGCAGGTATCTTTCTCCAGCTTTGCTTATAAAAGGATTCATAAGCGCTTTCCAATTCTGGCGTACCGCCTACACTGGTGCCTATAAATGTACCGGCAAGAGATAATTCCTCAGGCGTAAGTCCTGCGCGCTCAATAGCATGGTGCGCGCAATATAGTGCATACTGCGCTGCGCGTGGGTAACGTTTGCTTTTGTCAAACTCGGGCAGATGATCCAGTGACAAATCAGTCACTTCTCCCCCAATCTGGGTGGGATAGGGGCTGGGATCGTAATGCTGAATCCGCCGAATCCCGCAGCGGCCTGCCACTGCAGCTTCCCAAAAAGCGTCTAAACCACAACCTATAGAGGAGACAAGATCCATCCCCGTAATAACAACACGTTTTTTCATGCCACACCCTTAGGCGCTATCCATAAGCGTAAAAGGCAATACTAAAGTGGCCGTTGAAAATCTGTCAAGCTGAATTCTTGAAATCAGCAGGAATCGTCGCTGAAATGACTTCTTTCCAGTAAAGTCTGTATTTTTTCTATATTGATGACCCAATAATCATAAACGCTGGCGATTTTAAAATCATGCCGCAGATAGAGATTTAATGCGTTTTGATTAGTGGTTTCAACGTCAAGCGTTAATTTATATACTTCCTGCATCAACGCCTTGTTAATGCAATAAGCCAAAAGGGTGCTTCCGAAGCCCTGTCCCTGGAATTCAGGTAAAATGGCGATATCTGAAAAAGTGGCCTTATCATTTTGCCAGTGAATATGTGCTTTGCCGATTGGCTGCTCGCCCTTTATTGCCAGATAGATGCTGTAATCCGGATCATTCATTATCTGGATGAAGCGCTCAATATTACTGGGAACATCCATTTTAAAAGCAGAGTTATCAATTTCGCACAATAATCCGGCGTCATCAAAAACCGCTTTCCTAAAAGAAAGCGCGGAATGATTGACAAGGATGGGCTCATAACTTTGCCTTTGCATGTGATAATCGCTCTGCTGATAGTTAAATCCCAGAGGGCCAAGCCAGGACTCATTGAATTTATGGCCCATTGAAAAAATAAGACGCTTCATTTTTTTTGACTGGAGAAGCGGCAAGATATTAAAAAGCAGTTTGCTGGCCAGGCCCTGGCGGCGAGAACCGGGTTCTACCAGTATACTCACTTCGCAAGCGTCCTCATAAAAGAAGTAGACGCTTAAAAAAGCAACCAGCCTGTTATCAACATAATATAGAATATTATTGGCTGTTTCTCGTTTCTGTCTCAGAATATGCGGGTAGAAACTTGGCAGTCCGCCATCAATGGCCTTGCATCTGTTTTTGAGGTCAGTCAATGCATCCATTTGCATTTCGGTTAACTGATAGGTTCTGAGAAGCATACGGTACTCCGTGTTCAGATTCTAATTAGTAAATTATAAACATTGCCGCTGAAAAGTGTGTATCTAAAGCGACAATTTTCCTGGTAATTGTTTAAAGCATCATTCAGTTTTTGAACAGGGGATATCATTCATCGGAGGCATGACCAGCAGGATGAATAACACTCGCAAGCTGTCGAGGATGCTGTTAGCAGGGAGTTTGCTTCGTCCCTTTGCTCTGTCAATGAAGGCGATAGGATACTCCATGATTCTGGCCTGTGTTTTATGCAGTGACCAGAATAATTCCAGCTTATAGGCAAAATCATTGGAAATAAATTGTTCGGGCAAAGCCCTGTTTAATACCTGCGAATGGCAGGCTCTAAAGCCGCTGGTAAAATCTTTGTATTGGCTGGTTAATATGGTCTGGCATAACCAGTTCCCCGCTTTGGATAACAGTCGCCTATACCAGCCCCAGTTTGAAGGAATACTTCCACCCGCAATATAGCGGCTTCCTACAACCACATCATAATTAGCTAACTGCTCTACCATTGGCAGCAAATAATGAGGTTGGTGCGACAAATCGGCATCAAATTCAATAATTATGTCGGCCTTTAGGTCGCTCAGGGCATAACGCATCGCTTGCATATAGGCTGAACCTAGTCCTGTTTTGCAAGGTTCTGTTTTCAAATAAAGGCGGGGATACATGCTTTGCAGGCGCAGCACGATTTCCCGGGTCTGGTCTATCGACCCACTGTCAAAAACCAGGACATAAAAAACCAGCGCAGAGCTGGAGACTGACTGGAATACCTGATGGAGTGTTTTTTCAATGGTTGCTGATTCATTAAACGTTGGAATGATGATTACCGCCGATCGAATGCTCATAGTTATTGTGTAGCTTTAAATGGTTTCTGCAAAACAGTATTTATACTATATTAACTGCGCCTTTCTCCATACCTGACCATCAAAATGCTTAATGGCCTGCTTTTTCTCGAATATGCTGTTCAAGTGCTGATTATCGGCGGTCTAAGCACGCTTTTTTTTGATTTTATCCATGTAGCCTTTCATTTATGCCTGAAATCTACTAATAGCCGATTGAGGCGTATAGGCCGATGGCATCTCAGGCATCATCAGTTTTTGAATACCCGGCTTAAAATCAACGCCGATTTATGGTCTGACAATTTAATCTATCATGCAATCCCCGAGTTTCTCATTCAGATAATAGGTTGCTTATTTTGTCTCTTCTTTTTTTCAGCAGGGGCTGTTTTGAGCACAATTGTGATTGAAACATGGTTTTTCCTTATATCCGTTTACAGGAAAGGAGTGGACAGGAATCATTCGCCCGCAAAGCCTATGCCTGCCTGTCCAGGCGGTTTGCTGGTTACACCGGAGTATCATGCTTTGCATCATATTTTTCCTGATCGCTACTTCGGTTCAATATGCCGGCTAATTGATTATTTTCTGGGAACTGGTTGTCAGATCGCCAGAAAAAAAATTATGTTAACCGGGGCAGGCGGTGCTTTGGGGGGGGCTTTTAAACTGCAGCTTGAAAAAGAGGGAGCTTTCGTGAGCACGCCGTGTTTTGGAGTCGACTATCACTATGATGATTATGAAAAAATGATTCCGCTGTTAAAGCATACTGATATTCTGGTGCTTTGTCATGGGTCCAAATATCAGTTTGCCCAGCAAGCAAACTGTGATTCATTTATTGCAATAATTGAACTGTATAAACAGGTAAAAGCGAAGGCTCTTTATCCGGCGGAAGTATGGGCGGTTGGTTCAGAGATTGAAATACAGCCTTGCTTCGGAAGAGAAAAGATAAAAGACTATGCGCAGTCTAAGCGAAATTTCGCCAAAGCAGCACGCGTCTATTTCCATGAGCGGGATATTCTGTATCGGCATATGATCTATTCCCGCTTTACTTCGTCTATGGGAAGAGGTTTCATGAGCGCTGATTTTGCCGCCTGGGCCAGCCTCTTTTTAATTAAGCGAGGATTCAAATATATTCCGGTGACGTATACTGGTTTAGCATTTCTGAATTATTTTCGTTTTTTATTAAAGCCATCCTGTTTTATTCTGAACAGGAAAAAGAATTAATGTCATTCTCTTCATTATTGAATATTGCTTTGATATATTGCTGTTTCGCGGAGGATAGGGAGATCATTAATGGCTGTAAAAAATAGTTTTCATTGCTTGTTAAGCGCTTGCCTGATGAGCTCCTTTCATGCGGCAACCGCCGGCAATATGGGTACTTCAGTACCTCCATCTTTCTACCATCCCCGGATAATAGTTCAGGCTGGCGGTTTCTGGCCTTCATTCGGGCGCGCCCAGGATATTAACATTGTCGATTTGGCAGGAGATCATTTTTCGGTAAGCGATCATTCACGTTTTAAAGGGCTTGCTGGTCTTGGTATCTACTTCAATGCGCTTGAGCGCGAACAGTTCAATGTTTCTTTGGGTGTGAATACTGTTTCCTTCGCACGGACCTCAGTAAGCGGGATTGTCACTCAGGAGCAATTATTTACAAATCTTGCCTATCGTTATTCAGTCAGCAATTGGCCTGTCTATCTGGCCGCCAAAGCGGATGTTACAGGTTTTAGCGACAACTATGCACTAACACTTGATGCCGGAATAGGGCCCAATTTCAGCAAAACCAGCCGTTTTGACGAAAGCTCCATTGATGGCGGTATCACCTTGCCTGACTATGCTTTTTCCGGACGAACCAGCACGGTGTTGAGCGCTATGGCGGGAGTCGGTATCAAGTGGAATAATGTGTTCGGTCAACTGCCCCTGGAGTGCGGTTATCGGTATTTTTATCTGGGGCAGGGACGATTTAACCGGTTAAGCGATCAATTATTGAATACCTTAAATACGGGTCATGGCCATGCCAATGCGATCGTTTGTGCAGTGACCATTTAATCTCATCAGGACTATGAAATGAAGAAAGTATTGACGCTGATTGGCTTTTTAATAGCAGGTTTGTATAGCCAGAGCTGCCTGGCTATTCCCGGATTATTTTTTAATATAGCGGCCAGCGGCGAGGCAGCCACTGTCAATATTACCCTTTGTCTTAATGGCGTCGCTCCGCTGTCATGTCAGAATTACAATGTTTCGGCATTGAGTCTGAGTATTGCCACAACTATTCCTAATCATCTCTATCCCTCTGCCGGTATTAAAATTAATACACCCGGTTTTAGCCTTGCCAATCTGGGCATTGAGTGTCGCCTCATAGCGAATGGCTATTGTATTTTTTCCGTCAGCAACCTGAATCCGGTTAAAATTACCCTGAAAAATAATAACACACCGCCTCCACCACCACCTCCTCCTCCACCGCAAGCGTTTACTGTGGGTGGGAGTGTCAATGGTTTGGCTAGCGGCAGCTCGCTGGTATTGCAGAACAATGGCAGCGATTCATTGCTGATTAATGCCAATGGTTTATTTACCTTCTCAACGGTCCTGCCGCCGGGAACTAACTATGCGGTCACAGTGCGGGCGCAGCCTTCGACACAAATTTGTACGGTCAGTAACGGCACAGGTACGATTGGCAACACGGCTGTCACTAATGTCGTGGTAAGCTGCAGCAGTTTTGTAAAAACCTTCAGAGCCGTTGGACGACGGCTGGTGGGCGGCATAGCTGCACCAGTTGCTTACAGTTCCTCCGATAATGGAAATACATGGACAGGCGGAGGGCTGATTCCGGTGAATGATTCAATTTTGCTGCTCACTTCTCTGGAGGATGTCGCCTGTGATCTGTCTGGCCAGACTTGTGTCGCCGTAGGTCAAATAGGTAATTCGATGAATACTGGCAGCACTTCGATGGGTTACTATGTTTCCTCATCCACTGCCGGTATATGGCAACCCTCTGCATTTAATACCGCACCCCCGGGCACCGATTACATTCTTTCAAGCCCGGCCTGCGATGGTCAGATTATTGATTGTCTTACTGTAGGCAAATACGCCCCCCAGATTAACCCATTGACAACAGCGCCTTTGAGTTTAAGCTCGGGCAATGGGGGAGCAGACTGGAATCAAACCGCGACTCAGGCGGCTCCAAGCAATAATCTGGATGGCTTAAATGGGGTGTCCTGCGATGCGGCGACTGGTCTGCACTGCATTGCAGTGGGCAGCTCTCAGGCGGTGACTCCCAGCAATACAGTAAGTCCTGTAAGTTATGTTACTCTGGATGGTGGTGCAACATGGAGTAGCGCTAATATCTTCTCCTCGAATGGCCAGCTTAACAGTATTGCCTGTGATGCGGGTGCTTTACGTTGCATTGCTGCAGGGTTTCGTATTGTGCCTTCCGGAATGGGAGCTGATAATTTTCCAATGGCATTCCTGACCGTTGACGGTGGAAACTCCTGGAGCAGTCTGACTCTTCCTTTAACAGCAGGCATTATATTGAATGGGATATCCTGTGATGTAACAGGCCAATTGTGCAGTGTCGTCGGCACACAGACAATCTCCGTATCATCCTCTGTTCCCGTGGGATATACCACCACGAATGGCGGTATAAGCTGGACAGCCTCCAGCTTTTTTGGAGGAACTGTCGTTTCATTAGCGGTATTGAATGATGTAGCCTGTTATGCCGATGGAATCCATTGCGTTGCGCTCGGAACCAATGGCAACAATACGGCTTTGGCTTATCATACAGTGGATGGAGGAATTAGCTGGATTGCAGCGGCCACTCCTCCTCAAATCCCGGCTGGTAATACTGGAGTCAATATTTTGGGCGCGGCTTAATGGCAGTGACGGGACCACAGGGTTCTGCGGAATAAACCCGCAAAACCCTGGATGCGCACCAGGCTGGGCTAAAGGCTATTCTGTGCAGGAAAGTAGTTGATGAGTTGTTCACCGGATTTGATTGCAGAACCATTGAGGTCGTTTGAGAAGCATGTGGATAGTGCCTTGCTACAAGAATCAGGACTGACAGGATTTAGCGTTCTGTATTTTTTTATTGTCCTGCTTTACTTCCTGCCCTTTTCCTATCATCCCAATATGCGCTCCCCCAATGAATTATGCCGGCTCTGGCAAACGATTGCGATTGTGGATAATCACAAGCTAAGTGTTAATGAAGTCCTTGAAACGCACGGGATGCTTGGCGATTTGTCTTTTTATAAGGGACTTTATTATCCGAGTAAGGCGCCATTCTTATCACTGGCAGCGGTTCCTGTTTACGGGGCTCTCAAAGTCATTAGCCCCGGCGATGATGAAGTGACACTGGTATACTGGGCCCGAGTTTTTGTAACACTTTTACCTACCTTAGGATTGATACTGCTGCTGAGACGTTTTCTATTGCATTATGTATCGGCTGCTATCGCAGACGGAGTAGTCACTACGTATGCCTTGGGTTCTCTCGCATTTAGTTATTCCCTGTTGTTTATGAGCCATCAATTGGCTGCGACGTTTCTTTTTCTGGCGTTCTACAGCGTCTGGTATCATTTGCGCTCGGGCTCAATGAAGGCTTTACTGTGGGGTGGCGGCGCTTGCGGTGCGGCGCTGATGACCGAATATACAAGCGTGTTGGGTATTTTGGGAATCGCTGCTTTTTTAACATTCGCCCGCCACAAGGCAACTGATTTCTGCTGGAGGGACGTATTAAAAAGGCTTGGCTTTATAGCGATTGGCTCCTTACCATTCCTGGCGGGCCTAATGAGCTATCACGCGATATGTTTTGCCGGCCCGCTTGACTCTGGATATCAGCATCTTATTGATATCGCATCTCGAGAATTTCACAGGGGCGGTTTTTTGGGAATCAAATTGCCCGACTTGACCGCCTTTGCAGGATCATTTTTTTCGCCTCTTTGTGGATTGTTCACTCTATCGCCTTTTCTTTTGCTGGCAATTCCGGGAATCCAGGTTTTAAGACGGCAAGTGAATGGTACAAAAGAGCAGGCTTTATTAGGATTTACTGTCCTGTTATTAGGTTTGTATACCTATTTCACCTCCTCTTTTTCTTATGAATCCTGGCAAATGGCTACAGGGCCGCGTCATCTAACGCCACTGGTTGTATTTCTAGTATTGCCGGTTGCGCTCTGTTTAGAGCATTTACGGCAGGAAAGCTCTCTATCATTCACAATAGCCATTGCGTTATGCGCTCTGTCGATTCTGAATGTCGGAATGCTAAGTTTTGTCAATTACATCCCTTTAGTTGGAGATAACGCTTTATTTGGCTTGGTTATTCCCTTGTTTACCAGCGGCTATCTGCCGCCCAATGTGCTTGACTGGACCGGAATTTTACCCAATCCCTTATCTGGTGTTTTATTGTTTTTCTTACTGGCTCTCGCCGCCTGCCTGGTTGTTCGCCGCTTTTTGAGCGGATCTGCGATTAATTTTAAAAAGGCAATAATGAGCATTAGCTTGCTTGGATTACTATATTTTTCAGGACTCTGGCTATTCCAGTTTAATAAGGAGGAAAACCAAAAAATGGTATATTATATCAGCACCTTGTGGGCTAAATAGTTAGCAGAACCTAAGCATTATCAGGAAGAATGAATGTCGTTACCAATTCGGATGTTGTTTGTTTTTGTTTGCGGGCTGTATCTCTTTGCATTTCCTTATTTACCCAAATGGGCTCCGCCTAATGAGATTTCCCGTCTCGCCGAAACCATTGCCATTGTGGATCATCATCAGTTGAGCATCAACGAAGTGATTAAGCAATATGGAACGATAGGGGATTTGTCTTTTCATAATGGCCATTATTATTCAACCAAGGCGCCTTTGTTAGGACTCGCTGCGGTTCCTGTCTATGAAGTGTTGAAAAAAACCTGTTTTGCAGAGCAGGAGATGGATTTCTCGGTGCTCGTTTATTGGGCTCGTTTGTTTGTTACTATTTTGCCAACCCTTGGTATCCTGATTTTACTTAACCGCTTTCTTAGAGCATATGTGTCTGCGTCTGTGGCCAGCGCGGTGGTGGCGACTTATGCCTTGGGAACACTGGCCTTTAGTTACTCCTTACAATTCATGAGCCATCAAACGGCAGCTAATCTGCTTTTCCTGGCTTTTTACGTGTTATGGCGTCATTTGCGCAATGACTGGTCACTTAAAGGGGTTCTGATTGCAGGGATGGCTGGCGGGGCGGCGCTGATGGCGGAGTATCCTGCCGGCTTTGGTCTGGTGGCGATTTTGTTTTATGCAGCGCTCAGTTGTCTGACGAGTATGGATACAGTAAAGGAAGGTTTCTATAAATTGTTTCACATCGCAGTGCGGGTAAGTTTTGGGGCTGCTCCATTCTTGGCGATGTTAATGACTTATCACTGGTTGTGCTTTGGCAGTCCATTCGAGAGCGGCTATAGCCACATTGTCGAGCCGGCTTATCGCTCGGTGCATGGCAGCGGTGTGGGCGGCGTTTTCCTCCCGAATGGCGAGGCTCTCCTGAATTCTTTCTTTTCGCCTCTGCGCGGATTATTTGTTTTGGCACCGTTTCTTCTTCTGGCATTCCCGGGTCTTTATCTTCAATGGAAAAAAATCAAGTTAGTATCTGCTAATGACCGTGCTGTTTTTTGGTTCACCATCATTACATTCCTTAGCTATAGCTACTTTACGGCGTCTTTTTCTTACGAGGGCTGGGGATGGTCTACGGGACCGCGTCATATCACCCCGCTGGTGATCTTTATGCTATTGCCGATTGCCCAGTTGCTGCAATATGTAAGAGACAGACAAAGATGGTTCTCTCTGGGGGTTGCCAGCGGCTTGTGCGTCATCTCCATGTTCGTTACTGGTTTACTGAGTTTTATTGATTATATTCCTGATTTTATCAATAACGCTCTGTTTGATCTGGTATTTCCAATGTTCAGGGAAGGGTATTTTCCTCTGTCGGTATTCTCATTTTTTCATTGGCTGCCCCAGAGCATTTCAGGCGTTGTTTTGATGGCTGCATTATTAATCGCCATGATGTTGGTTTTATTTCTTTTAGTCCGTCCTGAAAAAAAGGCGGAAAACCATCATCCTGTTCTTTTTTCCGGGGCTGTGGCCAGCCTTGTTTGCTTTGTCTATCTTGGAGTATTATGGCAAACACAAGGGGATGAGGCGCAATCACAAATTGCGCTGACCATCATAAAGTCACTCTGGGTTGATTTGGCATAGAGTCAACGGCTGTTAGTACTATGATTTTTCATAACAAAATTTCTGTGATTGCCCCCATGTACAATGAAGAAGCAATCATTGAGAGTTTCCTTAAAAAAACGCTGGCCGTGCTGCAATGCCATTTTACAGATTATGAAGTCATTCTGGTGGACGATGGGTCTACTGATCGCAGTTTGGCCTGCTGCACCCCCTTTATCAAAAGCAATAAAAATATACGTCTTCTGGCTTTTTCGCGTAATTATGGGCATGAAATTGCTTCTACAGCCGGCCTGGATCATGCCAGTGGCGATTATGTAATTTTAATGGATACGGATCTCCAGCATCCACCTGAGCTGATACCGGAGATGATGGCGAAAGCAGCTGAAGGTTACGATGTCGTCTGTGCCCGGCGCGTCAATCGGGCGCATGAGCCTCGGTTAAAGCGTTTTCTGGCGAAAATATTTTATCGGCTCACCAGCAAAATGACCGGTTTTGATATGCAGGAGGACACCGGAAATTTTCGCCTGCTAAGCCGTAAAGTGGTCGACTCGCTAAAAAAAATGAAGGAAAGTAATCGCCACTTACTCATGCTGTTTGCCTATGTCGGATTTAAAACAGCAACGATTCCTTTCCACTGTCCACCGCGACAGGGAGGAAGCAGTAAATACAACTTAAAGAAATTAATCAATTTGTCCTTAGACTCTATTATTTCCTTCTCTGCTCGCCCCTTGCGTGCCATGTCGGTTTTATCTTTTCTGATTAGTCTGGCCATGATGAGTTATGCCGGATTCACATTAATAGGCAAATTATTCAACCCTTCCGGCAGCGAAGGGCTTGTTTCTATTCTTTTCTTTATATCGATTTTGTTTTCCGTATTATTCCTGTTTCTGGCAATAATTTCCGAATACATCAGCCGCATTTTGGTGGAAACTAAAAATCGGCCGCTTTATTACATCAAACAGGAAATAACCCAGGAGACCATCGAGCATGGGTTTTAGGGAAATACTCTTATGTGCAGATGATTATGGACAAAATGCGGCTATTTCCGAAGGGATTAGACAATTAGCTGCAGGCGGAAGAATCAACGTCATTAGTTGTCTGGTGAATTCCCGGCACTGGCGGGATTCTGCGGTTTCTTTAACGCAGAACTGCAATGAAATGTATCTGGGTCTGCATTTGAATCTTAGCTTTGGTTACGCCTTAAGTCAGGCATGGCGCCGTCGATATGGCCTTGATTTTAAGGGCTTGGGCTGGCTTCTTATCCAGAGCTATACGAGAACGCTTGATATTAACAGCGTGCAGGCTGAAATCAATGCCCAGTTAGATTGCTTTATTGAAACCGTAGGAAGGTTGCCCGATTTTATTGATGGTCATCAGCACTGTCAGCAATTGCCGCAAGTGAGGGATCCCCTGTTTGCAGTCTATAGCAAAAGAAAACTATCCAGTTATTGCCGTCACAGCAATGTGAACTGGCAGAATGCGTTCACTAGCCCACGGTTTATTAAACAGCAATTGATTGCTTTATTAGGCGGACGGTATTTTTACAGGCAATTACAAATTCAAAACATTGCGACTCATACCAGTTTTTCGGGCAGTTATAACTTTTCCAAAGCCGCACATTACCGACATTATTTCCAACAGTTTTTACGTCAAAGCGCTTGTCAGGGCCTAATTATGTGTCATCCGGGAATGGTTTCTACTGATCCAGAAGATCCTTTGCATCTATCACGTATTCATGAATTCAATTATTTGATGAGTAATGAGTTTCTAAACGATTTGCAGGCAGCGCAGTGCAGCCTGAAAAGAAGACAAGCCCCTCGCTAAAAGTGCTCGGGAAAGGAGGAGCTCTGCCTTAGTTTGTCAACCGAGGATTAGACCTTCATTACGCGTCTCTTCAATCCTCAGCTGTTCAGAAAATATCACTGAATATTTTTTTGCCAACTTCTCCATGTCATTCGCGGTCGTCAACGCATTCCTTGCCGCGTCTGGTATTAAACACTTATTGGTTTCAATGTTTTTTCGCCACAAAGGAATTTCCTGCAAAAGGAAATCAGCAAAGTCCTTTGCGTCATCCAGATTGCACACTTCTTTTTCAAAAGAACGGGTTGAACACAATCGGGGAAAGCATCGATCGCCATATTCCTGGAAGCGAACTGCCTCTTCCTTTGAGAGTGCCCTTGAGAGTGTAAAGACCATATTGTCAGCCTGCAGGCAGCAATAGGCCACCACAAACGTTTTGATTTCATCGGAAAGTACACTGTCTTTCTCTAGCTGATGACTTACTGAAAAGTCATAAAATGCCTTGATATGAGAATTAAACTGTTCAAAATGATCACCATAATCCAGTTCTGCGTTAAGTCCACTGTCTAATGCTTCCAAAGTCAGCCTGATTAATTCCGGATACTGCTGGCTGTTCAGCGTTTTATTGATTAAGTTACTTGAGATATTAAGACTAAAAGTGTATTTGTCAGTTGCATTTGCGGACTCTTTGACAATTTTCTTTTTTGCCAGCTCGACCCTGTCATTAGCGCGTGATAATTTGTTAACTAAAGAAGTACAATTCTCTCTTGTGCAAGGTACATTATTGACGAGGAAAAATTCCACATCATGTTCATATTGCTTATCGATGAACCGGCTTTTCCAAAAAGAATACATCTCTGACCTCCTGTCAATTGCAGTGTTTTATAGTATTACGATGTCATTCCTTGATCATGATTCTGTATGATGTGGTATTAGTCCATAACTCGTCAAGTTACGAAACCCCATGAATGAACCAGCGTGTCGAAACAGTGAAGGGCCAATTTCCGCGAAGGTGAAAAAAAGGTGCCTCGTTCACTCTGCGAATACCTGGCAGTTAAATAATCCTGTTAACAGAATTTTGACAATCTGTTTCCTGTATAAGAAAATCCATTCAAATTGATACAACGTCATCTCAAGTTTGACTATCTATTGCGAAAGGACAACTAATGAAAGCGAAAATGGAACACTCTGTGCTAACGGAATTTAAAAAAGCAGTTTCTGAAGGCGATTTAAAACAATGCCAGAATCTATTGGCAAATTATGCCAGTTATGAAAAAGAATTAATTACTGCTCTCAAGTCCTCGGAAATATTAAAATTAAAAGAATTAACGCGTTATGATAGTCAATTTGATGGCGTGACCTCGGTGCCTTATCCACCAGAAACTGCGAAAGATTACTTCAAAGAAACGGAGGAGTATTACTATGTTGTCGATGAAAAATACGCCGAACGTTTTAGAAAAATCCCTCCGAAAGCGTCTTTTGTTGAGTGCTTTAATTTAATTAATAGTTTACGAGTTAAATATGGCTTTCCTTCTTATGAAAAAAAATCTGAAGACAGGATAATCCCTGAAGCATGGCCTTGTCCTCAGAAAATGGATTTGGATATGGTTAACTATTCTTATGCCTGTATCCTTAAAGGAACCCGCGGTTCAGTACCCGCCAGGACATTGCCCGCCAGCCTCGTTGCGCATGACATCGAAAAACAATTCCTTAATTCCAGAACTCATTGGCCTGTACAAAGGTCCGAACAAGAAACCCGTGCTCTTGCTTTTTTTAATGAATTTGTCCTTAAAATGCTATCACCCGATCGCAAAATAGAGGAAAAAAAGGATGATTTATCTCCTGATCAAACTGGCAATCAGCTCAATTAGTAGGGTAAATGAACAAGTTTTTAAACTGCTTGCTCTGTACATTTGGAGTGCTATGGGTTTAAATGCATGCCATTTGGATAGTTAATTTTTCATCTATGTTTTTTGATGACACGTATTTGAATTACAAGGCAAGAGTGAGTTACTCTTTGTTTCGCATTGAAGATTTTAATGAAACAGCTGCTTTCATCAAGGCTAATCGAATTTTAATAACTGGCAGAGACTTGGCCGATTATGTGTTAGAACCAGAGAATTACAAATATGCGATCATCGCCAGAATAAAAAATAGCATTGTGGGCATTGCCTTATTTACAGATTTTGAATCGGAAGTATTCATAAATTGCCTGTTTGTAAATCCTGTACATCGATTTAAGGGGATTGGCTCAAATTTATTGAAAGAATTAAAAGCGTTTATGGGGCAAAGAGCAGTTACTTATTTAGATACAAGTAATAACTACATGCCCTGGATGGATGCTTTGGATGTTTCTAATAAAGCAGCAATGATAAATCAATTGGGCTCATTTTATAAACCAGGGAGGTGATAGCCAGAGTAATTTTAAGATCCTTACAAAAAGACAATTCCCCTAGCCTCCTGGTACACAGCGTGTTGATAAAGCCTGCTCCTGCTCCTGCTTCTGCTTATGCTCCTGCTGATGCCTGGCGACCTCTTCGCGGCATGCCCTGATTTTATCCTCTTTCCTGTAATCGCCGAATCCTTTCAGATCTGCAGCGGTCTGGCCCAGATGGTTCTCGATGCTGCTATCAACTCTAGAGTCTTGCAGCAGGCGTTTAACACATTCGAGATGGCCGCGTTCCACTGCATCATGAAGAGCGGTGTATCCCATATTGTCCTGTTGATTGGGATTCAGTTTCTTCTCTTTAAGAAAGAGTTCAAGAACATTCAGATCATTGATAGAGGTCGCCCAAAACAAATGCGGCTCCGTAGAGGAAGTGGTTTTATTCATATCAATTCCTGACGTGTTCAACAGGAGTTGCACAAGTTCAAATCTTTTAGCGTAATCCTGGCCTTCTGTTCCAGCCAGGTTGTGTATAGCTTCCATCAGGGGGCTTGTACAAAAAAGATTGCTCGAGTGAAATACGTTTATCTTATCAAAAGTAAGCAAAGCGCCGCGGATAGCAGGCAAGTCATTCTTTCGAATTGCAATAATCAGATAGTCGATATCTTCTTTAGCACTCTCTTTATACTGGCTTTGAAATTGCTTGAAATATGCACAATCGGTGTTGCTTTGTGTGCTCCCAGCCTTAATTTTCTGTCGTAAAGGCTCATCCTCTTTCACCATTTTAGTCAGTGAATCGCCGCGATAGGGTTTACAGAACAGGGTGCCTGGATAGTTCATTAACAATTCGGCTGTGTCTTTACGGGCTTTTTTAAGCGCCAGATACAAGGGAGTTATGCCATTAACATCTCTTGCAGCAGGATGTGCGCCACCATAATAGATTAGAGAACGCAGGTTTTCGTTATGGCCCCCATTTGCAGCCGCATGAACAGCCGAGCGGCCACTGTGGGTGTGTTTTTTTACAGCCTCAGGATGATACTCCATTATCGCTTCCAGAATCTTCGGATCTTTTGTAGCGGCATAATATGCCGTGTGTTTACTGGCCTTTGCCCCTTGGTTGAGCAAGGCAAGAACCAGATCCAGCCGATTCTTTCTTACTGCATTGTCCAGGGCATTGTCAGGCTTTACTCCATCCACACTTGCTCCAGCACTTACCAGAAGATTAATCATCTTCACAGATTTCACCAGGCAAAGAGGTTCATCGTCAAACCAGTTTTTTAAATTCACGGCTTTCGGGAATAGCCCAAGCAAAGAGGAGGCAAGGGATATATTGTCATTCAGTACAGCAATATGTAACAGATGATAGCCCTGAAACGTTTGTTCCTCAGAAGACCATGATTTTATTTCATCCAAATCATCTGCAGTGATCTGATTTTTAAGAAAGCGATCCAGAATTTGTCGGCGCCGGTTTGAACCAGGGTCAAGAATAATAGAAAGGGCCTGCAGTTGTTCGTCGAATTTTTGGGTCGATTCGCCATTGATAATCAATAGCCATCGTTTAATCATGAATTCAGTTTGCAGGATATCCTGACTGCTTGCAGAAGTAAAATGCTCTTTTATCAGTGTGCCTATCAGTTCCAGCTTATTCTCAACCAATAGTTTTTGATTGATTAAACGCATTAAAATATGCGGCAGGGCTGCATTTTTAGCATGACATGAAAGATATTCTTTAAGAAAAAACTGTTCAAAAAACTCGATACTGTCTTCATAAATACGATTGGCAATCTCCGGGGGTAAAAACAGGCGATATTTGGTTTTCAGAGCAATTAATTGGCTGTAGAGTCCACAATTACCAACCGTTTGAAAATCTTCACCATGACCTTGATTGAACTCCAAACCGAGGATTTCATGTAAATTCTGTTGAATATAAGTTTTATTTTCTTTTCTGTTATTCTGCTGATAAAGCCTTCTGAATACCGTGTCCGTTAATTGATCAGGCCTGGTTATTTTGTATGCTTCTGTGGTGGCATCAGTACTGCAGCCTCCTGCGTTATTGCGGTACAGGTCATCTTGCTTAATGATAAGGTTTATTGCATGCCCCGACCACCCCGTGACTATTTCGACCCCTCCACTCTGGATATCTGATAAAATCGAGTCTGTAAAATTGTCTGCTTTTGGCGAATAGCCTAAAAAGGGGGTAGCGGCAAAGAAATAACGCATCGCTTTGACGGTCATGTTTCTTACCTGCCGAATTGCTTCTAACTGCTCATGATGTGCTCCACTGCTCTCACAATGCGACACATAGGCATTCATTAAATGTACCATGAAGGGAGTCGTCTCATGGCTGAAGGAACCAGTTAGTTTTTTAAGTTTATTATTCGCGGGTATAGAACCATTCAGTGAAAATAAATGACCAAACATGGTTGTATCGGTTTCAAATGTGTCTGCTCGTTTACTACGAAGGAATTGCTCTTCCCAGGCCAGAGCGGTCGAGTCAAAACAATCAATTGGTATGCCGAGCAGTTCAAATATCTGTAATCCTCGTTGCCTTTCTATTGAGCCTTCTTTTGTCAGTCTCTCTATATAGCGAAAAATTTGATTAAAATCGAAATCTGCTCTTATTTTTTTAAGATAATTTGCGATATCCTGCTTGCGGATGTCTGAGGAAACAATCGTTGTCATTACGAGTAAATATTCAATGTCAATATCAATTTTAGCGCGCAGGAGTCCATCAAATAAAATATCCATTTCATCAGTCGATATCCGAAAATTCTGGAAGTCATTAATGCAGTCTATGATTAGTTTTTTAATAAATTCACTACTGTCTGGTAGACCCTTGCATAGCTCAAGCAAAACGGGAAATTCTGCTCTGACGACATTATTACGCTTTCTGAGAAGCCTTCCTAATATTGATTCACCATTATGATATTCTGCATGCAGTGCAGAAGGCTGCAGCTTAAGAATTTCGATTATGAATTCTGTACGTCTGACTTTAAGTTTAATCAAATCAAATACTGTCTTGCCCTCAGAATTTTTATGCGCAAGATCAATCCCTTTTTGAATCAATTGCCTTGCAGCATCCTGGGGATTATTATGGTAACGGACCACCAGTTGCAGATAATTATTCCCCTCACTATCCAGGGTTTTTATATTAAATGCCGGTAGGTTAATGCAGAGCTCTAACAAAGTATTCAACTCAGATTGAACGCTGTAATTCCGGCTTTTAATTAGCTCCGCTAATATTGTTTTACCGTTTCTATAGCTTTCGAGTAAGGAGGAGGGATGAAGTTTAAGGATTTCAAGCAACAATAGAGTATTAGCATACTCTGAGCGCCCGGCTTTGTTTTCAATAATCAGATCAAATACTGAGTTTCCCTCGTTATTTCTATGTGTGACATTAATTCCGCTCTGAACCAGTAATTTTGCAATGGCATCAGCCTTCATATTGCAGTGAAGAATGGTGAGCTGGAGATAATTATTTCCTTCATTATCCAGCATGTTGATATTAAATGTGGGGTGCTTAATAAATTGGTTTATCAGATCGACATTCTTGTAGGAGTCATCCGATAAAATGCAGGCGAGGGCTGTTTTTCCCTCTGGATTTTGAACATTAATATCAGTTTTTGTGTTAGTTACTATAGCTTCCAACTGCTGCACATTAGATAATTTCAGTTCACAAATCAGATGGAGCAATACAGAGTTATGCTTAGAGGTTCTTTGGTTAGGATCAAACTTTGGATGTCTTAATAAAACCTTATATAAATCGCGTACTGAGTAAGAGCTTGAATTACAAACAAGCTCAAAAAGACTATAGCCGTCACTGCCCACTTTTTGCTGAATATCAAGGCATTCAGATTCAAGCAAATGTTTCAAGGTATCATCAGAAAAAGTCGAGCCAATTTCCAAATAACAAGTTAGAAAAGATCGCCCTTTCTGATCAACAATATTTGGATTTCCACCTGCTGAAATCAGTTGCTCAAGAAATTGGTAAAAATTATATTCTTTTACATGTCTTGAGAGCAGCAATAGATGAAAAATAGAATCGCCTTCCTCTGTACGTTCATTAACAGAGAAATTTTCCTGAGAAAGAACAGTTAAAATTTCAAAAGGGTTTTGTACTTTATTGAGAATCTCCAGGAGCTTTTCTGATTTCATGTTGCTTTCCATTCAGCTTCAATTTTCGACTGAATGATACCAGAGCAATATTAAGCTAATGTTAAGTCAATATCTCGCATGTCATTGGTGGACTCAAGCAATTAATAGTTCTTATAAACGAGGCTTGATTTCTGCTTCTTCCAATGCGCTAAATTTCAAACCGAATTCTATATTTACCAGGCCCGTTTGGCCGCAAGAGGGCATATATCGTTTCATCTCAATCGCAGGATAATAAGGACGCTTTTTATTCCAGGGGTCGATAACGATTACTGTAGCTGGAAGGCTTGCACAATAGGATATTAATTCTTCTGCGGTTTTGGGAAATAAGCCGGCATGCTCAAGATTCATTAACAGGAGGGTATGTCCGCCGCGATCATTTTTAATGTCAATACGATAAAGGCTATGCACTGGCGAAACGACATGACTACTGGCTGCTTCCCGCGCCAGACTATACAGGAAAACAAAAGCGCAGTTTGCCTGTTCAGAACAATTCCCAAAGACAGGGCTTCGGCTATGAGCATGGTAATACCACATGCTCATGTTATAGCCAGTTCCCTTTCTAAATGCCGTTTGCTCAAACTCAGGATATTCTATTTGTTCGCGTCGTTCTTTCAAGCGGTTAAATACTTGCCTTAACTGCGTATCATTCATTTTTGTACGAAAGTCCTCAAGGATACGCATGCCAGCAGGAGACAAGGGCTTGTTTGCAGCCCTCATTTTGCGGTTTACATAGTCACATGCTTCTTTAGCGATGCAGAGATTATTTGTTAACTGTTCAATTTCCTGCAAACGTTGTTCCAGGCCTTCACGGTGAAACTCAGGACTGGCAAGTTGATTCTGAAAAATAGATATCTGTGCTAATAGTGAGGGTTCATCAAGTTTTAGACAGTTAATGCGCTCGAGAAGAACCCCAAGGCGTTGTAGACAAATTTCTCGCATGTTTTTTCAATACAAAATGACAATGAATGATACATCATTGCATACTAAAGATCACATAGTAATCTCTTAGTGGTGTGATGGTTAATCCAATTAATAACTTGTTGCATCCAGAAATGATTTATATAATTGCCCGCCATAAAGTCTAAGCGTGTTTTCAGGATCGATGAGTTAAGGAAAGTTATGGTTGTTATCTTTCTCCACGGCTGGAGTGTTACCCATACCAATACCTATGGAGAGCTCCCTCAATGGCTTGAACGTCAGAGTAAAGACGGAAAACTGGGCCTTCAGGTTGGGAATATTTATCTGGGACAGTATATTAGTTTTGATGATACGGTGACCGTTGACGATATTGCGCGTGCATTTGATCAGGCAGTGCGTGATGAAGTGGCTGAGAAGCTCTGCAATGGAGGGCGCTTTGCCTGTATCACCCACTCAACAGGCGGTCCTGTGCTTCGTAAATGGATGGACTTATACTATAAAAATAATCTTTCCAAATGCCCGCTAAGTCATCTTATCATGCTGGCGCCCGCGAACCATGGCTCTGCACTGGCGCAATTGGGTAAATCGCGTCTGGGCCGTATAAAAAGCTTTTTTGAGGGAATTGAACCGGGACGGCATATACTGGATTGGCTTGAACTTGGAAGCGAGATGAGCTGGCAGCTTAATGAAAGCTGGCTTGATTATGATTGCACTGCAAACGGCATCTACTCCTTTGTGCTCACTGGACAAACAATTGACCGCCAGCTCTATGATGCAGTTAATTCTTATACAGGAGAAGCCGGATCGGATGGCATTATTCGCGTCGCTGCGGCAAACATGAATTATAGTCTGTTAAAAGTTCATCAGGAGGGAAATAATGGTGAGAATCTTGTCGTCGCCAAAATGAGACGCACACAGCCAATGGCAATGGGAATACTCCCAGGATGTTCGCATTCCGGTAAAAAAATGGGCATCATTCGCAGTATTACGATGGCCAATGCGGCCACGCATCCTACCGCTGTTTGGGTTTTACGATGCCTTCAGGTGAAAAGTCGTGAATCCTATAATGCCTTGGCAAAAGAGCTTGATAAATTAACTAAAGAAACTCAGGAAAGTGAACATAGGGAAGTAGTAAGTACGCCCCTTTATAAGCGTGAGTATATCACCAATCGCCATTCTATGATTATATTTCGATTGATTGACGACCGCGGCAATCATCTTGACGATTATGATCTTTATCTGACTGCCGGCCCCCAGTATTGCGAAAATGCACTTCCTGTGGGCTTTTTCGCGGACCGCCAGCGAAACCAGTATACCCGTGGAAAATTAACCTATTTTCTTGATTACGATATCATGGATGCCGGTATTAATACGCCAAAAATGCAAGGTAAGCTCGGCTTTCGGATCAAGGCTCATCCGGAGGCCAGTAATCAGGCGCTTGCCTATTACAGGCTGCTGGATTTTCATTCCTCGCTTGCCGACATTCACAGAATTCTTCACCCCAATGAAACGGTAATGGTTGAAATCATGCTGCAACGACGGGTTGATAGAATTGTCTCTCGAATTACCAATAACCTTAACCCCGCTAAAATTAGCAGAAAACCAACTGGGAATAAGGCAGACTGAAGATATTTATTTATTCTAAACTCTGCTATACTACAAATGTAGCAAAACATTACGATTGTAGGTGATTTATGGGAATTCCGATAAGAATTGATGAAAGCATTTATTATGAGGCAAAGAAAGTTGCGGCTGCGGAATTTCGTTCAATTCCGAATCAAATAGAATATTGGGCCAAGTTAGGAAAATGTGCATTGGACAATCCTGATTTACCCATTGAGTTTATAAAAGATATTTTGCTTTCTAAACTGCAGGATAAGTCTTTAGCTGAACCTTTCCAATTCGAGGGTGACGGTGAGTGATATTGAAATAAGGCAAATGCCTGCGTTTAAGAGGGTCTATAAAAAATTGCCCGACTCGCATCAATGTATCGTTAATGAGGCTGTGCGTAAAATTGTCAATAACCCTAAGATTGGAGAAGAGAAAAAAGGAGATTTAGCTGGCGTATATGTTTACAAATTTAAAATCAGTCATCAACAGTTTCTTTTAGCCTATGAATGGGATCCAGCATCAAGGATTTTATTAGCACTGGGCATCCATGAAAATTTCTATCGCGATCTCAAGGGAAAGCAATTATAAATTAAAGAACTCCAGATAAAGCAATAATAAAGCGGCTGCCGACATCAGTAAAAACGCCACAATGCCAATCAGATTGGATAACCAGCCATTGGTAAATTTCCCCATTATTTTCTTGTTGTTAGCGATATGCAGAATAATCAGTATGAGTACCGGAGCCGTTAAACCATAAAGAATGGCGGTCATTAATAAAGCCTTGATGGGGTTAAAGCCTGTAAAATTGATAAGCAATGCGATGATTAGCGAAACGATTATAATCAGATAGAATTCTTTTGCCGAGGAAAAGGAGCTATCCAGTCCGTTTTTGAGATCGAAAAGGGTCGTCAGCATATAAGACAAACAACCGCTTAATACCGGAATCGCTAAAAGCCCCGTTCCAATAATGCCGAGCGCAAAAAGAAAATAGGATAACTCACCCGCCAGGGGTTCCAGCGCCTTGGCTGCCTGCTCTACGGTCTGTATGTCATTAATACCTGCTTTGTAGAGCACAGTACCGGTGGTTAGAATTATAAAATACATCACCAGATTGGAGCTTAACATCCCAAAGCTGACATCCCCGGTCATAGCCGTTAGCGATGAACGTGTTATCAATGAAGACTGTTTTTTACTGCTCTCCTCCGCTTCCATCGTGGCTTGCCAAAAAAATAAATAAGGTGAAATAGTAGTTCCTAATATAGCCACCAGTATGCCCAGATATTGCTTGTTAAACTGGATATGAGGAATCAGGGTATGCTTTATTACCTGCCAGGCATTGGGATTGACCAGAAAAGGAATTATTAAATAAAGGAAAAGCGATAGGCACAAGTATTTTAAAACTGCGACAATCTTTTGATAGGAACAAAAAACCATTCCTATGGCCAGAAGAATAGTAAACAATATTGAAAAAATGGCAGCGGGGACTTGAGGTATAACCAGATGGCTGACTGCCCCCATACCCGCGATATCAGCACTTATATTTAAAATAATTGCCGGCACAGTGAGCAGAGCAATAAAATATAAAAGCGGCCGAGGATACTGTTCTTTAATGTTACTTGCCAAGCCTTTGCAGGTGACTTTACCAATGCGGGCGCACATTTCCTGAATGACGGTCATCAGGGGGAAGGTAAATAAGGCCGTCCATAAAGTGCTTAAACCAAACTGGGCTCCCGCCTGAGAATAGGTCGCGATGCCGGAGGGGTCATCGTCGCTGGCGCCAGTAATCAGGCCAGGCCCGAGCTTTTTAAAAAAATTACGTATTTTGGAACTGGTTTTGTGTGTTGTCATACATCTCCATTGCATAGATCTCTGCGCGCTTAATTCGTTAAGCTATGATAAAAATTAACGCTTGCCCCAAAGCTCTTCCAGCCGGCTATCCCGGCCGCAGCGGTAGCGATAGTAGCGGTATCGCAGCGGATTTTTCTGAGAATAATTCTGGTGATAATCCTCTGCGGCATAGAAGGTTGTTGAAGGCAGTATCTCAGTGTAAATTTTTGGGAATTTTTTTTCCAACTCCTTTTTACTTTGCAGGGCTATTCGCTTTTGATTGTCATTCAGGTAAAAAATAGCCGCTCGGTATTGACGGCCGCGTTCACAGAATTGCGCGTCTTTTGTTGTTGGATCAATATGGCGCCAGAAATAATCCAGCAGCTGCCTATAGCTTATCTGATCAGGATTATAAATGATACGCACTGCCTCAGTATAATTAGTTCGTCCTGCGGCGACATCGTCATAGGTCGGCTCTGGTGTGGTGCCGCCATCAAAACCAGTGACAGTGGCAAGGACTCCTTTCTGTTGATAAAAATCCGCCTCCATAAACCAAAAACAGCCGCCCGCAAAAATTGCTTCAGCCGGTTTTGCAAAAACAGACATACTGCTACCTATCAAGAAAACAAAGCAAATTAATTTGTTCATTGTATTCCCTTGAGCCAGCACTGATGTGTAGATACTATTTATTCCAAGGACCGAAATGCTATTTATAAGGCCAGGCAGAAAAATAATGCTATTAAAAACATCACTATTACAAAGCGTAGGGCAATACCGGTAAAATATCCAGCAATAATGAACAAGGAAAATTATGACAACTGCTATCATGTGGTTTCGTGCTGATTTACGCTGTGAAGACAATCCTGCCTTCGCTGCTGCCTGTGAAAATGCGCGCTTGATTCCACTATATATCCGGGATGAAAAAACGTCTGTCGTTTTGGGTAGCGCGCAAAACTGGTGGCTGCATCATAGCTTGCTGGCACATCAGAAAGAGCTGGAAAAAAGGAATTTGAAATTATGTCTCAAAACCGGCGCCTCATTAGCTATTTTATTACAATTGATTGAGGAACATCAGGTGGAGGCAGTATACTGGAGTCGTTGCTATGAGCCCGCCACTATTGAGCGCGATCGGAAAATAAAAGCCATTCTGAAAGACAGGGGCATTAAGGTTCATTCCTGTAATGGCAGTTTATTAGCTGAGCCCTGGACTTTGCAAACTGCGCAAGGAGGGTATTTCAAGGTATTCACCGCGTATTGGAAGCATGCTCAAAAGCAGCTTGATTTACCCGCTAGCATTCCCATTACTCAATTCCCATCTTGTCCAGAAGTCGATTCTGAAACTCTTGATGATTGGAATTTACTTCCTGAAAAACCCAATTGGGCTGCCGGCTTTTCCAATTATTGGCAACCTGGCGAGACGGGCGCGCGGGCGCGTTTAGACGCCTTTCTTGATGAGGGGCTTTCAACGTACAAAGAGCAAAGAGATTGCCCGGCGCGCCTTGGAACCTCGCGCTTGTCACCACACTTACATTTTGGCGAGATTAGCCCGACCATGATTTACAGACAAGTGCTGCAGATGCAGGAATATCAGACGTTCGCCTCTGCTTCAGTAAATCAGTTTTTAGCCGAGATTGGCTGGCGGGAATTTTCCTATTACCTGCTTTATCATTTCCCAAACCTCCCGGCACAAAACTTTCAGCCGGCATTTGATGAATTTCCCTGGCAGGATGATCTCTCTTTATTGCACGCCTGGCAGAAAGGGCAGACTGGATATCCTTTAGTGGATGCCGGCATGCGAGAGCTCTGGCACACCGGCTACATGCATAACCGCGTGCGAATGGTCGTGGCTTCCTTTCTGGTCAAGGATTTGCTGATTGACTGGCGAAAGGGTGCTGACTGGTTTCAGGATACTTTGTTAGATGCTGATTTAGCCAGCAATTCAGCAAGCTGGCAATGGGTGGCCGGCAGCGGGGCGGATGCCGCTCCTTATTTCCGTATTTTTAATCCAATATTGCAGAGTGAAAAATTTGATCCCCAAGGTGAATATATCAAAACCTGGGTGCCGGAATTGAAGAAGCTGCCTGCGGCATTAATCCACAAACCCTGGCAGGCAACAAAGGAGAAAGGATTTCGTATTGGGGAGGATTATCCCTTGCCGATTGTGGATCACAGCGAAGCACGAACTCTGAGTCTGCATTTTTATGACTTGATTAGAAAGAAAAAATAAACCTGTTCGCCTTTGCGAGCGTCAGCGAAGCAATCCAGATCGAAACTAAACAAAGTCAGGTCGTGGATTGCTTCGCTGACGCTCGCAAAGACGGTTGTATGCACCTTTATTCCGCTTATTCATGCATTTAAGCGCCCTGACAATGGGACAAACTGTTGTTTGCCTCTTTATTAAAGGTGGTTGATGCAAAATCCTTTTTTAAATCAACGACAAAGGTCTGAGCGCTAGTTTCCGTATTTTTTCGATCAGTCGAGAAGAAAAAGTTTCTATGTTGCGCCATAATGTCTGATGCCGTTAAGTTTTTAAATTGGTTTCCGGCGATCGGTAGCGAGTGTTCCCAATTTTCGATAAGGTCTCCCACTATGGCTTCGGTATTTCCATTGAAAGCTTTTATTAATTCACTACGCAAATTTTGGAACGCTTTTATCTTCAATTCCGGGTTTCTTAAGAAAATACTGGACTGCTCAAGTGCATCTATCTGCGCGGAAATCCTTGTTAGAAGCACGATTGCCGCCAATGCATCATCGTATTCTTCCGCGGATTGATCCGGGTATAAATCCCGATTGTTTATTTTATTTGTTACAAGTAAGGCGGCAATGGCCAAATCAGGTGATTGCTGCTCCCTGTATTCCTTAATGGATTCAATCACTGCGGTTAAATCATCGGCAATAAAAATGTCGCTAACCCAGTCAGGTTTATATTTTAAAAATAAGTCCAGCATTAATGCTTTGGTGTGCTTATAGTTCATTCGGTTAGCGAGACGGTCAGCAAATCCCTTGGCAAATGTACTTCTTTCCAGTAGTCCGTTAGGCATGGGAACTGAACCATCTTTGGCAGTTAATTCTTCAAAATCTTTTCTTGCCGCCTGAAACGCCCCCCCTGGAATATTTTTATCTGGCTGGTATTCCAATAAGTTGTCAAGGAAAGGATTCTCTTCTCGCAGCTGGTTGATAAAATCGTCAAATCCATTATCAGTATAAAGATATTCTTTTTCACCAGCCTCCCGGGCTTTAACCAGCAGCTGATCAAATCGATGAGCATTTTCCCTTGTCATTTGATTCCAGACCAGATCACAGGGTGTAATAATGCCATGTACTGTAAACCCTTTCGCTTCCAGTTTTTTTATTAATTCAATTCGCTCCTCGGTTTCCAAGACACGAAACCTCATATCCGAGAATAAATAAATGTCTTTAATACCGTTTCGACTCAAAGCGTTCAGCAGGTTTTCGTTTAAATCATTTGCATTAAACAGCAGTGTTTTATCGATATCGAGAAGTGCGACAGGTCTGTTCATGATAGTCCGTTATGAGGTTTGTCCTTGTATATAACTATATAGCAGAATTATTAAGACACTCTTAATACCTTCTACTCCTACGTCACACCTCCTATCCCTACGTCCCCCGCTTTATGCGGGGGACCCAGAGATCTTAGTGAACTACCTACGGATAACCATAAAGCATCTCAGTGAGCAGTTCTACCTAACTCAGGAGAAAAAACACCATAAAAGTGAGACTTAAAACGATTAGAAAAGGTTTCACAGCTTGTCGGGAAAGCAGTTTTAACAGGGTATATAAAATAATCCCCGCGCCAATTCCGTCTGCAATTGACGAAGTCAGAGGAATCATAATAATGGTGAGCATGCAGGGAGCAATTTCCGTCATATCGGTCAGTTTCAGATCCACCATATGCTTCATCATGCAGCAGGCTACATAAAGTAAAGCCGGCCCTACCGCATAGACAGGGATCATCTTTGCCAGCGGAAAGAAAAAAAGCATTAGTAAAAAACCGACGGCAATGACGGCAGCTGTCCATCCGGTGCGCCCGCCTGCCTCAATCCCCGCGGCAGATTCGATAAACGGAGAGGTGCTGGCTGAGCCTAATAATCCAGCCAGCATCGAACCTGCAGCATCGGCTGACAAACTATTGGCAATGCGTTGCTGATGATCCCTCTGATCTTTAAACAGGGATTGATTTAAAAGACCAATTAAGGTGCCTGTTGCATCAAACAGAGCAATTAAGAAAAACGTAAAGGTTGCCTTTAATGTGGTTGTCGAGCTGAAAGAAGAAAAATCAAGCTTCATAAAAGTAGGTGCTAAAGAAGGAGGAAGCGCAAAAAGTCCTTGCCAGGGCACCATCCCAGTCAGCAATGAAATGAGGCTAATCGAGAGAATACTCAAAATGATAGCGCCAGAAATTTTGAAATAGTCAAAGATTAAGATAAGAATAAAGCCGAGAAAGAACAGTCCGGCTTCTGGTCTTGCCAGATTCCCCATTTGTAACAAAGTATGCGCATTACTGATAATAATCTGATTGGATTGCAATGCAATAAGCGCTATTAGAAAACTAATTCCAATAAGAATAGCCAGTTGCAGATTATCCGGAATGGAATCCACCAGTATTTTTCTTAATGGGGTGAGACTTAGTAACAGAAACAAAAGCCCGGATACGAAAACCATGGCCAGCGCCTGTTGCCAGGGGATCCCCATGCCCAGAACGACACTGTAGGAAAAATAAATATTCAGTGCCATACCGGGTGCGACCCCGATAGGCGCGTTGGCTAGCAGACCGGTTAGCAAGGTGGTAATTGCGGTGACTAAACAGGTGGCTGTAAACACTGCGCCCTGATCCATTCCCGCATCATGTAAAACAACGGGGTTTACAAATACGATATACACCATTGTTAAAAAGCTGGTAATCCCCGCGAGGACTTCGGTGGAAAATCGGACCCGATTGTTTTGGGCGGTTTGAATAGTATTCATGATGCTGGAATCAAGGGAGGGCATTGAAAGCACAATGCTATCCAATCCATAAAAATTTGCAATGAGTAATTTAGAAATGAATATTTAAAACGCCGAAAATAATTTCTATCGCGATTAGGAAAATGATAATTATCTCCAGACTGTGCGAATGACGGTTTTCGAGATAGCCATTAAACATATCAAAGATTTCGTTTATTGTATCGAGACGATGATTTAAGGCATTCACCCGGCGTGGGATGTGTAAATATCGCTCCAGCATCGTGTAATACTCCTCAAGTGTCGGGTGTTGCCAGAAATATTTAGGGTGATAAAGAAAATTACTGATTAAATTCATTTCACTTTTTGCGCCTAAAATTTCACCTATGACCTGGCGGATCTGATTACGGCTGATTGGCATTTGCCCTTTATGCGACAGGCTTTGAATCAGAGGGTTGTACTTTTCAATGAGTGCATCTATTTTAGTTTCAAAATATTGCAGCTTAACTGATTGTGAAAAGCCGTAGGACAAGCTTAATTTCAAGTCGTCACTGTCGTCATCGATGCTGATGCAGTCAACATCAAAATAATCATGCGGTTCGATGGCGATTTTGTCGCTGATCCGATAGCTGAACTCGTCACGGACCAAAAACGAGACAGGTTTATCGGCGTATAATTTGAACAATTCAATATAATTGTCAATCTGATGCCGTTTAATCCCCCAGGAAACTACGGTTCCATTTTTAAATATGAAAATCACATACTGTTCACCTGTGAAGGGCGTCAGTTTGAGCACATCACGTGATTTAACCGCCGAGTAGCCTTTCACGCTTGCTTTAAAATAATGATCAAGACGTGTTAAATCAATACTATTGGCTACACAATAACTAAGGCATTCCATCGATGAAACCTGTTTTAAAACCCGTTGCTAACGGCATCAGTCAACTAATAATTGAATTATATACGATTTGCTTTTTTTATGCAGTCTCAGTTTCTTTCCTGACTGGATAAGGTTTCTTTCTATCGGTTGCCCCACTTAACCACTGAGGACAAATTTCAAGAATTTGCGCAATTTTATCCAACTGCTCACTGGAAGGAAGCAGATGACCGAAAATCATCGCATTGGCTAAATGGCGGGTAACGCCAAACACTTTTGAAACTGCTTTTATTTTTTCAGCGAGTTCTTCGGGAAACCCTAAAACCGATAACTCCGAATTAAAACGCTGTGAAAATACCTTACTATTCATTTTTCACTCCATGAAATTTCTAATTACTCAGGGCTATTTCTATTAGTTAATAGGTCCCCATATACAAACATGTCCTGCCAATCCCTGTTACAGAACATAAGGTAGTCTAAATCCATTGTTCGCTTCCATTAAGGAAGATGAGCTTTGGAGATTCTATCCGGGAATATCCAGCTTTGGAATTAATACCACCCATTCTGTTATAACTCATTTTGTCGAAGTCGAAAAGTATTTTCTTTTGTTTTTAAAAACAGTGAGTTAAGCGGTAATTGTTTTAAGACTAATCTCAATACAGAGTGGTACCAAGGCCTAATGGCGCTTACTTAAGATATTTGCCTTCGTCCCTCGGTTTGTCCCTGCGAGATGGTCACAAAATTTAACCATTCTCCTATAAAAGCCACATACCCGTAAGAGTCTACGTACTCCGTAAGAGTCTACGTACTCCGTAAGAGTCTACGTACTCCGTAAGAGTCTACGTACTCCGTAAGAGTCTACGTACTCCGTAAGAGTCTACGTACTCCGTAAGAGTCTACGTACTCCGTAAGAGTCTACGTACTCCGTAAAAGTCTACGTACTCCGTAAGAGTCTACGTACTCCGTAAAAGTCTACGTACCCCGTAAAAGTCTACCTACCCCGCTTTATGCGGGGTATCCATAAAAATGATAGTGAGTTTTAAATGCTTTTGCCAATTAGACGCATTGCCTAGCTCCCTCGGACAAGCCGAGGGACCTGGGAGTAAGGGTTAAAGCCTTAAGTGAGTGCCATTAGGCATCAAGACCAATAAGGAACTGGTATTATGGCTGCCCCATTATTCATTGTCCTGATGATATTTGAAATAATTCAAATCAAGTTCGCGGGCCGCCCGCACATCATCCAAACGTTTGACCGGTAAATTGTGAGGCGCTCCTTTCAGTAATTCCGGATTTTTCTGAGCTTCGTCGCGTATAGCATGCATGGCAGCTGCCAGACTGTCCAAATCTTCCTTGGATTCTGTTTCGGTGGGCTCAATCAATAAACATTCAGGAATTAATAAGGGAAAATAGGTTGTCGGTGCATGAAAACCATAGTCGAGCAGACGTTTTGCCAAATCCATTGCCGTGACGCCGAAGTTTTTCTTTTCCTGACTTAGCGTCAGAATAAACTCATGGCTTGCCCGACGTTCTGGATAAGCGGCTGTAAACCCTGCTTTACTTAACACGCTCAACAGGTAGTTGGCATTAAGACTCGCAAACTCTGAAACACGTAAAAGACCTTCTTTACCCAGAACACAAATATAGAAATAAGCTCGCAGAAGAATGCCGGCATTGCCCATGAAACAGGACAGGCGGCCAATGCTCTGAGGATAGTCTTCCCGGGTTGCCCAGCGATACATACCATCGGATTTTACAACCACTGGAATAGGCATATAGGGCAGAAGCCTTTTGTTCACTGCAATGGGACCAGAGCCCGGGCCGCCGCCGCCATGGGGTGTGGCAAAAGTTTTATGCAGGTTTAAGTGCATGACGTCAAATCCCATATCGCCCGGTCTGACACGACCCAGAATGGCATTTAAATTCGCGCCATCATAATAGAGTAACCCCCCTGCCTGATGAACAATGGCTGCGATTTCCTTAATTTGCTTCATGAACAGGCCGAGTGTGGAGGGATTGGTCAGCATAATGCCGGCTGTTTTTGGACCTACTTTGCTGCGAAGCTCCTCCAAATCGATGTCTCCATCCTTAGCCGTGCTAATCTCGATGACTTTAAACCCGCACATGACTGCTGAGGCTGGATTAGTGCCGTGTGCCGCATCCGGAATAAGCATTTCGGTTCGCGCACTGTCTCCTCTGGACTGATGATAGGCTTTAATCATGGCAACACCGGCAAATTCGCCTTGTGAACCGGCCATTGGGGTCAGCGAAACACCTGCCATACCAGTAATTTCTGCCAGGTAGGATTGCAGCTCATACATTGTTTGGAGATAGCCCTGGCTATGCTCTGCACCAGATAAAGGGTGTCTGTTAAGAAAGCCATTGATTGACGCCGCCTTGTGAACTCCTCTTGGATTATATTTCATTGTGCAGGAGCCAAGGGGATATACATTGGTGTCAATCGAAAAATTCTTTTGTGAGAGACGGGTATAGTGACGAATGACTTGTAGCTCAGAGCATGCCGGCAAGCGGGCGGGTTTCTGGCGCAAAAACTTTTCCGGTATTCCTGTACTTTTCGTGCAGGATGAGGGGATCTGAGCTGCTGCACGACGTTTGGCTTGTGAGCGTTCAAAAATCAACATAATTTGCCCTCCGTATCCTGGATTAAATTTTTTAGTGCAGCGCAGTGTTTCACTGGTGTAAATTCGATGTAGTTATAATCTGCAATTTCCGCCATGTAATAAGGATCCTTTTCCATTACTGACTCGAGAAACTTACGGTCAGTTGTCGCGGCAATAATGATCCCGCCAGTACGTGGTTTCATAGGTCCTGAAGCCACCAGAAGGCCCTGTTTATAGTAATAATCGAGAAATTCCCGATGCGCCTGAAGGTATTTATCCACCTCGCTCAGCGGGGTCTTATAGGTTAATTGAATGATGATCATTACTTCCTCACTTAGCCATAATGCATTTCATCGTATTAATGAAGTGATCAATTTCTTCTGCCGAGCGCATTTCGGTTGCACAGACCAGCAGGCTGTTTTTCAGGGTCGGATAATGCGATTCAACCGCATAGCCTCCAGCTATCCCTGCCTGATGCAGCCGTTTAAGAACTTCTTCCACCGGATTATCCAGTTGCAGCAGACACTCATGAAAAACAGGTGCTTTGAAAGCAATGCGGACTCCCGCTATTGCGCTTAAACCCTGAACGAGATTTTGCGTATTGGCATGGCAATGAGCCGCTACCTGCTCAAGCCCATCAGCGCCCAGTAAACTTAGATGGATGGTTGCGGCGGTTACCAGCAGGCCCTGATTGGTACAAATATTGGACGTCGCTTTTGCCCGGCGAATATGCTGCTCTCTGGCTTGCAAAGTCAGCGTAAACCCGGTTTTACCTTCTTTATCGAGCGTTCGCCCGATAATGCGGCCTGGCATTTGACGAACATGCTCCATCCGCGTGCTGAAAAAACCAAAATACGGACCTCCGGAAGCCATGGGACAGCCTAAAGGCTGGCCCTCGCCGCAAGCGATATCCACACCGCTTTCTCCCCATTGTCCTGGTGGTTTGAGTATGCCCAGAGAAATGGGATTTACACAGGCAATGCTAATAACCTGATTAGCTTTTGCCCAGTTTGTCATGGCATCCACTTCTTCGAGGCAGCCAAAAAAGTTAGGCTGGGATACCACCAGTGCCGTGATATCCTGGCCGCTATATTGTTCAAGAACGGAAAGGGCGGTAATACCCTGTTCCATATCCACAGGGAGCGTGATCACTTCAATATGCTGATTACAAACAATGGTTTCCAGTGTCTGTCGATAAAATGGATGAACGCTTCCCGCGATCAATACGCGGCTGGTTTGTTTGTGCTTTTTAATGCGCACGGCCATAAGCACGGCTTCGGCCAAGGCGGTAGCCCCATCGTACATGGAGGCATTGGCGACTTCCATGCCGGTGAGTTCGGCAATCATTGTCTGAAATTCATAGAGCAGCTGCAGGGTGCCCTGACTGGCTTCCGCCTGGTAAGGCGTATACGCTGTTAAAAACTCACCACGTGAGGCAACATCCCATACTGCGGCTGGAATATGATGCTCATAGCTGCCCGCCCCGATGAAACAAATGCCATTATCATTCAAATTGGCAATATGCTGCGCTTTTTTAAGCATCGCCATTTCACTGATGCCCGATGGCATATTTTTAAGTTCGTTATACAGCAACTCCTTGGGAATTTCGTCGAATAACTGCTGCGTCTGGCTTACGCCAATCTCGGCAAGCATAGCTTGTATATCATCTTCTGTATGGGGAATGTAAGGCATAATTAATGGTCCTCAGCAATCTCTTGCTCATATTCGGCTTGATTCAGGAGCCCGTTTAATTCATCTGGATTACTGGCCTTAATCCGCACCAGCCAACCAGCCCCAAAAGGATCGGCATTCACAATCGCGGGATTTTCGCTGACTTGATGGTTGACAGCTACAACAACACCACTGATCGGAGCATAAAAATCAGAAGCGGCTTTCACTGATTCAACCACACCGATCTCATCTCCTGCTGAGACTTCATCTCCCTCTTCAGGCAACTCAACAAAAACCATATCGCCCAATAGCTGCTGTGCGTGATCAGTAATACCCACAACGCATTCATCTTCTTCTAATTGTAGCCATTCATGTGTGGGAGTAAATTTCATAACCATCATGATATCCTTTTATTAATGTTGAAAGACTTCAGTTAAACTTTTCTGACTTAAACAATGCGTATTAAAGAGGCGCTCCATTTTTAACAAATCGGGGCTTAACCACTTTTGCATTTAACAACTTACCCCTGATCTCTACCTGCACCTCGTCACCTGTACCTGCAGGTACTCTGGCCAGAGCGACTGATTTTTCAAGTGTGGGGGAATAGGTTCCGCTGGTGATGATACCGTCATTTTCACCTTGTACAGCAACCCGTTGTCCGCTGCGCATGATGCCTTTGTCCTCGAGAATCAGGCCGACCAGTTTTCGTTTAACACCATGTTGTTTTTGAGATATTAAGGCCCCCATGCCAATAAAATCGCGATCCTCGGGTTGCCATTTAACTGTCCAGCCCAGTCCTGATTCAAGAGGTGTCGTGGTCTCATCCATATCTTGACCATAGAGCAACATGCCGGCTTCAAGTCTTAAAGTATCCCGGGCTGCAAGGCCGCAAGGTTTAACCCCTGCCTGTATTAATGATGTCCATAATGCCTTGGCGTTTTCAGGAGGAAGAATGATCTCCAGGCCTTCTTCGCCGGTATAACCGGTGCGGGCAAAAAAGTATTCATTGACATCGACACATTCAAAATAAGTCAGTGTGGAAATAGCATCTGCTTGTGCCGGTGTGAGAACAGACAGGGTTTTGGCCAGTGCTTGTGGACCTTGCACTGCCAGCATGGATAATTCAGTTCTTTCCTGTAATCCAATGGAAAAGCCTGCGCTTTTTTCGCGTATCCAGGCCAGATCCCTGTCGCGGGTAGCGGAATTGAGAACGATACGGTAATTATCTGAAGCGCGCTGATAAACAATCAAATCATCGATGATACCGCCATGCTCGTTGCACATACAGCTATATAAGGCTCGACCGGTATGAGCTAACTGATCCACATCATTGGTCAGCAATTTGCGCAGAAACTGACGGCCTCCTGCTCCCAGAATATCGACAACCGTCATATGCGAAACATCAAAAATCCCCGCGGCCTTACGCACGATATGGTGTTCTTCCAACTGTGAACCATAATGCAAAGGCATATCCCAGTCATGAAAGTTGACCATTTTTGCACCCAGTTCCAGATGCAAGGAGTGCAGGGGTGTTTTAGCTACCATTTCTAATCCTTTAATTCGCAGGTGTGGGTCTGATTATACTCGGTTAAGTCATGAGGACAAGTCTAATTAACTCTTTCTATCTGCTGCTTGTTTGTACACAAGGGGCTGTCTTATTAAGAATATAGCACTGATACTTGCTGCGGTTTCAATCACATGCCAACATTAAAGGAAGAAATAAAAAGGAGCGTTAAGAATGGTTCAGGATTTGCCTCCTCACTCCTGGGGAAGCCGGCTGAAAGACACGTTAGTAGGGCTAATTTGCGGATTGCTGTGTATTGGATTAGCCAGCTACCTGATTTTCTGGAACGAGAGAACAGGTTATCGTTACGACTACTCGCTCGATGAGACGCAATCGCTGGTTACTTCAATCCCTAATCGTCCTGTGAACAATGACAACAATCAAAACGTCGTCTATGTTCAAGGGGATGCGACAACCAATCGAACACTTAGTGATTTGCAATTGAACATTACAGTCGATGGTCTGGCTTTAAAACGTCAGGTATTTATTTATCAATGGCAGGAAGAAATTGATACAGATCATGAACAACCCCGCTATCGATATTTTACCGGTTGGGCTGAAAAATTAATTCTTAGCAGCAGTTTTCAGGAGGCGAATTCACATCCTAACCCGACTACCTTGCCAATTGAGTCTTTGTATCAGTATGCTGAAGATGCTGCCTTGGGAGATTTTGTGCTGCCGAGCACCGTTATCGACGCCATACCCGATGTATCCAATGTCGATTTAACCAAAGTGGATCTGCTCGCACTGCAGCAAAAAGTCAATAAGCCCGCACATCTGATTAATAATGAGATCTATCTGGGAGCTGATCCTAAAGAACCGCAGGTAGGGGATATGCGGATAAAAGTGACCGCAGTTTTCCCACAGAAAATAAGCGTAGTCGCACAGCAGAATGGCAATACCTTGCAGGCTTATCAGACTGCGGCCGGCGATTCAATTCTGTTGGTTGCTTCAGGTGATGTGTCTGAAGAACGTATGTTTGATGAAGCACGGGAAAGAAGCCCCGGGGTCGTTTGGTTTTTGCGCTTTTTCTGTTTATTGCTTTGTGTGACCGGTGTTTCTCTGCTATTAAAAATCATGATGGTTTTTGCTGATAAAGCAAGTTTTGCCAGAAAAATAATTCACCCTGGCGCTACCTTAGTCTCGGCTATTGCTGGTGGAAGTTTATGGAGCTTTATCACTGCTATCGCTATTGCCCCATTACAAATAGAGATAACCCTCGTACTATTGGCCATTACAGTGGCTGGTGTTTATCTGTTAACCCGCATTCATCCCAAAGGATAGTAATGTGAGCAATGCGGCGAATGAGGAGTTGATACGGTGACCTGGCAGGGTATTATTGCGTTTATCTGGATGCTCATCTTGTTATTCATGCTGGGTTATTTTTGGCGGTATCGCTCTAAATTTAAAACATCGCAGGCTTGGCCCGTAGCAAAAGGACAGATTACCGAGCTGATTTGGGTTAAAAAAGATCATTTTCTTTGGGCTGATATTCAATACAGCTATGTCGTTAATGGGGTGAGTTATGCAAATAACAGTCTCTTTATAGAACAGCGATTTCGCTCTCCGAAATCCGCTTATGCGCGACAGGTTGCCTATCAGGCGGCATTGGCTTATGAAAAAGGAGAGGACATTAGGGTTTTTTATAATCCATCGAACCCTCAGGAAGCTGCTTTGGATACCCGAGTGCCCTTAAAGCTGACGATTATCCTCGTTTTACTGGGGGCGTTCCTGCTCTTTCATGTCTCAAGCTTTATATTTGGCAATATTTGGTGGCAAGGTTGAACCGTTCCGTTCATCTTGAAGCTCTGCTGTCATTCCCGCGCAGGCATTGTTGCGTGGATGAAAATAGGTGTGCAAAAGTTCGTCTTTGCGAGCATCAGCGAAGCAATCCACCCATAACCCTGTTCAAAGCTTGATCTGGATTGCTTCACTCTGTTCGCAAAGACAAGAGTATGGTTGGATGGTTCTTTTCACGCACAACCCCTGTGCGGGGACGACACAGTTAAATCCGGGTGGAATGACTAATCGTCAGATCTCAATGGATTAGCAAACCGGCGGACTTACTTATTTTCCCGGCTCATGGTGTTCAGTTTTACTCTGACATTCACAGGGCGGTTCAATAGTCTTCGAGGTCAGGCTGGTGATCGCAAGCCCTCTCACTCCTTGCCCTGACGGAGCCTGTTCAAAGGTAATGGTCACACTTAAATTCTGTTTCTGCTGGTATTGTGGGTTTTTATAAAGCACCAGAACAGGCATGGTGGCCTGCCAGTGGCCATTTCCTGAAGAACTGACGGTCGGTGGAAGTGTTGCCACTGCGCTAACATAATAGGCATTGGTTTTTACCGCATCGGGCAGCTTCGATTCATTAAGCGCGGTGCTGTAGGCTATCCATCCATTGGAACTGAAATATTTGGCAATCTGTTTTTGACGGTCAATAAAGTTCTGATAATTGAAAGTATAGGTTGCAATAATTGCCTCGTTCGCCCAGACTGCCTGCTCTGTGAAATCTTCATCTGCTGCAAGACAGGAGGCAGAACAGAATAATGAAACTGAAAGGAAACAGACTTTAGCTCTCATGATAATCCCTTAAATTAGTACCGCTTGGCCGCTATAACCGGGAAACCAATAGTTTAACGCAATGTCTGCTGGCATCAAGTATTTTCATTTCCCCTTAAATGGCATAAAAAAACCCGGCCTTAGGCCGGGCTAAATAGCATCATGTCACTGCCTGTATCAGGAGTTACCAGGATGCACGCTCCATCCAAGAGGGAAGATGAAGCGAAGCAATTACATTGCTTATTTGGTTAGACGTAACAAATTTGAAAAAGTTCATTTCTTTTTTTAAAATTCAGATTTTTTTCCGGTATCGAACAATCAGTATTTATGATACTCTAGGCCCTTACGCTTGTTTGCAGCGTTCGCTGTGCAAAAAGTGTAAAGAACCTGGTGTTGAATTTAACCTGATTCATTCAATAAAATTAAATCTTTATTCAGATTTGAATGTATAGCCTGAAAAAACTCAAGCTTGTACAAAATTGCATTTTCAATGCGGACAGGATAAAAAAATCCTGACTCGTCATTCTTATGATGGCTTGACCATCAAATGGATTTGCCTGTGCGGAACATAGGTTGAAGTGGAGTTCGCTAAGACCATGAACGAGATCCGTATAAGATAAAACTGATGAGAGGGGTGGCTTGGTGCGCAATAACCGATTCTACTTTGCCAACCGCGAAAATGTTGGTCGCTTTGTTAATCGCTGGGATTTATTGTTATTAATCCTGACCTTTTCGCTGTTATTTTTCTTAGGCTGGGCAGGCCAGCAAATGGCGGTCCCCTATCAATTAGGTGATCCCTTACCGATTTCCCTCGCTCCTTCTCATTTGCCTTTTTATGCGCTGCGTACCGTATTGCGTATGTTTATCGCACTTGCCTTATCCATCCTGTTTACTTTTGTGGTGGGTGCTGCCGCTGCAAAAAACAGAAGGGCGGAGCAAGTGATTGTGCCGGCGATTGATATTCTGCAATCTGTTCCGGTATTGAGCTTTCTTTCTATCACAGTAACCGGATTTATCCATTTATTTCCCAATAGTTTACTGGGTCCTGAATGTGCGTCGATTTTTGTAATTTTTACCGCTCAGGTCTGGAATATCACTTTTGGATTTTATCAATCATTGAAAACAGTGCCCCATGATTTGAAGGAAGCGGCGGCCATGTTTCAATTATCGTCCTGGCAAAGATTCTGGAAAGTCGAAGTGCCATTTTCCATGTCTGGCCTGCTCTGGAATATGATGATATCGATGTCGGCCAGCTGGTTTTTTGTGGTGCTATCGGAGGCTATTTCGGTCGCGCATCAGGATATTCTTCTCCCTGGGGTCGGGTCATATATTGCCTTGGCCATTGAACAGCAGAATTTAGCCGCAGTGGGCTATGCGATATTAACGATGGTGATTGTGATCTTTCTCTACGATCAAATTTTATTCCGACCCTTAATTGCCTGGTCTGAAAAATTTAAAGTGGAACAATCGCCGGATGAAGAGGAATATCAATCCTGGCTGATTGATTTGATTCGCAGCAGCCAGCTAATCAAACGGATGGCGAAGCCGCTTTCTGCTGTAAAAGAGCGTTTTGTCAATGCGCGCAGGTTAAAGACCCGCGGGCCATCAGTGATAAGAGAAATTGATTCGCGGCGACAAAAAAAACTGGACTGGTTATGGAATGGGTCGGTGCTGCTGATTATTGTTGCCTGCAGCTGGATGCTGCTTGAATTTATTCTGACCAAACTGCGGCTGCATGATATTACGCATGCCTTTCTGTTGGGAGCGGCCACCGGAGCGCGGGTGATTATTCTTATTCTGCTAAGCTCTGTGATTTGGATTCCAGTCGGTGTCTGGGTCGGTCTAAGGCCTCGTATTGCACAAAAAATTCAGCCAATTATTCAGTTTGCAGCTGCCTTTCCCGCCAATTTATTTTATCCCTTATTTGTGATAGCCATTGTCCGCTTTCAGCTGAATGTAGAAGTCTGGGTCACTCCGCTCATGATTTTAGGTACCCAGTGGTATATTCTGTTTAATGTGATTGCGGGTGCTTCAACCATACCTCGGGATTTATATCTGGCCGCCGACAATTTCGGTTTGAAGGGCTGGATTTGGTGGAAGCGTCTGGCCTTGCCAGGTATTTTCCCTTTCTATATCACCGGTGCGATTACCGCAGCCGGCGGCGCATGGAACGCCAGTATTGTGGCTGAGTGGGTCAGCTGGGGCAGCACTACCTTAAAGGCGACGGGTCTGGGTGAATATATTCATGCCAGTACAATTGCCGGGGATTTTCCTCGGATTGCCCTGGGAACTTCAATGATGTGCCTTTATGTGCTGGCCTTTAATCATTTGATATGGCGTCCTCTGTATCGGCTTGCAGAGAATCGTTTTAATTTTAACTGAGACTGTTTAATGTCAAAAACTATAATTAGTCTGGAAAATTGTCGTAAATCGTTTAAAAAAGCGTCAGACCAGGACTTACTGGTTCTGGAGGATGTCAATTTTGAATTGCATGAAGGTGAAATTGTCGCCTTGCTGGGAAAATCAGGCTCTGGTAAATCAACCCTGTTGCGGATTATCGCGGGTCTGGTTCCACCCAGTGCGGGCAAGGTCAGTTACCGTGGCCAGCCCGTCACCAAACCTGTGGCCGGCATTGCGATGGTATTCCAGTCTTTCGCCTTGATGCCCTGGTTAACCGTTCTCGAAAATGTGGAACTCGGGTTGGAAGCGCAGGGTGTTGGCCGGGAGGAACGTCGCCGCCGCGCCATTGAAGCGATTGACATTATCGGGCTGGACGGATTTGAGTCGGCTTTCCCGAAAGAATTGTCAGGGGGGATGCGGCAGCGGGTGGGCTTCGCACGCGCACTGGTGATCAACCCTGACGTACTGCTGATGGATGAGCCTTTTTCTGCTCTGGACGTGCTCACCGCGGAAAATCTGAAGTCTGACTTGCTGGAGTTATGGCAGGAAAAGAAAACCAATACCAATGGGATTTTACTGGTCACTCATAATATTGAAGAGGCGGCCATGCTTGCTGATCGCATCATTATTTTTGGCAGCGATCCTGGTTATATTCGTGCTGAATTACAGGTAGAGCTGCAGCAGCCTCGTGATCCGGAAACGCCTGAGTTTGGCGCGCTGGTGGATAAAATCTATCGTCTGATGACTTCAGGGCCGAAAGAGCGAGCCAAGCGGGCGCAGCGTGAACGCCAGATTGGCCTGGGTTATCGTTTGCCTGATGTGGAGCCCTCTGAACTTTCAGGTCTGATTGATACCCTGCAAACCTATGAAGAGCGAATTGATCTACCTGAGCTGGCCGATGAGCTCATGATGAATATTGATGATTTGTTCCCCTTGCTGGAAACATTGGAAATCCTTGGCTTTGCCAAAGTGTCCGATGGCGATATCCAATTGACTGAGCTTGGCAAACAGTACTCGGAAGCAGATTTACAGGAAAGGAAAAAGATATTTGCCCGCCGTCTCCTGGATAAAGTGCCTCTGGCGCGTTACATCCGGCGTATTCTTGACGAAAAATTCGGACATCGGGTTTCTGAAGAGCGGTTCCTCAGCAAATTGGAAGATTATCTGAGTGAGAAAGAAGCGGAGCGCGTCTTAAAAACAATGATTGACTGGGGACGCTATGCCGAGATTTTTGCCTATGATTTCAATACCGGTATTTTGAGTCTGGAGAATCCTGGTATTTCTGATCAAATGGCTGAGGAATAGTGCTATGTCATTTCCGCGCAGGCGGAAATCCATCGATGATTTGACACGGCGTAAGATCCTGCGTACCCCGCTTTATGCGGGGTATCCATAAAAATGGTAGTGAGTTTAAAATGCGTTTGCCAACCAGACGCATTGCCTGGATTCCCCGCATGAAGCGGGGAACGTAGGTGCTGTGAGTTTGGTCAGATCATTACTACCTGCTAAGCCATGCTCTTAGTCACCAGCTCCTTCAAATCATTCGACAATTTATGCCTGGCAAGCTCATGCAGCTGATTTTGCATCATCGATTGCCGTGGCAGATTGTATTGCTGCCAGCGGGTAAATGGCGTAGCCAGTCGGGCTGCGATTTGCGGATTAATTTGATCCATTTGCAGCAGCATTTCAGTAAGAAATTCATAGCCGCGACCATCCATAGCATGGAAATTCCTCGGATTCGCCTGACAGAAGCTGCCGATTAAAGCTCTTACCTTGTTTGGATTTTTGATAGAAAACGCTGGATGTTTCAGTAACTTGCGTACATGCTGCAAGGTATCTCTGTCTTCGCAACTGGCCTGGATAGCAAACCATTTATCAAGGACCAGCTCATTGTTCGCCCATTGCTCATAAAAGCGTGAAATGGCCTGCTGTTTTGCTTCATGATTATGCGAGTTAACCAATAAGGCGAAACTTGAAATCTGATCGCTCATTGTTCTGGCGCCGGCATATTGTTGCTGGCAAAGCGTGAGGCTGGTTTCTTCTTCTGCTTTCATCATAAACCAGAGCACGGTATTACGGAGCCTGCGGCGGCTGTAAGAGCTCGCATTCATCGTATGATTTTCTTTTTGCCATAAGCTTAAGTATTCAGATACCAGTGATTCAAACAGGGCTTTACCTAGCTGACTGCGATAGGCATCGCGCGCGGCTTCCAGTAAATCAACGTCAACGTCATGAAAATTAGTGATAATTTCCTCAAACCCAGGGGGGGTAAGCAGCTCCGCTTTAAGCGCTCGGTCAAGCGATTTATCGTGCAGGACATGCTGACAGGCATTGACCAAATCGTTGGGTATTTGCCATTGAGAGGGGTCCTGTTTCAAAAACTGGCCAATACAATCTGTAGTAAGACATTGTGCCGCATCCCATTTGGCTACGCCGTCGGTTTCAAAACGAAGTAACGACAAGAGTTCACGGCGATTGATTTCGCGTTTTAATTTCACTGGTGCTGAGAAATCCCGCAATAAAGAGACAACAGGTTTCTCTGGAAGATTGGGAATACGGAAAGTTTGTTCCTCTTCTTTTAATTCCAAAACGTCCTGTTCAATCTCCAGTTCCTTTCCATGTGTATCAAACAGGGCAATGCGAATGGGAATATGAAAGGCTTGCTTTTGCTCACATTCAGGGGTTGGCGGGCAGTGCTGTTTCATATGCAGGCTAAGCTCACCATCCTTATAAGCGCTTTTAATTTCGATCTCGGGTGTTCCCGCCTGACTGTACCACAGTTTGAATTGGGTCAAATCAACCCCATTGGCATCTTCCATTGCGGCGACAAAATCATCAATGGTTACCGCCTGACCGTCATGGCGTTCAAAATACAAATCCATACCGCGGCGAAATCCTTCTTTGCCGAGAATAGTGTGCTGCATCCGGATGACTTCTGCCCCTTTATTGTAAATAGTCGCGGTGTAGAAATTATTAATTTCCTGATAGGAGTTGGGGCGGACAGGATGCGCCATGCTGCCGGCATCCTCCGGAAACTGAGTGGTTCGCAGCATCTTCACATCAAGGATGCGGTTAACGTCTCTTGAGTTCATATCACGGGAAAATTCCTGATCGCGAAAAACAGTTAGTCCTTCTTTTAAACTCAATTGAAACCAGTCGCGGCAGGTGACGCGATTACCAGTCCAGTTATGGAAATACTCATGGCCGACAACCCCTTCCACATCGGCAAAATCCTGATCGGTCGCAGTTTCCGGGCGGGCAAGAATGTATTTGGAATTAAAAATATTTAATCCTTTATTTTCCATAGCCCCCATGTTGAAATCACTGACGGCCACAATCATAAAAATCGATAAGTCATATTCCCGTCCATAGACTTCTTCATCCCAGGTCATGGCATTTTTCAGGGAGTTCATCGCGTGCTGGCATTTGTCTTCATTTCCTGGCTCAACATAAATGCGGCAATCCACTTTATTACCGGAGCGCGTAATAAATTCATCCTGGATATGCACCAGACGTCCGGCAACCAGTGCAAAGAGGTATGACGGTTTCTTAAAAGGATCCTGCCATACCGCCCAGTGACGCCCGCCAGGCAATTCGCCAGAGTCAACGAGATTTCCATTGGATAGCAAAACCGGATATTTTTCCTTGTCCGCTTTTATGCGTGTGGTGAAGACGGTTAACACATCAGGTCTGTCAGGAAAAAAGGTAATGCGGCGAAAACCTTCAGCTTCACATTGGGTACAGAAGAGATGATTGGAGCGATATAGACCGGATAACTGAGTGTTATCCTGGGGGCGAATGCGGGTTACTATCGTAAGCTCAAACTCATCAGGACAATCCGGTAAAACAAGATCATTGTCTTTGCGATAATAAGCCCCCTCATTCAAGGGAATATTATTGAGTTTTATACTGACTAACTCGAGTTCATCGCCGTTTAAATGCAGTGCTCCGAGCCCCTGACGCTTCAGCCGCATGTGATTTTCAACCATTGCATGATCATCGTACAAATCAAAATCAAGATCGATTTTCTCGATAGAAAATACGGGAGGCTGATAGTTTTTACGGTAAATGGTTGTGCTGGACATAAACTTTTCTCCCTTTAAGAAATAATTTTCATTTCAATAACAAGTCAGTAAGGTCAGTCGCTTGATTCTTTGGGAATTTTTTATCGAAAGTACCTAGTCGGCAAGCCTTATTTGATCCTATACTAAATTTAGGAAGATAGTGTCTCGCTTTTACCAGCGAAATGCAAAATTAGAATGAGAAAGACTCGCGGATTTCCCGGTAGGGATCTGTAAAAGGGGATAAGTGATGAATACGCACGATTTTTTAGCTGGTTACACCAAACGCTATGTGGATAACAAAGAAGAGGAATTCACACTCGACGAATATCTTGAGATATGCCGTCAGGATCCCTCTGCCTATGCGAACCCGGCAGAGCGTCTGTTAATGGCTATCGGGGAACCCGAAGTGATTGACACCCGACATGATCCGGTACTGTCACGCATATTCTCTAACAAAATTATCCACCAGTATCCTGTGTTCAAAGAATTTTTTGGCATGGAAGACTCGATTGAGCTTATCGTTGGATTTTTAAAGCATGCCGCTCAAGGCCTGGAAGAAACCAAACAGGTACTCTATCTTTTGGGTCCTGTGGGAGGCGGGAAATCCTCGCTGGCTGAAAAACTGAAAGATTTAATGCAGAAGGTGCCAATATACGCTATCAAAGGTTCTCCAGTTTATGAGTCACCGCTTTCCTTATTTGATCCTCAGGAAGATGCGGAACTGCTCTATGAGAAATTTGGCATCCCGGCCCGTTATCTGCGCTATGTGATGTCTCCCTGGGCTGTCAAGCGTCTCCATGAGTTCAATGGCGACATCAGTAAATTCAAGGTTATTAAAGTCAAGCCATCGCGTCTAAAGCAGATTGCCATCGCCAAAACCGAGCCGGGTGATGAAAATAATCAGGATATTTCTTCTCTGGTCGGTAAGGTTGATATTCGCAAGCTGGAGGAGTTTTCTCAGGATGATCCGGACGCTTACAGTTTCTCTGGCGGTCTGTGCCGGGCTCACCGTGGTTTGCTCGAGTTTGTGGAAATGTTCAAAGCACCCATTAAAGTGCTGCACCCCTTGCTGACTGCGACTCAGGAAGGTAACTATAATGCGACCGAAGGCCTTTCCGCGATTCCTTTTGAAGGCATAATTCTCGCTCACTCCAATGAGTCAGAGTGGCAGACTTTCCGTAACAACAAAAACAATGAAGCCTTCATCGACCGGATTAACATTGTCAAAGTCCCTTATTGCTTAAGGGTCTCTGAGGAAAAACGCATTTACCAGAAACTGCTTGATCATAGCTCTTTAACCGATGCACCTTGCGCACCAGGAACTCTGGATATGCTGGCCCAATTTTCCGTCCTGACTCGCCTGAAGGAACCGCAAAACTCCAGCATTTACTCCAAGATGCGCGTTTATAACGGCGAAAGTCTTAAAGATACCGATCCTAAAGCCAAGTCCTATCAGGAATATCGGGATTTTGCCGGTGTTGATGAGGGTATGAGTGGAATTTCAACCCGGTTTGCATTCAAAATTCTGTCTAAAGTATTTAATTTTGATCACAGCGAAGTGGCTGCCAACCCGGTTCACCTCTTGTACATTCTGGAGAGACAAATTGAGCAGGAGCAATTTCCCCAGGAGCAACATGAGAAGTATCTAACGTTTATCAAAGAGCATTTAACCCCGAAATATGTTGAGTTTATTGGCAAGGAAATTCAAACAGCCTATCTTGAATCCTATTCAGAATACGGACAAAACATCTTCGATCGTTATATTACCTATGCTGATTTCTGGATCCAGGATCAGGATTATCGTGATCCGGATACGGGTGAAATCTTTGATCGCAGTTCTTTGAATATGGAACTGGAAAAAATTGAAAAGCCAGCAGGCATTTCCAATCCCAAGGATTTCCGTAATGAAGTCGTTAATTTCGTATTAAGGGCCAGAGCGAATAATCATGGAAAAAATCCAATCTGGAACAGCTATGAGAAACTGAAAACAGTAATCGAAAAGAAAATGTTTACCAATACGGAAGATTTACTGCCGGTTATTTCCTTCAATGCCAAGGCATCGGAAGATGACAAGAAGAAGCATGAGGAGTTTATCGCGCGTATGGTTGATAAAGGATACACCCGAAAACAGGTTCGCTTGTTATGCGAATGGTATTTAAGAGTGAGGAAATCGCAATAGCGCGTGCATTTACCAGCACGCATGGCGCTAACTTTATAGAAAATCCCCTCTCCCAAGGTGGGAGAGGGCCAGGGTGAGGGTTGTTTTTAAATCCCTCTCTCTAACTCTCTCCCTGAAGGAGAGAGGATTTTTGCTTAGCTAATGCTTGGAAACTGGTATTTTGAATAGGATGAGCGTATGTCGCAATTAATTGATCGACGACAGAATGCCGGCAAAAAGAGCACAGTCAATCGCCAGCGCTTTCTGAGACGTTATAAAAACCAAATAAAACGTGCCGTTTCTGATGCTGTAGGAAAACGCAGTATCACCGAGATTGATCAGGGCGAGATGATAAGCATCCCGGCAAAAGATATTTCTGAGCCGCAATTTCACCGTGGCAGAGGCGGGCGAGTGGAACGAGTTTTGCCTGGCAATGATCAGTTTATTGCCGGTGATCGAATTCGAAGACCCGATGGCGGCGGCAGCGGCGGCAGCGGTAGTCAGGCCAGTGACAGCGGTGAAGGCGAAGATGAGTTTGTATTTCAGTTATCTCGTGAAGAGTTCCTGGATCTCTATTTTGAAGATCTGGAGCTTCCTGATTTAATCAAAAAAGAACTGGCGCAGTTAACGACCTATAAAACGATTCGAGCAGGTGTGACCAGCAGCGGTATTCCCACCAATATCAATGTTGTCCGTTCAATGCGGCAAGCTACCGGCCGGCGTATGGCCTTGGGCGGCTCTTATAAAAAACGTTTGCGGCAGGCGGAAGAAGAGATGGAGCGCCTGCAGGCAAATCCTGATGCCGAAAAGTTTCAGATATTAGAATTGCAGCATGAAATTGAATTTCTAAAGAAAAAACTCAAAGCGGTTCCATTTATCGACACCATCGATTTGCGCTATAACAATCGGGTAAAGGTTCCAGCCCCTTCAACGCAGGCGGTTATGTTTTGTGTAATGGATGTTTCCGGATCAATGGATGAAGCAAAAAAAGATATAGCCAAACGATTCTTCATTCTACTGTATCTGTTTCTGACCAAGAATTATGAAAAAATTGAACTGGTGTTTATACGTCACCATACTTCCGCCAAGGAAGTTAATGAAGAGGAGTTCTTTTACTCGCGAGAGACAGGAGGCACAGTAGTCTCCAGTGCACTGGAGTTACTCAGTACTATTATTGAGGCGCGCTATCCGGTATCTGCCTGGAATATTTATGTGGCCCAGGCCTCTGACGGCGATAACTGGAACGCCGATTCACCATACTGTCAGGAATTGTTGCAGGAAAAAATTATGCCTTTACTGCAATATTTCGCCTATATTGAAATTATGCCCCGACACCATCAGAGCCTCTGGGAGGTTTATCAGAAAGTGCATGAGCTATATCCTAATTTCGCTATGGAAAATATCGATAATGTCGCTGATATTTATCCAGTATTTCGTGAATTGTTTAAAAGGAAGACCGCATGAAAAAAGAGCCGCTGTCAAAAGGGGCCGAGTGGACCTTCGACTTAATCCAGAGCTATGATCGCGAAATAGGCCGGCTGGCCAAAGATTTCAAACTGGAAACCTATCCCAATCAGATTGAGGTCATTACCGCCGAGCAAATGATGGATGCCTATGCTTCGGTGGGCATGCCGATTGGTTATCACCACTGGTCGTTTGGAAAACATTTTGTCGGTGTTGAAAAAAGTTACAAGCGAGGTCAAATGGGATTGGCCTATGAGTTAGTTATCAATTCCAACCCCTGTATTGCCTATCTGATGGAAGAAAATACAATGGCGATGCAGGCCCTGGTTATCGCCCATGCCTGCTATGGCCACAATTCTTTTTTTAAAAGCAATTACCTTTTCAAGATGTGGACTTCGGCCGACGCGATTATCGATTATCTGGTATTCGCCCGTAATTATATCAGTGAATGTGAAGAGCGTTATGGAATTGATGAAGTCGAATCGATTCTTGATGCCTGTCATTCATTAATGAATTATGGTGTTGACCGTTACAAGCATCCCGCTATCCTGTCGGTACAGGAAGAAAAAATTCGCCAGCAGAATCGCGAAATGTACTTGCAATCACAGGTCAATGAATTATGGCGAACCATCCCGCAAAGCAAGCGGGTGGACAGTAATGGTCAAAAGAAACGCTTTCCCGAAGATCCACAGGAAAATATTCTGTATTTTATTGAGAAAAATGCGCCCCTTTTGAAATCCTGGCAGCGGGAAATTGTGCGGATAGTACGCAAAATCGCTCAATATTTTTACCCGCAGGGACAAACCAAGGTAATGAATGAAGGTTGGGCCTGTTTTTGGCATTACACCCTGATTAATGCGCTCTATGATGAAAATCTGGTGACTGATGAATTTATGCTGGAAATTTTGCAAAGCCATACCAATGTGATTATGCAGCCCTCCTTTAACAGTCCCTATTTTAGCGGTATTAACCCCTATACTCTGGGTTATAACATGATGCAGGATATCAAACGGATTTGTGAGAATCCTACTGCGGAAGACAAGCAATGGTTTCCATATCTCGCTAATACGGATTGGCTAAGCAGTCTCGATACCGCCATGCGTAACTACAAGGATGAAAGTTTTATTGCCCAATACCTTTCACCGCAGTTAATACGGGATCTCAAACTGTTCCATATCGTGGACGATGACCGCCAGCCCGATTTGATGGTTGGAGCAATCCATGATGAGCAGGGTTATCAGTTAATCCGGGAGGCTCTATCTCGCCAGTATAATCTCGGTTTTCAGGAGCCTGATATTCAGGTCTACTCCGTGGATGTCGAAGGGAACAGAAGCCTGACATTGCGCTATATCCAGCAAAACCGCTCGCCCTTGGGGGATAACACCCAGGAAGTATTGAAGCATCTGTATACTCTTTGGAAGTTTCCAGTTCTTTTGCAAACGGTAGATGCCCAGGGTGAGGTCATTGCAGAATATCATTGTCCGCCTGTAAACAAGGGAAATAAACCTCCTCACTGATAGGGCTGAATAGCACTTTTGGTTCAAAAAATAACTGGCAATGCGTTATTTAGCGATAGGTATTGTCAGTAGAGGGTGTGGCATTTTGAGAGACAAAAAAATATGCCTGTACATTATTCGAGTCTTGTGTTTAAATGTTGTGCTTAGGCGAGCTTTAACCTGCAGATTATCTCGTTGTATGTTGTTTCATCTGTACGCAAATAAAACAGGAAACTATTATGCAATTCATTTTATATTTAGGTTTAATGCTGCTTACAGTGGCTTATATTTATCGAAGAATAACTCACTCCCTCCTAACCTTCCCTCATCCTGTCTCTTACTTAAAATTAACGGCCACACTTTTTAATGAAAAATTACAGTCCATGGAAAAACGTGAATTAAGTAAAGAAAAAATACAGGAAACCTTTATGCAATTCGTGGTTGATTTGGGCAAAAAATCATTACAGCCCAACCATAAAGGCATCAGTCTGTTTCTCTTACCCAATCTCTCACGGGTGTATGTCATCACAAAACCTGCTCTGATTCATCAGATTTATAATAATAGAGCCTTGCAGGGCAAATATGGCCAAACTCCTTTGTTTAACCGTCTTGATTACATTTTGGGTCCGAATAATCTGATGTCTTCAAAAAACGGTACGCCTGGTCATGATAATTTGCGCGGAGCAATCTTACGACGGAATGAAGACTTGCTTCATCGAAAAAATCAGGAAAATCGCTATGAGCTTGAGGCTTTGATTGAAGAGTTTTTTGAATTGCAAAGTGCTGATGTGAATCCAAATAAAAAAACACTTGGCCAGGTCATGGACGCGCTGTCAAGGCGTGTGCTGCTGTACAATTATTTTAGTAAAAAAAGTATTGATGTGTTTGAAACACTTTATCACCCCAGTTTAACTCAGGAACTGATGGGATGCTTGTTTGACATTGAGCCCGTCTCCGATACTGAGAAAATGCAGCTATGGAGCCTGCGGGAAAAGATTTTTAATTTTGGTTGTCTACTTCTGCAGCAGGGAGAACTTAAGGAGGAACTCTGCGCAACGGATAGCTGGCTAAATCGTTTAATGACCGCCCATGTTCTCGATAAGAAAGCGTTGGAGGAGGAGCTGCTAAGTCGAGGGATTGATCCGAAACGTCCTTTAACTGAGAGGGATTGCTCAAACTTAATCGAATTCGCAAAATGCCAGGGGGATACATGTGCTTTATCTTCCGCGGTCATTGATGCGCTTAATGAAAGTCTGTTTATCCCGCTGCTGGGTTTTGATGCAACTGCGACCCTGCTAATCACAACGCTTAGAATTATGCTGCAGGATCCAAGGATTTTAAAAATGGTTCGCCATGAATTAGCCGCCGCTGATTTTGACCATTCCAAACTTTCCACATGGGGAGGTGAAGAAAAACTGTCTTATACCGAGGCCGTCATATTGGAGGCGTTGCGTATACTCCCTCCTGCCCCAGCGATCCCTGAAGTGGTGCAAGAGCCTCTTGAGCTTAAGCAGTATGGTCAGTCAATCACCCTTCCACAAGGTGCTCTTTTGCTAATGCCCCTTGAAGCAATCCATCAGGATAGCAGTAATTTTCCCGATATTTATTTGTCCGAAGAAGCTGAAGCCTTGCTTGGAAAAAAAGTAGTGACCGCCAAAGATATCTTTCCTGAGCGCTGGCTGCCAGTAGACCATCAGGGAAATCATTACAACGCTCACTTGTTCACCGACACGCCACAATCCATACACCCTGCTCAGAAGGAAAAAGAAGGCAGCTTTCTCTCGTTTAAAACAGGCCGGCGACGTTGCCCCGGTCTTCGGCTTGCCCTTGGCGAAGCGCTTTCGGTGGTCAAGATGCTGACCAAATTTGATTTTGAAATTAAAGGTGAAGATGCGCTGAATTTTCCCTTTGTCTATAAAACCCCTTTACAAAGGCAGGGAGGAAAGGGACATTTGACGGTAAGGAAACAGCAGGAATACAAAAAAACTGGTGAGAATGCTCTTGTTCAGAAGCCCTTGCCGAAAATAGTGCGTTTTAATAATTTTACTGATAGAAACATTAATGTTCCAGAGGACGATTTATCACAGCAGTTTTGTAAAGCTTAGAATCTCGCTCCACCCACCACTCCTGCTAAGGAGTGATGGATGTAGCGAAGTGGAAAGGTTTAACAATCCCACTGAGTTTAATCACTTGCCAGTTCAATAGCAAAAGCCAAGCCTAATTTGGCAAAGTTAACCATATGTTCAGGAGTCAGACGATCCATTGTATCACCAGAGGTGTGAATTTTCTGATTATGGTGCTCAAAATCAGTTTCGCAAGGGAATGCTGCGGGAACCCCGGCCGCTGTCCATGAAGCATGATCGCTGCAGCCATATCCACATTCTGATTCAGCCACAGGAACACCAATATACGTCTTGATTAACTCAGACAGATAATCCGTTAACATATCATTGGTGTAATCGCGGAAAACCCACATGGTAGGATCATTTCGATCATTACGGAAACCGGTCATATCAAATTGAACTGCGGCAAGCACAGGAATATGTTCCTGCTCAAAATGCTCGACTACATACTGAGAGCCGACCAGACCGCGCTCTTCCGCAGCATACCAGATGATATAGATCGGACGGTTAAACTCCTGATGCGAGTTCAACAACACCCGGGCAATTTCCATGACGCTTGACGATCCGCTGCCGTCATCGCCGGCTCCGGGCATACGGCCATCAAGAGTATCCATATGCGCACCAATCACTATTCCGGGTGAACGGCTGTCTTTATTTATTACCGTAACCAGAGAAGGCTGCTTATACCAAACGCCCGTTTTGACAAAATAGGCATCCACATCGGTGCGCCCGGCGTCTTTTGCCATTTGCAGAAATTCTGACTTAAGCCATTTGGCAGCCTGCACTCCGGTGTTTTTGGTCGCGGAACGATTCTCATAATCAGTCAGGTGCTTGAGAGTTTTTAAAATATTCTCGGATTTAACCTGCTCAAGCGCTTCAATGACCGCTGAACGATGCTTGATTTTAAACTCGCTTTTTAAGAGAGTGTTCTGCTTCAAGGCAGGTTTTGTCAGCAGTTGATGAGCAGCCTCTGCTTTTGGGTTGCCGGACTTGTCTGCCAGCTGTCCGCTCACATTGACAAATCGACCACAACTCAATTGGTCAGCCAGTAAGCTGATACTTTGAAGTTCGTCAGAAGGCAGATTGATAATCTTAAACTCGTTGTTCTCCGCAAGGATTTCAAATTGCGAAGGCATTTTTGCTGCAAGACATTGCGGCACTTGTATTTGTTCCATGTGAGCCTGGCCTTGCGCTGCCAGAGGATTGGTCATCAGCATTAACCCAGTGGAAAGAAAAGTCATCCATTGATTCAAACGCATCATTACTCCTTAATTGATAAATGGCTTAATTCGTCATAAAGCATGTCTTAACTGAAGGTACAACAACAGGCTGTTTGAGAAATGCTTTACGATGTCTACAGATAGTACATGATGACTTCAAGATTGTAATCCAAAATTTTTCCTAAGGATTCATCTAGGCGGCCAAACTCGCTTGCATGCTAGATTAATCAACAGCTTGCCTTATAAATTCAATCCATCAAAGTCGCTTATAAAGAACAATATGTGTCATAATTGCCCGTTTCCTTATTGATAATCATTTTCATTTGTTATAAAGTTGCAAATTCTTTTGGATGGTAAACACGGGCTAAAAATGAAATCAAAAAAAATACCCTATTATCTGCTTCTCCTTCTGTTGACTGTTGGAGCCAGCCTTATTCTCGGCTTCCTGAGTTTTGGCGGAATGTTTGTTCTCTGGCCCGTGCTTCCTCTGGCTTTCGGCGCCTTCTTTCTCTCTGTTGCTTATGAATACGAAATATACATGCAGAATATCACCGGCGCGCTTGGTAAGCTGGGTTTTAAACGTGATTATCTGGAACGCCATCTGGCCAGGGAATTTTTACTTAATAACTTTCCTAAAGAAGGAGCGGAGCTTGAGGGCGGGCCGGAATTTTTCAGAGATTATAAAAAAATGCTGCAGCGTCTTCATGCCTTGGGCGAGGATCCTTTAGACGAAGCAGGTCGTCTCAAAAAGAAAAAGATTGAGAAAAAGCTCAGTGATATGGAAAAATGGTTTGCTGAGCAACTCTTTGCCAAGAATGATGAGGAAGAGGACCTCACTCCCTATCAGCAGGAGCTTCGCCAATGGTTGAAGACCAGAGGTCAGGATGAAGTGCAGGAGTTGTTTACACGACGTCGTCTGTATTACCGTCTTGCTGGCGCATTCAGTATTCTTGCCGGTCTTTTCATGGGAGCGGGCACCACGTATCTTCTGGTAGGTGAGTTTGCGGCTATCCCTTTGTTGGCGGCGATCCCTTTCTCCATGCTGCCGGCCTTTATTATCCCCATGGCTGTCATTGCCGGTGCTGCTTACGGTTTCCTCACCTATAATGCCATCACCGATATGATCAATAATGATACCTTGCGCCAATGGTATATCAAAATCCGTGACAATTTAGTCAAGGAAGTCAATTTGCGCAGTCTGTTTCTGGCAGTGACTTCCGTGCTCCTGGTCGGTCTAGCCATTGCTTTAACGATTTGTACAGCGGGTACCTGGTGGACAGTGGTTAAAAACTCGCGTCCTTTGTTTGCATGGATGGGTAAAATCCCCGTATTCGTAATGGGAATCATAAATCCCATTATCACTGGTCTTTCTGCAGTGTTTTTTAATCTGGAAAATACCAGCAATACCTTTGAAATTATCGACGGCGCTCTGAAAAGTAAGAAATCCTGGTTTAGAGAATTTATAAACGATGTCAAGCAAGGCTGGGCTGAACTGCGTCAGAAAGAAAACTGGCTACAGATCATCAATCCCTTTCGTCTGGTCATTAATATTTTATTGGCCCCTCTTCGCCTGATTTTATTTTTGGGGCATTTGATTAGCATTGGCGTCACTTCAGATCGCGTGCCCGGGATTCCGGAAACCGTGTCTGCAGGTTTGGGTACAATAAGTGAATTGGGTGAGGACTGGCATTATTTCTTCCCCGGCAGCCATGAGCATAAGCATGATGATTTCAAATTAAAACACGCTTTAAAAGATCGTCTGAGTGCAAAAGGAGGACATAGCCATGATAATGACGATGCGCCTACCGTCATATTGAAATTTTTACTTTCTCCTGTATTTCTGCTGGCAACGCTTTATGCCTGGGGGGCAAGCCAGTTTAATAATCCGAATGATCAGACGAATCCCCGCGAGGTGTTAACTTTCAAACAGGCCTGGTATCAGCAAACAGGGCGAAAAGCTGAGCAATCTGAAAAACCCCTTCAAGAGCCTATTGAGGCGATTTCCGAAGAATGGGAAATTGAGCATACGCTCTATAAAGTGGATAACTTCCAGAAAAAACATTTCAGCTCCGCCTTTAATTCCAAAATAGTTAAGGAAAAAACAGAAGGTCTTGATGCCTTTCAAAAGGAACTGCGTCAACTGGCTAAACAAAGAAAGGAATTCAGCGAAGAGTGTGCTCCAAAGTTGAATTTGAAGGGCAAAATCGAAGAAGAAGCCGAAAAGTCTCTCTACAATAAGCATCGCTTCTTTGAGAAAGGTGACGCCACGACCAAAACATTCCTGCAGGAGTTGCCGCAGTCGGTTTGCGCCGCCTGATCTCCTGCTTGCTTCCATCCTGCGAGAATGGTAGAAGGTAGTTTTAGAATTTAGAATCGAGGCAATTATGTCAATTAAATCAGATCAATGGATTACCAGAATGGCACTGGAACACGGGATGATTTCCCCGTTCCAGTCGGAGCAGGTACGCGATACCGGCAATGGCCGAATCATTTCCTTTGGTGTTTCCAGCTATGGCTATGACGTGCGTTGTGCGGACGAGTTTAAAATTTTTACAAACATTAACTCAGCAATCGTTGATCCCAAATCATTTGACGCCAACAGTTTTGTTGATGTCAAATCCGATGTTTGTATTATCCCCCCCAATTCCTTTGCTTTAGCCAGGACTGTGGAGTATTTCCGTATTCCACGCAATGTTCTAACGATCTGCCTTGGTAAATCGACTTATGCCCGCTGTGGCATTATCGTGAACGTCACTCCGCTTGAGCCGGAATGGGAAGGGCATGTCACTCTGGAGTTTTCCAATACGACCCCTCTACCCGCCAAAATTTATGCCAATGAAGGGGTGGCGCAAATGATATTCCTTGAGTCTGATGAGGTCTGTTCCGTTTCCTATCGCGATCGTCACGGCAAGTATCAGGGGCAAACAGGGGTTACTTTGCCGCGAACCTGACATTGTCCTGGTAAGCGAAGCCTATCCAGGTTCACGAGCGGTTAATGCCCAATAGCCGTTCCCTGGCGTGCTTTCCTTACCGAGGCTACGGCTGCATTAATCCTTATTCGTCGTCTTCCTCACCTTGCAACGGGATGGTTTCCCTGGAGCTGTCTACCCGTTCACGTAACTCTTTTCCTGGCTTAAAGTGGGGACTATATTTAGCCTCAGTGATAACTTTTTCACCTGTTTTAGGATTGTGGGCATTTCTGGGTGGACGATAATGCAATGAAAAACTGCCAAAGCCACGAATTTCAATCCGTTGACCGCTAATAAGTGCTTCACTCATTAATTCCAGAATACGATTGATACCATCACTGACTTGCTTTTCGGGCAAGTGAGTCATTTTTGCAGCTAGGTTTGCTATGAGTTGCGATTTAATCATACCTACCTCGGTTGGCCGCGTTTCAGAAGGCTCTTGCCCAAAAGGCTTCAGCTAAGAGCTTAAAGTACTACTCTATTAATCAGTATAGACTCGCAAAAAAATTATTCAATCTTATCAATTAACTGTAACAAGATTTTATGAGTCTGCAAATAGTAAATAGGCTGATCTTTTTATTACTGTCTTTGCTGGATAAAAACATCGACTTCTCCCCAGTTCATTTGCACTCTGGCAGTGCGTATCAGAGTAAACAAAGAGGATTGCAGTGCTTTGCTGGTGCTGAGCACCAGGCTGCCGGCGGCAATGCCTTCCAGTACATGACTTAAGTGCTGCCAGCGCTCGCCAAAAAAGGCGGTGGCATTAATATAGACTATGTTTGCATCGGAAAAGTCAGCAGAAAAGATATCATTATTTTCAAAATCAATATGATGATAATTCTCTTCATAAGCGGGCAATGCTTTTAGTTTTTCCCGCTGCCGTAAGGCGCTGCAATGGAGACTTTCAAACAGCTCTATTCCCGCGCTTTTTTTAACTGGAAACACCATGGCACAGGCAAGTACTGTTTTGCCGGTTCCGCTGCCTAAATCATAGAAAATAGTGGCCGGCCCTGGCTTGCATAAAGACAGCAAAGCAATAAATGATTGAAATTCAATTTCTCCATACACATATTCCGGCGAATCATTGTGAGCACGGGCCTCTTTGGAAAGATGAAATCCGCTGACCGATTGATACAATTGATTGAATACCTTTTCATGTTCATCAAGGTTAAGGCCATCGCGCCATTGCTTCAGCCGCCATCCTTTGCGCCATTTTTTAATATGCATCATCAACAAAGGAATGGCCGCTATACCAAGAAGAGTCCACATTTCAGCTCTTATTCATTGAGGCAGTATTCAGAATCTTGTTTTTTTCCTGATGGGACAGGTTAGGCCAGGCCTTTAACAAGACTTTACCCGCCTCACGCTCATTTCGGGCATGCTGATGCATTTCCCAAGGCAATTCATTACTGATATAAAGCCCAATAAACAAGCTGGTAATAAAGGTGACAATCAAGGCCAGACTCACTGAACGCCATTGAAATGAGCGTAAAAGGCCTGTGCTTTTCTGAATGGCGCGAGTCGCTACTTTTTCAACCTGTATGCAGCTCTCATTGGCAATCCGTTTGAAATAGTGTGCATCATAATCCGCCAATTGCTGATCAATCTTTGCGATAGCCTGCTGGGTATGCTGTTCAATTAAATGAAGTTGTTTGTGAAAACTTTTATTAAACTCCCGCAGCTGACTGGCAATTTCAACGAGCATTTGCTGACTGGCTTTTTCCAGCATGGCAAGATGTTTTTCTCCCTGTACTAAAGTTTGCTCAGCACTGAGCCTTAAACGCGCCAGCCCGGCCTGGGTGAGGACTTCATGCAAGGATTCCAGCTCCTGATGCAGATTTTGTAATTTCTGCTCAATTTTTTGATGCTGATTCTGCGCCTGTTCTTCAATGTCTTGCCGCCAGGCAATCATTTTAGTCTCTGCCAGTTCAAAATAAGCAATAAATTCACCAGTATGCCGTAATAGCTCTTTCAGTTTAGCTATTTCCTGGTCTCGCATTAGTTCCATAGACCCTCCTGGTTGTCAGAACTGGCACGCCTGTTAATATTAGGGTTCCGCTGCTATTTTTCATTGTAAAAGGTTATTCATGTTAAAAAATTTTGCTCTCTTTAGCATTTTATTTATTGTGCTCGGAACGCTATTCATCTTTTTTTATCAAAGAAAACTAATCTATTTTCCAGCAAAACTGATGCCAAGTCCTGCGAGTTTCCACGCTCAGGATATGCAGGTCGTGTCATTGCGGACAAGCGATGGACTGACATTGCAATCCTGGTACAAACCGGCTAAATCCGGGCAAGCTACGGTTCTTTTCCTGCATGGTAATGGAGGCCATATTGGGATGCGCATGCCGATGGCAAGGCAATGGATCAATCACGGCTTTGGGGTCTTTCTTTTAGAGTACCGAGGGTATTCGGGTAATCCCGGGTTTCCTTCAGAGGAGGGTTTTTATCAGGACGCCGAAGCGGCAATAGCCTTTTTAAGGCAGCAGGGTGTGACCGATGAACATCTGGTGATTTACGGTGAATCGCTCGGCACCGGGGTGGCTACCTATTTGTCAGCAACCCATGGCGCATGTGCTTTAATTTTGCAAAGCCCATTTACCTCGTTAAGTGCTATTGCCAGATACCATTATCCGCTGATATTGATTTCCCCCTGGGATAAATATGATTCCCTGTCGCGTATTCAGGACATCAAGAGCCCGTTGCTGATTCTTCATGGAGATCAGGACAGTATAGTGCCCTATACTCAGGGTGTTGAACTCTTTGAGGCCGCTAATCAACCCAAAAAGTTTATCCGGATTCAAGACCGAGGACATAATGATCTATGGGGCAGGGAGTTTTATCAGGAGGTCATTCAATTTATTCAGCGAAGCTGCAGCTAATAGACCGGTGTGTTGCACAAGAACTGTCTTTGCGAGCGTCAGCGAAGCAATTCCTGACTTTGTTCAAGCTCCGATCTGGATTGCTTCACTCCGTTCGCAACGACAAGAGGTTTTTCTGTACAAATTAATATTTCCTTAATCTATATTGATTAGAATGGAATCATACAGGTAAGAGGAGAGGTGTCATGGCCATAGCGACATCGACATTTTTTAGACAGGCCCCAAGTATCACTCCACTTGTCCGGCCTGTCATCCAATCCGCTGACAAGCAGCAGGCGGGATATATTTATGTTGGTGAAGAGAACGATTGTTTTTTTCGTTCTGCAGCGGCCGCAATTATCAGCAAAGCTTTGGACAATCCGGCAAAGCATGAGGGACTGATTCAGCAGATCCTTGAATACCATAAAACCCTTTTTCCGAAGCCCCAGCAGCTTGAACGTGCTGATTCTTATGTGAAACGTTTAAGACAGCTAATGGTACAACAGCCCATTACTCAATTTGTGAGAGATTTGGGATTTACCCTTCGCCAGATCACTGTCGATGAGTTGGTTTCTGACCCGGTTGCTTATCAGGATGCGTTTTCTGATCAGCTTTCATCGGTGGCAAAAATGAGGCAGTCAGACACCAGGATCAATGATCATGTGGTGAGAGATGCTTTGGCAAAACGTTTGAGTTTATCCATAAAGATACTTGAAGTGGAGCCAGGTAAAGAATTTCATGCTACTCATCATTCTTCACCCCCAGAAGGCGTGACGCCTGCTGCCAAACTTAAACTGCAAGTCGAGGACAAGATTTATCGCCCGCATGTAGCCAACAGTGCTGTCTTTGAAAAATATAATGCAGCGATGGCCTTGCCAGAGTTGCCTGAAGTAAACCGAGCCAGTGATCCCGGCATGGAAGAACTGAAGGCCCAGATCAAAGAAAGCAGACAATTGTTGCGCCAGGATTACTTACGTCGTGTTAAAAATCTGGAAGTCAAGTATAAAGCAAAGGATTTTGATAAGACGGGACTTAGAGAAACATTACTAGAGGAATGGAAACATAGCTTTAATTATCATTTGCGTGTTCCCTATGCGGGTATTGAACATGGCATTCAGAAGTTTTTCCGCAGGAATATCGGGCTTGCCAACAAGCATGAAGCAACCAATATTAAGCCACAGAGAGATTACCAGGACCATACAGCTCTGGATTTCATCCATACGATTGCCCAGGGATTATCCCTTGGAATCTTTAATGAAGACAGAGTGTTTGCTAATCTAAAGAAGTACTCTTCAGAAAATAAGAAGCAAGAGCCCTCCGCAGGAATGAGAATGCGTTAATAATGTCTAAAAGAGAAATCCCCTCTCCCAAGCTGGGAGAGGGCTAGGGTGAGGGTTGATTTTAAACCCCTCTCTCTAACTATCTCCCCTGAGGGGCGAGAGGATCCCTATGGATTCAAATATCCCTGCTGCCTCATCCAATCGTCACTCGCAAATTTGCTCATGTAATTGCGGATCGAATCAGGGAGGATGACCAGGCATTTGTCACCCTGTTTTAAGGATCTTGCTGCTTGCAGTGCTGCCCAGGCGGCGCCTCCGCTGGAGCCTCCTACCAATAAGCCCTCTTCGCGAATCAGACGTCTTGCAGTGTTAAAAGAGTCTGCATCATTGATTTTGACATAACGGTCGATGAGCTGGTTATTCAGAACATCGGGAAAGAAATCATAGCCGATGCCTTCAACGTCATAGGGTTTAATTTCATCTCCTCCGCCCAGAATAGAGCCAATCGGGTCAACGCCGACTATCTGGATTTCAGGATTATATTCTTTAAGACGTCTGGCAATACCGCTAATCGTACCGCCTGTACCAACACCTGCCACGACCATCGTCAGGCTTTTGCCAAAATCCTCAATGATTTCTTCGGCTGTGCCATGGTAATGAGCGTTAGGGTTATTGGGATTGGCGTATTGATCGAGAATATGCGAGTTGGGTATTTCTTTCTGCAGCCGGATGGCCAGCGAAATATGGCTTTCAGGCGCGTTCCAGGCGGCTTCAGTCGGGGTTCTGTAAATTACAGCGCCCAAGCGCTCCAGAGCCACTTGTTTTTCCTGGCTCATTTTATCGGGCATGGTAATAATCACTTTATATCCCAGCACCGCACCTGCCAGGGCAATGCCAATCCCTGTATTCCCTGAGGTGGGTTCTATCAATGTGTCACCTGGTTTGATGCGGCCTTCCTCCTCTGCTTTTTTTACCATTTCATAGCCAATACGGTCCTTAACGGAACCTCCTGGATTGAAAAATTCGCATTTGGCATACAGCTCACAATCGAGTTCTTTTCCCAGTTTATTTAAACGTACAACGGGAGTATGTCCTATCGTTTCCAGAATATTTGAATAAATCATGAATAGCTCAAGATTAAAGAAGGAGGGTGCTCTACTTTAACAAGGAATTTTATCAGGAACAATTGATAAAATGATTATCCCAATCTCTAAATTCAAGCGTATTGATTTTACAAGTTAAAACACAAGAGCTAGAATTTCAACTTGTATGGAATTAACTAACCGCAAGGAAGAATAACCATGAAAAGAAAAATCGCTTGGGTTATATTGGCCGCCCCTTTGGTATTAACTGGCTGTGAGCAAATGGACTCCTTATTTGGAGGATCGGATCACAATGAGCCTTACTATCATGGTAAACGCTCTTCTTCTGTCAGCACAGAAAAGAAAAATACCAGCTCTCACCAATCGAACTCATCCAACACCAGTTCCTATAGCAGCAGCTCCTCCTCGTCCTCTTCATCTTCTGGACAGTCAGGGAATGCTGCACAAAGCGTCACTTCAGTGAATGATAGCCCTGCTGACATCAGTAATGCGGCAACCACTCCCAAACCTGCTCCAAGCGGCGCTGTACCAAATACCAGTCCAATGGTAGGTCAATAATCTGTTAACAAGGAAAATGCCATGACGACTGTTGCTGATGTGTTTATTGATACCCTGGAGGAAGCCGGCGTTAAACGTATTTATGGTATAGTAGGCGATTCCCTGAATGGTTTGACGAATGCTTTGCAAAAAAGAAAAACCATTTCCTGGGTTCATACAAGGCATGAAGAGGTCGCTGCTTTTGCAGCGGGGGCCGAGGCTCAGCTAACCGGCGAATTAAGCGTTTGTGCCGGAAGCTGCGGTCCTGGCAACGTTCATCTTATCAATGGCCTGTATGACTGTCAGCGCAGTAACGCGCCGGTATTGGCAATCGCGGCGCATATTCCCTCACCTGAAATTGGAGGGGATTATTTTCAGGAAACGCATCCTGCGATCCTGTTCAAAGAATGCAGTGTGTATTGCGAAATCATTTCTTCTCTGGAGCAGATGCCGCGCATTTTGAAAATTGCCATGCAAACAGCAATTGCTAAACGCGGGGTTGCGGTGATTGTCATTTCCGGGGATTTTGCTATGCAGGAAATTCGTGCCAGGCACTCGCCAGCCTGGATTCCAGCACCAAAACCCGTGGTTTTACCGGATAATGCCCTGCTTAAGCAATTGGCCAAAGAATTAAATGATGCCCAGCGGGTCACCATTTTTTGCGGGATTGGAGCAGCAGGCGCCCATCAGCCATTGATGGCTTTATGCGACAAGTTAAAAGCCCCGGTGGTCCATACGCTGCGCGGTAAAACCTTCATTGAGTATGATAATCCCTATGATGTCGGCATGACCGGTTTAATAGGATTTTCCTCTGGCTATTATGCAATGGAGTCCTGCGATGTCCTGTTGTTGTTGGGTACCAGTTTTCCTTACCGACAGTTCTATCCTGAAAATGCCAGAATTATTCAGATTGATATAGAAGGCGGTCAGTTAGGAAAACGAGCCGACATTGATTTAGGCGTGGTGGGGGATGTGAATGCCACACTGCAAGCATTGCTGCCATTAATAAAGCCTAAAACGGATAGCAGCCATCTTGACAAGGCGGTGGAGCATTATCGGCATGCTCGCAGAGAGTTGGATGACCTGGCGAGTGCTAAACCAGGTAAGAAACTGATTCATCCCCAGTATCTGGCAAAACTTATCAATGAAGAAAGCAGCGATGATGCGATCTTCACCTGTGATGTGGGAACTCCAACGGTTTGGGCTGCCCGTTATCTCATGATGAATGGCAAGCGGCGTCTGCTGGGCTCATTCAATCATGGCTCGATGGCGAATGCCTTGGCCCAGGCTATTGGCGCGCAGGCCTGTTATCCTAATCGTCAGGTCGTTGCCCTGTGCGGCGATGGCGGCTTTAGCATGCTGATGGGCGACATTCTGACGCTTGTTCAGCAGCAATTACCGGTTAAAATGGTTATCTTTAATAATGGTACCTTGGGCTTTGTGGAAATGGAGATGCATGTCGGTGGAATGCTCGAGTATGGCACCGAACTGGATAATCCCAATTTTGCACAAATGGTTGATGGGGTGGGAATTCTTGGTCTGCGTGTTGAAGACCCCGCTGATTTGCGTGATGCATTGGCTGCTGCATTCAAGCATCAGGGGCCGGCACTGGTGGATGTGCGGGTTAACCGCAATGAACTGGTTATGCCGCCTTCAATCAATATTGCCCAGGTTAAAGGATTTAGCCTCTATATGATGAAGGCCATTATTAATGGTCAGGGTACGGAAATTTTAAATCTGGTAAAGAATAATTTGTGGCGGTAGGATTTTATGGATTCATTAAAGCAACAGTCTGCGAAAGCAGCCCTGGATTTCATCGACGATGATATGATTGTCGGTGTGGGAACTGGCTCAACGGTTAATTTGTTTATTGAGCAGCTTGCTGTCATTAAACATCGTATTGATGCCTGTGTGGCCAGCTCTCTGGGCACACAGCAACGTCTTCGGGCATTGGGAATTCCAGTAGTCGATCTCAATGTGGCGGGAGAGGTGGCTATCTATATTGATGGCGCTGATGAGGTCACGGCCGCTCACCAGATGATTAAAGGGGGCGGGGGTGCTTTAACCCGAGAAAAAATTCTGGCGGCCGCATCCAGACAATTTATTTGTATTGTAGATGAGTCCAAGCTGGTGAACCGGCTGGGGGCATTTCCTGTAGCGGTGGAAGTGATTCCAATGGCCCGAAGCATGGTTGCACGCGAGCTGGTGAAATTAGGCGGCGATCCGGAGTACCGGGAGGGTTTTGTCACTGATAACGGAAATATTATTCTGGATGTTTATAACTTTGAAATTGAAGATGCGATGGCACTGGAACAAGCCATCAAATTGTTACCCGGGGTGGTGGAAAATGGTCTTTTCGCAAGGCAGCTGGCTGACAAGGTCATTGTAGCTGGAAAGCAGGGGATTCGAGTGGTGTAATGAATGAGTCTTGGTATCAATTGGAAGAGGGAAAGCTGATTCTTTCTCTTTATATTCAACCCGGGGCTAAAAAAAGTGAAATCTGCGGTCTGCATGGCCAAAGTCTAAAAATTAAACTCGCCGCCCCACCTGTTGAGGGCAAGGCGAATAAAGCTCTAATAAAGTTTTTGGCCCAGTCCCTGAACGTTCCGCTCGCGGCGATTTCAATTCGTCATGGGGAAAAATCCAGGATGAAGACAGTGATAATTCAGGGGGGCAGGAAAGAACTGGTATCCGCTTTGGTTCCTCATCTCCATTCAAGCTGAAGTCGTTGCACCTAACCTGTCATTCCCTCGCAGGCCTGCGCGGAAAGGCCTTGTTAGGTAATATAGACCCGGCAACCAAGTTGTCGTCTTTGCGAACGAAGTGAAGCAATCCAGGCCAACCTTGAGTTGGATTGCTTCGCTGATGCTCGCAAAGATAGTCTTTTGCATACCCTGTTTTCATTTTACGCAACAATACCTGCGCGAAATGACAGATCTGCACCGAGTGGAGCTTTAATGATTTCATCTTTTACACCATTCCCCGGAATCAACAATTTAAAAAATTCTCATCTATAGAATCAACCTGAAAATCTGCTACACTGAAAACTTCCTCTATTGATAATGGATTATCATGAGACTATTTAATTTTCTGTGTTGTTTATTAATTTCTTCAAGCTGTATTGCAGAAACCAAAGAGGTGGCAATTACCATTGATGATTTGCCGCTGGTCGGTTCCAGTATGAATACCCCGGGCAATCAGCAGCGATCTACCGAGCGGTTCCATCGAATTGTTCAGGCATTGGTGGATAATAAGGTACCTGCAACCGGATTTATTATCGCAGGTGCTATCGCCAAGGGGCAATGGGAGTTTCTGGAAGAGTTTCGCAATGCCGGTTTTATGTTAGGAAATCACACCTATTCGCATTACAACTTAAATAGCATGAACGCGGACAAGTATATTGCCGATCTGGACAAGGCGGACAAAAAGCTTGAGCCGATTATGACCGAGCCCAAATATTTCCGCTATCCTTACCTGGCAATGGGAAATAAGAACTCAAAGCCAAAAGTATTAGCCTATCTTCAGGAACATCATTACACCATTGCCCCAGTCACCATCGATAGCAAAGACTTTCAGTTTAATGAGCAGCTTTATAGAGTGCCTTATCGTATGCGGGAAAGCTATGTGAATAAACTAAAGCCGCGCTATCTTGCCTATATTTGGAAACAAACCCTGAGAGCAGAAAAGCAGGCAGAGGGTAAACCGGTTAAACAAATTCTGTTGATACATGCCAATCTGCTTAACAGTTATGCCTTGCCCGATATCATTAAGATGTATCGGGATAATGGGTATCAGTTTATCAGTTTGACAGACGCACTTAAAAACCCGGCGAACCAGTTAAATTATGGCACAGAAGAGAAAGATAACAGCGATGATGAATTGGAAAAAGAGCTTATGCCCTTTTCTTTGGATTGATTCAAAGAAACAGATTCGGATTGTGGCATCAATCCGAATCTGTTTCTTGAGAATTGTGTGGCTGCTTTTTCTGTTCCAGCAAGGCATCAAATAGTTTCTGCTTTTCAGGCGATAAGGATGCGCGTCTTAGTTGCATCATCTCGGCGTAAGTTCCCTGCACGCAATCAGGCGTCAGACGATCAATAATTAAAATACCATTTAAATGATCAATTTCATGCTGGAGCACTCTGGCATAAAAGCCCTCAGCCATTTGCTGATGCTGTTTGCCCTGTTCGTCAAAATAAGTGACCAGAATTTTATTAAAACGAGGAACCTTACCTGCCTTGCTGTTTACTGAATAACAGGCTTCAAAATCAGCGGTTTTCTCATTACCCACTGCCTGATAGTCAGGATTAATCATAATATGCATGGGATAAGTGACGACATTGTCACGCAAAAGAGCAGCACTTTCAGGAATATACAGAGCGATAATCTGTCGCGCCTGATTAACCTGCGGTGCCGCTAAACCAACCCCCCCAAGGCTGTAAAGCTTCGATTTCATCGCAGCTATCAGATTAATATCCTCATCAGATAAGGGAAAACTAACCGCTTTGGCGCGAGTGCCCAGTACGGGCTTATAAGCCTCGTCCTCAACGTGAACAATGGTTAAGGCCTGGGTGGAATGGCTGGTCATAAGGGCTCCAAAGAAAAAGATGGCTTGAATCAATAAGGACATGACTGGGTTTTGTTCCGTTTTAGACTCATTATCATAGCATTGTTTTTTCTTTGTATGCATACCAAAGTTCCTGTCTTTGGCATGCATTTAAAAGCTGCGCAGCGGATATTTATGTCAGCGGGTTGGTGAGCGGCGGTGCGATTACTGCATCATCAACAGCAGGGATTGGCTGCTGCTTTTTGTTGAATAAGCCATGAGGATTCTGACCATAACCATTGGGATTGTCCATTTTGGAAAATGGAGTATGGGTCGCGGAATGCAGTTGATCATACTTTCTCAGATGTCCCGGTTTATAAAGATGCAGGGCTTCAAGCAGGTCGAAAAAGCATCGTTTCACCCAAGCCAGGCTAAACATATCCAAATGCTGTCTGGCTGTAATGATGGTTTTAAAGACAGGACTTTCTACGTCTGATTTTAAATTCTCCAAGCGTTCGGAGATAGATTTTGATGTGTCATCGGCAATGGTCTCCAGCTTTTTGATTTCAATCTGCTTGGCAGTCAGGGTTTTCTGACTTTCATATAAAGATTTCTGTTTTTGCAATGCGTCACTGGCATGATCAAAATACAGTTTAAATGCATTAATTGCAGCTTTTACCTTGTCCAGTTGCTGATATTCAGCAAAATGTTCGGTTTGAAATTGACGGGCTTTATTCATTAACTCTTTACGGATTTTTCTTTTAATATCCTGTTCATTCAGAGCCCGCTCAACAAAATCATTTTTGAACGACATCAGGTACTCTTTCAGCTTCGCTTTATATTCCTGATCAACCATATGCAGGCCAACTTGCCTGTTAATGATCAGTTCCACCCGCTTATCAAAGGTATTTTCCGTATATTGTCGTCTGAAATTGTTGTTCTCCTGAACCTGGGCAGTTTGGAGCTGCTCAAGATAGGCTATTTTTTCTTCTGCAGACTTGATTGCTAATTCTGCTGTGGAGAGATTTCCAAGGTAATAACTGTAGGTGCTGCGCACTCTGTCCCTGATATTCGCGAGTTTTACTGCGGTTTTAAGTTCAGAGTTATGAATTAACTGATCAATCAATTTGTTTTCAGCACTGATTTCTTTAGGTAAGGGCAACTGCTTATGATGTTCTTCCAGTAAAGGATAAGCCTCTGCATAGGCCTGCAAGACACTTGTTTTTGCTTTCTCAATTCCTTTATTAATTTTATCCAGTGCCGGATTTTCTTCAGGCTCATCTTTCGCGTCTTTATTCTGGGATTGGATGAAGTTCAACTGATTGATCAGATTCAGGTAATGATCCATAGCGCCCATCAGCGTAGTGAGCGGTTTCATCTTGCTTTTGATTGGCTCTATCTGGTTTTCAGCTTCATCCAGTCTTATGTACGCCGCGTCTTTTCGTTGAACAATGGGCGAAAAATTGTGGACCAGACGCATGTGTTTTTCTGACACAAGATCTAATGGCTCAAGCATCCCCTTGTAGAGCTCATCGAGAATCACTTTCATTGGGCCTGTCAGCGTGCCCGGGGCCAGGTTGAGCTTGTCTTCCCATTTATCTGTTTCCAGAAGAATTTTGGCGAAGATGACCGTATTGATTTCTTCCAGATGGTCGATAGTAAAATTATTTGTAGTCTGAGTAAATTCGGCAAGTCTGACACGCAGCTCCTGGAAGAGTCGGTACATAACCGGTGTTTCCAGCAGTAGCCTGAAATAGGAGTCGGAGTTGGCAATAATTCGCTCAATATGGATAACGACTTTCTTAGTGTTGGTTTGTATGGCTAAAAGCTGGTCCTCTGAAAGATTCGGTTGACCTTCCAGTGCCGATTTAATTTGCGCAGGTACCATGAAAAACGCCTGCAGTGTGTACCAGATCGCGTTGTAACGTACTTCTCCAGGAACTTCCTCTGGGTCGACTTTACTGGCATCTGACAGGTAAGGTTCGCTTTGCTCCATCACCACGCGTTTCATGTCCTCTGCTTTGGCGAGTAATTCATTGGCCAGTATGGAAAGATGAGGATCTGTCGCCAAGGCCTTGCACAACTCTAAAAGTTCGGAGACATGTCCGTAAGCCTGTAAAAGATAGAAAACATACAATAACTTTGTGCTGCTGTTATCCAGTTTTTGCAATTGCTTAATAATTTGTTCGACATGATATAATGCATTAAACAATTGTTTGATATGACGGACCTGATGGCTTTGCGCCAGTACTTTGTGTGGGTCCTCCAACTCAGGAAAGGGCAGTTTATTACGCTCCTGAGTACCGAGATGCAATTCTGTTTTTACAGAAGTATTTAAAAATTGCGTCATATTCATTAGCGATTCGCGGAAATCACCAATTTTTTGCGCATAGTAGTCATGCTTAAACACATAGCTCGACCGGCTGCCATAATTCAGATTAGGCAGCACTTTAGCGGGCGCATGGCCACGGCTGGCGATAACCGCCATGATTTTTGAAGAAAGAGTTCTTAACTCGTCATGGAGAAAAGGACTGGCTAAAGCGTCTGCTAAATCGGAACGTACCTCAGTCTTAACGTCTTTACTGAGTTTTAGTTCAGCAATCGGAGCGCCCGCCGGATAGCTGATTTTGGCATCCAGACGTTCCTCAAGCTTTGCATTGCCCAATTGCTGGTATTGCAGCAATTTGCGATCGCAGATTTTATCCATACTTGCGAGCACTTCTTTGAACCAGTCTGCGTTTTTTGAAAAGTCGTTTGTCCTTACCTTTATGCGGAACTCATGCTCTGATTCAGGATTCAGATTCTCAATAATTGCCGCATCCAGTTTTTTCATATTTTCCACACTGGATTTTGCTGCTGTGGCTGCTAGGAAATAAGGGCGGAATTGATAATAATAGCGGCGAGCCTTAAGTTTTTCTTCTGCGGACATATCGCAGACAAACTCTGTTTTTGCCCCTTGCAGGATATTGGTGAACTGTTCGAAATACAGCTCGGCTTTCTGCAAATCATCTTTTCTAAGTGCGTAATAAGCGTGCAAGGCCTCTGCTTGCTCGAAGGATAAATTGTCCAGTTTGCCAATCTGGGTACCATAATCCATCGCCTGGATATCTGCCTCGCGGCTTTCCTGAGGTGATAAATGAATCGCCTTCGCTTCATTAAACAGGACCAAATCCTGTTCAATACTGGCAGGATGCAGGAAGATTTCAGCTTTAGCAACGAGCTCTTCCTCCAGGGCCCGGTTTTGATCCATCATATGCTGCTGCGAGGCATTGTCTCGGGCGATGCCTTTACCAATGATCTCTTTGTTACTCCGTACATTGGCAATCCAATCCATATTCTGATAATTATGAACATAGCGATCGTAAAGGGCTTTGATACCATACAAGGCAGCGCGGCCTTCGCCATTAAGTCCATTAACGATCGCGTCTTCCAGTTCGGGGGCTGCTTCGAGTACATAGCTTCGGAAGTATACGAAATGCTTTTTTAATGTCAGTTTGGTCGATGCGGGCAGGTCAATCAAGCGCTTACCTTGCAAATCTTCATCTTCAATAATCTGATAAAAGGCTTCGAATGCGGCTTGTGCACGCTCTATCTTGTTCAAGTTTTGCTGAGCTATTTGCTGACGCTCTCTAGGACCTTGAGTTCGCTTATCAAAGGCAGCTGCGGACCCCTCAAGTAGTTCAGGGCTGTCAGCAACCACTGGGAAGAACTTCTCGGTTTCTTTAACAAGCCCGAGGTACAGGGATTGTAAACTTTCTTCCAGTCGATTGCCTAATTTGCCATGAACCAATTGGGCTTTAAGCTCAATCTGATCGGCAATACCCAGCAACTGAGGAATAATCTGCTCTTTTATTACCAACAGTTTATGACGAATAAACTGAGGGTTTGAAGCCTCATTTTGCAATAACTCTCGAAGAGTATAAAAAGCCTGGCGAGTTAACTTATAAGCCAGTTGAGATGCCGCATCTTTAAGTTCTCTGGGAACTGGGTAGCTATCCCATTCCTGTTTAGCTTTTTGAAGAATTGAAAAAGCCTGTTCAAATTGTATGAGTGTGGATGGGGTCACTGCCAGGGTTTTGATGTTTTCAAAATCCAGGAAAGGAATATACTCGGAAACCGGGCTGCTTAAATCAGGTAAATCATTTTCGCTGAGAATATCGCTAATCGATTCGCCCGCAGCGGTAACAACCGAATAAGCAAGACCTTTATCAGTGACTTCGTAATAGATAGCCTGGCTTCCTGCATGACCATAATTTAAAGGCTCAGCTGGAATAGCGGCCAAAGCATTGGGTAGCGTTTGGTCAAGTGGTTTAAGCGTTAACTCGGGAGCAGAAAGACCGGCGCCTAAGTCAAGGTTTGCCGCTAAAGCGTCTGCCAGTTTATTAAAGCCTAGATTACGGTAAGTCAGTTGCTGTTGCAGACAAAGGGTCTCAATTTTTCGCAAAGTCTGCTGAAATGCGGTGCTTGAGTCTTTGAAAAAGTCTTTACTAATGCTGTTTGGAGCAGGTTTGTGATTCAATAAGCCCGCATTTAAATTATCTACAATATCCTGGTCCAGACGTTCAAACAGTTGTCTTGGTAAGGCCTCTGCCATAAACACCATAAAATAGGGCTGGAATTGGTTATAGTATTGTCTGGCGAGTTGTTTATCTGCTTCAGACAGCTCATGCAGAGAAGCGGCTGGAGAGGCCTCCAGAAGCTGGATAAAATTTTCAAAGGCCGTAGCCGCCCGTTCTACACGGGTGTGTTCGCTTAAATAATAGGCATAGAGTTGCTGAGCCTGGGTTGACTTAAGCCGGCGAGGGGCCGTAATTTGTCGACAGTATTCCTCTTTTTTAGGTTTGTAAGCCTGGTATTTGTCTTCCGGAATTCCCAATACTTCCAAGTCATTAAAGAGAATAAGATCATTGTTAACTTTTGCTGCAGGATTTAATAAAGTTGTTGTTTGTTTCTCAATGCTCTCAATGAGGTTCAAACCTGCATTGTAATGCTCTGTCTGCCTGTTGGACGCGTCTTGCAATGCCTTGGCAAGGTTTTCTTTATTGGCTAATACATGAACAACCCAATCATTGGTCTGATTGCCATACACATGATAATCCCAGTGCTTCATCACGCCATAAAAAACAGAGCGGCCTTGTGAGTTAAGTCCATTGACAATGCTGGCTTCCAGAGCGGGATTCATCGCTAAAAGAAACGGGCGGAAATAAGCAAATTGTTTTTTCAATAACTCTTTGGTTTCGGCAGACAAATCGATAATTCGTTTGTCTTTAAATTCTTCATCCTCCAGGATTGAGTAAAACTCTTCAAGTGCATCCTGTGCCTGGCCAATCATGTTAGAGTTATAATGACAGGCCTCGATTCGCTGGTAAACAGGCGCAATACGGGCTTTCACTGCTGAGGCAGAAACCACATGCAATGGAGGGTTATTGTCCAGAGCGGGATATCGACCGCTAACAACCGGCATGATTTCATTATGGAAGGCATTCAGATTATCAAGCAGTGGTTTTGTGAAGGTTTGCAGTTCTGCTTTTGCATGAATCTCCAGTTCATCGGTCAAGCTCAATAACTGAGGAATGAGTTCTTCTTGCAGCTGCTGCAATTTTTCTTTAACAGATAAATAGTTTTTATGATAGTCGGCGGCAAGACTTGCTTCGAGTAGCTGTATGTACTGATTACAGATTTTGGCCAATAACTGATTGCATGCCGCTTTTTGCTCTGCGCTGAGCGGGTAAGATTTCAGCTGCTCATCCAGATTAAATAAATGGGTAATCTGCTGTTCAAATCGTCCTTTAACCAGAGGGCCTAATGGAAGTGCGGACAAGGTTTTAAGCTTCAGTCGCTCAAGAATTGCCTTTACTGGCTCAGGCATAGTCAAATTATGGGTGTAACCATGGCGCTGGTTATCAAAATACAGTTTAAGTGCTTCCGTTAAACTGTTTGCCTTAATCGTTTTAACAAGAGAATATTGCGCTTCATCGACTACTTCTTTATTTCGTTTTGCATGAGTCAGTCCGGCATATGACTGCGCCCGTTTTCTGCAAACGGATGCCGCTTGGGCAAAACAGACATTCATATCCGATTCATGTTGCTGCAAAAACTCAAAACCTGAGTCGGGAATGGTCAGTTCATCAGAATTCAGCCAGTCAATATTTTCCTTGTCTATAAATTGAATTCTTGGCTCAGAGAGTGCGACGCAGAAATAAGGTTGAAAAATGTTGTACCAGTTTCTCAGTTCAGCTTTGGCTTTTACTAAAGCGGATTTCTCTTCCTCATTACTGCTTGGCAGGATACTATAGCGGGCCAGTGAAAGCATAAAGTTTTTATAGGCGGCATTCGCACTCAGCAACCTGTCCTCTATACCAGCGTAGTATGTCATCAGCAAAAGGCACTGTTTTGCGTTCAGGTTCTCTGGCTTGGATATGACCGTGCCCCACTTATCATCGGTGTTTATCCCATACGCAGGGGCGGCTTCTTTGCTAATATCCAGCGCTTTCTGTTCATCGAAAGTCAATACCTGACGGCTTGGGTCAAAGGGGTAGAGTCTCAAATCAGCTTTGGTATAAATGGACTCGATCAGAGCGATATTGGAGTTGAGATGAAAATTCTGTGTATTTAATTCTCGCTCAATTAAATGGCCAATGTTGCCTGCATGGTTGAGCAGATTGGCAATCCAGTCGACGCCCTCATATTTTTTCCACCAGCCATCGTAATACTCTTTAATTGTATGGAATGTGCTTTTGTCGCCCCCATTCAGTCCATAGACAATCGCGTTAGCCAAATTGACATCGTATTGCTCGACGGAATGCCTGAAGCGCATAAAATAGCTGGTCAGAAGCTCTCTCACGGGCAAAGGCAGATCCATTATGCGCACGCCCCGATATTGAGGAGACTGAATGATCCCGTAAAATTTCCGAAACGCGTCCTTCGCATCCTGAGCGGCATACAATTTTTGCCGGCTATGATCTATTCGTTCTCTTGTTCCCTGAATTCGTAATTCAAGAAGCTTGCTATCTTCTACAGTAGATAGTTCCGGCGCCTGTTCTGAAAATTTAACGAGCTTGCCGGTGTGCTCTATAATAGTGCTGTAAAGTGCCTTGATTTGCGTGTTTATGGGATCAGATAAAGAGCCTGGTTGTAACAGGAACTGATCCTCTATTTTATCGGCAAGCGCAAAAAGCTGCGGGAGCAGATCATATTTGAGCTTGGATAACTGGGCACAGACTGCTCGCTGAGTGGCCTCATTCATATTCATCGATTGAGCCAGAATACTGGATGTCAAGGTCACGACATTACGCAGGATTTTAATATAATGAATCACTTGCAAGGGTAGAAAGAGTCGATTATCCTGCAGCAGAGTAATTGAATTAAGCATTGCCAGGGCGCTGGCCTGTAACGATTCAATCGCTTTTTTATCAAGGCTCTGCATCTCTTGTAAGGTTTCAATGGCCTTGGGATCCAGAGGAACGCCTTTCTCGATAAGCGCTTGCATCAGTCCTTCAGAATGCAATTTAATCTGTTTGGTAAATTCCTGAAGATATTCAGGTAATTTAGCAGATAAATGGGTCAAAAAGTTGTAGTCGGTTTTGCCGCCCTTGGGTTGCAGTTGATCAACCGCTACTCCGGCAACATAACCGGCAGTATAGGCATGATTTCGGGCAAATTGGCTGGCCTGTTCAAGCAGTTTTACCCCTCTTTCAGGCGAGTCGGCATAGTTTTGGATACCCGAAAGCAGTTGTTCTCCCACTGCGAATTCCCGGGAAAACATTTCTACCAAATCAGAGTCTAGGTGAGTTGCCAGATAGCAGGCCGTATAAGCATGATCAATGGTACTATTGAGCAGTTTTTGAATGTCTAATTGTCGTTGCTCCTGTGCATCAACCGTCTGTTGCCTCTCTTTGGCTATTGAAACAATGCCATCTTTTAGCAGTTGCAAGTTTTCAACTTCATTTTCTTCGAGAGCGAAACACAGGCGATTAATTTCTTCCTCACTGAAAATCTTGCTTAATTCTTCGAGGGAAATTTTATCGACAATTAATCGTTGATTACGGGTGTTGGTAACATAGTAAACCAGTGGTAATTGGCCTGCTTTGAGTAAATTGCTGCCCAGTTTCTTCTTGAAAAGCTCAAGCCTGGAGAAGTCTCCTGCCCGCAATGCACTCAGAAATTGGGGAGTTTCTTCTTCGCCCAGCATGGTTTTCAATTCATCAGCGCTAAAGCTGCCATCAAACTGCTGTTTAGTTACCGGATGAATAAAGGAGTAACGAAGGGTTTTATTTTCTTCCTCGCCTTCTTCTTTCAGGTAAACCGTATTGGCGCTTAGATTAGCTTCCTGAGGAAATGCTGCAATAGAGAAGCTGTCTAAAGGGTTTCGCAAATAAATTTTGCCGGTGACCGGTTTTTTATTCACGTCTACGATGTCAAGGTGATATACCCCTCTGATATTCAAACTTTCCAAATCGAGAAAAGCCTGTTCACCGTGGTATAGGGCATTAATCAAATCTTTTATCTGTACCACTTCCCGGGGTTCACTGCTGTAATTTAAAACAGTATGCCCTGCCTGGTGTGTGGCTTGCATAATCAGCGGTAAGTTCGCTTGCAGATTTTCTATGGTCAGAGGATCACTTAGAGTGATTCCCAGGTTTAGTGGATCGAGTCTTGCGCTAACTTTCTGTGCCGGAGGGGCAATTACAGTATACTCAATCTGGCCATCCTGGATGGAGAAATAAATTTTTCCAGGTTCTATTACCATTTGATTGATATCGGTATCCTGCTCAAGCAAAATCGGTAAATACGATTTGGGAAAAGGAACGCCCACTGTGTACATGTTCGCTAAATAATGGGTGTTTAAACTCTCATTAAATCGAATGGAAACTTTAGGATTATCACCGGCAGGGAAGTCATAGCCTTCCGCCAACGTCTTGCAGATGAGCTCTCGCTGGGCTCGAAGAAACGCCGCCACTTGCTTTTCTTTAAAAGACTCGAGGGTTTTGAGCTGTTTGTCAGTAAACTCTAAAACAGGATTAGAGAATATATCTAAAATGGCTTTTAGCTTATCGAGCACGGCTTCATCTCTATGCAGTATTTATACCCTACATAATATATGTTGAACATTAAGTAAACCTTAAAATGCTTTTTTATTTATAAAGTTCAATATAAAAGCTCAATAGAATTTTAAAGAAAGTAGTTTATAATTCTTAAACTGTTTCAAAGTGAATAATTAAATGAATCCTGACAAGTTGGCCGAAATTCGCCGTGAATACGGCAATTTGACATTAGACGAGCATGTGGAAACAGATCCTTTCGAGCTTTTCCAGCGCTGGTTTGAAGAAGTTTTACAGATAGAAATCAGTGATCCGACTGCGATGGTGTTATCCACTACGGATGAACGCGGATTACCTGATTCAAGAGTGGTCCTGCTAAAAGGGCTGGAACAGGATTCTTTCTTATTTTATACCAACTATGACAGCGCGAAAGCGATGCAATTAAATCGTACCCCTTATGCAGCTCTGAATTTCTACTGGCCGCAGCTAGTGCGCCAGGTCCGTATCCGCGGGCGGGTTAAAAGAAACTCTCCTGAACAGTCTGATGATTATTTTAACAGCCGTCCTCTTGCCAGCCGGATAAGCGCCGTGGTTTCACCACAAAGCGCGGAAATCAATGAACGCATGCAGCTTGAAAAAGCGTTCAATGATTTGCTGGTAAAGCATAGTCAGGAGCCCATTATCCGTCCTCGCAATTGGGGGGGGTATCTGGTACTCCCTGATGAGTTTGAGTTCTGGCAGGGGAGAGATAATCGATTACATGATCGCTTACATTTCAGACATCAGGAAGGCAACTGGATTTGCCGGCGCTTAGCACCTTGAAACGATTTTCTGGAACCGTTGTATATTAAACTGCCCTCCCCGCGCGCCTTCGCGGGGAATGACAAAACTTCCCAGGGATTTCTCTCAATCTGACCGCCTATGCGTCAATACGGCAAAAATGGTTAATGAAATATATATTGTCAAGATTTTGTAAATTGTGTCTTCCCTCAGGCACACCCAATTGCCCAGGCGTACAATGGAACCATAACTTAAGATTAATTGCTTCACAAACTGGTGCGATAAATGCTTAAGGATTAATGAGTACATTTTAGTATGCAAAGGGGTATAGAAATGAAAGATAAAACAACGCTTACACCTTATTTACGATTACGTTTTAATATTGACCATCCAAGTCTTGAAGAGTGTTATGTTTTTGGTTACGAATGTGCCGCTGCGGAGCTTTCCGAAGAGGAAAACCCCTTTGCTGCCGGAACTGAAGAGCATGACCAATGGAGCGAAGGCTGGTGGGCAGGATTTTACGGGGAAGAACCTTTATTTTCACTGTCTGATCAGCTTGAAGAAGAGCAACAGCAAGCACCTCAGGCCGCTGCAAATGATCAATGGTATCACCATCCTTTTCAGTCAGCGTTTCTGTCAACGTTTTTAAAAATTACCGGGGCCCTGGCAGCGACTGCTGTAGTTGGCTATCAGGTTTTGGATTTGGTGGCTTAATGATTACAAAGAAATAAACCGCCTCTTGTCGACTAAAACAAGAGGCTGTGATGTTATTTAAACAATTTCAGAACCATGCTTCGCATTCTCTCAAGCTCCGATGGATTAAATTCCTTATAAATTGAACTGCCAATGTTCAGACATACCGTAACTTGTTCGCCCACTCCCTTAAGCAGATCAACACCTGACAGACGAAGAATTTGAATTTCATCTTTAATATCCTGGGCCCAAGGGTGGAAATAACTCATATTTGAAAATACCGGCAGAAAATAATGCCCGTTTTCAACCATATAAAGCACTTCCGGATTATCCGCTGCTGATTTTTTATCAATTGGAATGATAAAATTGGCTTTAATAAATTCAAGATAGGCCTTATTGGCTTCCTGACTGCTTCCAGACAAAGCCAGAGCTTGCTTCACCGCCGTTTCTAATGCGTTCATGATGACATTATTCTCATATTGAATTGCGCAGAGTATACCAATTTTTTTGCCGTCGGCGGCAAAAGATGGAATTTATATTTTGCTGAATTGAGGGAAATACGGCAGCGCTTTGAATTGGTCATTCCTCCTAAGCCTACGTACCCCTCTTTATGCGGGGTATCCATAAAAATGGTAGTGGGTTTCAAAATGCTTTTGCCAATCAGACGCATTGCCTGGATACCGCGCATAAAGCGCGGTACGTAGCCTTTATTGAATAACTGAGTAACACCTCGACAAATCAAGACGTTTTCTGAAGCTCGCTGGCTCGCTCCTCCAGAATGGCGACTGCCGGCAAAGTTTTTCCTTCCAGACATTCAAGAAATGCTCCGCCACCTGTAGAAATGTAGGAAATTTGCTGATTTAAATCGTAAAGATCGATAGCTGCCAGCGTATCGCCGCCGCCTGCAACCGAAAAAGCGTCGCTATCTGCGACAGCAATAGCCAGTGCCCGCGTTCCATAGGAAAATTGAGGAAACTCAAAGACGCCTACTGGTCCATTCCATATAATGGTTTGAGCTTTATCAATAATGTCCACATAGGCACGAACGGTGTCCGGTCCAATATCCATAATCATATCATCACTGGCAATGTGATGAAGTGATTTATTGAACGCAGGGCAGTTTTCAGTAAAGCTTTTTCCAACTACTACATCAGTAGGTAAGGGCATTTTGCACCCCTTTTCTTTTGCCAGCTGCAGAATTTCCCGCGCCTCATCCAAAAGCTCATCTTCACAGAGGGATACCCCAATTTCATGGCCCTGAGCTTTTAAAAAGGTATTGGCTATTCCGCCCCCTGGAATCAAATAATCTACCATCGTCACCATTTGCTTGAGCAGACTAAGCTTGGTAGATACTTTCGCTCCACCTACAACGGCCACGATCGGATGTTTCGGTGCTTTCAAAACCTGCTGCAAAGCCTCTAACTCACTCACTAATAAAGGACCTGCAGCGGCAAGAGGGGCAAATGCGGCTACACCGACTGTTGATGCCTGAGCGCGATGTGCAGTGCCAAAGGCGTCCATAATGAAAATGTCGCATAATGAAGCCAGTTTCTGCGATAAAAGCCGATCATTCTTTTTCTCGCCCACATTGAATCGAACATTTTCGCAAATCACTAATTCGCCGGGCCTGGTATCAATTCCATCGAGATAATCGCTGACAAAACGGACTGGATAATCAAGATACCCGGCAAAATAATCGGCTACCGGTTCAAGAGAAAACCGCTTCTCGAAACGCCCTTCTTCCGGGCGGCCCAGATGGGAAAGCACAATAACGGCAGCGCCTGCGTCCAAAGCCTGTTTGATAGTTGGCAGAGAGGCTTGCAAACGTTGGTCGCTGGTAATCATGCCATCCTTGATCGGGACGTTCAAATCCTCACGAATAAGAACCCGTTTATTCCTGAGATTCAGGTCGCTCATTTTTAAAACATTCATGTTTTTAATCTCTTAACGATTCATCATGCACTTGGCAGTATCAAGCATGCGGTTTGAAAACCCCCATTCATTATCATACCAGGCCACCACCTTAACCAGATTACCCATGACTTTGGTCTGTGTCACGTCAAATATTGCAGACGCTGGATGGTGATTGAAGTCGCAGGAGACCAGAGGCTCTTCGTTGATGTGGAGAATATCGTTTTTTGCCTGACGCATAATGTCGTTAACTTCGCTGACCGATGTTTCCCGGGCAGCAATAAACGTCAGATCGACTACGGAAACATTCAAAGTCGGAACTCGCATTGCAAAGCCGTCCAGTTTACCGGCCAGTTCAGGTAATACCAGACCTACCGCAGAGGCCGCCCCTGTTTTGGTGGGAATGATGGATTGAGTTGCCGAACGGGCGCGTCTTAAATCAGAATGGCTGCCATCCAGTAACAATTGATCTTTGGTATAGGCATGCACAGTGTTAACCAGACCCTGGGTAATGCCAATGCGCTGATGCAGGGGATTGACGACTGGTGCAAGGCAGTTCGTAGTGCAGGAGGCATTAGAGACAATGATATCGGTGGCACGCAGGCTGTGGTGATTGACTCCATAGACAATGGTGGCATCCGCATCTTTACCTGGCGCTGAAATCAGCACTTTCTTGGCGCCAGATGCAATATGCTGCATGGCTTTTTCCCGGGATGTGAATGCCCCGGTACATTCCAGCACCACATCGACATCCAAATCGCCCCAGGGTAAAAGAGCAGGATCCCGTTGTGCCAACACTTTAATCGGTTGGCCATCAACGACCAGTTTATCCCCATCGATAGCAACAGCGCTGGCAAAACGGCCATGGGTGGAATCATATCGGGTCAGATGAGCGGTGGTTTCAATGCCTGAGAGGTCATTGATTGCTACTATTTGCAACTCATCCTGACGGCCGTTTTCAAAAAAAGCACGCAGAATGCAGCGTCCAATCCGGCCATAGCCATTAATTGCGACTCGTATAGTCATAAAACTTCTCCGAAATATACTGACTCAATCAAAGAGCCATTATTACAATCTATTGATTACTTTAATAATATGTTCTACGGTTAGTCCCAGATACTCATAGGCTTTCGCCGCTGGAGCTGAAACTCCAAAACGCTCAAGACCTATCACTTCGCCGTCAAGTCCGACAAACCGATACCAGTAACCACTGGCCGCAGCCTCAATCGCAATGCGCTTGCGTACATGTCTGGGCAAGACCTGTTCCTGATACGCTTCATCTTGCTGCAAGAAACGCTCGCAGCATGGCATGGAGACCACACGAATTCGTTTACCGTTTGCGCGCGCCTGGTTTGCCGCGTCCAGAGCGAGCTGAACTTCCGAGCCGGTAGCCAGCAGAATAATTTCCGGCTCTTCACAGTCGCTCAGAATATAAGCGCCTTTGCTAATTAAGGCAGAAGCATCGGGCGCGTGAGAAAGCGCCGGCAAATTCTGGCGCGATAACAGGAGAGCGGATGGGCCGAACTGATGTTGTAAGGCTTCTGCCCAGGCGACGGCCGTTTCCACCAGATCAGCAGGGCGCCAAACCTGCATGCCAGGTGTTAGACGAAGCATCGCGGCATGCTCTACAGGCTGATGGGTGGGGCCGTCTTCGCCAAGACCAATCGAGTCATGTGTTAACACAAAAATAACACGCTGGTTCATCAATGCACTTAAACGAATTGCATTTCGAGCATAATCGGTAAACACCAGAAAGGTGCCGCCATAGGGAATAAAGCCGCCATGTAAAGCGATGCCGTTCATTACCGCAGCCATCGCAAATTCACGTACACCATAATATAAATAATTTCCTGAAAAATCCTCTGCAGAAATGGCCTTGCTGCCGGACCAGTCAGTATTATTTGAGCCGGTTAAATCGGCTGAGCCGCCCAACATTTCAGGTAATTCTTTGGCAAAATGCTCAATGCAATACTGGGAACTTTTACGAGAAGCCATTGTTTTGTTTTCGGCAATGCACTGCTGAATAAAATGCTGTGCATCAGCTGGCCAGTTGTCAGGCAAGTCGCCATTAATACGTCTTAAAAACTCCTGATAGTCTTCCTTATATTGTTTCTGATAGTCATTACAGGACAAAAGCCATTGTTTTTCATCATGCTGACCCTGCTCAACATGATTCCATTCTGCATAAATCTGATTGGGAATTTCAAATGCCGGGTGAGGCCAGTTCAGTGTTTTACGAACCTGCTCAATTCCAGCCGCACCAAGAGGGGCGCCATGCGACTTTTCACTGCCTGCCACGTGAGACGCAAAGCCGATTGTGGTTTTGCAGATAATCAGACTGGGTTTGGTCGTTTCCGCTCGGGCTTGTTTAATGGCTGTTTCAATCTCAATGGGATTATGGCCGTCAATGGGGCCGATGACTTGCCAGTGATAGGCTTTGAAGCGCATAGCCGTGTCATCGCGAAACCAGTTGTCGACCTTTCCATCAATAGAGATGCCATTGTCATCGTAAAATACAATCAGTTTGCCTAATTCCAGAGTGCCGGCAAGAGAAGAGGCTTCATGGGATATCCCTTCCATTAGACAGCCGTCGCCAACAAAAGCATAGGTAAAATGGTTAACCAGCTCAATATTAGGGCGATTAAACTGGCGGGCCATCAATTTTTCAGCAATGGCCATTCCCACCGCATTGGCTAAGCCCTGGCCTAAAGGGCCGGTCGTTGTTTCCACACCAGGGGTTTCACCAAACTCGGGATGGCCAGGGGTTTTCGAGTGTAACTGACGAAAATTTTTAAGCTCTTCAATCGGCAGATTATAGCCGCTTAAATGCAGCAAGGAATATAAGAGCATGGAGCCATGTCCATTGGACAAGACAAAACGGTCGCGATCATACCAATGAGGATTCTTGGGATTATGTTTCAGAAATTTCTGCCATAGCACAGTGGCGATATCAGCCATCCCCAGCGGCATTCCAGGATGTCCGGACTGAGCTTGTTCTACCGCATCAATACTTAAAATTCTTACCGCATTGGCCAAATCACTTGATGAATGCATGTGTTACTTCCCCTATTATCAGGTTGCCTATTGTCGCTCAGAAGCTTTTAATCAGCAAGGTTGCCGAGATTGTTTTATTAGTATTGTATAAAACTTGTTCATTACCAGGCTTTTTCTATATTTATTTTACTTTTTGTTTAAAATTTGAGATCATGCATGTCTCGAATTTAACTCTAAAAGGGCATTATGTACGTTGTAATGCGACGATTGCCTCAAGTTGTACAACTGGAACCGTCAATTACACTGGAAGGCACAAAAATTTGGCAAACCGCGGACTTTTCTAGCAGGCCGCAGGCGTTCTATGAGTCCCTTGTCGAAGACCATCTGGCATTGACACTCGAATACAGCATACTCTGTACGCATCTTGCGCACGAATTTATGTTGCATCCAGACTCGCCCGAATTTACAAAACAACTTGAGGCAGCGCTCTTATTTGCCGAACTATTGGAATATCTGTTTCGCAATTACATCAATGTGCCACGCGAGGTGCTTCGTTTAAGAAAAGAGCAGGCTGTTTACCGCTATTACCTTGAAAGACGCGGCTATTATTTCGAGCCTCAGCCTGCCGAGCTGGAATTAAAGGCGGATACCTTCACCCAGAAAATGCGCAATGACACGGCATGGGTTAATCCTTTTCGATTGATTTTTATTCGCAGCAAGCGCTTGCTCAATGCTCTGGTGCCAGTTCTTAGCCAGATCGATCAATATGCGAAAGCAATGGCTACGGTTGATAAAGTGCTCAATCCGGCATTGGCTTATCTGGGCTGGATATTTTTTGCTCCTCGTCTGTTCTCCAATTTATTCCTTCTTTTTAAACATTCTGTACCTGCGTTCATGACTGAGCAGGAGAAAAATCTCGGCTTCTGGTTTCGTTTTCTAGCGCAATTAAAACGGCGCTATTTCGAGATTGGAAATGATGTGATCTGGTTTACGGCCGGGGTATTGAATTGCTTTGTTTTTGTAGGGCCATTGGCACCCATTGGCGTTTATTTCAGTCTGGCCTGCTTTATTTATGACATCATCTGGGCAGGTATCAGAGCCGGTATTGAAATTCATCGATTTAACCAGTTAAAAGCCAAATACGCTGAAATGGCTGAGGAGATTAAGGATGATGATTCAAGATACGAAGAATACCAGGCATTGCTTCGCCATCAGAAAATTCTGGACTTTCGTATTGAAATAGAAACCAAGCGCGTACTCACTACGATTGCAACGACTGCCGGCGTTTGTCTTGGCTTCATCCTGATGCTGCCATTTTTCATGGCCAACCCCATTATCCCCCTCGTTGGCGCAATGATTTTCTTAAGCGCGACTGTGGCGGGCTTTTTGGCTACCCGTTATTTTGAAGAGTTAAGACCTCAGGATCAGCTGCAATTACCACAAAAGGAAAAGCCAGGTATTACGTCTTCGCCGCTCCTGTTTTTTAGCTCGGTTAATAAGACTGAGCGAGAAGAAAATTATGATGACGCATTTCTTGCTCAGCCCGCTTTCTAGGTTCCCATAGCCTGGGCATTGGAGCATTCTTTCGGAAAGTGCTATGCTCTTCTTTTTATTCCTAGAGATCTGTAATGTCGAAAGTTAAACTACCGTCTTTCAAATCGATTGATCCAGAACATTTTGCAAACGAACTGGGCGATATGCTGCAGAATAATCTGGAGCGCATTAATACTTTATTGCAACAGGAAACCACTTTTACCTGGGAAAATCTGATTGAGCCGCTTGATGAAATGGAGGATGAACTGGAGCGTTTCTGGTCACCGCTATCCCATCTGCATGCCGTGGTAAACTCACCCGAATTACGGGCCTGCTACAAAGATTGTCTACCCCAACTGTCAGCTTACCAGTCAGCGATTGGCCAAAATCAGGCCTTGTATGAGGCTGTTCGTTCCCTGGATGTTACCCGCATGGATGATGTACAGAAAAAATTGCATGAAGATATGCTGCAGGGTTTTGAATTATCCGGTGTAGCCTTGTCTCCTGAGGATAAACAGGAGTTTGAAAACATCCAGGCAAGACTTTCGGAATTATCCAATCAATTTGAGAACAATGTGCTCGATGCCGGACAGGCATTTACAATGCATGTCACCGATGAGGCCAAACTAAAAGGCCTGCCGGAGCATGCCATTCTGACTGCCAGAGAGTTGGCCGAGGAAAAACAATTGCCGGGATGGGTGCTTAATCTTGAGTTTCCCTGCTATCTGGCGGTAATAACCTATGCCGACGATAGAGAATTACGCGAAACCTTTTATCATGCTTTTGTAACCCGCGCGTCAGATCAGGGGCCAACAGCGGGTAAATTTGACAACTCAGCCATTATGCAGGAAATCCTGGCATTGCGACATCGTGAGGCGCAGTTATTAGGATTTAAAAATTATGCAGAATTGTCGATTGCCACCAAAATGGTGGACTCAACCACTCAGGTCACTGATTTTCTGCTTGATTTGAGCGAGCGTGCTCTTGATCAGGCCAGGGCAGAGTTCCAGAATCTGCAAAAATACGCAAGAGAAGAATGGAAAATTGATCCCGTCTCTCCCTGGGATATCCCGTATCTATCCGAAAAACTGAGTCACCGCGATTACAATTTTTCACAGGAGGAATTGCGTCCATTCTTCCCGCAAAATCAGGTGATGAATGGGCTGTTTAACATAATCGAACGCTTGTATGGCATTCGCCTGCAGGAGGTCAAAAACGCTGAAACCTGGCATCCTGACGTCATTTGCTATGAGTTACTGGATGAAAAAAATGACTCACGCGGGTTTATGTATGTGGATCTCTATGCCAGACAAAATAAACGCGGAGGTGCCTGGATGGACTCACTGCAAACAAGAAGACGCCTGCCCAACGGCGAGATTCAGTTACCCATCGCCACTCTGACCTGCAATTTTGCCAAACCCGCCGGAGATAACCCAGGCACTTTATCCCATGACGAAGTGTCTACCTTATTTCATGAATGCGGTCATTGCCTGCACCATCTTCTGACTCAGGTCGATTATATAAGTGCATCCGGCATTCACGGCGTCGAATGGGATGCCGTTGAATTACCCAGCCAGATTTTTGAGAACTGGTGCTGGGAAAAAGAAGCGCTGGATGAATTAAGCTGCCATGTTGAGACCGGAGAAAAGCTCTCTGATCAATGGTATGAAAAAATGCTGGCTGCAAAAAACTTCCAATCCGCAATGGGGATGATGCGGCAGCTGGAGTTCTCATTATTTGATTTCAGAATCCATCAGCATTTTGCGAATGAAGCCGATTTTATTTCCCGAATGCTGAAAGAAGTCCGAAGCATTACCGCAGTAACTCCATCAACCCCATACAATCGTTTTCCGCATAGCTTCACCCATATTTTTGCAGGCGGATATGCAGCGGGTTATTACAGCTACAAATGGGCAGAAGTGCTTTCCAGCGATGCCTACTCCCGTTTTGAAGAAGAGGGCATCTTCAACCCGCAAACCGGGCGCGACTTCCTGCGAAGTATCCTGGAAGTAGGGGGATCCAAAAAAGCCGCCGACGCCTTTATTTCCTTCCGCGGACGACCTGCCACAGTAGACGCCTTACTGCGTCACAACGGCATCAAAAGCTAAGAAAAAGTAAGGCATAGTCATCTACAATCTCAGAAAACACAGCCGGCTAGCATCTACGTCCCTCGGTTTATCTGAGGGATCCAGAAAATTCATAGAGAAACACTCAACCCTGCGGACAGCCGCAGGACGTAGGAGTGATGATGTGTAGATAGCTATGCCTTGAGCAGGAAGCTTTTCATCAACAAAACAGACATTTTTACCACCACAGGATCAAAATTCTCAGACTTATGTTATAATAAAAGTTGGGGGGCGACCTGGCTTCGACGCGGGTTGCGAAACCGGAGGTGCATGCCGAGAAGGAGATCTCTCGTAAATAAGACTCAGTAAATATAAATGCAAACGATGAAAACTTTGCTGGTGAAGCTATCGCTGCGTAAGCTTTGATAGTGTAAACCAACCGTGTGCTGCCAAAAAACCAGCACCCCGTTCGACCGAGCCCGCTTATCGGTATCGAATCAACGGTCATAAGAGATAAGCTAGCAATCCCGCCCGTCTCGAGCGTGCTTGCGAAATTCAGAGAATCGCTGTGTCTAATCCTGCCTGTCGGAGGAGCCACAGCTAAAACCAATCGACAAGGCTAAGCATGTAGAACTAAAGGCAGAGGATTTGCGGACGCGGGTTCGATTCCCGCCGCCTCCACCATAACCCATTGATTTAAATCACTTTTTTTAATTGAACTTCTTGAGCGGCGCCATTTTGGTACCAAACTATCGATTAAATAGAAAGAAATAAAGACGCTTTTTGATCCAGAAATTTCTTAGTCTTTTTCCAGTGTGGACAAACTTGGTTAAGTAATAGATAAAACTTGGTACTGTGATTATGTTCTGCAATGTGACATAGCTCATGAAGGATTACGTAATCAATACATGCTGTGGGTGCTTTAATCAAATGAGTGTTAAGCGTTATCTTCCCTTTAACTGAACAATTACCCCATCGAGTTCGCATAGCTCTTAAATGAATAGACGGTCGTTCTTTTATCCAAGGCACTATAGGTAAAAGCAGCTCCAGTCGCTGATTGAAAAAGTCAAAAGCTCTTTGTCTATACCAAGCTCCTAGCAATTGCTTTCTATGTTTAATCGATTTGGATTCAATAAGTTGAAGTTGTCCTCGTAATAATTTAACTTGAGGCTTAATTTCAGGCATATCTATTACTTTGAGTACATATTTTTTTCCTAGATAGTAATGACTTTCGCCGCTTAAATATTGTCGAGGAGTAATATAATCTTGCTGAGATCTGAATACACTTAATTTGTTATACACCCATTTCGCGCGTTTATTTACAGCCACAATAATTTCATCATGAGTTGCTGATGGAGGTGCGAAAACAATAACCTGACAATCAGGTTTGACTTTAATTGTGATGCGATGGCTTTCTTGTCTTTTGGCTCGAAGCTCAAAAGGAATTTTATCTATCCCGAATGTAATATAGGATGTGTCTGTAGACATCGATTATCCTTAATCATATTGAAATTAAACCCACCCGAACAATTTGAATAATTTGTTCAATAATGTTTTTTGCGTAATCCATTCCAAAACCCAACTCTTTACACCCTTTGAAAATAATAGGTAATAATTTTTTTCGAATGTCTGCTTCTGTATTTTGTTGATTCAAAGAATGTTCCGCAATCGAAATATTAATTAATTCGCCTACAGTAAAAGCAAGTTCAACCCATTTTTTTTGTTCTTGTTCTGTAAGAGAGGCAAAAGAAACAGGAAGTTGAAGTTTGAATACTCCATAATAAGCTTGCGCATGGTGATTATCAGAAAAATCTGCTGGAATTTCTTTTAGCTTTCTATTCAACACATCATGTTCAAATTCTTGAAATAGTAAATATTGTTTTAATGGGTGTTCAAACAGTTCGTCTGCCTCTTTTATGGCTATTTTTAAAAGCTCTGAAAATGTTTCTTGCGCATAGGGATCATCTCTTAAATCCTGTTCTATCATTTTAGCGATGCGTGTTTTTATGATATCTGTTTCGTTTCTTGTTTTTTCTTCATTCCATTCTTCGGGTCGCTCTTGACGCCCCATTTTGCCAACTTCATATACACCTACTGGCTCTTTAATTTGCACACCAACAACATGTTTATCCATGAGTTTTTTTACAAGATCGGCATATTTATCATATATAATGATTTCACCTGCATCGAGTTTTGCAATTTGGCGCAGGCTGGTGAATTGTTTTAATGTCTCTTTATAGTGTGTACGTTGGGCATCAGTAATACTTTTGTCATCAAAAAAGCTATCAGACTGTAAGGCAACTTTGAGACAGTTCGCAAATTCACTCAGTGCATCATAGAAATCCTCTCTAACTTTCAGATTTGTATCGATAAGGTCTCCATCAACTTCTTGTATTTTGGGGATAAGTACTTGCCTTAGTTGTTCAAAATCTCCTTTGTTTTTAACTTCTTTGAAAATTTTCCATAATGCATCATAGAGCAGTGGAAGACGTTTATATTCACTAGACATTTGGTGATATAAACCATCCAGATCGGTAATGTCATAACCTTGTTGAGTTCTGGATGCCAAATCCTGATACTTGGCAATGGTGGTATCAAGCTCTTTAAGAATCCCCCTATAATCAATCAACAATCCAAATTTTTTCTTTTCATGCAATCGGTTAACTCGAGCAATGGCCTGAATTAAATTATGCTCTTTGAGCTGTTTATCAATATAAAGTACTGTATTTCGCGGCTCATCAAAACCTGTAAGCAGCTTATCAACAACAATAATTATTTTTAAATCTTCATCATTGGCAAAACGCTCTATAACCTGTCGTGTGTATTCTCGTTCCTCTTGATTGCCAACATTGTCTTTCCACCATTTTGTTACTTCTGGAATTTTAGATTCATCAACTTCTGTATTTCCTTCTCTGGTATCAGGAGGTGACATCACGACGGCAGATTCAAATAATCCAACTTCATCTAAATATTTTTTGTAACGAATAGCGGACAGTTTGCTGTCACAAGCAATTTGTCCTTTTAAGCCCTCATCAATATTTTTTACAAAATGATGCGCTATATCTAGAGCAACAAGCTCAATTCGATTTTCAGAGCGGTAGATTTCGCCTTTTTTGGCATATTTCTTCTTTAAATCTGCGCGTTGTTCATCAGAAAGTTCCTCAGTTATTCGTTCAAACCATGAATCAATTGCACGGTCATTTACCATGAGTTCAGGGCGTCTTTCTTCATATAAAAGCGGTGTCACCATTTTATCTTCTACAGCACGCTGCATAGTATAAGCATGGATGATCGATCCAAATTTATTCGTTGTTTTATCTTCTTTAAGCAAGGGCGTACCTGTAAAGGCAATGAAGGCAGCATTAGGCAAAGCCTGTTTCATGCGAATATAATTTTCTCCGCCCTGTGAGCGGTGGCCTTCATCCACTAAAACGACAATATCACGACTTACATTCTTGCATTGTGGCAGCTTAGCTGCGGTATTAAATTTTTGAATCAGAGAAAAAATAACACGTTCAGTGCCTTTGCTAATTTGCTCTGCCAGCCGTCTGCCGGACGTGGCTTTTGCATTTGAAAATTCTGTTTTTCCAGAAAACTCACCACCAGAATGAAAGGTATTGGATAGTTGTCTTTCCAGATCTACTCGATCAGTGACGACAACGATACGACATTGTTTCAAACTGTCATGCAATATGAGTGCACGTGATAAAAAGACCATCGTTAGTGATTTCCCAGAGCCGGTCGTATGCCATATTACGCCACCTTCTCTACCACCATCAGGGTTAGGTGTGTTAATTCGTTCAATTAGCCGCTGGATACCAAAGAACTGTTGATATCGTGCAACGATTTTCCCTGCTTTCTTGTCAAACAACATGAAATAACGAGTCATATCGAGTAATCGTTCGGGTGATAATAAACTGATAAGCAGTTTATCTTGTCCTGTTACCGCTAATTGTCCTTGCGAAATGAGTTTTTCAAACCAAACTCTATCTGTTGCTCGCCGATGGTTAAAAAAACCGTCTACTTGTTGCGTGGTAAGTGCTAAATTTTTAATTTGATTGAAGTGATTCTCGTTTATATCTTCGTCTCGCCACGTAGCCCAAAATTTTGCATCTGTGCCTTGTGTTCCATATAAGCCATCAACGCCATTAATGGATAATAACAGTTGGCTATAGGCGAATAACTGAGGGATTTCGCTTAAACGCTGGTTACGTAGATGTTGTGATATTCCTTCTTCAATAGTTGGGCCTTTCTTTCCATCAGGACGTTTCGCTTCGATGACTGCGAGTGGTAAGCCATTAACGAAGCAAACAATATCTGGACATCGGGTTTGCACACCACCAGCACCCAAAACCGAATATTCCTCTGTAAATAAAAAACTATTATTTTGGATATCATGCCAATCAATCAGTGGAATAGTCGGATTTATTTTCTTACCACCAACAAATTCAGTGACAGTAATGCCATATAAAATGTGGTTATATATCCGCTCATTTGCTTTGGTTAAACCCTCATTTAATGCGGGTGTGCTAATTTCTGCGACTATCCCATCAATCGATTTATCAGAAAGCGGATACTCTTTTCCTGCATATATAAAACGGCGTTTTCGTAATACATCATATAACGCTGCTTTTAAGACTACTTCACTGGGTTTATTCTCACGTAAAGCTAATGCTTGCTCTGGAGATAGAAAAGTCCAACCTAAATTGTTGAGAACAACCAGCGCAGGTATTTTTGCGCTGTATTCTTCTTGAAAACGAGGTAATTGGGTCATAGTTGCCCCTTATTTTTTAACCGCTGCTTTCCTTTTTCTGTGATAGCGTAAGCTTGATTTGGATGATTTCGTACCTCTGGATAGGTATACGTTATCAATCCTTCTTCACACATAGGTACAAGTTGCTTCGTTTTTAAAGCACTCGCGTTTCTATTAAGAATAGTCGCCATTTGATCGGCTGAATACGAGTGATGTAGGCATAGCTTCAAAATGATGGGCTTTATCTGACGAGACTTTGGAGTCAATCGATCAATTTCCTCTCGCAAAGCATCAGGTAAGTGACTACTATTTGCATCGAGGTCACTACTATTTGCCATGAGGTTGCTATCATTTCTATTGAGCTCATCACTATTTTGATGCTCAGAAGGATGATAGCTCATTAACAAATGGGTCGGTTTATAATAAGTATTACGTCCACTTCCACCTTTTTCAATCAAATGGTATTGTTGCCAGAGGCGGCCAAGTACCTTACTTGCTGCCAGTGTATCCAGGTCTGTAATCGCTCGCAGAGCACCATTGTCGATCGCTCCTACCTCCCTAATTAAGACCAATGCTTTGGCTTCATCAGAGCTTAAATTCAAATCTCTAAACTGCTTTAACCAAAGCAACTGCTCTTCATTCATCAGTTGATGGAGTAAAAAGGTTGCTTTGAAGTAGTTACTTTGTCTATTCGATAACAATATAGGCTTAGTTAAACCCGCATCGTTTAGTAAACGCTGCATCGTGCGAAACCCGGTTCCTTTCGTTTCTGCAAAATCCAAGTCATATAAAACATGAGAAAGGATAGGGTTCCTTAGCTCAGAACCCGTATCATCATATTCGTCCAAAGACTTCAAAGAATAACCCGCATTGCGGATCTCAAGCCGATTGCTATAGCGAATAACCATTGTTGGCTGGTGTATATGGTAATCTCGATGCATCACTGCGTTCACAATCGCCTCGCGAATCACTTTTTGAGGTAAGAACGGCTGATCAGAACGTTGTAGCTGTCCTTCTTCTAAACGAAAATAGCGGGGCATGTCATCTAAAATCACATTTTCAAGTTTAGGGATAAGAGCTAATAATGGTTCTCGCAGATCAAGAGAGTACTGAAAACGTTGTTCTGGATCTTCTACCCATTCAGTGCCTGCAACGCGAACATAATCTACACGCACAGCGGGTAGTAATCCGCGCAAAGAAAGTGTTTTGCCAAATAAAAGTAACCCGGCAATATTGGGGGTATACTCGCCACCATGTTTTTTAACTACATGCAGCGCACGGAGTAGCCCTAGATCATCAGCTTGTAACTCTTCGGCATTAGGACGAACCTTTGCACGTAGTTTGCGGTACAGGGCGATAGCATTTTCATCCAAATCATCGAGAGTAGTATCCGGTAAAATAATTTGTTCATAGCTGATGCCAGCCTTTGCCATTAAAATAGGCTCTAGCTCTTTTTCAGTGCATTCATAATCACCATTTGCCCCACGTCGCCAAACGCCCGTTTTACGCTTGTTATGTTTATCAGGTTTTCCAATAAAACGGCATGGTTTTGCATTAGGTTCAAGTTCATGTACAAAAACACCAATGACTGATTTACCATCAAATTTTTCGTGTTTACATTCAATGCGGATGGGGTGTTCAAACTGTGTGCGACAATTGTTTTGCAGCTCGCCTAATAACTTGTCGATATTATCAACGCCACTAACCCAATGTGTATTATGTTCATCGTTTGGTTCATCAACACCAAGAAGCAGCCAGCCTCCACCTAAACCGGGTTCGTTCGCAAAAGCACAAATAGTTTGCATGATTGAGTTACCAATATCACTTCCACGTTTGGCTTCGATGCGTTGATGCTCATCGAGTTCGATGAGTTCGTTTAAAATTAGCTCAATTGTCCATGTCATGATATAAATCTCTTTTGGATAGCAAAGAAAGCAGTCTTTTGATTGAAAATCATCATGCTCCCCACACATTAGCGGATAAAGAGTCATAAAATGCTACTTTCAAGGGATATTTTTTATCTCTTAAAGCTGCTAATTTATTGGCCTGTTGAATAATGTATTTGTTCCCTTGATTGGATGGGTCTCCGTATAACCCTATGTACAATTTAGGGAATTTACCTTTACCTATTTTCTTTAAAATGTGATTATCATTTTCGGCAAGGGAATGACCATAAATAAAAACACAAGGTTCTTTTTGGTTACAGTTTGCGACCAGACTTTTATAGCTATGGTAAAGATACGCATGATGCTCTATTTTAGCCATTTTTTCTTGGCTGGTACCTTCTGTAACAAACAATGGAAATTCATTTTTTTCAAGTGCTTCACGGATTTGCTCGATAAGCCGAACACCGCTTCTAAGCCAGGTATATTTTCTTAGCTCATATCCCGCATCAAATAAATGAAGTGCACCATGCAGATAGTGAACACGTTGTTGCCCAGAGTTAGAGTGACCTTGCCATATGACATATGAAATATCAAATTCATCTTCAGCATTTCCAAAACCATCATTTTTGCCTATTTTGGTTGATGCTTCCTCAGTAAAATCGTTGGAATGCATTAGAGCCCAATAAAGGAGCAAGTCATAATTAAGTGTATAGACTTGTCCAGAGGTTCCTTCTCCAAGGAAATAATTAATAAATTTCTTGCAGTGTAGATACTTCGTTTCAGAAATGTCAGATGGAATCTTCGGGTGATTTTCTGAAATAGTCTGGATTAGTACTTCTTTTAAGCATTCAACATGTGTTTTCATTTTTTGGACAAAAACTTGATAATTAGGTACATAAATAGGTAACAAATTGATGCCGTTACTGAGCGCTTTGATAATCAATTCAAAGTCTTGTGTATTAAAAGATTCAAATACTTGTTTTAGTTCTGGCGCATTAGATAAATTTGCTTTGTTATATAAAGAGTAATAGTGAAAAATATCGGGAAAGCAGCCTATACTAAATCCATTTCCAAGAATTAAATGTCGTTTAGAATAATTTTGAGAGTCGATAATGGCATCTTCAAAAGAAATCAATTTAGGCATTATTGGTCTCCGCTAACGTAACTCTTCGTCTTCCAGTTAAAAGTTGCTGCATTAATGCTTTTTTTTCTTGTTTAAACCACTCCAGTTGTTGTTTTATCTTTTCAATTTCATGATCGGCTGTAGAAAGTACCATCGCAATTTTTTGTTGTTCTTCAATACTTGGAACAAATACATTGAATTGTTGTAATAAGCCAAGCTTGATATATGGCATTGCTCCATGTTGCTTTTCTCGTTCAATATCACATATTAACCAATACAGAATGAACTGGTGCAAATAGGATACACATATGATTTTGTTAAAATTATTTAATATATAAGTTCTTTGGTAAGCCTCAAATTTTCCATTGTAATAATGTGTCTTCCCTATCATGCCGTTGCCAGCAATTAATATCGCTTCGCAGTCATATGAGTATCCGTCGCATTTAGTTGGCGCACTGGCGCATGTAAAAAATGGATAATTACCATCAGGATTGCCTTCATTGACATCTTTTTTTCCCGTTATAATAGAGCAAAGGTCTTTTAAATGTATAGCAATCCATGCTGCTCTAAATTTCTGCCCATATTTATCCAACAGTCGTTCTTTTCCTGAAAGCAACTGTTGCATTAGTGCATTTTTCTGTTGCTCGCTGTTGGCTAATAATTTTTCGGTGGTGGTGATAGCTTTGTCCCATGTTGATAGGATTTGGGCTATTTTCTTTTGTTCATTAAGTGGTGGCAATAGTAAAGGAACTTTTTCAACTATTGATTTATTTATTTTTACCATTGTATTACTACTACCCGCAGCACAATTTTTAAAATACCCACGCACGGGAGCTGATTTTAATTGAATCTCTATAAATTTAAGATCAGCTTTTTTCTCATCAATACGAAAGCGCATCATTAAATCAGGGTATGAACAATTTGATAGCTCACCTTTAAATCTCATTGATCGACCAACTTTGTCTGGTGTATTAGAGCGACTGATTAAAAAATCGTCTTTACATAATAAATTTCGTAATACCTGCAAAGTTGGATAAACTGGTTTTATTTCTTTAAAGTTACAACTACTATCGCCTAATACTCCTAACCCTAGTACCCAATACCCAGTTTCAACATCAGCTGCATTGGGAGAATAACCATTCTTAATTTGTCCATGAAGAATTTCTATTAAGTGGCACTTCCGCCATCCTTCAGGCATCATAACCAAGCTCCTTCAAATAAGCATCCATTTGAAGCTCAAGCTCAGCCAGTTCTTTTTTAAGTTGCAAACGATCGGCTCTAACTGCCATCAAGTCAATCTCGTCCTCCTCTTCAAAGGTATCAACATAACGAGGAATATTCAGGTTGTAATCGTTTTCTTTTATTTCATCTGGCTCCGCAAGGTAGGCGTACTTATCAATAGATTGACGTTTTTTGTAGGTTTCAATAATTTTATCTATATTGGATTGAGACAATTGGTTTTGATTCTTACCTGCTTTAAATTCTTTAGATGCATCAATAAAAAGCACTTTATTATCTGATTTTTGCTTTTTGAAAATAAGAATTGCAGCAGGTATTCCTGTACCATAAAAAAGTTTTTCAGGTAAACCAATCACGGTATCAAGTAAATTTTCTTCAATCAATTGTTGTCTGATTTTCACTTCGCTTGAACCTCTGAATAGAACACCATGAGGCACAACGACACCCATGCGGCCTGTTTTAGGTTTAAGTGTCTCAATCATATGTAAAATGAATGCATAATCGCCTTTGGTCTTGGGTGGTATACCCCGGCGAAAGCGGCCAAAATGATCGTTCACAGCTTCTTCATGACCCCATTTATCCAGAGAGAAGGGTGGATTCGCTGTGACAATGTCAAACAACATCAAATGCCCTTTACTATCCAATAATTTTGGATTTCTAATGGTATCGCCCCATTCAATTTTGTGATTATCCTCACCATGCAAGAACATATTCATCTTAGCAAGCGACCATGTAGAGCCTATAGCTTCTTGTCCAAAGAGCGCATAATTTTTTTGATGGTGGTTTTCTCGGATAAGTCGACCACATTTCATCAACAAAGAGCCAGAACCACAAGCGGGATCGCAAATACTGTCACCGGGTTGAGGATTAAGTAACGTTGCTATCAAACTGGATACTTCGGGAGGGGTATAAAATTCTCCTGCTTTTTGTCCACCACTTGCAGCAAAGTGCTTGATAAGATATTCGTAAGCATTGCCAATAATATCAAGTCCAGCGACACGAGAAGGTCTTAGGTTCAAGTCGGGTTTGGCAAAATCTTCCAACAAATGTCTTAATATAGTGTTTTTCTGTTTTTCTTCACCCAGCTTATCAGTATTAAAACTGATATCTTGGAAAACACTTTTAGCGTTATCGCGTAGTTTGGTACCATTTGCTTCTTCTATAGCATGTAAGCACAGATCAATTCGTTCACCGTTGCCGGGTTCATGACGTCGTTCCCAAAGGTTTTTAAACGTTGCTTGAAATTGATCTCTAACCGAGCCATCTTCATTTTTCAGCGTAATTTCAGGGATCACAAAACGTTCATTTTTCATCATTTCATGAATTAATTCCGGCTCATCGCCATATTGCTTTTGATATTCATCAAAATGATCTTGCCATACATCTGATATATATTTGAGGAAGAGCATAGTGAGAATAAAATCTTTATAGGTATCGGCACTAATCGTTCCCCGAAAAGTATCACACGCTGCCATCAGCGCTTTATTTATAGTGTCTTGATTAACAGGATCGGCATTGATGGGTATAGTGTTTAACGCATGGCTATTTAGCATGATGGAACTTCCTCTTCATTCAATTGGGTTTGGCTGATTTCATTAAGCAGTGTTTGCATAAGTAACTCACCATTAGCGATCATTTTGTCTGCTAAATGTTTTTCTTTGCTAATGGTTTTAGCTAATTCTATGATGGTTTTTTGTTGCTTCAATGTAGGTAAAATAATTGGTGTTGCTTCTAATACCTGTCTACGAATACTTGGCGTTGTACTACCCTCAGCATTACTGAGAAAATAGCGTTGTGCGATAGTTTGATTTAAAAACCAAGCTATATATTCTGGTAGTACATCAGGAACATTTAAACGAATTACAAAGAATTGAGGTGCTGCAATGGCAAGACGCTCTCTTAGCTCAGCATCTATTAATGCGGCGTAATTTCGCTGGCCACGTGCTGCGAATAAAATATCTCCAGACCGAAGTGATACCTGAGATTGGCGGCTAGGTAATATAGTCTCTATTACTGTGCTCCAGTTTACATTATATGTTTCATTAATGTCTTTCATTTGCACACAATAAACGCCTGAGTTTTTAAGTTCAGGAATTTTTCCGCGAAATGAGTAGCCTGCGCTAATTGTTGATATGTTTATCAGATCCAAAATATTAGCATCCTTTGTAATGATGCTTAAATTATTAAGTACAAATCCAATTATGTCAAATTTATTTTGCATCATAATCAAGGATGTTTTAATATTTGATAATAGAGTTCGGGACTTATTTTTAAAGTTGCACAGAAGTACCAAGGATAATTCCGGTTAAAAGTGCCATCGATGTTAAAAAATTATACAAGGAATAATATGGAATTTACTATAGATGATTGTGAACAACATATAATAAGTAAATTACGAGAGGGAATACAAAAAAATACAATTGATTCAACGAAACTAAGTGAAGCACCATACGATATCAAATTAATTCGATGTGTTGAGTCGTTCATGTATGATCATAAAATTCCAGATCCTGAAAGTCACATAGAAAGAAATGATAGTCATTCGGTTCATCAAAAAAATCGCCAAAATAAAATTACCCTACAAAATTTATTTTCAGATGCTCTTTTTCAACTAGTTAGAAGAGGGATATTAAAGCCAGGAGAAAGATTTGGCGGCAATTTCTATATTACAAATGTAAGTTCACTAAGCGAAGGATTTACAGTTACTGAATATGGCAAGGAATGGTTGATTTTAAATCAAAATGATAATCTTCTACCGGCCTCACATGGACGATTAGAAGAAGTCTATAGTAAATTTCAATCTCTTTTTGGAGTTGAGTATTTCAGAAGAGCAAAGGAAGCCGTAAGTTGCTATTTTTCTGCGAATTACTTGGCATGTTGTGTAATGAGTGGTGCAGCGACTGAGTCTATCCTCCTAACGGCTGCATTTATTAAAACAAACAAAGACGAAGCATTAAAAATTTATAAAACTGGTAGCGGGAGACGTCGAATCGAAAATTTGGTTTTTGGTCAGACAAACCAGTATATAAAAGAAAGGTATGGGAGGTATACCGATATAATTAGCTATTGGCGAGATGAGTCTGGGCATGGTGCTGAATCTGAGATAGATGTACATGAAGCGTATATTGCTCTACTTTCATTACTTCGTTATGCTGAATTTATGCGGGATCATTGGAGTGAAATTACGGCTTGAAAAAGCTGGTTGTTTATAACCACTAAATTTGGCAGGTGGAGTAATCAGAATTTTGGGCAACGTGATTTACCTTCACAATTTAGAGGCACCAAAACGGCACCATCTGAAGACAATTTCAGACTATGAAAGACAACATGGTGCATTTTGGAGAAAGTGCGATAACTCATAATTGGCGTAGTTTTTCATGGTCTTTAATGGTATTTCATGAAAAACTAAAAAACATGGTAGCGGGTTCGATTCCCGCCGCCTCCACCATCTAACTTCTTGATTTGTCCGATACCCTTTTTTTGATGAATCATTAGGAATCCATTTTCCATACGTCTTCATCACCATTTCAGTATCAACGTGGCCCATCTGACTTGCAGCCCACATGATATTTTCCCCGCCAGATAACATCATTGATGCATAGGTATGCCTTGTTTGATATGGATTTCTGTAACGAATCCCTGCTCTTTTAATTGTATGTACCCATGCAGTTCGTCGAATTTGATGATCTGTTTCCCATGGTTGATTAGTCCGTGGATTATGAAAAACACGTTTACCCAGCCCAAATGTATATTTCATTTGTGCGTTAAGCGCTTCAATAGCAGGAGGGAGCAACATTACCTGACGTTTACCCGCAATTGTTTTTGTTCCCTTGATCTGTTTCTTAACCACAGCTCTTACGACATTTATTATCCCATGAGCTAAATCAATATCCTCCCATTCAAGAGCTATGAGCTCGGATGTTCTTAGTCCTGTAAAAAAAGCAAACTGAAAGAGATTTCTGATCTGTTCGGGATGCGTTGCTTCTAAAATAGCTTTGACTTCGTTTTTATCAAATGGGTCTACTTTGAAATTGCTTTTGCTGGTTTGTTTGCTTAACAACTTAGAAATAACAATTTTATCCAGAGGATTACTCTTGATGTATTCATCATTCAGTGCCTGCTCAATGATCGCGCGTAGAGGAATGAGAAGATTGCTGACGGTTTTTGAGGTTACTTGCAAACAACGTATCCATTCTCGAATAAAAGCTGGTTTTAAATCTTGTAATGCCACTTCACCAAAATAAGGAATAAGGTGTGCCTCACAGACCTTCTTGTATCCAATATAAATGAATAACAAAAGAGAATATAATGAAAGTAACTTACTTTGATAACCGACCAGAAATTATCCAAATATGTGCTGACTATTGGGAATTGATAATAATGGGGAGTTTTTGCACAATACTAGTTTGATCGGCAAGAAATATGGACTCTCTGCTAATAAAGTTACTTAAATAGCAAAAGAGTATAGTCGTGCATTTTCAGACTCTATTAGCTAATCCAATTTTTGTTCAGCAAACACTTTCATAGCAGCAACCAGATACTCTACTAAATCCGGGTGAAATTGCGTATAAAATGTATGAAAATCAGGATGATTTAAGTACATTTTTCCAAGCGCCAGATAAGTCTCTTTGGTAGGCGTCCAAAAATTATTAACCCATTCGTAATGCTGCTGGATAAGCTTTTGAACATGATCAGAGTCTACTTTCTGGCCTTGCTTAAGTGCTTCCACAATAGACTTGTGAAATGTTTCGCCAGCTCCTTTAAATTGTTCCCAGTCAGGTTTTTTCCAATGAGAAACACGCTGCCAGCTATCATCGATCTGTTTTTGTGAAATAATTCCTGTATTCAGCATATATTCTTCATGCTCCTGTTGTTTGACTGGATCAAATCCCTCGTACATTTCGCTCTCACGCATGATTATTTTCCCTCTTAAATGTGAAATGGTTTTATCAATAGTCTTGATTAGAGTTATCGTTCGTTTGAGACCCAATTCCAACATGGATTTATGAGCTTTTAATGATTCGATTTTATTGAAATCATCGCTGCTTAAAATCTGTCGAATTTCATTTAGAGGGAATCCTAGCTCACGAAAAAATAGAATCTGCTGAAGCATGAGTAATTGCTCCTCCTGGTAATAGCGATATTGATTCTCGCCATAGTAAGCAGGTGCCAGCAAACCAATTTCGTCATAAAATCGCAGCGTGCGTGTACTAATACCTGAAAGTTTCGCTAACTGATTTATCGTGTATGCCATCATTGCACTCCTCTAACTGACAAGGCACATGGTAAAGGTTTACGCGACGGCAAGGTCAAGTATTTTATGCATTGGTTAACATCTTATAGTTAAAACATTTTTTTACTGTAATCGTAATTTGCTTTTCATGAGCAATTGATGTTCAATGCTTTTCCATGTAATTATGGATAGTACATTTAAATGGAGCGATAATAATGGATAATAAGAAACAGGAAATCATTAAAGTGTCATTTTTGCTCATTACAGGCAATTGCCCGGTTTGAACGCTTGAGAAATATTGTTTAGACACTAACTTCTCATAATGTGTTCTGCACATTGTAGAGAAGACAAAAACTGCACAATCCCAGCATAGGAAATATATTCTTGTTCCAAACGGAGATGAGTTCCATAACGCTGTGTTTGCAAGGCCTCATATAATAACTGCTCCTTTGCAGTTAAGTAATTGAGAGGGCTTTGATTCTGTTTTGGTTCTATTGTCCAATGCATTCTATGACTAAGCAAGGTAGTTTCATCCATAAGGAATGATTTTGTCTGAGGAAGAATTTTCCTGCACTGATTTAAAATAGCAAAGCCATGCGTATCAATGTCCCCCCAATACCAGACCTCTTTATCCGAAAGCCAGGAGGCTTGTTCCAGAAAATCAAAACCATAGCCTCTGCCAAAAATCACCAGAGACTTGGGAATCTTGGGAAAAACCAGAGCATTAATATCATTTTCGACTATAAAAACAGTCTTCACGGGTAAAGCAAGTTGAGAAAAAGCCTGTGTAGTGATACTTAAATCCGATAAGCCCTGGATATGGCAGGATTCGTCCAGAATACGAAAACGAACCAGGTTAGGTTTTTCATTAAAGCCATATCGTGCTGCAAAATTCGCTCTCGCACTCCATTGCGGCTGAATTGCGTCCACTGGCAAGAGCAGATCAAACCAATCGCTCAAAATGGATTGATGCTGCTCCATAAATTTGGAATCTATTTCAGGCAGACTAAGCTGTCTCATGTAAATACCGGGTTTTGGATTTTGTAACATCCATTGCATGACCCGTAATAATCTTGGCATTACCTCATGATAAATGAGTATCTGATGGGGTTTTTTTATAATCCATGCGCGCAATGCAGGGATCTCGGTTAATATCTGTCTCGCCACACGCAGAAATAATTCTCCTTTACGGTGCTTTCCCAACCAGGTTAAAACATCCTGCACAGAAGCGATAGAGAGTGTTTTTGGCAGCTCATTACGGCCCAAAGATCTGTGATTTACAACCTGCCAGTCGAGATGAAATCCGGGAATCGATGACAAACTCCGAATTTCAGAAACCCAAATCTGAGCTTCAGTAAAGCGTTGTCCTAAATCAGCCGAAGAAGGGGCTTTCAAAGAAAAACGAAGCGGAAAAAAATCAGAAGGCTCTAAAAGCTCTGTTAACAAACGACCGGAATCCCAAAGCGCCTCAAGTTTCTTTTGGATTAAAAGTTTACTAGCCCATCGCCTATCAGGTTGCAAGATAAGCCTCTTTTTCTTTTCTATATTCGTCTATCGTTAAATGCCTTAACAAAGACTCGCCTCCTTCCTTACTATGGACAAATCCTACCGAAGCAACATAAGGCTCTATGATATGAATCTTTTGTAAAGGTGTTACCACCAATAACTGTAATCCCATTGCTTTAAACAAATCCAAACCGAAACGTGCCGATTCATCGGAACCTCGCCCAAAAGCCTCATCGATAACAACAAAACGAAAACTCTGCTGAGATGCTCTATCTGCCTGTAAACCAAATTGATAGGCGAGGCTGGCAGCCAAAATGGTGTATGCCAATTTTTCCTTTTGACCCCCTGACTTACCTCCCGAGTCGGTGTAATGTTCGTGTTCACTATGATCTTCCAGCCATCGCTCAGACGCTGCAAACGCAAACCATTGGCGCACATCGGTAACTTTACGAGTCCAGCGTTTATCAAGTTCTGTTGTGCCTTCTCGTCCCCGAAACCGCTCGATAATGGCTTTTACCTGTAAAAACTTATGCTCGGCATACTGAGCAGCCTCATGACTGCTTAAGCTCCCTTCAGTGCACTGACGTAAATCCATACGGAATTGGCGCAGTTCCATATCACGGGTATCTTGAATTTCTAAAGCAATATAGCGTCCAGGGTTATACTCTATTTCTTCAAGAGACCGATTGATTTGTGCAATGCGTTCTTTAATATCTTGTACTTCCCGGTTAAGTTGTGACTGGAAATTGGCAATTTCTCTTATTGTATTTTCGTTCAATAAAGCCTTAAAACGTTCTTCAAAGCGAGGTAAATCATCGGCTTGCAAGTTAGATAACATGAGTTTAATTCATTTCCTGCCTCCAGCCGTGCATCAACCTCTTGTGTTTCAGCAGGGTAGTCACGACGATATCCTTCCATCGCTTTAATAATTCGCTCTTCCAGCGTTTTTATTTTACTATCCTGGCTATCAATTTTCTTTTGAATCCAGAAACGTAAGTCCTGTTGTTTGTTATCACAGGCCTCTATAGTGAGCTGGTGACTTCCCAAAGCCTCCGCTCTATAGCGCTCCAATGCAGTAATTAAAGCCGATATCTCACCACAGTCCTCAGGTAAACACTCTTGCTCGCAGGTGGATAACTGCTGTTGTGCCCACTCCATTTTAGCTTCGCTTTTCGAGGTTTTATCTTTTTGCTGGTCTAATTGCTGCTCCAACGATTTGATATGCTCTGTAGTTTTTTCCAAAGCCGCATTGAGCTCTTTTAGCACATCAGAAGCCTGCTCCAGACATTCTTTTTCCTTTTCCAGAGTTGCAATAATTCGAGTTAATTTTTGCCAGCAAAGCGCTTCAAATTCTTTAAATGCTTCCAGACGCAGAATGTTTATTTTTTCCTGGTCTAATTCTTTCCTTGCACTTTGCGTTTGGCTAATTTGAATGGACAATTCATGTAAGGATTGTTCTTTCTCTTGCTTTTGAAGTAGCAAGGTATTGAGTTTTTTCTGATTATTCCAGCCCAAAATGTAGCGGCTTTTATCATTAATGGGATACCGGTCATCCTTTTCATGCCGCTGACCATAAAATTTTATTTGCCCTGCTGGTGTCACTGCCTGTTGTGATTTGCGAAAATCATCAAGATCTTCACAGCATAGGAAATCAAAGCGCTTGCTTAATTCCAGTTCCAGCCAGGTATAAAACTCTGTATCGGGTTTAATTTGTATTTTTTCAACTAAGGAGCCTGGTTGAATCGTCTTTCTCTGCCTTGCATCAATCGCAGCTGGTACACGATAATAAACTAGACGACCTTTCAAATGAGTGCCCTCAACCCAGGCACTTACCGTTTGATAATGCCTGTCTGGGACTAGCAGCGATAGGCCAAACTGATGCAGTAAACGTTCGGCCACGCCTTCCCAGCGTGATTCACTATCCTGAATTTGCAATAACTCGCCAACAAACGGCATATCCTCCTCTGGGAGATTTAAAGCCTGACATAGTTGAGTTCTGAGCACAACTTGTTTAGCACTGATATTGCTTTGTCGTTGCTGTAACGATTGAATTTCTTCTTCAAGTATCTTATGTTGCTGCTGCTCTGTTTTGAAGCGTACCGTGCACTCGGTGATTTCATTTTGCATAACGCTTTCGCGAATTTGGCCATTTTGCAAGCGCTGTTTTAATGCTGCCTGGTTTTGGATGAATTGCTCAAAACTGTCTGGAAACGGTAACTCAAGATCTCTCGCCAGGAGTTCATAGTCTTTCGCTGTTTGTTTGCGTTTATTCTGCTCACGTATATGCCCTTCTATTTCAAGACGCAAACGCTCAGCACGGTCACCCCCATTCACCAGAAGTTCTCGTGTGAGATGATCTCTTTCTGCCAAGGCATTGGCCCGGTTGTCATTTAAAACAGCAATCCGGTTTGTTCCTTTTTGGATATCGTCTTGCAAATTTTCGATACGCTGCCTCAACAACCCCGATTTAAGATAGGCAAAATAATATCGTAACCCCTCACGGCATACACGCCAATGTTCCTTTTGATTGATAAGCTGGGTATGTAAATCCAGATCCTTAGCCAGAGGACTAAGCTTTTGAATTTGGGCTTTGGCTTTAACCACCGCATCATGCGCTCGGTTTAAATCATCAAAATGCTGAATTAAAGATTCAATACGTGAGGCAACATCGAAAGCCTCCAGCATGTGATCGCGAACAAATTCCGTTAAGTTTCCTACCGATTTCATCGATACCGTTTGGTGAAAGAGTTCCAGCGCCTGATCATGCTGAATCCCAAAGCGACGTTTGAACGCCGCGGCATAAGGAGGGAAGCTATCAAAAAGCAGTTCAGACGACGAAAGAAGGCGTAAGCGCTTTTTAAGTTGATTAATATTCTGACCAAAATGGGTAAAATGAGATGAAATACTCAATACCTCATCCGCTACCACAAAAAAACGTGCTGGTTGTCCTCCGTTATCTTTAATCCAGAAAACTTGAGCAAGCGTTACGGATTGCTGTGTCGCTTGATTATAAAAAACCCCTAGAATAACTGAGTAATGACTATTATTTCTTAATGCCACAGGTCTGGCGGACTGACCAGCCTCACTACGTTCCGATTTATAATAGCCTAGTACATAAGAAAGCAGGCTGCGCTCTTTTGCTTCAGCTCCTGCAGCCTTGTTATATGCAATACGATGCGCGGGAACTAACAAGGTAGTAATAGCATCGACTAATGTAGATTTTCCTGCACCAATATCTCCTGTCAGCAAACCATTCTTGCCTTCCAGAGCTAAACGCCATATCCGCTGATGAAAAGTACCCCAATTAAATACCTCAATTTGCTGTAAACGAAATCCACTCATGATTAATTCCCCTGCGCTGCGCCAGCATGCAGTGCATAGGCTTGCAATTTTTGCTCAAAATCATGCAGCCATTGGGCATCGACGAAGGCTTTAATAATACGCTTAACTTCGATTTTTGAACTGTCATTGTGTAAACGGCGCACAAAGCCAAGCTCAACAATTTTATTAATATAAGTATCTATCTGATCCATAATTCTGGCTTCATTACTTCCAGACGGTAAGAATAGACGAAGCTGCTCAACAACATCTTCTTTATTCAAAATAAGGCGTGAATCACCACTGCTGGCATCATGCTCCACTAATTTGCGTCTAAAAAGAGCCAACAACAAGCTGACGGGATAGGACAGCTGACGTTTAGGCACCAGTGATGGCAAAGGCTCCTCGCCGTCTTCAACAAGTTTAGGTTTAAGCCAGGCAACACCCTCATCCTCCAAAAAGACCAAATCCAAACCTATGATTCGAACATAATCTCGCACTTTCGTCTGCAGTTTAAGCAAATGCTGCCATAAGGAGGGTTCTTCCTCTAAATATAAAACACCTTTAAACAGTTTAATTAAAACAAGAGACAGGGTATTGGATTCTTCGTTCATGTCAGGTCCGGGTAAAAATAATTCTTGGAAGAGAGGCCTGGCGCACGATACCTTGCTCGTCAAACCATGAAATCACTTCTTTAACCTCTTCATCAAATACTGCATGTTTATCATTGGCTGCAATAGATAAATAGGTGATAAGTTCGGCCAAACCATGCTCTAAAGGATACATTTGTATTACATGAGCCAAACTTATCTGTGGAGAAAGCCCCCGGGCACGCTTGATTTGTGCCATTAACTCCTCTTTATCGACAACCATCTGGTTGTATAAAGTCTCAGGTACAATATTGTCGAGTTCATCTGTATACATATGGGTTTGCAACTTGATCTTGGTCGGCGGGGTAAACAAAGGCCTGCCCATAGGTACATGCAAGGCTGGAGAAGCCTCATCCAGGTTCATAAAATCCTCTTTGGGAGGGTGTGACTTAACTTGCAAAGCATGAAGGTTAATCCGATCCAGAATCTGGATAATTCTTTTATTCTCAAGATAGGCCTGATCATCTAAAAAGCGTCTCAATTGCTGCGATAATTTAGCAACGGTTCTTTGCGTATATTCCCCAGCTTCAAGCCAATCAAAATGTATCCGCTGTAAACGCGTATCCCTGGTAAACTCAGCCAGAGATTCCAATTGCGTCACCTGTTGTAACAAGGCGCTTAATTCGTCCTGGCTTGCTGGAGACATTAAAAAGTCCCAAAAGGCCCTGAAACTGCGGCCTTGAGCGGAATCAGAAATCGCATCCCGCTCACCAAAAATCTGTTGCAATAATTGGCCCTTACTCCCATCCCAGGATGCAATCTGCTCGCGGACATCTCGATCAAGCACTCTAAAATTATGTTCTACCGTTCTAAAATCACTCAACAACTCCCGAGCGGTCGACTGCACTTGAAAGAATCGATCTTTTAAGGCAGCATCATCCATTACTGCAAGATCACCCAAACGAAGCGATTGAATTTCCTTGTCGATATCGCGTTTTTTTTTCTCCAGCTCAGCAATACGCACTTCTACATCGGTTTCTACGCCATGAGCAATTTGCCTCAGCAGTTCAAAAACGATTAGAAGCCTGGACTCGGTGCCTACAAAGTTTTTTTCTGCTAAATTTTCAAGCCAAACCAATGCTTTCTCAGTCGCTGGCGTCAAATCATAATGAGGCTCATCAGATCCTTGAGGATAAAACTTCCATAACCAGCCCTTATTATTTTGCGACCAGTCATCCAAATAAGAGATTGCTGATTTTGAAAAAAGCGCAGATCCATCTTCATTTTTCAGTTGAAACAAAACATCATCTAAAATAGAAACCAATTGAGATTGAGCTAAAATGCGTTCATTAGTTTGAATAAAAGCTTTGTGTAAAAAACTGGCTATCAATGGCGCATGATCGGCCTGCAATAATCGCCATGCAGGATTATTTTTCTTAAGCTGATTCAGATAATAATAATCGAGACTCATTGGCCAACAGCAAAAGATAAAATGTTCAATATTCTATCATGCATATCCAGAATAACAATATGAACTGTATCTTTTGCGGGAGCTTTCTTTCTGATAACTTCATGCCCAGGAATTCATTTGTCAGTAGCCCCTCACGTGGCCAAGCCAATAGGACACATCAGTAATCACCGAGACGAGATTTTAGTATCAAAAACATAGCAGCCTATTCTGATTAACTCATATTTTCTTGCTGCAAAAAAATAAAAAAACTGAGATAAATATGATTTAAAAATTGAATTGAAGATCAATATTTTGGCTCAGTTCTTGTGTTTCGGATATGTTTGATGTGTTATGTCTTTTTCGCCAGAAGGACTGGATAGTTCTTGCAGCCTTGTTTTCAGTTTCTAATTGTTCTTTTCTTTTTTTCACGATCAATTCGATTTTTAAGTCTTGATATTCTTTAGCTTTACTTAAGAACTCCAGAGACACTGAGGGATCATATAATCGATTATTTAAAATATCCAATGGAGTAGTTCGAGCATTATCGAAAACATTATCGTGTGCGCCGTTTTTCAATAACTCTAAAGCAAAATCAAATTTTCCTTGGTTTAAAGCCTGATGTAGCAAAGTCCAGCCAGTTAAAGGACATTTCTCATCTATATCTGTTAAATAAGGCAGCGATAATTTAAAATCAGCAAGTTGATCATTGCCCATAGTTAAACTCAGAGAAGAATAAATATCCGCTCCATCATTAACTAAAGGATATTTTGCTTGTAGCAGGAGGTCAAAACATGCATGGTTGACCATTGCGATACAATGAACATCAAATTCATAAAGTCCATCACTGTTAGCACAATATGTTGGATCAAAGGGTTTGTAGGATCCCTGAATATAGAGATCATTTGTAGTGCTAACAAAATTAGGAATAGTCACTGGAAAACACTCATCAGGAGAAATCCCAATTTGTTTTGACATGTGAATAAAAAAATTAGTTAGCATAAAACAGTTAACTTTGAGTTTTCTTTGTTCCCGTAATTTGTGAATTTCTTGTTGAGAGGCAAGGCCTTCATATATCCAATTCATTTCCTTAATATACTGTGAGATCACATCAAATAATAAATCGATATCTGGATCATCTGTTGTAGCGTTTTTCTTATATCGAAACAAAATGGCTTTTTCAATTATCATTATTACTTGCCTAAAAATATTCCACTATTGAATTTGATTAATGATTAGGAAAAAACAGCATTATAGATAAGCTCAATTAGATAAACAACATGAAAAAATAATAGCCATACTGCCAATCCATTTATAATCTACTCAGACAATTGTAAGGGAAGGATACGCAACAACGGTTTCGTATGCTTAAATAGATATTTTCATCCTCGCCTATTTATTGAGTAAGAGAGACATGTATAAATTCCTTGATTTTTTTAGAGACAGACAAAATCGAATTGTGATATTTCAGTTCCCTAATTGGCCGTTAATTCTGTGGTTTGTATTCGCAATACTGGATTTTTTATGGAGCAGCAATCAACCAGGAGTGCATCATATTTTTAACATGCTCCGATTTGGTTTTATCTTTACATGGGCATGGTTGGAAATAACCAGTGGAGTGAATTACTTTCGTCGCACACTGGGTTTAGTGGTTTTAATTATCGTAGTGGCGATGTTTGAAGTTGATCATAGATTTTTATCTTAAAGAGGCTACGCTAACTGATTCACTGAGATAATCAATGCCTCCCTCCATCGGATTTTTTTTGACACCAAAATCCGATAATTCTTTTTCCACTGTGGGCTTATTTTCATAAGCGCTGTGATAAAGGAAGGCCTGGCAAAATACTTCTTGAGGAGTTAAACCGTAACGACTCGGTGAATTGGTCAACGCCTCGAGCACTGGGTGGCCGCAGTTAGCTGACATTCGGTTATATTTTGCATATTTATATTTCCAGCTTGATTGCAGCTGTGTCAGATGCTGAATCTCTAGCTCAATACTTCGTTCAGCATTTAAAAAGGCAAAAAAACGCAGACCGTCTACATTTAAAGTGTTGGATAGCATCCAGGCATAGGTTACCAAAGAGGGGCGAAAGAGGGCCCTGGCCTGAAAAGCCTGCTGCTTGTAGATGATGTTTAAATGTTCATCTTTCGCATCGCCCTGGAGTAGCAAGGTACTGCGATCAAAAATCATGCAATCTGAGTTTTATCAATTATCCGAATATGCTTATCCACCACACACAAAGCAGTAGCGATATGGGTTTGTGGGGAAAAAGGATTAACTTCTCCAGAAGGAGAGGCAATTGTGGGATCTAAAATGATAACGCGTAAAGTGTGTCCATGCATTTTTATCGGAATGGCTTGAATCAATTGTTGCACATTTTCAAAAACAGAGTTCTTATTGTTGCTGGTTGCAATTAATACATTGCCAGAAATACTGGTGGATCGAACCGAGTGGTAATGCCGAGCCAGGTTTAAATTTGTTTTAAACCCAGGAGATAATGATCTATGAAAAAAACGCCACATAAAAATGCCTTGGTTATTTAAATTCAATTAAGAGAGATGTCATTTTTATCGCTTCTCGCAGCTATAAAACAAGTAGAAAAGAGATCAATAACTCACCTTCACCCCGTTTTTGATATCGCGGTTCTTTTGTTATAATGGTTAATTTCTGTTATACCAAATTAGTGCATGTTTACTCCACCCCCACTTCCCGATCTAAAAAAACTTATATTTGATTGCTCATCTGAAAAAGTTAATCGCGAAACAGCCAGGAATGTACTGGATAGTGTTTTACCTCAGGTTCGCAGGTATCAGGCTTTTTGTGCGGATCCAAGTAAAGAATACAGTGATAGTGAATTTGACCTTGATTTAAAAAAACTACAATTAACGGTATTGGATGATTTCTATTTAAACAAGCAAACGGACTGGTTAACTATTCTTCAACAATACGGATATAGCCCTCTTACGCAACAGCAGATAGATCATTATCTAAAACCCTGCAAAATCAGTTTTTTTTCAGTTGTACAGGATCTTATAGAGGGCCCTTTCAAATTCAGCAAATTAAGAGAAAAACAGCATGCAGAGATATTCATGAAGCAGGCGCAAAGAGGTGAGCATATTGTTTTTCCACAAGATATGCCTTCAGTTGTACGGCGAGTATTGCTAAGACTCACAGAGCAGCTAGCGATCATAAATCACAAGGTATATCATTGGACGACCTTGTCGAATCTGCAGAGCATAATCCGGAATAAGCTGCTTTTGGGTAATCACATCATTCAAGAGAAGGGGATTTCGTTTGAAAAAAATGCATTGAATACTGGTGATGTGGTAAATGGCGATGGCAGCGTCATTTGTTTATGCCCCGCACTTGTGGATGATGTAGCCCTGATAAGAAACAAGAGAATCAGACGGGATTTACTCCGATTAACTATTAATCTTCAAAAAGTACTATGCCCAGGAAAATATAATCAATTTTTTAAGCTCTTTGACTTTTTTGCCCCTCCTTTCTCAAGGCGTCTGAAGATTAATTCCGATTTGACGATAGATGTACGTAAAAAGGAGCGCGACAATCCTAAACTAGAAGTAACTGTTTCCTTATCAGGCAATCCTTTTACAATTACAATCGATAAAAGCGATGCGATTATATATGGGGATCTCTATTCAATTAATCGCTTTTGTTTAAGTAAAGTTTTTGAACTTTTCAATTCCCGAAATGATTTGATGGCTTATCTGACATTTTTAAATGAAAATGACATAGCAAAGATTTTTTTGTTGACTGGTCAGGCCATGACACTTTTTTCCGAATATAACTTCAACCACTCTCTGAATCTAAGCTGTTTTTTGATTGAAGAAATTTACCAGGCTGAAAGTAATTGCTTGTGGAGGATCCATCAGGAATGTCCAGAGCAGTACGAGTCTCAATTGCACTCTATATTACAAGAAGGAATGGGAGGCCAGAGCGATCAATTATCGACGCCATTAATAGAGCTGCTTAATTCGAGAGAGCTTTCTGTGAACGGATACAAATATCACCTGGGTTTAAAAGTGTCGGAGTATGATTACAGTCACTTACCTGCAGAATGGTTTGGGAAACACGAGTATATAGAGACTCGCTATGACACTAATTGTATAGAAGTACTTGCTTCTCCCCAGAGCGCTGCCTTTAAATATTTCTAAAATCTCAGTATGCTTCGTTTTTGGACGCTAAGGTTTAGCTAGATATCGTAAGTTAATCAACTTCCAGGAATGATTTTAAATATGCTAGAATGGCTTTCAAATTACCAATAAGAGCGAATTATGTTTAAATTTTATGATATCAAGACTCCTCTGGATCCTAAAGCATTATCAGAGGCTATAGCTGCCAGAGATGAGTTGCAAAAGCAAAACAAGCTATTAACAGAAAAGAATATCTCTATTCTATGTGGAATAATAGATGACCATAAGACGGAACTTGAGGATTGCAAAACCAAATTAGATGGCCTGAAAGAAGAGCTTATTCAACTTAAAGATCTTGGTTCAAATAAAGAAGTAGAGCGCTGTGAAGCGCAGATTAACTACTACTGTGTTCAAATGGAAATTCTGAAAATGAAGATTGAAAAATATGAACAGAGACTTCAAAAATTTGAACAAGAAAATACCCCTGAGTCTGAGTTACCCTCTCCAATGCTAAAATAACACTCCCATGTTCTATACTGCATTTTGATGGAGTATGGGACGCCTGATAGTATTCAAGATCTTTCGATTTCTGATAAGAGTATGATTTAATCGAACACGCTGAGTATTTTTAAGGAAAAAAATGACAAATTATCTACTCAAAGAAAAATTAAAAATTAAGCAAGGTTATGAGATTTATTGTCAGGTTACTGGTGACGAAGCAGATGATGCGCCCTATGTTTTGCTGATTCCCGGCGGGCCAGGGTTTACTCATGTTGCTATGGAGGAATTGGCAGAAAGCCTGACGAAAGCCAGTAAAGAGGCTGGCCATACTCCTTGTCATTATATATTATTTGATCCCTTGCACTGCGGCCAGAGTGATAGGGCTAAAGAGTTTGAAACTGAATTCACCGTTGAAAATTATGCTGAAATTGCGGCGCAGGTCGTTGAGGCCGTGCAGGAAAAATTAAATCTTTCGCGCATGGATTTACGCTTAATGGGACGTTCATTCGGAAGTATGACTGCCATGTCAATGCCTCCCTGTCGGCCTCAATGGATAAATAATCCGGATTCAGCTATTCAATTAAATCAGCTTATTTCTATTGTAGGCCCGATTAGCCACGAAGCGATTAATCAAAGCGCCGCGTATGTGGAAAAAAATTATTATAATCGTGCGGATTTTGAAGAGTTAAAACAATCCGTCAATGCGCTAATGACTGGAACAATTAAAAACGCACTGGACTATCAACAACATATTGCCTGTGGTCTAGCCCCTTTATATGCAGATGAGTATGAAACCATGAAGGAAAGTTGGGTTGGCCAAATGATGATGAGCCATCCTGATTTGGCTCGAGGTATTTTATGGGGTTTAAGTTGGGTTTCCTCCTCTTATGCGGGAATGTATGACGCACTCACGGGCTGTTCTTTAGAGGTACTGAATTACTTTTTTAGTCATCATTTTAATCAGTTCAATTTGTTAGATAAAATTGCAGCGAATAAAGAGCTGTATCAATCGTTGCCGATTTATTGTATTTCCGGCTCGAGAGATTATGTCGCTGAGCCTCGGATTAATGCCGATTTATTATATGAGCAATTGCCTGAATCATTAAGCAAAATTGATTTCAACAGCAAGCATAGTATTAGCGCTGACCATCCCGATGTATATCCTGAGTTGCTTGAATTATTATTACAGGGCAAGTTATCTGAGGATTATCTGGCATGTCATAACCAGGGTGACAAAAAAGCGATTGATAGCTATAAACTGGCTCATTCTTTTACGCAACAGGCAAGGACTATTCAGCAGCTTCATCCAGAGCTAAAAAAAACTGCGCGCTCTCGATTTCATTTTTTTGGTTTCCAGGAACCCTTGGTTGATGTGACGGACATTTTAAGCGCTGAGCCTGAGTCGGACGAAAAAGCGGTTTATCCACGCTGATTAATAAGAGAAAAAGGGCCAGGTTCTGCTATTTCTTACTTCTTCTGTGCAGACCGCTTGGAGTATGGGTTTTTCTTCTGCTGTCAGAGACGCCTCCAGATAATTTTTCCAGATGCTTATCTGCCAGCTTTTTGGATTCTTTGGAATGGTGTTTTTTGGACATGGATCTCTCCAAATGAAGGGATTACCTTATTAGCATAGAGCATGTTTAATAGTTGAGCAATCGGGGTGTTTTTCCTTGTTTCGGTAAAAAAACAGCCGCTTTGACAGCAATAGACATTTTTTGTACAATCGGGCATCGATTGGTCACTTGGATAAATTCCAGTTCAAATGAGGAAAAAAAATGTTTTTAAGAAGTGCACTTTTAATTTCCAGTTTAACTTTGTCAGTTGCTGGCACCGTGTATGCCGCCGCCATTGAAAAGGCCCCCAAGCAAACTCCTGTTCAGCTTGGATATGCATTGAGTGGAATACAATATAAAGCGGTATGTCAGATCCGGGCAGAATCTGAAAATATTCTGGTGGCTCGTGATGATGGATATGCTAAATATTCATATCTTTTAACTCAAATCAATGATAGCAAATCAAACACTGGACTTGTCAAAGAAGGCGATAACACCCTTGTGATTCGTTTTAGATTAAACCCGGCATTTGATAGCAATGTGACTTCCTATTTAACCAAGTTTAGAGATGGGGAACTTAGTATAGAAAATTGCGTTCTGGATATTGATTTATAAAGCCCCTAATTTTGCAGGAAGTTTTAATCAAATTAAACAAAAGGACGCCATATTTACAAATTTCCCAATGCTCGAATAAGCCAGCTTGATTATAGTAAGCAAAGTAAAGGAAATGTTGGGCGACGCGCCCAACCTACGCTTACGACGTATCATCGATCTTCATAACCTTTGATTTCCAAAGATGAAAATGCCATCATTTGCCTTTTTTCTAAAAGGATTAGCAATGTCACTAAGGCACTGGGTAAAAAGGATGTTGAGTGTGGCTTTCTGTATTTTTAGTTTCCATGGCAATGCCAGTGTTCTGGAAACGGAAAAAGGCCAGCTTGTGGATCATGCATATTTGGGAATGTTTCCTCAGAGTGCGGCCCGTTTAGTGCTGCAGAAAACAGTGCCTCTTGATACGCTGGAGGCTAATTACGATTTGAATCTTTACTCAATCCATTATAAAACCCTCGATCCCGATGGCAGGGTAACTATCGCCTCCGGTCTGGTTGCTATGCCGATTGTTGCGGATAAAGCGGTGAGTGTAGTCAGTTATCAGCATGGTACGCGGTTTAATCGTGATGATGTTCCTTCGCGGAGCATGGAAAAGAGTTACATGATTTTAGCGGCTTTCGGTAGTCACGGCGGCTACATGACCGTAATGCCGGATTATCTTGGACTGGGGGATAATGAGCTGCCGCTTCATCCCTATGTACAGCCTGAAACGCTGGCTGGCAGCAGTGTAGATATGTTGTTAGCTGCGAAGCAATTAGCGGCGCAACTGAATTATTCTCTCAATGAAAAGCTCTATCTGACCGGTTACTCTGAAGGCGGATTTTCAACGCTGGTGATGTTTAAGCTCTTGGCAAAAGAGTATAGCAATCTGCCCATCAGCGCGGTTGCCTTGGGCTCTGCTCCCTATGACTGGGAAGAAACAATACGCTTTATTCTTTTGCGGCCAGGTCCGCGAGCCAGTGCGTATATGGCTTATTTCTTTTATTCCTTACATTACTACAAACATTACTGGACCAGTTTGGACGAAATTTTTATCCCTCCTTACAACACTCTCGTTCCTGAATTATTTGATGGTAAACACAGTAATGAAGAAATTCTGGATACCCTGCCAAAAGATCCGGTAAAGCTTCTTCAGCCCGCGTTTTTTGATGCAATTCTTAACCAACGTGACACCAACTCCGAAAAGCTTAAACAACTGTTCAATCATTATGATTTCACGCCCACCGCACCTTTGCTGCTCGTGGGTACAAAAGGGGATAAGGATGTTCCGTATCATGGGGCGGAAATTGCCTATGATGTTTTTCGCAAGTTAAGTGATTTTGTGTACATTAAATCGGTCAGTGAGTCCCAGGATCATGTCGATGCAGCACCTTTTGTATTAAAAGAACAATTGGAGTTTTTCAAGCAGTATTAATAGAAAATCAGCTCAGGCTTGCTCCGAATGGAGCACCTGACTGTGCGTTAACTGTCTATAATTAGAAAACGCCATACTAAATTGCGAAAAAGGAATAAGCAATTAACATTAGATATTAAAATGAATCTTGTCCAAACCGCACTCGCATTTTTTGAAGGGATAGGGCTTGCCTTTTCTCCCTGTATTTTACCGATCTTACCCTTCATGTTTGCCGCCTCTCTTACAGGGGGAAAATTGCGTCCCCTGCAGATTGTTTCAGGTTTCATTTTAAGCTTCAGTTTCTTCTCTCTGCTTTCAAGGCAATTACTGTTTGCAACAGGCGTTCATCTGGATCAAATCCAGTGGTTTGCTTATTTACTGCTGCTTATACTGGGATTTATCATGCTTGTACCCCTCCTGGAGGAACAATTTGCCCGCTACACCAATCGATTAGCCAATCAAGCGCAGCAGCTTAGCAAAGCACGGTTTTTAGAACAGCCTGGCGGAGCCTTTGTTATGGGTAGTTTGCTGGGATTAATATGGACGCCCTGTGCGGGTCCTATTTTAGCGATCGCCCTGGTTCAGATTATCCAGGCACAAACAAACTGGCAAGCTGTTTTGACTGTTGTGGCATTTAGTGTTGGTACGGCAATACCTTTACTAGTGGTCGGCTATTTTGGGCGATATTTTAGTCATAATCTTAAGGCAATTAATCGTCATACTCTTCTAATCAAGCGCAGCATGGGAGTACTGGTTATCAGCTTCGCTTTACTGGGTTTATCAGGAGTTAATATCGGTCAGTGGACTTCTGTCAAAGAAGAAAGCAATCCAGGACAGGTGACGAAAAATGAATTAATAAATGCTTTGCCAGTGTCGTATCCCGCACCACAGATAGTGGGGGTAAGTCATTGGATAAATTCGCCCGCAGTGACTCTGGAATCGCTGAAAGGAAAGGTGGTTTTAGTGGATTTCTGGACCTATTCCTGTATCAATTGCATACGGACCTTGCCCTATATAGAAAACTGGTATCAAAAATATAACAAAGAGGGGTTGGTTGTTATCGGTATTCATGCGCCGGAGTTTGGGTTTGAACAGCAGCTTAGAAACGTGATAGAGGCGGTCAGGAAATTTGGATTAACGTATCCTGTCGCATTAGATAATCAATTATTAACCTGGCAGAATTTCAATAATCATTATTGGCCTGCTCATTACCTGATTAATCAGCAAGGAGAAGTGGTATATATTAACTTTGGTGAAGGGGAATATGATGTCATTGAAAATAATATTCGTTATCTGTTGGGTCTTAATAAAAAAGAAGCATCAGAATTTAACGTACCTATCGCTGTAAATCAAACACCAGAAACCTATCTGGGTTCTGCCAGAGCCGATCGGGAAAGCCGCTCAGGAGCACTCCCCCTGCATTATTGGCAGTTAATCGGCCATTGGCAAATGACTCCACAATACATTGAAAATGACGATGGAGGCAGCCAGCTAACCTTACACTATCAGGCGAAAAAAGTATTCCTTGTCGTTGAGAATTCTTCAAAGCAAACAGGAAAGATTGAAGTCATTAATAATCAGCACCAGAAATCGGAAATTTTTATCTCCGAAGCCAGGCTTTATCAGCTTCTCAATCATCAGAAAGCACAGGAGGGCATTGTGACGATTAAGGCGCTTACTCCTCATCTGCGCTTTTACGCCTTCACGTTTGAAAGCTAAGCAAAAATCTTATTGTATTTTTTACGAATTTTCGTGTTAAAGTACAGCGCCTTTAAGTTTTTACTCAGTACAGGGATGATCAAAATGCTGTCTGCACTAAAGAAATTACCAGCGTTTTTTCTGTTTTATTCCGCTTCAAGCCACGCTGCTTATAATTTTAATCATCTGGTAGGGGTTGATTATCAACCTAATCATTATGCCGGTAATGTCGCTCAGAATAATCATGATGTATTTATTGTCGGCAACGATGGAACGGGTGCTCCTATTAGCAATGTCTATGCTGAACTGCTGCAATTGCGGGAAGCCGGATTCTATACGGTCCGTTCCTATCAGACCACAGTCTATTCCTGGGCAGAAATCATCAAGCAGGCGAATGCCCTGGGGATGAAAGTTATTTATGAAGCGGTGATTCCGCAGCAGCCTGCCGATTCACCGGTGAATGGATGTCCAATTCCTTCAGCAGGTCAGGGATACATTCCCTGTGCGCAGGCAACCCTGAATGCGGTGATTGCGCGGGTTGGACAGGCGGTTTTTAATGATACAGTGATTTTAGTATTCGCAGGCCATGAAAATTATTGTGAGGCAGGCAATGTTATTCCGCCTTGTAACAATCCAGTGACATCTAATGTCACTTATCTGACGTCTGCGGTAGCGGCGCTGCAGTCTACTCTGGGCGCAGCAGGCCTTAGCACTCCGGTCAGCTCAGCTTTAATTAGCGGTAATCTGGTTACTCCCAGTGTGCAAATTACGAATGACATGATTACCCTGGTCAACAGCTATTCGCCAACGGCTCCACTGGCTTTTGATCCCTATCCTTTCCAATGGGGAGTTCCTCCGGCAACTGCTGTCTGGACGCCGCCCCTGAGCTCTCAGAATCAAGCACAGAACTCATTGGCATGGGATTATCTTCGGGTAGTAGGCTCGGCTAATCCTCCCGCTTTGCCGGCAGCTGCACAGCAGCCCTTTTACACGCCGGGAAGAGTACTGATGTCTGCTGAAACAGGCTGGGCAACAGCCGGTTCTACTGGTGAATACGCCTGTAACTCTCCTGGACCATGTCTTCCCAGTGTGGCCAATGCAGTCACGTATTATCAGGCTCTCTATCAGGCGAGTGCTGCGAATTTTGTTGCCTTTTCCGGTTATCCCATTGCTGTCCTTGCATTTGAAGCCTACGACGAGCCAAATAAAGGCAGTACTTCAGCTGAGGGGCATTACGGGCTTTTTGATTCAAACTGTTTCCAGAAAGCGGCAGGTTTAGTACCCGTCAACAGCATGGTAGCGAACAAGGGCTGTCAGGGTTTTTCCAGCGGCAGCCTGTTAACTATCGTAGGCTTTGCCCATCCCTATACGTTGGTCATCAGAGGAACCAATCCTTCCACCGGAGCGGTTTCAACCATTACTGCAAGCAGTAACGGACAACCAGGGCCTTCAGATGCGACCTGGCCTCAATATCTGGTATTTCCTGGCGCGACAATTACCATTAGAGGAACTCCGTCCTGTACCAGTACGGTGCAATCGATTGTAAATGGACATATTACTTTCTCTGGAAGCTGTAATTGTCCCAATGATAACTTGAATAACTGTTATTACTAAGGCGGCGATTGATATGAAGTACAATGGTGTTAGCCTGTTGGCATTAACTCTTTTTATGCCGGCAGCGATTGCAGGCAGTATGGGTGAGGTTGCAACGCCGCATGTCGGGGGATTGTTCATCGGCATTGGCGGAGCTTATGAGGCATTGCGAGTCAAATCCAGTGACTCTTCCCAATTGAACGTGATTAGCGGCTTTCCGCCCTTGGGAATCTATTCAGGGGCAAGAAATAGCTACTCTGAGTCAGAGGATCGATTGATTCCTATGGCGCAAGTGGGTTATTTCAAAGCATTCGCTGACAGCGGTTGGTTGTGGGGGCTTGAGTTGACATATCACAATTCAAGGTTAAATGTGACTCACAACGCGGCATCGATTCATTTTTTTAATCCTGTCGAAGCGGTGAGCAATGAGCTACAGGTGGAAGGCTTTAAAACCAGAATGAATAATCAATGGATGCTGCCAGTATTTATCGGTCATTCCTTTAAAAATAGCTTTCTATATGTGGGCGCAGGTCCTTCCTTGCAAAAGGTTGAGCATAGTGTATACAGAAGCTCGGATACGCAGTCAGGTTATTATATTGGTAATCTGAATGGATTTTCTGATGAGAAATGGCTGTGGGGCGGCGCTGTTCAGGCAGGCGTTGCGTATTTCCTCAACCCTTCCTGGTTTTTAATGCTTAATTACACCTACTCAAAAACAGAGACCTATAAGCAAAACCATGTGATATCGTTTTCTCCTGAAATAAACGAGGGTTTCAATGGCGGGCTTTTATCGTTTAATACAAACCAGCGTCTGAGTACCCAAGCGGTGAGCCTTTCGATTAACAGGGTATTTGCTTAACCCCTATAAGGCGCTGACTTAAGGTTTTAATCCCGATCCCTACGTTTTAAGAAGCTGTCTTTGCGAGCGCCAGCGAAGCAATCCAACACTTCACTTTATTCGCAAAGACGACAAGAATAATACAGCTTATTGCATTTTACATGGAGCTCGTAGGGGCCGTACTTGAGTCGTCAGGTAAAATGGCTGGCAAGGTTTTGAATATCGATTGAGCTTTGCGCCGGCCTTCTGAACGAGGTTCTATATGGCCATTGTCTTTAAGTTTTAAACCAAAAAAATCATCGACTAATTTACCCAGTATCTCAAGGCTATGATTCTCAGTTCCGGCTTGCTCGGCGGGATTTGTCAAATGGCCCTGAGTCTGAGCATCCGTTTCCAGTTGAAGACCTGTGAAGATCTGCTGATATACCATTTTTCTATAATTTTCATCGCGAGTAACCGGATCAAACACTTCTATTTGCACATTTCGCTCCCCTTGAATGGGTTCTTTATCGGAACTTGGCGAGGAAATTGACTGGATGGCATTATAAAGAATACTCAGATAAATTTTCAGAGATGAATTATCAGTGTTCATCTTTTCCCAAAAAATAACAGGATTAATAAAACGCAATAAAATGAATGCCAGGAAAATGCGCTGGCTGTTTGCCAGATCAGAATCCTTCTGGCGAAGATCAAAATAAGCCAGTTTTAAAAATTCCTGAATTACTGATGGGAATCGAGCAGGAGAAAGTATGTTTTCCATTACTATTTTAAATTGCTGCTGCAGGGACTCGATTGCCTCTGGAGATGCCTGAAAATCTGCTCTTCCGACGGAATAGGTCTTTTCATTGATATTTAAGTTTCTGAAAAACGAGGTCAAAGTCGAAGTCTGTTCCAGAATAAATTGTCTAAATCCTGCGTGCTCTTCTTTGCCTAATCGCAGCTGAAGCAATTGGGCAAGTAAGTTATTCCCGCGACACCATGTCATTAAGTCTTCATATCGCAATAAGTGTTTATATACAGTCAACATTTCATCATCTGACAGTTGATCCGCCAGAATTTCTGAAATTGGGCGAGTTTGTCCCTCAGCATGCTGAAATATTTCAAAGGCCTGTGTAAATACTTTATCTTTTCTGCGCGCTAAATTTAAAATAAACTCGGCCGTTTTTTTCTTATCGATGGAAAATAAGCCCTCAAAAAAGTCTTCGATGGTGGTGAATCCCTTCCTGGAAAGCATTTCAATAATATTTTTCTCCGGGTTTACCCCTGTTCTATGCGACAAAGGAGGCGACTTGGGGCATGAGTTATAAAGCGTGAACGGCGTTGTAAACTGTCCTCTTGGAGAGCTTGGTTCGCTCGTTTGGCTATGGTTTATGCCAGTGGCTTCTCCCAGTCTGGTATTCACATACTTCTGGATTAGCTCCGTACCTTCTTTTGTAGATTTTCCCTTGAGCACTTTTTCCAGGTTTTTATCAGTGAAAAAAGTTCCGAAATCGAGAATTTCCGGTGAAATTTGAAAAATCTGATAAAGCAGGGCGAATAAAATACGCTTAGTGCGCACCGTTTGACTTTTGAAAAGCTCATTATGTTTCTCAGAATTTTGCATGAGCAGCAACACGTTTTTTATTTCTGATTTGTCGATAAGGCTTGTTATCTCTTCTGGAGAACAGCACTGTTTAGCAAATTCAATCATAGCCATTAAAATGTGATACTCATGTAACGGCGTAAGGCGCATACAGACAACCTCTTAATAATCATTCATTCAAAGGGGGTAATATTAAGCTAAAATAAGCAAAATTTAAACAAATATATTATTTTTGATTCTAATATAAATTGAATGGGATGTAATATACTTGAATAAAAACAGTAAAATTAATGCTTTCCATAGAAAATGGACTGAAAGATGGGGCTTAAGACATGAAAACCTATAGAATGTATATCAATGGGGAGTTTACCGAGGCAAAAAATGGAGCGACCCGCGATATTATTGATCCCGGTAATGGTGATTTAATTGCCAAAGTGCCGGAAAGCAGTAAAGAAGATGCCCTGCTCGCCATTGTGGCTGCGCGCGAAGCCTTTGATCAGGGCGAATGGCGAAAAGTATCTGCTCTTGATCGCGGTAAACTCTTATTTAAGCTAGCTGATTTAATTCGGGATAATGCCGCCAGACTGGCTGAGCTTGAAACCCAAAACTGCGGAAAACCACTGGCGGAAGCGGAGTACGATGTAGCTGATGCGGCTAACTGTTTTGAGTTCTATGCCGGGCTCACTACCAAAATTCATGGCGAAACCATGTCGGTTCCCGCCAATTCATTCAGTTATGTAGTGCGCGAACCAATTGGCGTATGCGGGCAAATTATCCCCTGGAATTTCCCCCTGTTAATGGCTGCATGGAAACTGGCGCCTGCTTTAGCGGCGGGGAACACCGTGATACTGAAACCCTCGGAATTAACTCCTATAACCGCGCTGGAATTATTTGAACTAATTGATCAATGTGGATTTCCCCCCGGCGTTGTCAATCTGATAACAGGACCCGGAGCGGGGGTAGGCGAGGAGCTAAGCAGCAATCCCTTGGTCGATAAAATCGCGTTTACTGGTGGAACCGCTACCGGCAAAAAAATTATGCAGGCGGCAACCGGAAACCTTAAGAAAATCTCTCTCGAGCTGGGAGGAAAAAATCCCAATATTGTGTTTGCTGACTGTGATCTGGAAATGGCAATTGATGGTGCTCTTTTTGCTGCTTTTGCCAATCAGGGAGAAGTATGTTCCGCCGGTTCCCGTTTGATAGTAGAGCGCTCTATTCACAAGGCATTGCTTGAAGGAATGCTGAAAAAAATTCCAAACATTAAACTCGGACATGGTCTAAGTGCTGGTGTTAAAATGGGCCCGCTGGTATCCAGCGCACACCGGCAGAAAGTTGAAAACTATATTCAGATTGGTATAGAGGAAGGTGCAAAACTTCTCTGTGGCGGGAAAAGACCGCAAGCTGAGGAGTTTGCAAAAGGGAATTTTCTCGAGCCTACCATTTTTGATGAAGTAAACCCCAGTATGCGTATCGCAAAAGAGGAGATTTTTGGCCCGGTTCTCGTGGTGATTCCCTTTGATACAGAGGAAGAAGCCATTCAGATTGCTAACGATACAAACTATGGTTTGGCTGCTGCTGTCTGGACCAATAATCTGACGCGGGCGCATCGAGTCACATCGCAATTGCGGGCAGGAATTTTATGGGTTAATCATTACCACCCGACCTATAATGAAATGCCCTGGGGTGGTTATAAGCAAAGTGGCTCAGGGCGCGAGCTGGGTTTGTATGGCATTGAAAGTTATCTCGAAGTGAAGCAGGTCAACATCAATCTCGATGAAACCCCCATTGGATGGTATGAATGAACGAAATCAGAATTAAAACGTCAATCCCGGGTCCAAGATCGCTGCAATTAATGGAAGAGCGCCGTGAGCATGTCGCACGTGGACCCTTTCACGCAACGCCTGTTTTTGTGGAAAGGGCAAAGGGTTCTTTTGTGGAAGATGTTGATGGCAATGTGTTTCTGGACTTCTCTTCTGGAATTGGAGTGGTCAACACGGGCCATTGCCCTGATTCTCTGGTGAAGGCCGTTAAACAGCAGTCAGAAAAATTCATGCATACCAGTTTCAATATTCTTCCTTATGAGGGGTATATCAGAGTCTGTGAGAAGCTGAATCACCATGTGCCAGGGGAGTTTAAAAAAAAGTCATTACTTTTGAATTCAGGCGCGGAAGCCGTTGAAAATGCCGTCAAAATTGCCCGTGCTTATAGTGGAAAGCAAGCCATCATTTGTTTTGATCATGCCTATCATGGGCGTACTTATATGGCAATGGCGCTGACCGCAAAAAATAAACCGTACAAGCATGGATTTGGCCCCTTTCTCTCAGAGGTTCATCGGGCTCCCTTTCCCTATGAATATCGCTGGTGTGGGCAGCATTGCTCGGAAGAAGCCTTTGAAGATTTTGTTGAATTGGTCAATTTTCGTGTAGGCCTGGAGAATGTGGCTGCGGTGATTCTTGAGCCTGTTCTTGGCGAGGGAGGCTTTCTGCAGTTTCCCGCATCCTACCTCAGTAAACTTCGCGAATTCTGCACAGCAAACCAGATCATTTTAATTGCGGATGAAATTCAGTCAGGATTTGGACGAACCGGCAAGCTGTTCGCTATGGACACCTTGGGCGTAATGGCTGATCTCACGGTCACCGCCAAGGGCTTAGGCGGCGGAACGGTTATCGCCGCAGTAACCGGACGCTCTGAAATGATGGACGCCGCTATGGAGGGCGGCTTAGGGGGAACCTTTGGAGGAAACCCCTTGAGCTGCGCTGCGGCGCTTGAGGTGTTCAAGTTATTTGAAGAGGGCAATATTTTAGCTAATGTCGCAGCTCTCGCTGCGGTACTTGAGCAAAGACTCGGAGAGTTCAAAGAAAAATACCCTATTGTCGGCGATGTTCGCGGTCTGGGAGTTATGCGAGCCATTGAACTGGTGAAGGACAAGGCGGGTAAGTTGCCTGACAAGGAAGCGACGGCTCTTTTAGCACGTTTTTGCCTGGAACGTGGATTGGTGGTGCTTGGCTGCGGAACCTATGGGAATGTAATTCGTCTGTTGATGCCATTGACTACTCAAGTGAGCGATTTGGAAATTGGACTTTCGATTATTGAGGAAGGGCTGGAAGAACAAAGTAATTCCAAGTGATGCTCATATTTCAATTCCAGAGCGGCATGGTTGCCTCAATAGAAAACCTCTCGTCTTTGCGAACGGAGTGAAGCAATCCAAATCGAATCTTGAACAAAGTAAGGATCTGGATTGTTTCGCTGACGCTCGCAAAGACACTTTGAACAGCTATATCATTTATGCAACAACGCAATCCAGAGTCGCCGTCCGCACTCTGGATTAGCTCTCGTCTCATGAATGACTCTACAATTTTAAGCCACTTGACTCAATGGCAGGGGCTGCCGTACTCGTACTAGCTTGAGCAGGTATTTGTTCATGGAAGAACATACCGGGGTAGCTTACTGACGTCATACCTCTCTGCCGGCGGGTCGCTGGGAAGTTTGTATTGTGATTGATACCGCTGTAGCTTGTCGAAACAATGCCCCTTTGTCTACGGGTTGCCGGCAGGTTCGTGCTGAGAGTGGGCTTATTCTGGCTTGCTGAAAGTTCTGCAAGCGTTTGAGAGCAAGTCTCCATCAGGTCTTCCATTTCGTCATCGGAGCACTCGGGAGTTGTTGAAATATCCCGATATTCCAGCTCGGGTTCTTTATCTTTACGGCGTCGTTTTGCTGCGCTGAAAAAGTCTGGAGATTCTTCATCTTCATCGGTAGCGTTACAAACCGTGCTCATCACGGTAGAGCGTTCTTCGTCTGATGGAGCCAGATCTTCCGCTTTTTCGCAAAGGGAGGAGAGCACTTCTGCCGATTCAACAGCGGCCTCATGCTTCTCATTAGCTTTTTTTGCTCGTCTTCTCTTGTACCATGTTGTTTTGCTGATAGTTTTGATTCTTTCATCCTCGTGCTCAGGGTTCTCGGGATCGTAGACAATAGTACTATCTCGAGCCAGTACCGTGATTTTTTCTCCCTGAGGATCGTTCTTCATGATGGTCTCTTCGGGAATGGGATAGTGCTCGGTCTCAGAATCATAGCCATAAAATACTCTGGTTCTTTTCAGAACATTATGGGTGTAGAAAACCAAAGAAACTCGATCAGTTGATATATCCGCTTTTTTAGCGTCCTGGGTCGCGCCATAGACACAGTGTAGATAATCGGTATCAGCAATCAAGGCATCGCGGTCGTTCAGATTAAAACGAAGAATTTGGCCGGTTACCAGGTCTTTCCATTCTAAAAAACAGGTCCCTGCACCCATTGCTGCGTTTGGCTTTAGGGACACACCCAGAATCACACTGTAGTTTGCAGGATCGGTGTCTCGATGCAAGTCCTGCTTTGTTCCCCGATTGTATTGCACTGTGGTATAGATATTATCAGGAGTCAGCATTAATCCCGCCTTTTTGAAAGGAATCATTGCCTTTGCAGTCTGCCTGAAGGTTGCGGGTAATAACATTTTAAACTGCAGATTCAACTTGTCGCTGAGTTGACTTAATTTTTCGAGTATAGGCCTGCTGTCAAATTGATGGCGAGCCAGATGATTTGCCTGCCCCGCGTAGTGGCGCAGGTATCCGAAACTGGCGCTGCCTATTGCTTTACCGGGATTTTGTTTTCTGATTTTCTTATTGAAATCAGAGCCGCCCGCAAATACAGTGGTAGGTAATTCCTTTAACGAATCGGAAATTGAATCTTGTTCTCGTTGATTGATCGCATCTTTTAATAACACAGCCAGAACTTTATTAGTCTGGGCATCCAGTACAATCGTTGACTGCTCACTAATATTCTTCGCATTTAGTATAACCCGTTCCCTTTCCGCATCAATTTTGATAATTTTGGGGTTAAATTTCTCAGGCACCACATTCACTTTCTGAATTGCAAAACCTGCTTCTTCATATTCGGTGATTTTGTCTTCAGTCAGATAATCCCCAATTGTATTGCGTCTGTCCATCAGTAATTTTTCAGCGACAGTTGAGTAATCGATCTCTACCTTAATAAAAGATAATTCTTCAAAGGTTTTCCAAAGGATTTTATTAAATTGATTTTTGAGTATTGTGGTTTGCGCATCATCCTGAACACCTTTCAAACGGCAGATTTTCCAAAAAACGAAGGATAAAAAATCCCTCTCACTTCCACTAGGGCTATCATTGAGAAAGGACAGTAAATGATGTTGATTGGCAATAATAACTGCGCGTGAGATATTGGCAATATCCTCATCCCCAAGAGGGTTTTTGACTAGTAATTGTCGGGCTATGTTGTTACAGAAATCAAAAAGTTTCTGGTTACGCGGGAAAGGATTAGGCGTTATTTTATCCACAGCAATAGGCAGAGCCTTGGAAACTGATTCAGGTTTTAATGAAGCAATCGTTTTTTCGCAGGCAATACTTTCTGGCGACTTTGTATTCGAACAGTATTGTTTGCGAGTATAAAGGGCTTGCAATTCTTGCCAGGGTTTCCTGAGACTATCCATTACAGCAATCTTTTTATGGGAGCGGTGAAGTGGTTTTTGATTTTTACCAGGCATGATTTCCTCATAAACTGAAAGACAAACCCGGGGCCATTCTTAAGTCCCGGGCTTAGAATTGGGCTTATTATACATCTTGTAACCAAAAAAGCTAATATTTGCATTGGGTGTATAAATTTAATCAATCCTGGGGCGTATTAAACACTGTCTTTATTTCCGCCTTCCAGGCCTGCTACACTCATCATCCAATTTCATATCAGAAGACTATTATGAAACCAATTCAACCTTCTTACCGTAAGCTGTGGCGGTCACGACGAGATAGAAAAATAGCAGGTGTTTGTGGAGGGCTGGCTGTTTATTTCGCAGTCGATCCATTCTGGGTCCGCTTTGCCTTTGTGTTATTCTTTCTTTTAGGCGGGGCCGCGTTTCTTTTATATCTCATCATGTGGTTTCTTATTCCGCTGGAACCTCGCGACTGGCATTAGTCATTTGTACATAAAAAGGCTGCATCAGTAATTTAAACTTGAATTTGTGCTGGCTTTTGAGCACTATGTAGAATTGTTGAAAAATGACCGGTTCTCAGTATAATGTAAACTCAAGTCTGCTGATTTTTTAATCATAGTGATGAGTTTTAGTGATTGAAATCGCGTGATAGATTCTAATGGACTAACTTAGCAACCACAGTGAATATATGAATAAAATCGCCCTCTCTCAAAGTGAAAAAATAGGTTATAAAAAGCAATTGGCATTTGCCTGGCTGGTATGGGGATTAGCTGCCGCTTTTTACTTCTCAGATTACATGGCCCGTGTTGCTCCTGGAGTGATGCATCGCAGCCTGCAAATTGATTTTGGCATCAACGAAGCCGGATTTGGAATTCTGACCGCCTCTTTTTACATTCCCTATATCATCATGCAGATTCCAGTGGGATTGACGGTTGATCGCCTGAGCATCCGCGGCATATTAACTGTAATGTCCTTAATTACCGCCTTGGGTTGTTGCGTTTTTGGTTTGGCTGATGGACTGCTGGTGGCCTCTTTAGGGCGTATGCTGATTGGTTTTAGTGCTGCTTTCGCCTTTGTGAGTTCTTTAAGACTGGCCACTTCCTGGTTTCCGCCTGCGATGCTCGGTCTATTATCCGGTTTAACGCAGGCTCTGGGAATGCTGGGGGCTGCTGCGGGTGAGGCGCCAGTGTCCTTCCTGGTCGCTAATGTAGGCTGGCGTCATAGTATGCTGATCATTGCCTTTCTGTTCATTGCTCTCGCTGGATTACTCTATCAATTTGTGCAGGATCAACCGGGAATTCCCCGCCGGGAAATTAAAAAGCAGGCCTCCCAGCTCAGTATTTTTCAAAGTTTGATGATAGTGCTCAAGCACCGTCAAACCTGGCTGAATGCGCTTTATGCCGGATTTTTGTTCGGTCCTACTGCCGTGATTGGTGAAGCAATTGGTCCGGCTTATTTGCAATATGGAAGAGGCTTATCCGCGCATGCAGCCGCTTTTGCCACTGGATTAATCTTCATTGGCTGGGGGATTAGCGGACCTCTTTCCGGCTGGATTTCAGATCGCATAGGACGTCGGAAACCCTTGATGATTGCCTCAGCAATTTTTGGTGTGATTCTGAGTTCGCTATTTGTTTTTATCCCTGATATGAACACTTCCACAGCCTATTTTCTGTTTTTCGCTTTTGGAGTAACTAACACCGGAGTAGCCATTGCTTATGCGGTTTCCACTGAAATTCAGAATGGTAAAGTGCTGGGTACTGCGATAGCGTTCACCAATATGGCGTCAATTTTTGTTGGAGCCTGCATGCAGCCATTGGTTGGATGGCTGGTTGATAAAGCCGCTGGTGCACGGGCCTATAATCTCGAAAATCTATTATTAACAGATTTTCAGGCAGGATTAAAAATATTACCGCTTTGCTCCCTTGTTGCTCTTATACTGGCTTTCCTGGTTAAAGAAACTTACTGCCATCCAGTTCGTGAAGCGCACTAGTCTGATACAAGCCTGCACACTTGAGTATGCAGGCGTCACATAGCAGGCAGTCTTATTAATCAATCTCTCCCTGCAAGCTTTTTAAATTTTCACAGACTGTTCAAATTAAAGGGTTTTTATCGTATTTCTTTTGCTAGTTAGGCAATCTCGTGTTTTAATTATCCCTAGCTTTTATTCAGTTTTGTAACTGATGAGTTGGACTAACACACGGAGATAATAATGAAAAAACTTTTAGGAGTGGTGGTGATACTGGCCGCTCTAATCCTTGGTGGGTATTATGGTATGGGTGTAATGACCGAACGTACCATAAAAAAAGACGCTGCGATTGTTAACAAATCCGCTAATGTATTTATTGATATTCCCGAGTATCATCGAGGACTATTTAAGTCAGACGCCAAATTAAACTGGAAATTTCATGCTCCTGAGCGTGTAGAAACAGGCGATGACGGACAGACAGTTACAATTCCCGCCCAGGATTTCCAGGGACAAATGCCCCTGACTGTGTATCATGGCCCGATTATTTTCCACAAAGGAGTTCGTTTTGGTTTGGGGTATGCGCAAACTGCAATCCCATTGCCTGATGAAGCCCAGGCCCAGTTCAAGCAATTCTTTACAGCTGATTCCACAGCCCCGGAGCTTAAATTAAGCCTGTTTGTAAATTATTTAAATAATAGCCGGGTAAAAATGGAAGTGCCGGCCTTTAAAATGGTGGCTCAGCAAGGCGGCGGAGAGTTTGAATGGCTGGGTATGAACAGTGCAATGACCATCACTTCAAACGTTGACAAGGTTAAAGGGGATATCACAATTGATGGAATGCGCTTTGCTAAAAAAGACGCTAAAGTAACCGGAACAGTAGGTGAAATCAGTTCAGAATACAATCTGTACAAAGCGGATAACGGTTTATACTTCGGTGACGCCAGCATTTCATTTCCTTCAGTATCTGTAAAAGCCGATACAGCCAATCTATTCCAGCTTGATGGCCTGGACATGTATTCCAGCAGCGATATTGATGGTGATTTATTCAATTCACATTTCAAAGTCTCTCTGAACAAAATGCTGATCGAAGATCAGAGCTATGGTCCTGGTAATTTTGAAGTGGCGTTAAGAAATCTGGATGCCAATGTACTAGCCAAACTTAACCAGCAAGTTCAGCAGGCACAGCAGGGAACTGAACAGGAAAAGCAACAGGCTATCATGGCGATGCTGCCTGATCTACCCAAGTTATTTTCCCGTGGTGCAGAGTTTGAAATTTCTGAACTGAGTTTCGCTATGCCGGAAGGAACGGTTGAAGGTAACCTACTGGTAAGCTTGCCCAAGGGCGAAATGGGTAACCCCTTTGAGGTGATGCAAAAGGTCCAGGGGAATGGCAAATTGAAAATACCCGCTCCCATCCTTAAGAAGCTGATGACTCAAACTAACAAGCAACGTTTGGGATCTCAAGCTGCCCAACAGGAAATTGTTCAGCAGATACAAAATGCTCAGGCACAGAGCGGAACCGCTACTACTGCGGCAACAACCCCTGACGTAACCCAGCAGGCTGCCTCTCTGACGGATCAACAAATTGCCTCTATGCTGCAATCCGGACTGTTAGTACAGCAAGGCAATGACTATGTTATTGAGTTGAGTCTCAATCAGGGACAATTTGTGGTGAATACCAAGCCATTTAACCCTGCTATGCTGAAGTTTTGATCTTTTTAAAGAGTGATCCCTGTGCGGATCACTCTTTTCATAATTAAATCAATAACTTGATCCAAAATTATGCTAAAAAACTGCTTTTTCATACGTTTAAAGCGCAAATTACTAAACCTATACTTGTCAGGAATTGCCCAATTGGGTAAGATGCTGTTTTTCTAAGGAGGAGTTAATAATAATGACAACAATCAGTAGTGAAGCCGGCGATACAACTTCGTCACTGGCAGCATGTGTGACTCAATCTGTACAGAAATATTTCTCCGAGCTGAAGGGCACTGATCCTGTTGATCTATATCAATTTGTTCTGGAAGAAATTGAAACACCATTGTTCAAAGCAGTTATGGAACATTGTAAATATAATCAATCACGTGCTGCTGTAATGCTCGGAATCAGCCGAGGTACTTTAAGAACCAAGCTGCGCCGTTATTTCGATGACAAATATGTAGGTACACGGGACTAATCAGTAGAATCCCATCCGCCTCCATTCAACCGGATCCGGATGTTATTCCACGATTATGCAGGTGCTTCATCAAGACTACAGATTTAAAAACGAAGGTAGTCTTGATGAAGCACAAGTATCTCCCTCTCATTCTTTACTGATTAAGCTTCCAGCCCCTTATATTGTTCAGTATCAGCCGTTTTCGCATGATTCTTAAAATCGGTGTTCGCTTTAATCATCTGATTAAACAACTGGTAAAAATCCTTGGTCAAACTATGTCTTCCTTTATATGCCGTCCATTTATTATTATTTTCAAGGCTGGCCATATATCCAATAAAGCAGATTTCATTGAGTAGATTAATATAGTCGACACTGCCTTTCTGCAGATGCTTTTGATAAATGGAAATCATTTTCGCCATATTTCTGGGAATAGTCTTTTGGATCGTTTCCCCTCCTTCAGGAGGTACGATATTAATCACCGTGCCGCCCCATAATTTTAAGGGCCAGCTGTTTGAAAGTATTTTTTCTATCAGGCTGCGAACCACTACCCTTGCAGTATATCTGTCGACTTGTTCCATCTTTTGTATAATTCGTTCTCTTTTCGAAAAGGAACCTTCTGGGGGAGAAACAGACTTTTCAATTTCATTATTAACTGCTTCTAATTTGGCTGTTAAGCGAGCTTTCTGCAAGGGCTTTTGCCATACATAAAGATTACCTAAATGGGTAATCATTTGTTCCACAAGTTCTCCTCTTTGCTGAGGATTAATGGTCCACTCCTGAATAGGTCTGCATTTAAATAGCTGTAGATTGGAATCTGACTCATGACACTGTGCATAGTCTGGCGGCGTCCATTGACTTAGATCCAGAGGAGAAAAATCAACTATGGCCTGCTGTAGAACACGATGGTTAGGAACGCAGAGTCCTTCAATCTCTTTCAGAGAAGCGCCTCCTGCCAAAAGCACTTGTTTGCAAAAATGAAAACAATTATGTAAAGGACCACCCCAGAGCCAGGTTGTTTGGCATAGCTGAACTAATTTGTTCATAGCGGCATCCGGATTAGGAACGTGAACCTTTTGAATAGCAACCACTCTTTTTTGCCACTTATCCAGATAGAAATCGCGAAAATGCGCATCGCTGATGTAAATTGGGTAATTGTAAAGCCCATTAATATGAACGTAACCCTTATCCTCACCTAAATGCAGTAATGTATGTCCTAATCCTGGCCCTGCTCCAAAGCCTGTCGAAACATAGACAATTGAAAAGCTGACCGCTTGTAGCAAGCGGTGAAGAGGAGGGCGAACGTTTCTCGCATTGAATGGACTTTCAAGATCGTTAGGATCGGGGTGTAATTCCTCGAAAGGCCATAAATAGCGCCTCTCCTGAAAAAAACGACGATTTTTACAGATTTGCGCCAGATTCAGGATCACATGCTGCTCTTCATAGCTAAAGGCCTCATTTGATTTTAAGCACTCAACCATGTAGTTGCCAAAGGAAATAAGATTATCTGCCAGTTCTTTATTTTCCAATACCGTATATTTTTCCAATGTTTCAAAAAATTCAGCGAAGACCGGATTTTTGCTGGTAAAAGGATGAAGCTGAAGAAGCATGTATTTAACTAAATCCAAATCGCTGTAAATTCCAAGATTACGGTTAATTTGTATTTCTAACTGTTGCTTAAGCTTTTGTGGATCATTGTCGCTTTTATCAATACTAAAGTTGGCAGGGAGAGGTAGCTTACGAATTTGAGAAATGGAAGTAGAGGGGTTAATGTAAAGATACAGGCAGAGCATGGAGCGAGTATCATATAGAGTGGCAAGCCGCGTTTGTGTAATAGGCAGTACACCAATTTCAGCATCTTTGATAAGTTGATTTAGCTTTTTTAATTCCAACTGATAATCAATCATGTCAATCCAGAAACGCTCTGATTTCCACAGACTCTGAGTGTTCAAGAATTATCTGTTAATTTAAAATTAAAGTGAATAATTATTTTATTAGTTGTTTAAGTGATGTGAATATATGAGATGATGAGTGCATCTGCCTCGATAAGTTTTTTCATCATGACAGATGCTGATAAGCAATCCAACTGAAGGCTTAATCTGCAAACATGGAGCTGACAGACTCTTCCACATTGACACGCTTGATTGCCTGGGCAAGCATATCGGCCAAACTGACTATGCGGATTTTTGGACATTGTTTGGCTTTTTCGGATAGCGGGATAGTGTCAGTAACTACAACTTCATCGAGGGATGAATTGACAATATTATCCACTGCGGGACCGGAAAGCACAGCATGAGTGATATAGGCTCTTACACTGATTGCACCATTACGTTTGAGCTGAAGGGCTGCAGAACAAAGAGTTCCTGCGGTATCTACAATGTCATCAATAATGAGACAGTTCTTTCCATTCGGTTCACCGATAATGTGCATCACTTCCGATTTGTTAGGACCACTTCGTCGTTTATCAATGATTGATAGCTCCGCATCATTGAGCCGCTTGGCCATCGCTCTGGCACGAACTACACCACCCACATCGGGAGAAACAACCATCAATTTACTTAGATTCTGCTGTTTGATATCGTCGAGAAGTATGGGGGTAGAATAGACGTTATCCACTGGCATGTAGAAAAAACCCTGGATTTGATCAGCGTGCAGGTCAACCGTCAATACACGGCAGATACCTACGGAAGCCATCATATCCGCAACCACTTTGGCCGTGATGGGAACTCTGGCGGAACGGACGCGTCTATCCTGCCTGGCATAGCCAAAATAGGGAACTACTGCGGTGATACGCCCAGCGGATGAGCGCCGTAAGGCATCCGCCATTGTTAGCAACTCCATCAGATTATCATTTGCTGGAGCGCAGGTTGATTGTATGACAAAAATATCCTTGCCGCGGACATTTTCGAGAATTTCAACCATAGTTTCACCATCGCTGAAAGTTCCGACTGTGGCCTGGCCAATAGGTATTTGCAGGTGTGTAGCAATATTGAGAGCTAATTCTGGATTAGCATTGCCGGTAAAGAGCATCATAGTCGACATGTGTAACAAGCCTTCGATTAGTTAAATCAGTTAACTTAAACACATAGCAGAAGACAGCCAGAAAGATATAATTATTATTTTAGCGATCCGGTGAACGCATCCTTCCCGGTTATCTTCTGCCGTCTGTTTACTTGAATCAACAAGAAAATGGCTGGGGTGCTAGGATTCGAACCTAGGTATGCAGGGATCAAAACCCTGTGCCTTACCACTTGGCGACACCCCAATAAACTTTAAGATCCTTCATTGAGACATTGAGCGCTTCGCTACAATGTGCTGCGTATTTTGCAGATAAAACGCATCGATGTCAATGATACCTTAAAAAATTTTCTTGTTGTCAGAAAACTATAGAAGACCGAGGAAGAAAAAGCGAATAGTCTTTAACCCACTCCGGCCTACGTGCACGGCTAGTCCGGGGCATCCACACTCCCGTCGTTTGAGTAAGCTGGATCACCCGAACAAGTCGGGTGACGTAGGTAAATAGCGTATGACGTAGGTAAATAGCCTAGGACGTAGGTAAATAGCGTATTAAGTCAAGATCTTCACTTACACGTAATGCAGAATTCTGCAGTGAGGGCTAGACTCTCCAGCGTTTAATCACAAACTTGATAAAGACCCCATTTCCCTGAAGTTTTATCTGGCTGGGCAAATAGGCATTGCCAGATTTGGTATAGCCCAGATATTGAATGGTATAGCCTCCTTGCCGCAGCAGCGTTAAATAACCGGAAGGATCCTTGACGGCTGTTTGTACTTTACCGGGTGCAGGAACGCCGCGTACCCAATAATAAAGGCTGGTCACGGGTAAGCGGACACCCGTTTGCTGTAGTAAAAGCTGCTCAGCATTACTGGATGTAGCTGATTTCGGTCCGTCGCGGAAGCTGACCTGCCCACCCTGTTTCTGAATGAGCACTGTTCCGCTGCCCAGCGGGCCAAAAAGCCTGATTTGATAATTACTTATCCCGCGTTGAACCCAGTTAACTGAAGCACTCCATGCCTTGTTTTTGCTTCGGGCAGCCATAGCCCCGGAAATTTCCCATGAAGAGATTCCATTCGCTGCTGTTTTTGTAACGCTGGTGTCCGTTTTTCCTGCCTTGGTATTTTGCTCTGATATTGCTGCTTTTGTGTTCTGGGCTTTTTGTCCAGTGGCGTTGAGTGTTGTTTCGGATGCTGAAGGCGCAAGAGGCGTGCTCGTGGGCGGAGGTTCAGCTGCGGCTAACTGGTCGGGTGATATTTCTGTAGCTGGCGGTTTTGGCGCGCAAGCAGTAAGACAAACGAGTGATAGTAATCCCAGATACTTAAATGCATTCATTGCATGTTCCTTAGAAGAATTGGCTGTGTCCAATGACCAGGAAGATATGGATAGTCTTTTCGAATACAATACGCTAGACTGAAACAACTTGCAATCAAGACAATCATTATGAAACAACGAGCAGTTTATCCCGGTACTTTTGACCCTGTAACCTGTGGCCATGTCGATATCATCAGTAGAGCAGCGACTATTTTTCCGGAATTAATCGTTGCTGTGGCTGGTAATGAAGCTAAAAAACCGTATTTTCCGCTGGATGTCCGAATTGAGCTATTGAGAGAGTCCCTGAAAGACATTCCCGGTGTTTCTGTGGTAGGTTTCAACAACTTATTGATTGATTTCGTACAGGAACAGAAAGCAGGCATTATTTTGCGCGGCCTTCGTGCAGTCAATGATTTTGAATACGAGTTCCAGTTAGCCGGCATGAACAGAAAGCTGTGCAGGGACATTGAAACCCTTTTCTTGACTCCATCAGAAAATCTCTTATTTATTTCATCCACTTTAGTAAGAGAAATCGCTAATTTAGAAGGCGAGATTTCTCAATTCGTGCCCCCTTGCGTTGTAAAGGCCTTTGCTGAGAGGAAGAGTGCCTGACGATGAAGAAACTGATTGCTTCTTTACTTGTGTTGGCATGTGGTTTTTCCCATGCTAAAACGGTTCAGGAGAAACCGGGTGGCTATGCTATCGCCTCTGCTCATCCGCTGGCCACTAATGCCGGCCTTGCGGTCCTGGCAAAGGGGGGTAATGCGTTTGACGCAGTTATCGCTGTAAGTGCTGCACTGGCTGTAGTTGCTCCCTATCACAGCGGTCTGGGAGGCGGTGGTTTCTGGCTCTTGCACCGGGCAGAAGATAAAAAAAATACATTAATCGATGGGCGCGAAGTCGCTCCATTGGCTGCACATAAGACCATGTTCTGGGATAAAAATGGCAAGGTAATTCCTGAGTTATCACTTAATGGAGGACTGGCAGCGGCTATTCCCGGGGAACCGGCGGCATTGGCCTACATTGCTTCGCATTATGGGAAACTGCCCTTGTCGGAAAGCCTTGCGCCGGCAATCCAACTAGCCGAAAACGGTTTTCCTGTTGACCAACAGTTTTACAATTTTTCAACGATGAGTGATCGCCTGGAGCAAATGCGAAAATACCCGGCCACTGCAAAGGTCTATTTACATGATGGCCGACCCTATTCAGTAGGCGAATGCCTGAAACAGCCGGAGTTAGCGAAAACGCTTCGCTTGTTAGCCAGTAAAGGTCATGCTGGGTTCTATCAGGGCGAAGTGGCAGAAAAACTGGTTGCAGGAGCGAAGGCCGCAGGGGGAATCTGGACCCTTAAGGATTTGAGCAATTATCAGGTTAAAGAACGTGAGCCCTTGCAAGGGGCTTATCATAATATGCTTATTATCACAGCACCGCCTCCTTCCGCGGGTGGAATAGAATTATTGACAATGCTTAATATTTTAAGTGCCTTCCCTCTGGAGTCGCTGGACCGTGCACAATGGATTCATTATCTCGTTGAGGCGATGCGCCTGTCATTCTGGCAGGGTAACCAAATGCTTGCCGATCCTGATTTTGTTAAAATACCGATAGATCGTCTCATTTCGGCCGCAGAAGCTAAAAAGCTGCGCCAGTTTATTTCTCCTGATAAAGCAACGCCCAGCAGCATCCTCGCCGAAAGCCGGTTTTTTCATGGTGGGAAAAATACAACGCATATTGCCATATTGGACAAGGAGGGCAATCGGGTATCAGCGACCTTAACTGTCAATTTTATCTTTGGTTCGAGTGTGGTTGCTGAAGGAACGGGCGTCTTATTGAATGATGAGATGGATGATTTTTCATCCAAGCCCGGGCAGAAAAATGTGTATGGTCTGGTCGGCAGTGAACTGAATGTGATTGAGCCTGGGAAGAGGCCTTTATCCAGTATGACGCCCAGTTTTCTGGAAATGCCAGGGCGTTTGGCGATTGTCGGAACCCCAGGCGGGAGCCGTATTCCGACAATGGTTCTCTTGGCTACTCTCGCGTTCTATGATTATGGCGGGGCAATCAGCATGGTTTCGGCAATGCGTTTCCATCATCAGTATTTGCCAGACTGGCTGCAGTTTGAACCGGATGCCTTTTCCTTGCAAATTCAGGAGAAATTAAAGAAGATGGGTTATCAACTGATGCCCCTGGCTCAACCCTATGGCGATATGCAGGCAATCACCTGGGACAGGGAAAGAAATATCATTTCTGCGGCCTCTGATCCCAGAAGAATAGGCCTGGCTTCGGTTATTTCTCAGATTCCGACAGGTTATGGTTTAACTCATTAGCTGGCTCATGTATGGAGTTGCTGCTCTCGCCGACTAATTGTTCCATTACTTTGTGCACACGCTCTACCAGCTCATCTCTGGTTTCCATCGTATATTGTGAAGCATCAATGGCTTCGCCAATATGAATTTCAGCCGTCTGGTTTATATTGAATTGCATGGTATGGGCGGGAAGAATATTGTATGCGCCTCGAATCCCGATGGGGATAATCATTGCCTGTGATTGAATGGCGGTAATAAATGCCCCTTTTTTGAAAGCAGCCAGACGGCCATTTTTGGAACGTGTTCCCTCTGGCGCAATCCAAATGACAATTCCGCTTTCCATTAATTGCCGGGCCTCAGCCAGATCTTTTATTGCCTGATGGCGATTATGCCGATCAATAAACGGAAATTCCGCTGCGGCCATTCCTTTACCCATAATAGGGATTCTGGATAGTTCTCTTTTGGCCAGCATCCGAATCGAATGATTGGGGAAGGCTTTGAAGCCTAAAGGGATATCATAAAGACTGGTATGATTACACATAAGAATAGTAGGCTTGCCTGCCACGGGCGCCACATTACCTGGATTGATGATTTTGCATTGAACACCAATCAGTTTAAGCAGTTTATCAGACCAGTGACGAATCACCTGATCGACCCAGGGACGAGTAATATTTCCCCGCCAACTCTTAAAAATAGCTCTGGAGCAGGCATTCGCGGTATAACCCACAGAAACCAGGGAAATCCATAGTGTACGCAGCTTGCTGATCTTCATAAAAGCTCAAAAGGAAAAAAGTTATCCTGATAATACTTCAAGTTATTTGAATTGCCCATAGAGAAAGTATAAAACAATCAGCCTCTAAGCTTCCTTTTTAAGGGGTTGACATGAAGGGCAATAAGCCGAACTTCTACCGGCGAGTCGAATACTATGAAGTGGTTGGGAGCAGCTCACACAGGGCAGTTTCTCTCGCCCATAGACTTGTAAATCAAAGGCGAAATAGCCGGGTTTGCCATGAGGTGAAATAAAGTCTTTAAGGGTGGTTCCTCCTGCGGCCAGTGCCTGCGTTAAAACCTTCCTGATGGCAGCCACCAATCGCTCATAATCCTTTTCGTCCAGAGCTTTCGCAGCATTGGCAGGATGAATTCCAGCCATAAACAGACTCTCACTGGCATAAATGTTACCAACGCCGACCACAATATCATTATTCATAATAAAGGATTTGATCGCCTGTTTACGATTGCGGCTTTGCTGATACAGATAATTTGGGCTAAATGACTCTGACAAAGGTTCTGGGCCAAGGCGGGCCAGTAATGGATGTGATTCCGGTTCAGTTTCAGAATAAAGGCATAGTCCAAAGCGGCGGGTGTCGTTATAGCGCAGGATTTGTCCGTCATCCAGTTCAATGTCGATATGATCATGCTTTCCAGGCGCTAATCCGTTCTGCACTATACGAAAATGGCCGGACATACCCAGATGAATAAGAATGTATCCCTGATTAGATAAATGCAGCAGTAAATACTTACCGCGCCGGGAAACCGTATCAATCCGCTGACCAATACAGCTCTCGGCAAATTGCGGATTGACTGGCACACGCAATTGCTGGCAGCGGACAATGCAATTCCGTATCAGTTTATTCCTGACACAGGAAAGAAGTCCTTGTCGTGTGGTTTCTACTTCGGGTAATTCAGGCATCAATCATGATCTTTGTGTTCAATAATCCGCCCCGATGTCTTCGCTACATTTTTGGAGGGGAAAATAAGTCGTTTAATCATTGCAAAAATCCATAAAGTTCCACCAATCAGGATTCCCCAAACCAGGACATAGGAGAACATGATGAACAGACCAACTAACAGGGAAATGGCTATTCCGAGTAACAGGAAAGGGATTAGAGTCTGAAATAACTGTTGAATTTTATCATTCATTGATAGAGCCCATGCGAATTCGGATTATAAGAGTGTTTTAATTCGGAACATTTACAAATTATCAATTAAATTATCGTTCACATTCTGTAAGGATGCAATGCGCATTTGTGCAAATTATGTTATGATCTTAAGAACTACCCATAAAAATGGATAATTATTTCAATTTCCTTATTATAGATTATCCCGTTTCTATTTATTACTGTAAGTATTACAGGAGAGCTTCATGGTTCATGGCCTTTTAAATCTTTCATTCTGGGGGTATGTTGTTGCTACTCTCATCTTAACTCAGATAACAATCGCAGGTGTTACGTTATACTTGCACCGCTACCAAACGCATCGTGCTTTAACCCTTCATCCTGTCGTCAGCCATATTTTTCGCTTCTGGTTATGGCTCACAACCGGAATGGTTACGGCCCAATGGGTAGCCATTCATCGTAAGCATCATGCATCCACCGATGTCGAAGGGGATCCTCATAGTCCCAAGGTATTAGGACTGAAGAAAGTGCTCTGGGAAGGCGCCGAGCTGTACAAAGAAGCTTCTCAAGATAAGGAAATGGTTGCCAAATACTCCCATGGAACGCCTAATGACTGGGTTGAAAGAAATATCTACAGCCGTTTTTCGTCCAAAGGCATTTTATTAATGTTTCTGATTGACTTGCTGCTATTTGGAGTTCCTGGAATTACGATCTGGGCAATTCAAATGGTATGGATTCCCTTTCATGCAGCAGGAGTAATCAATGGCGTGGGGCATCACTTTGGTTATCGCAATTTTGAATGCCATGATGCCGCGACCAATATTTTCCCATGGGGTTTTTGGATCGGCGGTGAGGAATTGCACAATAATCATCACACCTTCGCTTCTTCTGCCAAATTTTCCGTGAAATGGTGGGAGTTTGATATTGGCTGGTTGTACATTCGATGTCTTTCCGCTCTGGGCTTGGCCAAGGTTAAAAAACTGCCGCCCAAACTCGGTAAAGATGCTGCTAAACTGCATGTTGACCTTGATACGGTTAAAGCAGTTATCAGCAATCGTTTTCAGGTCATGTCGCATTATTACAAACATGTGGTTCGTCCTATTCTGAAGACAGAAAAGAAAACAGTAGTTGCCAGCGACAAATCACAGAAGAAAATGTTTCAGCGAGCTGGCCGTTTACTCCGCCTCCAGGACAGTTTGCTGTCTCCAAAAGCCAAGTCCAGGCTGCATGCGCTGCTAGCCAGCCGCGAGAAGCTGAGATTGGTCTATACTTATCGCCAGTCATTGCAAAATATTTGGCTTAAAACCGCCTCTTCCCAGAAAGAGCTGGTTGAAGCTTTGCAGCAATGGTGCAAGCAGGCAGAGGAGTCTGGTTTGGAAGTTTTACAGCAGTTTGCTCAACAGATTAAAGCGTATGTGCCCAAGCCTGTTCGAGTATGAGGTCAGAATTCAAGCAAGAACAATAATCAGGATGGCAGGATGCGGTCCTGATTGATGGATCATCAAATAAAGGAATTAAAGAGTTTAGGCAAGTCTGTGCATAACAGTCTTGCTTATTTTCATTGACATTAAACGGATTTTCCTTTGAAGTAAAAGGTGTTCGTTTAAAAACAGAAGGGAGTTTCATTTATGGACAAAATGATAGCCTTGGTTACTGGAGGTACCGGTGGGATTGGCTCCGCCATTTGCCAACGTCTGGCAGCTAATTACCACGTGATTGCCTGCTACTATAAAGGTGGAAAACACGAAGAAGCAAAACGCTGGCAGCAGGAACAAAAAGAAGCAGGTCATGATATTGATATTGTTTATGGTGATATCGCCAATTATGCCGACTGCGAAAAATTAGTTGCTCTGGTTACCGAGCGCTATGGTCATATTGATGTACTGGTTAATAATGCCGGTATTACAGTCGATACCAGTTTTAAAAAAATGACTCCGCAACAATGGCAGCAGGTAATTGACGCCAATCTCACTAGCGTCTTTAATATGACGCGTAATGTGCTCCCGGGTATGCTGGAAAAAAATTATGGGCGCATCATCAGCATTTCCTCAATCAATGGGCGAAAAGGGCAGTTTGGCCAGTGCAACTACGCTGCCAGTAAGGCTGCATTATTTGGATTCACCAAGAGCCTGGCGATGGAAGTGGCCAATAAAGGGATTACTGTCAATACTATCGCACCAGGATATATCGAAACCCCAATGCTTGCTGCGATGAAAGAAGAGGTTTTGAAAAGTATTGTTGCAAATATTCCGGTCGGACGTCTGGGAACTCCTGAAGAGGTCGCTGAAGCAGTTGCTTTCCTGGCTGCAAAAACATCTGGATTTATTACTGGCTCCAATCTGGATATCAATGGCGGACAGTACATGTCATAACAATGAATGGCAGCTGTTTTGCCATTCACTATAATGGGTTTTTCTAGCAATGACTGCTTTTAATCCATTGAGTATTTTTAGCTTTGTCAGCTATCAAGAGTGAGGAAGTATGGATAAAAAGAATATGGCATTGATTACAGGGGGTACTGGTGACATTGGTACAGCCGTTGCTAAAGCACTCAATGCCAAATATAAAACAGTTGTTGCTTTGGATATTATGGCTGCCGATGAAGGGCCATTATGGCAGGCCGCTTTAAATGAAGAAGGCTTTGAAAGCATTGTTTTCCGCCGGATGAATGTTTGTGATTTTGATGAGTGCCAGCATGTCATCAATGCACTTGTAGCTGAGTTTGGTCCTGTAAGTGCATTAATTAATAATGCCGGAATTACTCGGGATGCCGTATTTCATAAAATGACCAAGCAGCAATGGGACGAAGTGTTAAGGGTCAATCTGGATGGAATGTTTAACGTGACGCGCCAGGTCGTTGATTCCATGCGTGAACAAGCCTATGGGCGCATTGTTAATATTTCATCGGTAAACGCGCAGAAGGGACAGTTTTCTCAAGCCAACTATGCTGCCTCAAAGGCAGGGGTTTACGGATTTACAAAAAGTCTGGCCCAGGAGATGATGCTGAAAAATGTGACGGTTAACAGTATTTCTCCAGGCTATGTGAATACTCGCTTAATGAAAGGAATACGTCCTGATATCCTGCAATCAATTATTGAACTCATCCCTGCCAAGCGTTTAGCGGAGCCAGAAGAAGTTGCCTGGGTTGTGGAGTTTTTACTGGATGATAGAAGCCGTTACCTCACAGGAGCTAACCTGAGTGTTAATGGCGGTTTGCATATGTATTAACCTCATCCATTTTGCAAGAGAGACTTTATGAGCCGGCTGATAAAAAAATACAAGAATCGTCGTCTGTACGATATGGAAAAAAGTAAATACATTACTGTCGAAGAATTGCAGCAGTATGTGATTGAGGGCATTGATTTTCGCGTAGAGGACTCAACAAGCAATCAGGACATCACCAACAGTACTCTCCTGCAGATTTTCATGGAGATGGAAAGCGGAACAACACAATTTCTTTCCCCTGAGGTTCTAAGACAGTTAATAATACTGGCGAGACATCCGATGCATCAGTTGTTTGCTAATATGCTGGAGCAGTTCTTCACCAATATGCAGGCGTCACTGAAATCAAATCCCTATCTGAATAATGCCCAGCAAACGAATCTTGTATGGCAACAGCAAATGCAGCAGTTCGTTTCTCAATGGCAGAAAATATTCAAGACCAGTTAAATGGTGCACTGCAAAAAAATATTACTCCAATCTCTTGACATCGTTATAAGATGGATCTAATCTATTATTGTGCAATGCAACATATTGGGAGACTGTTATGAATCAAGAATATTTTGAAAAATGGACTGAAATGGCTAAAAAGGTTCAGGCTCCTTGGCAAGAAATTGTAGAGTTAAATGTCAAAACTTTGCAAAACTTGAACTATATCAAGCCTGAAGAATTAGCTAACTTAAAAAAACCTGAAGAGTTGTTTGAAAAACAAGTCAGATTACTGATTGAGAATGGCCACAAAACGCTTGATCACATGCAACGTTCGTTTGAAATTGTGGAAAAAGCGATGCTGTCAATGGTTCAGGAAGCCCGCGAAAAGGGTGGGGTACATTAATCTCTTAGGGTCGATCGCAGTCAGCCATAAGGATTTCTCCTCTCCCTTAAGTTAAGCTCAGTTGTATATTAACTGTCGTCCCCGCGAAGGCGGGGACCCATCTCCGATTTAGCTATAATGCCGACTGAGGAATGGATTCCCGCCTTCGCGGAAAAGACAAAATAATGGGGGGCCGCGTAGCGGAGGGGGCTTCTCCAGCAAATCACTCCATCTTTTTAAAAACTTCAGATCCGTCAATAATCTTCTTCACTGTATCCAGGCCCAGTTTTCTTAACAAGCGGATATTATTTACAGGAATTGATTCAGTATCACCATAACCGTCTATCGCTTTCTCCAGGCTTTCTTCACGTAAAATATGGAGCATGGGATAAGGCGAGCGATTGGTAAAATTAGTAACATCATCGCTTGAGGTGTCTGAAAAATAATAATCTGGATGAAAGCTTGCCAACTGAAAAATACCTTCGAGTTCTTCTTGCTGAATTAATAACTCTCCACGCTCAAGTAATTCCAGATAATGAAAAAAGTCCTCAAATTGCTGCGGGAAAATTAGAAAACTGGTTTCAATCATCTGCTTAGTTTCCAGCAGATGAAGTTCATCGAGTAAACACTGCAGGGCTTCGGCCATATTATCCACTTCAACAATCTGAAATCTGACGGTTTGTTTTTTCATTTCGCGTTTTGCAAAAGGACAAAGATTAAGAGGGATAATAAAGGTTTCTATCCAGCGTTTGGTATTTTCTACAATCAGGTCAGGGGATGAAGACATACTATTTCGGATTAAAACTTATTGTTCATTCATTCTGCATAATATAATAAATAGATAGCATTGATAAAGGAATGAATCATGAATCAGGACAAATTGCTGCCATCGATTCTATACGGCACTGCCTGGAAGGAAGAGCAGACCGAAGTGCTGTGTTACCAGGCTTTGAAAGCTGGTTTTACTGGTATTGATACAGCTAATCAGCGCAGACACTATTATGAAGAAGGGGTTGGTCTCGGAATTAGTCAGTTTTTGATTGAGTCTGGACAAAGTCGTGAAAGTCTGTTTTTACAGAGCAAATACACCTATGCAGAGGGACAGGATCACCGAAAACCTTATGATGAAAGTGACTCCTATGCGAATCAGGTCCGGCAATCGCTGGAAAGCTCCCTTTCACATTTAAAGACTGATTATCTGGACTCTTATATTCTGCATGGCCCTTATTCCGGGCAGGGCTTAACTGAGCAGGATTGGGAGGTCTGGACTACAATGGAGGAACTGGCTCGCGAAGGAAAAGTCCGCATGCTGGGGATTTCCAATGTCAATTTTGCTCAATTTAAGGCACTCTACCAGCGAGCTGCAATAAAGCCTCGCTTTGTTCAGAATCGCTGTTTTGCTGTGAAATTGTGGGACAGGGAGATTAGACAGTTCTGTGATGAAAAATCCTGCGTCTATCAGGGATTCTCTTTGCTGACTGCCAATTATCAGTATCTTGCAAATCCTAAGCTTCATCTCTTATGTAAAAAGTACAATACAACACTGGCTCAGATGATTTTTCGGTTTGCCCTGGATATAGGCATTCTTGCGCTTACTGGTACAACCAGTCTGCAACATATGAAAGAGGACCTGGATATCGGCAATTTTTTACTGATGCCTTCCGAGATAGCGCAAATTGAAGAAATAGCTTTTTGAGCAGTGAGCATAGCTCAACTGAAAGACCCCTCTCTCTAACTCTCTCCCAGAGGGAGAGAGGACTTTAGAAAAAATCCCCTCTCCCTTTGGGAGAGGGTCAGGGAGAGGGTTGATTTAACCTCTCTTTGCTTTCTTAAGGACTATATTCCAGCGGCGATTTTCAATTGATCTGCCCGTGACGCTTTATAAGCCAACACAGCCACTAAAACAACACCCAGCAAGGCACAAAGCGGGATAATACTCAGTGAGCTTTGAAACGTTGCCAGGTTATACACGGTTTTCCCCGCTTGGGTAATGGACTCTTTTTCCATCAACTGACCTATTACAGTATGGAAAAAAGATCCCCCCAGCATATTAATGCAATTTAAAAATGCAACACTAACACCCAGTAACTCCGGCTTCACCAGGTCTGCTCCGGCTGAAAAAATAATCACCTGATAACAGCAAAGAACGCCAATCACAAAAAGTAAAAGTTTTAATTCAAAATGGGTCAAAGAGGTTGAATTAAGGAGCCAGAACAAAGCAGCGGCCATGCCTACTCCGCAGAAAGCGATGATTGAAAAATTTCCTGCTTTACGTGCAAGCATGGCCAGCAATGGGCCGCCGACCAGCATTCCAATGAAAATAAAAGACATGAGCTGGGCGGCCTGGCTTTTATCAAAATGATAGGCGCTCATCAAATAAGAAACGCCCCACACATCGGCAAATCCCTCGAGTGCCCCAACCATCATGAAGTTCGCAAATGCCAGAAACCAGATAAAAGGCGATTTAAGTAAGGATTTGAATTGACGACGATTGAAACTGCCCGATGTATTAGTGATGCCTGCTGAAGTCTTTGAGCGAAGCAGTAAAAAGATGCCGCAGCCTAAAACGATTGCGAATAATGACAAGCCTAAAGCCACCGATTGCCAGCCCTGGGATTCAATCAGCTGGTTCACTGGTTTACCGCCATAGATGGCCCCTGTTAATCCTAATGTAAATGAGAAACTTATCATTCTGGAATATTGAGAGGCAGGGAACCATTCTGAAATGATCTTGGAAACACCCAGAAAACCCACCGCTGAGCCAGCTCCAATCAGGAAGCGGCTTAAGCAAGCCAGATACCAGTTAGAGGTAAAACTAAAGAGCAGCGTTGCGAAACCACATAGTATGGCGAGTCCGGAAATCACATAGCGGGCACTCCATTTCTCAAGCATCATCGCCACAGGAATTTGCATGCCGGCATAGCCATAATAATAGAGGGCCGCAAGAACGCCAAATTCACTGGCATCTATGGAAAAACGGGTCATGATGGGTTGCATCATCAAGCCCGGCCATAGGCGAAGGATGAATTGATAAGTAAAAAATGCTAAAGGAAAAAGCCACATTAAAAAAGGCCGTAATTTAAAAAAGCTCATCTTCTCGCTCACTTTCGGAGGTTTTCAGGAATTAGATAAAATTTTAAGGTGTAGGTAGATAGTCGGCTTTTCAGCCGATAATAATGAAAGAAATGATGTATGTGGAGAAGTTTCCAAATAGCATTTGTTCTGCGCTAATAGTTTATTAGTCTTTCGATTATATCGGGTTTTTTTTGGCTAGGGAAGCCCTTAAATGAACAAACTGGCCGGACGGTTCAATGCAAGGGCTTTAACAGGCTTAATTCGTCAACATGTTTTTCAAAGCCGTTAAGTGTGATTTAGCAACTGCTTTCGCTCGCTCTTCATTTTTTTCACCCGATTTGCCAAACCACTCAATGCTGTCGACAGGTAATTCCTCAAGAAAGCGGCTGGGCTGGCAATCCTGTACTTCGCCGCCACGCCGTCTTTGTTTGGCAAGACTAAGACAAAGCTCGCGCTGCGCTCTGGTAATTCCAACATAAGCCAAACGACGCTCTTCCTCAATCTGATCTTCGTCAATACTCACCCGGTGAGGCAATAAATCTTCCTCCATGCCTACCAAATAAACAAAGGGAAATTCAAGACCTTTTGATGCATGCAAAGTCATCAGCTGAACAGCTTCCTTGTCTTGTTCATCACCCTGTTCGAGAATATCGATAAGGATTAATTTATTAATGATATCTACCAGATTTTTTTCGGGATCTTTATTTAATAAACGGTCTATCCAATCCAGCAACTCCCAGATATTTTCCATTCGCTTCTGCGCCTTCGCAGGAGTATCGCATTGTTCATAGATGTAAGCTTCATATCCGGATTCCTCAACCATCTCACGGAGCGTTTCCGCTACCGCCTGACTTTCGAGCCGTTTGTTAATTCCCAGCATCCATTGCTTAAACTGTTGCAAAGCCTGACGCGGTTTTTCAGCCAACAGTTCAGACAAAGCCAAATGGTCTGAACAATAAAAAAGGCTTTCGCCACGGTTTTGGGCATAATTCCCAAGGGCGTCCAGGCTTGATTCCCCAATTCCTCGTTTGGGAGTATTGATGACACGAAGAAACGCAGCATCATCCTGAGGATTACAGAGTAATTTCAAATAGGCAAAAATGTCCTTCACTTCGCTTCGTGCGAACCAGGATTGGCCGCCGCTTATACGATAGGCAATGCCATGATGGCGGAGTAATTTTTCAAAAACACGTGACTGATGGTTTCCGCGGTACAATATGGCGTAATCGCCATATTGTTTACCATGACGTAATTTATGGCTTATCAAATCAGCAATAACCTGTTCAGCCTCATCTTGCTCATCCTTACAGCAAAGCACGCGCAGCATTTCCCCATAACCCAGTTCGCTCCACAGGGTTTTGTCGAATAAGTGAGAATTATTGGCAATAAGAGTATTGGCGACATGCAGAATTCTGCCCGTAGAACGATAATTTTGTTCCAGTTTAATGATTTTAAGCTGCGGATAGTCACGTTGTAACTGAGCCAGATTTTCAGGCCGCGCACCTCGCCATGCATAGATAGATTGATCATCATCGCCCACGACCGTAAATTGTGCGCGAATGCCAGTGAGCAGTTTGACCAACAGATATTGGCTGAGATTGGAGTCCTGGTATTCATCAATCAGTAAATGACGAACCCGATTTTGCCAGTAATCTTTTACTTCCTCATGTTCAAGCAAAAGATTAACAGCCAATAATATCAAATCATCAAAATCGACAGCGTTATAGGCTCGTAATGAAATTTGATAGCGTTCGTAAATGGGAAGTGCCTCAAGAAAAATGGGGGTGTCCGGCGTTTTACTGCTCAGGTGCTCGGGCTTTAACAACTCATTTTTCCAGCGCGAAATCTGCTGTTGTATTTGTGCCAGATAATCTCGGTCATTGCTTTTACCCGGTGGCAGAAAATTACGAAATAATTGCAGACAATCCTCGCTGTCGAGAATAGAGAAGCCCGATTTTAAACCGCAAAGCTTTACATGCTTTTTAATCATGGTCAGACCCAGGGTGTGAAAGGTGGCGACCTTAAGACCCCGACGATGGTGGGCAGATAAAACCGAGTTCACCCGGGAGCGCATCTCGTTGGCTGCTTTGTTCGTAAATGTTACTGCGAAGACGGAGCGGGCCTGATAACCGCATTCTTCAATTAAATAGGCAATCTTCTGCGTAATAACCCGGGTCTTGCCGCTACCTGCGCCAGCCAATACAAGTAATGGCCCGTCTATATAGCGCACGGCAGCCATTTGCTGAGGATTTAACATACCACAATCCAAAATCAAAAGAGGAATTATCGCCTGACAAGCCTGAGCAAACAATCATAAATGTGTTAGAATTAACAACATTTAATGCCTGAGCGGAAAAAAAGCGTTTTTTTTCGCGAAATATGAATAATTAATGAGTGAGAAAAAAATTGGATAGTTTGCAGAGTTTTATATTTGAGCATGCCAGTATTCGGGGGCAAATTGCTCATCTCCATGAAACCTATCGGACCATAATGAACCAACATGCTTATCCGGAAATGGTTAAATATTTGTTGGGTGAGGCATTAGTATCCTGTTTACTGTTATCAGGCAGTATTAAATTTGAGGGTGATTTAAGCCTGCAGTTTCAGGGTGACAAACGTCTGCCCCTGTTATTGGTCCAGTGCGATCATCAACTCAATTTAAGAGGATTTGCCAAGTTTCAGGAGAATCTTGAAATAGCGGATTATGCCGAAGCTTTTTTGAAAGGCCAAATGGTGCTCACTATCAATCAGTATCATAACACTCAGGCTTATCAAAGCGTGGTTCCCATTCTTGCTACTTCCATGAGTGAAAATCTGACCCATTATTTTGCCCAGTCAGAGCAGGTTGCCACTCGGGTGTGGCTGGCAGTGAATGAAGAACGGGCGGCTGGCATGCTTTTACAGCTGATGCCAGGTCAGGATAGCCTGCAACGCGAGCAGTTCTGGGAATATGCTGTTCATCTAGGGCAGACAGTCAGTGAGAATGAGCTTTTAACCCTGGATAACCAGACATTGCTTTACAGGCTTTATCATGAGACAGAGTTGCGCTTATTTGATGAGAAAGCGACTCAATTTAAATGCCGTTGCAGTCAGGAAAAAATGAAACAGGTAATAGTCGTTCTTGGCGAAGAAGAGGCCAATAAACTCTTAGCCGAGCAGGGCCAGATTAATATCAGCTGCGATTTCTGCAACAGCCATTTTTCATTTGACTCTATTGATATCGCTTTATTGTTTCGGAAGAAATAAGTATACCAGAATCTTTTTTGCGCGCCGTGATTGCTCCCGGCGCATACCGGTTCCGCTTAGTCTTCCACTTTTACCTCTATGCGTTTTTCTTTAGGCGTGGTTCGCTTGGGAATAATTACTTCAAGCACGCCCTGTTTGCATTTAGCGCTGATGTTCGATTCATCAGCAGATTGGGGCAAGCTAAAACGGCGATAAAACTGTCCTTGCGAACGCTCTATTCTCGAATAACCTTCTTTTCCCTCTGTTTTTTCAAAATACCGCTCTCCTTGAATCGTCAATAGATTATTTTCAAGGGAAATATGAATATCTTCGGATTTGACGCCAGGAATATCCGCGACGACCAGGAAGCGATCTTTTTCTTCTTTGATATCCACTGCTGGAGCCCAAGTGCCGGTATCCACAAAGGAAGCATCGGTCTGTCCCTTGAAGAAATGCTCTAGCAGATTATTGATATCTTTGCTGATGGGAAAATAATCACGTTTCAAACCATTCATAACTTTCTCCTTACCGTAATTAATCTGTGTAATAAATAGGTAGGGATGAATCTGTTTTTTTCAAGTTGACATGATTGCTAAAATTTGCCGATTTATTGCAGCTTGATTACGAGAGTATTTGTCAAGGCGCGTTTTGTAATTGATTGGGATCAATCGACAGTTGTTGTTCTGAATTAAGGGGCTTGGTTTTGTATGCCTGGCAATTATTAATTTCCAGGGTTTCATTGGCAGTGACCGCGCAAATAATACGGAACCCTTTGGGATTATAAAGATAAAGCGTCATGTGATGAGGATCTTTACCCTCCAGATTGACGATGTAGTTCTCAGGATTCGGCATCTTCTCTAATTGCCCGCTTATACATTGAGCTAATGTAATGCCATCTTCTTTATTGCTTTGCTTGGCATAACATTGTTTGATGGTTGTCGTGACTCTATCAATAAAATCATCTGCGGCATAGGTAACCGAAAAGGGGAAAAGAAAGGCAGTCAGTAAAATTAACAAGCATCCATTCATAATGTATCTACTAGTAAAGGTTTATTAAATTATACAATATCCAGCGGGAAATGATAATTTTCAGTTTGATTTAAAAGTATTTTGAATGGATATGCGCATAGCCCCCAACTTAATGGGTTGCCGCAAATACGGCATTCTTGTCTATCAGGGTTGAATTCAGTAATTGCTTAATGACTGCCCAATCAAAATGCAGCGTTTCTGCCGATAGAGGCGTTTTTACACTATTTTCAATGATTAAATCCGCTCTTTTTTTAAAAGGTTTAACATATTGTTCGTACATGGGCTTCACATAGCGCGTATACTGAGCAATGACTTGCTCTGTTGTGAGTCCTCTTTCCTTAGTATCGCGTTCAATCCGTCTGATTAAGCACACATCGGCCTTCGTTTTAACGAATATTTTTATGTTGAATAAATCCGCAATATAATCAGGGTAAAAAATTAGAATGCCTTCAACAATAATGACGGATTTAGGGGTTATCCTCCTGGTTTCTTTTTTACGCGTGGAGGTTGAAAAATCATATAAGGGAATATCGACAGTTTGTTCCCGTTTTAGTTGTTGTAAGTGCTGAGCCAATAATTCAAACTCAATACTGTCAGGATGATCAAAATTCACTTCCAGGAATTGTTCCAGGGGGATATTGCCCAAGCCTTTATAGTAGTTATCAGAAGAAATAATAGTGCAATGCTCAAAACCCAAATATCTCTGAAGTTCTGTGGCAACTGTGGTTTTTCCGGACCCGGATGCGCCCGCTATACCGATGAGAATGCTATCCACTATTCACTCCCCAACTGATTAATTTATGAAGAGTTAAAGCCTGGCATAAAAGAGAATGCCTGTTGTCTTATCCAAGTATAAGCAAGATTAAAGAAAAATGCTGAATAAAGCGGGGGATTTAACTGCTAACACGCACGGTGATGTCCCTGGCGTCCGAATAACCGTGATCATCAATTACCCGAACCACAAATTTTCCGGGCCGGGCTGCCCATAAAAAGGGTTGATCATTGGCGGTTTTTCCCAGGTAGTTATCATTGATAAACCAATACAAACTGCGCACATCCGCATCGGTAACAGCTGAAAGAGGAATAAGGCTTGGCTGATCTGAAGTGGCTTTGACAATATAATTCAGCTCAGATTGCGGAGAGGTTATCTGCAAAGCCAGTGATTTTCCCGCTGACAGATTACAGTCGGCTTCATAAGCGGGTGGAATACGTCGCTGTATGCCCGCTTGTTTGAAAATCCGGGCAAGATCGGATGGCCAGAATTCGTAAATTTCAAAGCGGGTGTTTTCATCGAAATGGCAGGTGCGAAGGCCTGTCAATCGATTGATTGCTACTTCGCGATAGATATTATCAGTTTTAATGGGAGACTTTCCGGGAATAAACCAGCTCATTTCAGTATCTTTGCAGTGGCGGGTGGGCAATAAACCGGAGGCTTTACAAACGGGAATACGTGTTAAATTCATTCGCTCCGGATGTTTGTCAATTGGCTTTAGCGGCCCATTTTCATGCTGGATAGCTTCCGCCAGCTCGAAGAATAAGGGCGCTGCGATATTCTTCCCGACAAAAGCAGGGTTCCCCTTGTTATTGAAATTGCCTATCCATACGATCAACACATAAGGTCCGAAATTCCCAACCGTCCAGGCATCACGATAACCAGATGAGGTTCCGGTTTTCCAGGCGATGGGCAGGCTGCGTGATTTAAACAGCAGATCGCTATAAGGTGTGTCTTTCAGCATTTCGAGTATAAGAAAACTCGCTTCCCGGCTTAATAAACGTTTGCCGCTGACTGAAGGGTCCTCCTTAAGCATGCGCAAAGGTCGCCATAATCCGTCATTTGCAAGCATGGCATAGAGCGTGGCCAACTCCTTCATCGTGACCTCTGCCCCGCCCAGGGTTAAAGCAAGACCGTAGTAGGATTCTGATTTCAGTTGGCTTACTTGCGCCTGTTCAAGAAGACCAAATAATCCAGGCTTTGCCAGTTGGCTGGCCAAATAAATTGCCGGAATATTACGGCTTAAAATGAGTGCTTCCTTTGCCCGGATAGGCCCCATGAAATCATTATCAAAATTCTCTGGATTATAGGCACCGAAACTATGCGGAACGTCTTTTAGTACGGTGTAGGGATGAATTAAACCCTGATCCAAAGCCAGCGCGTAAATAAAAGGTTTGAGTGTCGAACCCGGTGAGCGTTTGATATCCATTCCGTTAATCTGCCCGCCTATTTGGGTGTCATAGAAATTGGCCGATCCCATTGCTGTCCTAACACTCATGTCGCGCGTATCAATCAGTAAAACCGCCGCATTAAATGCGCCCACTCCTCGTTTACGCAGCAAATAACGCCGGGTAATGCGCTCGGTCAGGGATTGTAATTTCAGATTCAGAGTCGTATGGATTTGCTGCTGGTTCCTGTGAGTTCTTAACAGGCTATTCACAAAATGAGGGGCGGCAAAGGGGAGATCACGAATTGTTTTCATCGCCAGTGGAAGTGTCATTGCATTCTGATAGCGTCGATCCTGGGGGTGAATTTGCAGCCAGCGGGCAAAGAGTTTATTGCGAATCTCTTTGAGTTGCTGGTTATGTGGCGTGCGTTTGCCAGGATTTTGCGGAATAACACTTAAAGTCAGCGCTTGCGGCAAGCTTAATTGCATTGCTGTCTGGTTAAAATAGATCTGACTGGCTGCTCCAACCCCTTCGATATTGCCGCCATAGGGAGCCAGGTTTAAATAAGCTTCTAATATTTGCTGTTTGCTATAATGCCTTTCCAATTGAATGGCGCGAATTATTTGCTGAAGCTTTCCTGACCACTTTTTTGAATTAATATTAAAACGGATTCGCGCCAATTGCATGGTAATCGTTGATGCGCCCTGACGCCGGGACTGCACAACATAGGTTTCCCAGACAGCTTTGAGCATTGAAACCGGATTAAGACCTGGATGTTTATAGAAGTACTGATCTTCCTGCAGGAGAGTCGCTTCAATCAATTGGGGAGAAATTTTTGAAAGGGGCACATAAAGACGATATTTTTCATCACGGCTTAAGCTAAGACGCAGGAGATGTTCATTGCTGTCCCAGACTGCTGTGGAGAAAGGTATCCCCTGTAGTAAAGGCGGTTTGGGTAAGCAATAATAGCCTAGCGAAACGGCGGCACAAATGACCAGAAAAATTATGCTTAAACGATATTTCATAATTAGAAAAGTAGTGATAAACTAAACCCGCGAAGCGCATAGATGCAATGTAGAGCAAATTTAAATCAATTCGAATGAAATAGCCAGTAAATACTTCCATTGAGACTGATTTTTTGATTTTGGCTTCTATGCGAAAAATAAACAGACTTTTTTCCAGACTCAGCTGGAGTGAGTTTTAGAAAAAAGACTGATAGTTCAACCCCCCCATTTCCTGGTCACATCCCATGAACAAAAAATCTATTTTGAAACCATTCCTAGCTATCGCTGCATTTTTTTCCCTGTTATTCGGCCGTGTCCATTGGAGCAGCCCCCCTTGGATAAAAGGTGTCAGGCAGCAGGCAATTTCCAGACCAGGACTTTTCTGGGGAAGCACTCTCGCTGTTCTTCTATTGATAGCCAGCAGCATTTACGGCTATATCTGGTATAAAAATTTACCTCAGCCAGAATTGGTCACTGCGGTGATTACCTCGCCGGATATCACGCCTCTGGAAGAGGATTTAGTCCCTAATGATTTGATCATTAATTTTGGTATTCAGAGAGATGAACTGATCTCCCAATCGGTGGCACCGCTAAAACTTATTGGCAAAGAAGTGACCGAGGGCATTGAATTGGTTCCGAACATGCCGGGTGAATGGGCATGGGATAATGATAGCCGTTTGATATTTACCCCTGAAAAAGATTGGCCTGCAGGGCAAACTTATGAAGTTCGTTTCAATAAAGAGGTTTTCGCCGCCAATGTCCAAATGGAAAAGCTGCGCTATCAGTTTTCCACCAAGCCTTTCGAGGCAAAAATTGCTGAACTTGCTTTTTATCAGGATCCTCTCGATGCAAAAAACAGGCAGATTGTCGCCACTGTCAATTTCAATTTTCCAGTGGACAGCAACAGTTTTGAAGAAAAAGCGTCTCTCATTTTGCAAAAAATCAAAAACAGTCAATTGGATCTTGATGCTAAACATTTCAAATTTACAGTGAGCTATGACAAGTTCAAACGAATTGCCTACCTCCGTTCGGAATCCTTGTCATTGCCCAAAGTGTCTCGCTATGTGGATTTGATTATCCCCAAGGGTGTTGAAGCAGAAAGCGGCTCTGGTAAAACCGGAGAAACTATCAGCAAGAATCTGTTGATCCCTGATGCCAGCAATTATTTTAAGGTAAGTTCCGCAGACGCATCCATTATTCGTAATGAAAGAGACCGACCCGAGCAAATTTTAAACGTAGTAACCAGCCTGGGGGTGACTGAGGCCGCTATCAATAAGGCGCTTCATGTGTATTTATTACCAAAAAACTACCCGGCCACTGCCTCCGAGCCTGAAAAGTCTGACTATGACTGGCAAAACCCCGGTGAAGTGAATGCGGCTATTCTTGCATTATCCAAACCTCTATCCATGCAAGCTTTACCAGCGGACAGAAATTATTCGAACCTGCACAGCTATCGCTTTAGCAGCAATACACCACAATATCTCTACTTAAAACTCGATAAAGGTCTGAAGGGTTTTGGCGATTTTGATTTATCGACGGACTATACAGCCATTATTAAAGTGCCTGAGCTTCCGAAAGAGATTAGTTTTCTCCATAAAGGTGCTTTACTGGCCTTAGCGGGAGAGAAAATGCTTTCGGTCGCGGTCCGGGGTGTGCCAGCGGTTAAATTTGAAATTGCCAGAGTCCTGCCTGACAATGTGAATCAGCTGGTCACTCAGACTCAGGGCGATTTTAATAATCCCTATTTCATTAATCAAAGTTTTAACCAGCAAAATATCAGTGAAATCTTTTCAGAGATACAGCAGTTTGATACTTCGGATCTGACTAAGCAAAATTATACCGCACTGGATCTTGGAAAGTACTTGTCCGCGCAAACCAATACGGGCGGACCCCAGGGCCTGTTTCTATTGCAGGCTACCGGTTGGGATGTACAGCAGAAACAGCCCCTGGATGTTAAAACCAGCCGTTTAGTATTAATGACTGATCTTGGATTATTGGCAAAAGATAATAATGACGGCAGTCATGAGGTATTTGTTCAATCGATTGCTCAAGGGGCTCCAGTTGCCAATGCGAGCGTTTCCATTCTTGGGAAAAATGGTCTGCCTCTGCTGACCCGTATGACCAATGAACAGGGGCAGGCGAGTTTTCCAGTGTTAAGTGATTATGTGGATGAACGCGAACCTACGGTTTATCTGGCTAGTCTGGGCAGTGATGTGTCGTTTATCCCTTATAATAATGCCAGCCGCCAGCTCAATTTTTCGCGATTTGATGTGGGTGGTCTCTATGTTAACAATCAGGATCTGCACAGCTTAAGTGCTTATCTGTTTTCAGACCGCGGAATTTATCGCCCCGGTGATGAAGCCCATTTTGGCATGATTATCAAACAGGCTTATGCTTTTTCACAACCAGCTGGCCTGCCTTTGGAAGTACTTATTACCGATCCGCGCGGCACTACGGTTTTAGATAAAAAACTAATGCTTGATAACACCGGCTATCTGACAGTGGATTTTCCGACTACGGCAACGTCTCCAACCGGGCAATATCAGGTGAATTTATATGTTATTAAGGACAATAATCCACAAAGTTTGTTAGGCAGTACCAGCATTCGAGTGGCTGAGTTTCAACCAGATCGCATGCGAATCACCTCTTCTTTCTCGCAGAAACCAACGGAAGGATGGGTTTCTCCGGATAATTTAACGGCTCAGGTTAGCCTGTGGAATCTCTATGGTGCGCCGGCAGCGGATCGCAAAATCAGTGCGCGAATACTGCTATCGCCTCAGCGCGTACAATTCGCTAAATACCCGGAATATATCTTTATTGATCCCTTGCTTGATCCGTCGAAGCCGGCAAAGGTGTATACCGAGGATTTGCCTGAAACCCGAACTAATGATAAAGGGGAAGCCGAGCTGGCTCTTAATCTGAATCGCTTTGATAAAGCCACCTACCAGCTGACCTTTTTTGCGGAAGGATTCGAGGCGGAGGGCGGCCGTAGTGTAAGTGCTCAAAGTTCGGTGCTGGTAAGCCCGCTGAGTTATTTCATTGGTTATAAACCGGATGGGGATCTCTCTTACATTAAACAAAATGATAAACGCAGTGTTAATTTTATTGCGGTGGACCCGCAGTTAAAGCAGCTGGCTATTGATGAGCTGAAACTCCAGTGGATTTCCTTGCGACCGGTAGTCACACTGGTAAAAAATCCCAATGGCAGCTATCAGTACCAGTCTATTATTCAGTCAACAGTACTTGATACCAAGCCGTTTAAAGTGGACGAACAAGGCAGTGCTTACGATTTACCCACCCAGCAAATCGGTGATTTCGCAATAAAGGTGCTCGACAAGGACAATACTGAATTAAGCCAATTAAAATACAGTGTAGTGGGTAACAGCCAAATCCCCTTGGCTAAAAACGCTGAATTGTCGGTCAAGTTGAATAAAGAAGAATATAACGTCGGGGAGGATATTGAGCTGCAAATTACCGCTCCCTACACTGGTTCGGGCTTGATTACTATTGAACGGGATAAGGTTTATGCCAGCCAATGGTTTAAAACAGACAGCACCAGCTCGCTTCAGAAAATTCGGATTCCGGCAGATTTCCAAGGCAATGGCTATGTCAATGTGGCTTTTGTGCGCAATTGGGATTCTCCTGAAATATTTATCAGTCCTTTAAGCTACAGCGTGATGCCCTTTAGCGTAAATCATGATAACCGGGCAATTCATATTGCATTGAAAGCGGAGGAAGAAGCAAAGCCGGGGATGCCTTTAAACATTGAATATCAAAGCGATAAACCCGGAAAGATCATTGTCTTTGCTGTTGATGAAGGTATTTTGCAGGTTAGCCGTTACGTGACGCCTGATCCTCTGGCTTTCTTCTTTCAGAAATACGCATTGCAGGTACTCACCCAGCAGACTGTCGATCAGATTTTGCCCAAATATATTCGCGAACGCGAGTTGTCTGCTGTGGGGGGCGACGATGGGGAAGAACTATTGGCCAGCCATTTAAATCCCTTCAAACGTAAAACGGATTTACCAGTGGTTTTCTGGTCTGGTCTTTTGCCAACTGATACCACTGCTCGGCAGGTCACTTACGAAGTTCCAGATTATTTTAATGGCAGCTTGCGCATTATGGCTGTAGCCGTCGGCGACAATGATCTGGGCTCTGCTGAAAAGCAGATTAAAGTAAAGGGTAATTTTATCATTAACCCGAATGTTCCTAACTTTGTAGCCCCGGGTGATGAGTTTGATGTGACGGCCAGTGTTGCCAATAATGTGAAAAATTCGGGAGCAGCTGCGAAAGTCAATGTACAAATGTCGGCTTCTTCTGCCCTGGAGATCATAGGCAATGACAAGGAAACGGTTGAGATTGATGAAGGAAAGGAGAAAACGCTGCGATTCCATATTAAGGCTAAAGCCGAACTCGGAAATGCGGATTTAAGCTTTACCGCCAGTCTCGGTGATAAATTGAGTAAGATGAATGCAAGTTTAAGTGTTCGTCCTGCAAGTAGTTATATGACGACAGTAAAAAGCGGACGGGAGACATCAAAATCAATGAGTCTGCCGCTCGACCGAGCGCTTTATCCAGAGTATCGCCAGGTACAGGCTGCTGTATCGAGCAGTCCACTCATTTTAGTTGCAGGTTTGCAGCGCTATCTGGAAAATTATCCCTATGGCTGTACTGAACAAATTACCAGTAAGGCCTGGCCTCTTCTGGCGATGGGTAATCAGCCGCAATTTGATAATGACAGCCAACAGGCTAAACAGCGGATTGTTGAGACTATTCAAACCTTGGGCCAACGTCAGATGACCAATGGCGGATTCAGCTATTGGCCTGGGCTCGGTGACAATAGCAATAATGATTTTGCCTCAGTGTATGCCATGCATTTTCTAACCGAGGCCCGCGAGCAGGGATATAATGTTTCTAACGATATTATTTACTATGGTATCAATTACTTAAAAGAGTTGGCTGAGCGAAAATATACTGATCTCTATCAGGGGCGCATACAGGCCTATGCTATTTATGTATTAACCCGAAATGAGATTATCACTACCCATTATCTGACCAATCTTCAGCTGAGTCTGGAGCAGGACAAAAATAATAATTGGCAGCAGGATATTACCGGTGCCTATCTCGCCTCGACCTATCAATTACTGAAAAACTTCAGCGAGGCTGAGCGCTTAATCAAACAATTTAAAGTGAATAACCAGTCAAACGATAGGGGTGCTTTCTATGACAGCAGTATTGCCGACGCTCAGTATCTGTATCTGGTTGCCCGTCATTTCCCGCAGTTATTGTCATCAGTCGGGGATCGCTTAATAATGCCTTTGGTTGATTCAATTAATGCGAATGAAATAAATACGGTGCTTTCGGGCTATGCCAGTCTGGCTTTAAATGCCTATGCTCAGAGCTTGCCTCCGGCACAAACCCAGGGATTATCCATCATGGCGTCCGTCGCCGGGCAGCAAACTCCCTTGGAGGCCATGGATAAGGCGTATCAAAAGGTTGACATCAATGATCAGACAACAGCAATTACTATCAACAATCCCAACAAAATAAGTTACTTCTATCAACTGATCCAGGCAGGTTTTGATAAAAACAAGGTTGATAAACCGCTGACTCAGGGAATGGAGATATTGAGAGAATATCGTGATGATGAGGGCAATACGATAAGCTCTGTCGCCTTAGGTTCGGAAGTTGAAGTTCATATTCAGTTACGGACACTCGATAATCGTTACATTAATAATATCGCCATTGTTGACTTGTTGCCGGGCGGATTTGAAGTGGTTCGTGACTCAATAAAAACAGATAATATGGATTATGCTGATATTCGTGAAGATCGAGTTATCTTTTTTGGCAGCCTCGGGACCGAGGTTAAAGAAATTAGCTATCGGATTAAGGCAGTCAATATTGGACAGTTTACAGTACCGCCTGTTTTGGCTGAGGCCATGTATGATCCAGCCCTGAAAGCACAGGGGATCAGTTCAGTATTTTCAGTTAATCAGTAAAGTTGTTAAACTGCGTAAGCCTTTCATTTCCAGTGAAAGGCTCACTGTCATTAGTAAAGGAATTTTGTCAATCCCGCGAAGGCGGGATTCCATTCCTCAGTTGGCATTATAGCGAGCTCAGAGATGGATCTCCGCCTTCGCGGAGATGACAAGTTGAAGGCTATTCCAGGCTGTACCATTACCAGAAGGGAGAAGATGGTAAATCTGGTCAAATTAAGTGCTAAAACACGCCGTTACATTCAGCAAATGAACGAAATAAACCAGGGGGTGAATTATTTCCCCCAGGAATTTGCTGAAGAAAAACTACCATTATCCCTGCTTCTTCCCTGGTTAAAAAGCAATCCTGTGGCAGATAAAAAGCAGCAGCTTATTCTTGAGCAAGTGCAGGCTGCGCTATTGAAGGATATTTACCAGATCCTGCATACTGAAGTCAGGGAGAAGGAAAAAAAAAGTAAATGGGCAAAGTTTAAATTTATTTTACTTTTCGTTAGCGGAACCCTTTATTTTATTTGCGAAGGCTTTGACGGAATCAGTAATGTCCTGGGTTTATTTTCAATCCCTACGGCAGCCGTATTCGTGGCCAGCCTGCTTTTCTCCGCCATATCCATTTTATTATTTTATGGGCTCGATTTAAGCGCTCTGGCGAAAGAGTTCGGGATCAAAATGCGACAGGTTCCTCAGCTGACGAATGTGTATGCAAAACAAGTGAAGCTAATTCATGCGATTCAGGCAAAACTTGCAGAAATCTATGATGAAACCGAAAATCTTGGCGTATTACAGGACTATCTGACGCTTTCACAAGTGCTGCAATTAAAATACGTGGAATTGGATGAAGCAAGAGCTATTCTACAAGCCAGGCGGTCGAGCACTGCCAGCAAAGCACTAAAACTACTGGCTGTTAGTCTACAGGCTATTACAGTGTTCAGTGGTGCATTCTGTGCCGGCCAAACAGTTTCCATGTTTATTGCAGGCTGGGTACTTGCCTCAGTCAGCCCCACTTTCTGGCCTGTTCTGCTGACAAGTATCCTTGTGGGAGCATGCGCGTTAGTTTGCTATTGGTATTCAACCAAACCCGAGATAGAAGAGCTGGTGGGAAGGCAACTGGGACTCGATGAAGAGGTGATTAATTTGCTCTGTGATGAGGAGGCTGTAAGCCAACAAAAAGCACAGCTTGAAAAGCTGGAGGGCCGACTGATGAAAAAGTTACTGACTCTGGAAAAAAGAACAGAGCCCTTACTCAACAGCGAAGCCCGGATGCCAATACGCATCAATAGTATTGCGCGTACGCTTTCAAATAGCAGTTTTTTCAGCAACCAGGAACCACAGGCATCTTTCATACTCAAGCTTGAGGCTCCCGTAAGCCAGGAACTTCAATGCCCATAATATTTCTATAACAGGGAAGGCGTAGATACAACCTGCTTTATACCCATTCCAATGGTTGCCAGATTCAAAGGAAGATAAACCAATAAGGAATTACCCAAATGATAGTTGGGATTAATAGACACATAATAGTTATGCAAATGATTCCTGTCATCGAAATGAGGGTCAATGCCATTGGTTAAAGCCACATGGTTTTTAATGACCATTGAATGTTCTGAATGAGGAACCCAGTGGTTGTCATTAATGAGACAATCCGCCCTTTCCAACACATAGTCGGGGGTGCGTGTATCTGGTTTGGGATAAATATTGTGATTGAAGCTATTTAAAAATTGATATCGGGATGGGGTGTTTGTATGTGCAAAATAAATAAACTCCTCTTCCGGATGGGCCAATTTATCTTTCATTGCATGAGCGAGGCCAAATTTGGCTGCTACGAATCCTGGATTGACACGTTGATTGTAGTAAGTGCCTCCCCAGTAAGCAATAACCGCCTTACTTTTAGGGTAAATCACCTGCCGGCATACGCGTGTAAATCCGGTTAAGTGATTAAATTGATCGTAATAAAGAGCAAGAGCCCCAGGCTTCTCAACGCCTAAGACCTCATTCCTGAATTGCTCCGGGCTTGAAAGCTGATAATGGCGGGCCGTAAAATTTTCAAGCAATTTAATAAGCCCTGCCAGCTTATCTTTTTCACTGGGAAGCAAAATAATATCTGTTCTGGATATTATAGATTCAATCATTATTTTTCTCTGAAATCAGTTGCTTATAGACTTATAAGAAGAATTGCTAAAAGTCAACTAAAGAATGTTTACACCGAGAAAACTATTTCAAATTCCCAGGGTTTCTTTTACGAAAGGAATGGTGATTTTTCGTTGTGCTGCAAGTGAGGCGATATCCAGCTGGTCAAGGATATTCAGCAAATCATGTAAATTTCTTGTACATCGTTTGATTAAAAACAAGGCTACGCTGTCTTTAAGCTGGAATCCTTTTTTCTCAGCGCCCTGTTGCAGAATCTTTATTTTCAAATCATCATTCAACTCTTCCAAATGATAGGCTACTCCCCAGGCCAGACGGGAGCGCAGATCGGGCAGGCTTATAGCTGAAGCTGCGGGAGACGCTTGACTTGAAATGAGAAGACAGCACTCATTGTCGCGAATTTTATTAAATAAATGGAATATAGCTTCTTCCCAGATACTGTTATTGGCAATTTCATTAATATCATCAATTGCAATGAACTGCTGCTGCTCCATTCCCTCAAGACAGCCTGGCCCCCAGGCTTTTAAGAGGCTTAATGGAAGATAGGCAGCGCTTAGATTCCGGCTGCTGGCCATTTGGCAGCAGGCTTGCAGGAGATGGGATTTCCCACTTCCGGGTTCTCCCCAGATAAACAGGTAGGGTTCAGTTTTATTTGTAAAAAGAGTTTGAATTTGAAGTTCCAGCAAGCGATTAGTACCCCAGAAAAACTCCGAGAGCTTGGCATCATAGTTTTGTTGAATTTCAAATACTAACTGACGGCTCATTGACTGGTTTGGCTAATTGAAAGGGCTTTCCGTCCCCAGGTCCACACATAATCAATATATGTTGCCGCTGTAGTAACGGCGGTAAGAAGAATCAAACTGAAAAGGACATAGGGTGAAAATTCAAAAAAGGCCAGTTGAAAAAGACAAAGAGTGACCAGCAGCAATTGCAGGCCGGTATTGAATTTGCTAAGCCGTGTGGGTTCAAAATTAATCGGCTTGCTTATAAGCAGATACCAGGCCAATACACCGAAGGAAATAGTCAAATCTCTTAAAAAAACCAGAATAACCAGCCACCAGGGCAGACTTTCCAATAAAGCCAGTGAGATAAAACTGGAGGCAACCAGTAATTTATCGGCCAGTGGATCAATAAATGAACCTAATGGCGTTGACCAGTTATAATGACGCGCAAGCCAGCCGTCCAGCCCATCAGTAAGACCGGCTAGCATAAAAATATAAAAAGCCTCCACGAATTCACCGACGTATAGATGCCATAAAAAAGGCAGAATTAACACCAGGCGACCGATGGTTAGCACGTTGGGTATATGTCTCAGAATCGGATGTGACACGCTATTTCAAAATGCTCCTGTATAATTTGGGAGACCAGGCTCTCTGACAAGTGTATACAATACCATAGCTGCTGTCACCTGCTGAGACAGTTTAGTCAAGCAGGGGATTTGGAATACTGTAATAAATACATTCATTCACTGGAGCTGGTAATAAGTTTAAACTCAGGCGTTTCTTTATAAGCCAGTTGACAGAGAACAAATGGGTATGAACCCTGAGCTTTAGTCCGGGAAAGGCCTCGGTGGTTCTGGGCAGGATTTCGAGCAGCTTCTTTTTGATAATTTTCCAGAAAACTGCTGGATTAAACTGATAATCATGGGATAAGGCTTCGATAAATACCTGCAAGTGATTCAAAAAAATGGTGCTGATAAACTGCTGTATCAGCTTTGAATCCTCCAGGGTCTCCGTTATTGTTTGACGCTGGACTCTTTTAAAAATAATTCCTTTGGGGATATGGTTATCAAGAATGAGCAGGAAGTCTGCAGAAGCAAATAGCAGGCTTGTTCCGTGCTCCACCAACAGGCTGATGAAAGTTGACAGGAATCGCTCACTATACTGTTCAAAAAAGTCGATGGGCGAGAGCGAGCTGCTAGCCACTATTTCGCTGATTAACTTTAAACCGCTTCCCGGGCAGCGATTAAATAAAGCATGAAAGGGCACGGCCATTTGATATTTTTTTAAGAATTCCAGGGGGGATTGAAATAGCGTTGGCTTGAGCAAGTGAAGATCCTTCCGAAATAATCCTTCTTCAGACAGGCAGTCCGTAACCACTATCCCTTCCTCAAATCGATTCACCTGTGCAAGCACTGCCTGTAAAGCCTTATCATTTAAATAAGGGAAGGATAAGCGGTCTGACAAAGGCAACTGCAACTCGGCGTTGCCTCGATTCACAGGGGCCATGCAGGAGAGAGATATTATGGGTTTTGCCTGCTGATGATGGGGAATAAGTAATAAATCATTCTGATCGATTAAATGGCTAAACCTGGATTGAATCAGATTTCGCCATTGCCATGGATGGACAGGAACAGGCAGGTAATCTGACGCGTTCCGCTGCATCATGAATAATTTATCTTGCCAGCGATTATATTCCTCAGGGAAGCCGGTTTGTATTTCTCTTTGATAAGTGAGAGAAGCCTGTTTCTCCATTGTAATGATTTGGCTGTGATGTAAAGCACACCAGTGCAGACTTATCCGGGAATTGAATTGCGGCGCATACTGTAACACCTCACGGCGTTTAAATGCATCTGGAATAAAGTGCTCAGGTTCTAAAAAGTCATAGGGCGCGGCCCATTGTCCAAGAAATAGCAATAAGTCATGCGCATTACCGGTTTTCGAAAGCCAGGACCAGAAACTGGAGGCGCTTCCCATTTCACAACTTAGCTCCTTATGCCAGCGTTGTTCATAAAGAAGCATCATTGCCTTGTTAGCGATAAAATGATCCACCTCAGCAAGCAGTTTGGGCCACTGGAAGAAATAGCTCTGAGGGTTTTTCTGAATCTGATTTTCTTTAAGCTGTACTACAAAATCATGCGCCTCATGACTCAGAATGTCTGCAGCCAGATTCTCTGACGCAGCCATTTGACGCAGTTGCTGAAGGCATACACCTTGCGCTCTTGAAATGGCTGTTTCTATCTGCTGGTGCGAGCAGGCAATCCCCATTTCAAATAGAAGAAAGCGTAATTGATGCGTTAAGCCGTGATAATCACCATAAGCAAGGGCCATAACTGTCTCTGAAAATTAACTATTAGAATAAATATAAATGATAATCATTCTCATTTGCAAGCTAATCATAAGTAAACGTGAGCGTTTTTCTGAAACATTAATTCTGTGGCATGGTCTTTAGTTAAAATTGAGCTGAGCATGCAGCCTCGCCAGAGGCTGTTGACTATTTCGAAGGGAAAGGGGCGGGATGGTTTTAGTCTTCTCTTGGCCGGTAAATTACTGCAATATTTCCAATCAGTTGAATCAGTTCAGCATTGAGAGTTTCGCAAATTTCCGTGAACATCGGCTGACGATCTTCTTTTTCCACGCCATAGATTTTGACTTTGATTAACTCATGCGCCTGCAAGGCCACATTGGTTTCATCGATAACTGCCTGAGTTAGGCCTTTTGCCCCGATTTGAATAACCGGCTTTAAATGATGTGCCCTTGCTTTTAAAGATTGCCTAAATGCGGTGTCCATTGGGATCCTGATTAAAAAAACTTCAGATTATTGCACGTTTCACTGGGAAAAAATAGGAATTTTGAGTATCATGAAGCATTCTATGTTTAAAAAATAAGTTTATGCCTCGTTCCAAAAGTAGTAAGCGTTGGTTACAAGAGCATTTTGACGATTTCTATGTCAAAAAAGCGCAAGCAGAAGGTTATCGTAGCCGTGCTGTATATAAATTGAAAGAAGTTGACGAGCGAGAGCATTTATTGCGGTCTGGGATGACCGTGGTCGATCTTGGAGCTGCCCCCGGCGGCTGGACGCAATATATTAGTCAGAAATTAAACGGAAAAGGCAACATTATTGCGCTGGACATATTGCCAATGGACCACTTGGCCGATGTTACCTTTATTCAGGGCGATTTTCGGGAAGATGAGGTTCTGCAGCAATTACTCGCTTTAATCCCGGAGCGCAGTGTGGACTTGCTTTTATCCGATATGGCCCCAAATATGAGTGGAAGCTATGCAATTGATATTCCCAAGGCCATGTATCTGGCTGAACTGGCATTCGATTTTGCTGATAAAATGCTCAAGCCAAAGGGCGCTATGCTTATGAAAGTGTTTCATGGAGAAGGCTTTGATGAACTGGTAAAGCAAATAAGACAAAAATTTGGAAAAGTAGCAATCCGAAAACCAGCGGCTTCGCGATCACGATCTCGTGAGACCTATTTGCTGGCTAAGGACTATAATTTATAGTAAGTTAATCGTTCTGACGTCGTAGAATAGTTCTTTACACATCAGGCAGGACGACAGAGGTTTTGCCGCTGCCTTAACCGGAACTAAAGATACGCCCTTAATAGAGGTAAATGCTTTGAACGACATGGTAAAAAATTTATTTCTGTGGCTTGTTATTGCCATTGTGCTGGTCTCTGTATTCAGTAATTTTGGTCCTCGACATGCTGCGGCTGAGAAAATCTCTTACAGTCAATTTCTAACAGAAATTGACCAGGGCGCAGTCAATGCGGTTACGATTGAAGATAACAAGATTATTAAAGGGGTTACCAAAAATAACCGCCGCTTCGTTACGTATATGCCCATGACGGATAATGCTTTACTGGGTCAGTTACTGAAAAATAAAGTAGATGTTAGCGGCCAGGAGAAACAACAGGAAAGCTTCCTGCTGCACATTTTCATTAACTGGTTCCCCATGCTGCTTTTGATAGGTGTGTGGATCTTTTTCATGCGTCAGATGCAAGGAGGCGGAGGCCGTGGGGCCATGTCTTTTGGCCGTTCCCGCGCACGCCTGCTCGGTGAAGATCAGGTTAAGGTGACTTTTGCTGATGTCGCCGGTGTCGACGAAGCCAAGGAAGAAGTTAAAGAACTGGTTGATTTTCTTCGTGATCCAAGTAAATTCCAGAATCTCGGTGGACGTATTCCCCGCGGAGTGCTGCTGGTGGGGCCTCCTGGAACTGGTAAAACCCTGCTGGCGAAAGCCGTGGCGGGCGAAGCAAAAGTTCCATTTTTCACTATCTCGGGTTCTGATTTTGTTGAAATGTTTGTCGGAGTAGGGGCTTCTCGGGTTAGAGATATGTTTGAGCAAGCCAAAAAGCATGCCCCCTGTATTATTTTTATTGATGAAATTGATGCCGTTGGACGGCATCGCGGCGCCGGTCTTGGCGGCGGTCATGATGAGCGCGAACAGACATTAAACCAGCTATTGGTTGAGATGGACGGCTTTGAAGGCAATGAAGGGGTGATTATTGTTTCTGCGACCAATAGACCGGATGTTCTGGATCCTGCACTGCTAAGGCCGGGTCGCTTTGATCGCCAGGTTGTGGTTCCTTTGCCCGATATTCGTGGGCGCGAGCAAATTTTGAAAGTTCATCTGCAAAAAGTGCCGATTGAAAAAACGGTAGATATTTTACCTATCGCTCGGGGAACCCCAGGTTTTTCTGGCGCTGATCTGGCAAATCTGGTTAATGAAGCTGCTTTGTTCGCAGCACGCTCCAATAAACGCAAAGTAGGCATACTGGAGCTCGATAAAGCCAAAGACAAAATTATGATGGGTGCTGAACGCCGTTCAATGGTAATGGATGAGAACGAGAAGAAGCTCACCGCTTATCATGAAGCAGGACATGCCATTGTTGGTCTGTTGGTTCCGGAGCATGATCCTGTTTATAAGGTGACCATTATCCCACGCGGAAGAGCATTGGGAGTAACGATGTTTCTTCCAGAACAAGATCGCTATAGCCATAGCAAGCGACGGCTTGAAAGCCAGTTATCCAGTTTATTCGGTGGACGAATCGCAGAAGAGTTGATTTTTGGCGCTGACAGTGTAACAACTGGTGCTTCAAACGATATTATGCGCGCGACTGAAATCAGCCGCAAGATGGTTACCAGCTGGGGGCTTTCTGCTTTAGGTCCGCTTACGTTTGGGGAAGAGGAAGGCGAAGTGTTCCTCGGGCGCAGCATGTCGCAGCGTAAGGAGATGTCTGATAGCACCGCTCATCAGATCGATGAGGAAGTTCGCCAGATTATTGACAGAAACTATCAACGGGCTAAAGAAATTCTCACCGCTAATCTGGACAAATTGCATTTGATGGCGGACGCTTTAATTAAGTTTGAAACAATTGATTCCAATCAGATAGCAGAAATTATGGCAGGTCGTGAGCCGTCTCCTCCTGAGGATTGGACTGGTCAAAAACCGGATCCCAATGCGTCGCCCTCTCTGGATCAAAAAATCAATGGCAAGCAGGTTGATCATCCAGCTGAAGGACATTAGCGTAACACAGCTTCCAATGGTAGTAGCTATTGGAAGCCTACTTGGTTTATTCTCCAGGCATTCAAATATTCAGGACTAAATTGAACAATCAGCAATTCAAATTCTGGTGTGAAAATCATCCCGCCTCAGTCGATCCTGTTTTTCAGGCACTGGTGATGGGTATTGTGAATGTGACACCCGATTCCTTTTCAGACGGCGGCCAATACAGTGATTTGCCTAAAGCGCTTTCGCATGCACTTCAGCTAATAGATGACGGGGCAGATATTATTGATATTGGTGGTGAATCTGTAAGACCCGGTGCGACAGCTATAAGCGAACAGGAGGAGTTGAGCCGCGTCATACCGCTTATCGAAGCACTTCGCAACGAGAGCGATATCTGTATTTCTATTGATACTACAAAACCCGCGGTTATGAAAGAGGCCATACGTGCAGGCGCGGGCTTGATTAATGACATTAATGCCCTGCAGAATGAAGGAGCTCTCGGGCTTGTGGCTTCAACAGACATTCCGGTTTGTCTGATGCATATGCAAGGCACACCGATGACTATGCAAGTCAATCCACATTACAACCAGGATGTAGTCGATGAAATTAATGAATTTCTGGCAAAACGCATATTAGCCTGCGTCTCGGCAGGCATAAAACCAGAACGAATGATTGTCGATCCGGGCTTCGGTTTTGGTAAAAAAGTGGAACATAATTTACAGCTAACCAAACAATTAAGCCGTTTTCGAATACACCAGCGACCTATACTTTTAGGTGTATCCCGAAAAACTACTATTGGCAAAGTTTTAAATAAGAATGTCGATGAACGGCTAATTGGAAGCCTGGTTTTATCTGCAGTCGCTATGGAACAGGGTTTAGGCATTATCAGAACACACGATGTAGCAGAAACAAAACAGGTAATAACTATGATGCAGGCTATCCATAAATCCTGTGGCGATACTAACAAATTGAGGACTTAAAGATGGATCAACGAAAATATTTTGGAACGGATGGTATCCGTGGGCAGGTTGGTTTATCAAATGTAAATCCAGAGTTTCTTTTAAAGCTTGGTTGGGCAGTAGGGCGTGTTTTGGCTAATGGCCATCGAAAGCATGTATTGATTGGTAAAGACACCCGAATCTCAGGTTATATGCTGGAATCCGCACTGGAGGCTGGATTGGCTGCCGCTGGAGTGGATATTAGCCTGGTGGGGCCTATGCCCACTCCTGCTGTTGCCTATTTGACTCAGACTTTACGTGCGAATGCCGGGATTGTCATCAGTGCTTCACATAATTTGTTTGAAGATAACGGCATTAAATTTTTCGCAGCTGATGGAAGCAAATTACCAGATGCGATGGAATTGGCGATAGAAAGAGAATTGGAGAAGCCGCTTACCACAGTGAGCTCTGTAAAACTTGGTAAAGCAAAACGAATTAGTGATGCGCCTGGACGCTATATTGAGTTTTGTAAATCGACGATTCCTTCATTAACCAGACTGTCTGGCTTGAAAATAGTCGTCGATTGCGCAAACGGAGCGACATATCACGTAGCACCGAATGTTTTCACTGAGCTTGGTGCGCAGGTGACTGCAATCGCTGATAATCCTGATGGATTTAATATTAATCAGAACTGTGGTTCCACCTCTCCCGAAATGTTACGCCAATGGGTTCTGAAAACAGGGGCTGATATAGGTATCGCTCTGGATGGAGATGGCGATCGCCTCATCCTCATTGACTCAAAAGGAAATATCATCAATGGTGATCAGGTATTATATATTATTACCAAAGACAGGTTTCAGCGGGGCATTCTTCATGGTGGCGTAGTCGGAACTTTAATGAGTAACTACGGATTAGAAAAAGCTATCTCCAATCTGAACATCCCATTTTTAAGGACCAAAGTCGGGGATCGTTATGTTTTGGAAACATTAAAAGAAAAAGATTGGCGAATTGGTGGAGAATCTTCCGGTCACATCGTTTGCCTGGATAAAACGACGACCGGTGACGGTATAATTGCTGCTTTGCAAGTTCTTGCCTGTATGGTTAAGCAGGGCAAATCTCTCTCAGAACTTACCGAGGGAATAACTCTGCTACCGCAGACCTTAATTAATATCAAAACAGAACACGCAACGGAATTGCTTGAAGATCAGAGAGTCCAGGCATCTGTGCGAGCCTTGTCTGATAAGTTAGGCAATGACGGCCGCGTTTTATTGCGCCCCTCCGGTACTGAACCATTACTGCGGGTGATGGTAGAGGGATTGGATCAGGACGAGGTTTTGGTACAGGCAGAACAACTCCGAGATAATATCGTCACTATCGAACAGGGTCTGCGCTGAACTTGTCTCCTGCGTACCGCGGCTTGATACAACTACGTCCCTCGGCTTGTCCGAGGGATCCAGGAATCTCATAGGGAACACTGGACCCTGCGGGGAAGCCGCAGTAGCCAGGAATAGTTATTAAGGGCATTACTGCCTTGCCATAGTGTTAGCCAACTCAAAATCCTCCTGTAATGAATGTACTGTAGAGGTGGCTTTATAAAACACACTTTGATAAAAAGACGATTTATTTTCCGCGAAACAATTCCATACAGCAGTACTTACTTTTGCAGCCCATTGCGAAAGGATCCAGAATCCGCGGTGCTCATATAGACTCTGGTAGCGTGGGTCAGATAGATAATTCCTGAGCAGCTGCACACTAATGTTAGCATTTTGAGCGGGCTGTTTTTGCAGTTGGTGCGCCAGATCAGCACAGAGTTTGGCTTCACGAGAATATTTTCTATTTAATAAACTATCCAGTTGTGATTGCAAAATGGGATGAAACTTCCCTTTTTCCTGCAAGTTGGGTTCGACTGGAGGTTTAAAACTAAGTAGAACGGACCACTGTTCACTGGGATTTTCACATAAGGACTTATATTTATAAAGTAACCTGTAAGGAGCGGATGGAGACGGTTCGTTCATCTCAAAAAGGATGTCTTTCAGTAACTGATACATTTGCCGCTTGGTCGCTTCATTGACATGCTGTTGCTGCAAACACATGAACAGCTTAACATACCAACTATTCAAATCAGCAGGCAGTTGCTGAAGTTTGACGATAATTTTGCTGTTCCAGTATTGCAATTTACCCAAGTGCAAATCCATTGTACTCGCACGTCGCATACGAGCATTCGTCAAAGCCGCCTCAAGAGTTTCCTCTGATTTTGTACTGAGTTCATGAGGCTTTATCGTAGTTTGTAACAATTTTAGCTCAAGCGATAAGCTGGCAATTTGTGTATCCAATTTTTGAGGATCGATTGGATGTTGAGCTAGCGTTAACAGTTCATTTTCAAGCCGCGCTAATTTATCTAAAGTATTGGTTTGAACTGTCCTGACATCCTCTGTCTGTTGGCTTATCTGCCTGTGAAAACTGTACTCCGAAAGTAGATTCTGACATTTACTTAGTAACTGTGCTAATCGAATGAGTTCATTCTGTCGTCCTGCCGATTCCTCTTTCAAGACGGCCAATTCGCGTGCCGGTGGAACAAAATCTTCAGGAAGGCCACTAAATACCTGGCTAGCTTCCAGGCTGTTGAGTTCTTTTTTTGCTTCGATAAACTGGGGAAGTAAAGCAACAATTTGCGAATGTCTATTGCAGGCTTGTTCTAATCCGGGAAGAATTTTGTCTAACTCAATTAATAGTGACACGCTTGAAACAGGTTCTCTGGCAATGAAGCCGGGAATAAAACCTCGGATTGCATTAATGATTATATTGATTGCATCAGATGAGATGTGATTCTTGGGGTGATCGGCCCACTCGCGCGAATTATCTGATAAAAGCTTTTTGGTATCTTCCAGTATTTCACTCAAATGCGCCAATTGGTAAGCTGCATTGTCTTTATCATGAAGAAGTTCAAGGTACTCAAGCTCGCTCTGTTCGCGAGTCAGCTCCTCATTATGATCCTCAGGATTAGTAAAATAAAAAGCCAACGCGCTGGGCCAATAGGAATTAAGGTAAGAAATCCTGCTTTGTCTACCCTTAAGCAAATCTTCTATATTTGAGGTTGCAGAATAAAGATCATCAAGTTCCTGGGTATTAACAAGCTTGCTTTCATTGATCTGTCTGTCGCAGTCAGTAACGGTATCTTCCAAAGACAGAATCTTCTTTTGCAACTCCTGGATCTCAGCAACAAGGTCATTTTTTGAAACTGTATCAATAAGTTGTGTTTTGCTCGATGATAACTGCTGAAGAATATCATGCAAGCGTTTGGATTCGCTTAAAGAGTTAGCGGCAAAAAGCGATGCATGTTTAATCGTGGTGGAAGCTGTGAAAATAACATTAAGGGCATTAAGCTTTTGGATTGCATCATCTCTAAGGTGGAGTTTCTCGCCGACAATAACCTGATGATTTTGATGTAAAAGGCGCTGATATTCGTCACGTGTGGAAATAAAAAACTGGCGGATAATCGGTTCGCCGCCCTCGTTTGCCTGGAGCAGAGCAGTCGAAGAAGAGCCTTCACAGGCTTTCAGCAGCTCAGGGAAGTGGGAATCAATTCTCTTTCGAACATCTGCTTCTTCTTTTCTAAGAGAGTTTAACCTGGATTCCAATGATAATTTTTGGTGATATAATTCTTTAACTTGCTGTGCCAGTAGCTGACCATTTAACTCTCTCGTCTTAAGCTCGTTGACTTTGAGATAGATTTTGTAAATGTTTGTGATTATTTGCCATTGGACTTCTATCTCAGAAGAATCAATTGCCAATGGTTTTGAAAATAAATCCTGGCAGGAGTGCAGCTGTTTTCCTAGTTCCAGAATATCAACCGGATGCTCAAGCATGGAAAGCCGCCTGGCGAGATCAATGATTCGATTCTTCATAACCTGTCCTCCCTGAACAAAGTATGTAGATGAGAAGAATTAGAACAAATTTAATGAAAATTGGCAATAATAGCCAGCACTTTTGAAAAAATAGCCAGAAGAACTTTAATAGCTGTGACAAAATTAAACTGATCATGAGAGAATAAGAAAATATAGATGAAATGTTTTGATTAACTGCTTTGTCTGAGGTATAGTCGCAAAATTAGATTCGAGGTTCGCATGCGAAAAAAAATAGTAGCTGGCAATTGGAAGATGAATGGTCAAATTGATCAAATCAGATCTCTTCTTCAGGCTATTTTGCATGGTTTGCCAAAAAATTTGACAGTTGATTGCGTATTGATGCCATCAATGCTGCATTTACCTCTGGTAAGCGAGATACTAAAATCCAGTCCGGTTCATTTGGGAGCGCAGAATCTGTATCCAAAGGACTCGGGAGCCTATACGGGTGAAGTTTCAGCAGCAATGGTAAAAGAGTACAACTGCCGATATGCAATGGTAGGGCATTCGGAGCGCCGAAGATTTTTCTCGGAAAGTGAAAAATTTGTAGCAGAAAAATTCCACCATGTAAAAGATCATGATATGATACCGATTCTTTGTGTGGGCGAGACCTTAAGCGAACGTGAAGAGGGTCTTACAGAGCAAGTAGTTGCCAGGCAAATACGGGCAGTCGCTTACAAAGAACATTGTTTTAGAAATTGCGTAATTGCATATGAGCCAGTTTGGGCTATAGGAACAGGTGTTCCACCTTTACCCGAAGAGGTACAGGCAGTTCACCAGTTTATCAGAGAGTTAGTGGCAGAATACGATAAAGAGGCCGCGTCAATGATAACGATTGCCTATGGCGGAAGTGTTAATGACAAGAACGCAGCATCGCTCTTCAGCATGTCTGATGTGGATGGTGTTTTGGCAGGTGGTGCATCGCTTAATGCACAACAGTTTGTGGAAATTGTTAAATGTATCAATTAATTTTAATGATTCATGTACTTGTTGCAATTGCTTTGATTGGATTAGTATTAATCCAACATGGTAAAGGAGCCGATATAGGCGCAGCATTTGGCTCTGGCGCATCAAATACAGTGTTTGGTAGTCAAGGCACTGGCGGTTTCCTGTTCAGGTTTACTGGCGGTTTGGCTATAACCTTTTTTATAACCAGTTTGACTCTGTCGTATATTGTTTCCATGCAATATCAAAAAGCAGGGCAACAAGTAATACCTCAGCAGACCAGTGTACAGGAAAACAAAATTCCCGTGCCGGTTGATAGCAGTAAAAACGAAAAACAATAAACTAACAATGCCGAAGTGGTGGAATTGGTAGACACGCCGTCTTGAGGGGGCGGTGGCGTAAGCCGTGCCGGTTCGAGTCCGGCCTTCGGCACCATTTATCCAAGCGATTTAAATGATGCTATCACAATATTTACCGATATTTGTTTTTATAATTATTGGCTTGATTCTAGGTATTGCAATGATAACTGCGGGTTCGCTGCTATCAAAAAGCAATCCAGATTCAGCCAAGAACTCCCCCTATGAGTGCGGCTTTGATGCCTTTGAAAGCTCTCATATCCCTTTTGATGTAAGATTTTATCTAGTTGCTATACTATTTATTATCTTTGATTTGGAAACCGCGTTTTTCTTCCCCTGGGCTTTAGTGTTGCGCAAGATCGGCTGGTTTGGTTTTCTCTCCATGGCAATTTTTCTGGGACTTCTTGTCATTGGATTTATTTATGAGTGGAAACGTGGGGCGCTAGAATGGGAATAGTATTCCCGCAGGGCATACAAATCTTGAATCTTGGTTAGAATAACAACAATAATCGTTCAATAGAACAGAACGTTTTGTTACTTATATCCATACTTTTCAGAGGCTTATATATGGCTGCTGCAGAATTGCAAAAAAGTGGTTTCATTACAACCAGTGTCGATAAATTATTGGGTTGGGCGCGAAGCGGTTCAATGTGGCCAATGACCTTTGGACTGGCCTGCTGTGCCGTAGAAATGATGCATGTGGGAGCTGCCCGTTACGATCTCGATCGCTTCGGTATCATTTTCAGGCCAAGCCCTCGTCAATCGGATGTAATGATTGTTGCTGGTACTTTATGTAACAAAATGGCCCCTGCATTGCGCAAGGTCTACGATCAGATGCCTGAGCCGCGTTGGGTAATATCAATGGGATCCTGTGCCAATGGTGGAGGCTATTATCATTATTCCTACTCTGTGGTCCGCGGTTGTGACCGTATAGTTCCAGTAGATATCTATGTTCCAGGCTGCCCTCCAACTGCAGAAGCGCTTCTCTATGGGATTATCCAGCTGCAGAATAAGATAAGACATAAAACAATCATTGAAGCTTAAGGGCAGGTAGACAGCAAAATGACAAAATTAACCCGCTTGGTTGAACTCATTGAAAATGAACTGAAAGGTATCACAGAGTCTGTTACTCTTGCCTACGATGAAGTAACAATAGAATGTCAGGCAGCCCACATTCGCAAAGCGCTTACTCAATTACGGAATTATGAAGAATTTGCATTTGATGAGCTAATTGATGTTTGCGGTGTTGACTATCTCGATTATGGACGTTTTGACTGGGAAACCGAGGCAGCCACTGAGAAAGGCTTCTCCAGAGCAGTTGAGCCACAGGAAGAGCGGATTGGTGTTTGGGAAAAACCACGCTTTGCAGTTGTCTATCATCTCCTGTCTACTATTCATAATCAGCGGCTTCGAGTGAAGGTATTCCTGGAAGAAAGTCACTTGATCATCCCTTCAGTACATGATCTGTGGAAGTCCGCGAACTGGTTTGAAAGAGAAACTTATGATTTATACGGTATTCTGTTTGAAAATCATCCGGATTTACGACGGATTCTTACCGACTATGGTTTCATTGGCCATCCCTTCAGAAAAGACTTCCCGGTGAGTGGTCACGTTGAAATGCGCTATGATGCGCATTTGGAAAAGGTTATTTATGAGCCCGTGGATGTTGAACCACGGGTTATCATACCTAAAGTAATACGCGATGATAATCGATACATTGACACTCCGGGGATGAGCCACCATGATTGAGCTAAAGAACTATACTCTGAATTTTGGTCCCCAACATCCTGCAGCGCACGGTGTGCTGCGTCTGGTAATGGAACTGGAAGGGGAAACAATTGTCAGAGCCGATCCGCATATAGGATTACTGCATAGGGCAACTGAAAAGCTGGCTGAGACCAAGCCTTACCTGCAAAACATAGGTTATATGGATCGTCTGGATTATGTTTCCATGATGTGCAATGAACATGCCTATGTTATGGCCATTGAAAAGCTGCTCGGTATTGAAGTACCGATTCGTGCACAATATATCCGTACAATGTTCGATGAAGTAACACGCATTCTGAACCATTTGCTATGGCTGGGTGCAGTGGCTCTTGATATTGGAGCAATGACTGTTTTCCTCTATTGCTTCCGTGAACGCGAAGACTTGTTTGATTGCTACGAAGCTGTTTCCGGCGCCCGAATGCATGCCAAATACTATCGTCCAGGCGGCGTAGCCAGAGACTTGCCAGAAAGCATGCCTAAATACAAACCCTCACGCTGGCACAACGAGCGCGAGGTGGAGAAGATGAACAGCAATAGAGAAGGCAGTCTCCTGGATTTTCTATGGAGTTTTACTGAGCGCTTCCCTAAATGCGTTGATGAATATGAAACCCTTCTTACTGATAACCGCATTTGGAAGCAGCGTACAGTCGATATAGGACGGTTTAGTGCTGAGCAGGCGTTGCAATGGGGTTTTACCGGGCCTATGCTGCGTGCATCCGGGGTTGCCTGGGATTTAAGAAAAAAGCAGCCTTATGCTGCGTATGACAAGATGGAGTTTGACATTCCCGTTGGAAAAACTGGTGACTGCTATGATCGATATCTGGTAAGAGTAGAAGAACTTCGTCAATCCAATCGAATTGTCAGACAATGTATTGAATGGTTAAAAGCAAACCCTGGGCCCGTCCGTGTTCATGATTACAAGGTGACTCCGCCACGTCGAGCAGTGATGAAACATGACATGGAAGCATTAATCCACCATTTTAAACTATTCACAGAGGGCTTTTGCCTGCCGGCAGGGGAAGTCTACTCCGCGGTGGAAGCTCCCAAGGGCGAGTTTGGGATCTATCTGGTTTCTGATGGCGCAAATAAGCCCTATCGACTAAAAATCAGAGCGCCAGGTTTTGCTCATTTGGCTAGCTATGATGAAATGGTCAGAGGACACATGCTTGCAGACGGCGTTGCCATTTTGGCAAGCCAGGATATCGTTTTTGGCGAAATTGATCGATAGCAATCTTGAGTTTACACTTTCTTCACCGAAGAGGTGTGCTCTTTGAAATATAGTTAAGGCTAGTTAGTATGTCTGAAAATTCAGGTAAGTTGTTATGTCAACTGGTTACATCAAAACGAATTGATGAAATTAACCATTGGATAAAAAAGTATCCTGCTGACCAAAAGCAATCAGCTGTGATGAGTGCCTTGCGGATTGTTCAGGAGGAACATCAATTCCTTACGCCTGAGCTAATGGATGCAGTGGCTGAATATCTTGATATGCCAGCGATTGCAGTCTATGAGGTGGCAACCTTTTATTCCATGTATGAGCATAAGCCATTAGGGAAACATCTCATTAATGTGTGCACCAATATCTCATGCAAATTGCGTGGTTCCGCTGAAGTAGTAGATTATCTGGAATCCAGATTAGGAATAAAATTAGGATCTACGACAGCGGATAAACGCTTTACTTTACGTTCAGTTGAATGCCTTGGGGCTTGTGTGAATGCACCGATGATGCAAATTGGAAAAAATTATCACGAAGACCTGACTACTGAAAAAATTGATCAAATTTTGGAACAATACCAATGAAAGATAGAGGTAGTTGTCATGGTTGAGCAAAATCTAGTCTGTTACCGTACATTTCATTTAGATAAACCTTGGACGCTGAAGGCTTATGAAAGCATTGGCGGCTATAGTGTATGGCGAAGAATTCTGGCTGAAAAAATACCTCCTCAGCAGATCATTGAAGAATTAAAAACATCGGCTTTACGTGGAAGAGGCGGCGCAGGATTTCCTACAGGACTCAAGTGGAGTTTCATGAATCGCAATGCCCCTGTGCAAAAGTACGTGGTGTGCAATTCGGATGAGGGCGAGCCAGGTACCTGCAAAGACCGTGAAATTCTTAGCAGAAATCCACATCAGCTCATTGAGGGTATGGCTATTGCTGGTTATGTCATGGGCGCAACGGTTGGTTATAACTACATCCGAGGCGAGTTCTGGCTGCCATTTGAACGTACCGACCATGCCTTGCATGAAGCCTATGAGGCTGGTTTACTCGGTAAAAATATATTGAATAGCGGCGTAGATTTTGACCTATATAATCATCTGGGGGCAGGAGCCTATATCTGTGGTGAGGAAACGGCATTATTAAACTCACTTGAAGGTAAAAAGGGCATGCCTCGCTTCAAGCCGCCGTTTCCAGCGAACTACGGCTTATATGGAAAGCCAACAACAATTAACAACACAGAAACCTTTGCGTCTGTACCAGTAATCCTGGAGAAAGGCGGCGAATGGTTTTTAAAGCTTGGTAAACCAAATAATGGCGGTACCAAATGCTTCAGTGTTAGCGGCCATGTTAATCGTCCTGGAAATTTTGAAATTCCTTTGGGAACTCCCTTTAAAACCCTGCTTGAGCTCGCCGGTGGCGTGACTCAGAACCGAAAAATTAAAGCCGTAATTCCTGGTGGAACCTCGATGAAGGTATTGCCAGGAGATGTAATGATGGAACTGGATATGGACTACGACAGTATTCAGAAAGCAGGCTCAGGCCTGGGATCAGGTGCTGTGATTGTTATGGATGAAACGACCTGTATGGTCGATGCGCTTTACCGAATTTCTGAATTTTATATGGATGAATCCTGCGGCCAGTGTACCCCTTGCCGCGAAGGGACAGGCTGGCTCGTAAGACTCATTCATCGCATACGCCACGGGCATGGAGAGCCTGGTGATATTGAAAAACTGGCTAATGTTGCTGACAAAATTGAAGGACGTACTATTTGTGCTCTTGGAGAGGCAGCGGCCTGGCCTGTTCAAAGTTTTGTTAAACATTTTTATCATGAGTTTGATTATTTCATTAAGCACAAACGCTCGATCGTCGCAGCATAATTGAGAAGGTTTAGACAATGGCAACCATTGAAATTGACGGAAAAACCCTTGAAGCCGATAACGGCAAGATGATTATTGAAGTTGCGGATGAAGCCGGTATTTATATTCCGAGATTCTGCTACCATAAAAAATTATCTGTCGCTGCCAATTGCAGAATGTGCCTGGTAGAAGTAGAGAATGGGCGAAAACCAGTTCCCGCTTGTGCAACGCCTATTACTAATGGAATGAAGGTATTTACCAAATCGGAAGAAGCTGTGCGTTCTCAGCAGGCGGTGATGGAGTTTCTATTAATTAACCATCCCCTTGACTGTCCTATTTGCGATCAGGGTGGTGAGTGCGAATTACAAGATATATCTATGGGATTCGGCCACGACTCTTCAGAATACACAGAAGAAAAACGCTCGGTAGATGACGACAATCTGGGGCCGCTTATAGCAACCGAAATGACACGTTGTATACATTGCACACGCTGTGTCCGCTTTGGTGAGGAAGTGGCGGGTCTTCGCGAGCTGGGAGCAACCGGGCGCGGCGAAAAAACGCAGATAGGCACATACATCCAGCATAGTATCACTTCAGAAGTTTCCGGAAATGTCATCGATTTGTGCCCTGTCGGCGCCTTGACATCCAAGCCCTATCGATTTACAGCGCGTCCCTGGGAAATGGATCAATATGAAAGCATTGCCCCTCACGATTGCCTGGGTTCCAATGTCTATGTGCATGTTCGACGCAATGAGATTATGCGTGCTGTACCCAGAGAGAATGAAAGCATTAACGAGACTTGGCTTTCTGACAGGGACCGCTATAGCTATCTCGGATTAAAAAGTCCAAACCGGCTGGCTCAACCCTTGATCAAGCGTAATGGACAATGGGAAGAATCAGATTGGGAAACGGCTCTGAAGTTCGCTGCCGAAGGCATCAGCAAACTCATTAAGCAGCATGGCCCTGAGCAATTTGCTGCATTTTCATCTCCATCTAATACTCTTGAAGAGTTATATTTATTGCAAAAACTGATGAGAGAGTTGGGTGTAAACAATCTGGACTATCGTTTGCAGCAGTCGGATTTTCGTGATCAGCATCATTTGCCCACTGTAAAAACCAATAGTATGAGTTACCAGGAAATTGAAAATGCTCAGCACATTCTGTTGGTAGGATGTAATATTGACCGGGAAATTCCGTTGGCTGGTCTGCGTGTTCGTAAAGCATTCCGTAACAACGCAAATATCTATGCGATAAACGCAGTAGACTATGAATATCGTTTTGATCTGACTGCCAGAAGTATTGTATCGCCTCAGGAAATACCAATGCAATTAGCCAAGCTGGTTAAGCTGATGATTGGTGATAGACCCAATGTATCTCAGGAGATTGAGCGCCTGATTCTGGGACTGGAACCAGAAGAGAACTTAAGACAAATTGGTAATGGCTTAACTGAAGGGGCAGCGGTCATTCTATTGGGTGCTATCAGTGAAAATCATCCTGAAGCCAGTCTGATAAGAACATTGGTGCATCTGCTTGAAACAAACACCTCTGTAAGAGTGATATGGTTTTCAAATGGAGCGAATGCCGCTGGTGCCCGACTCGCAGGAATGTTGCCAGATAGAACAGTTGCAGGGAAACGTGTAGAGCCTGCTGGTTTAGATGTCCATTCAGCGCTCGAACACAAATTAAAAGGCTATCTCTTGCATGCTGTTGAGCCTGGGTTTGACTTTGCCAACCCATACAGAGCAAGACAGTCTATGCTTGCTGCAGAGTTTGTAGTGATGCTATCTGCATTTGATAACGAATCGATGAGAGATTACTGTAATGTAATTCTTCCAGTAGCTCCCTATGCAGAAACCTCTGGTACATATATTAATGTGGACCATAAATGGCAGACAGTACAGGGTGCCTATGCTCCATTTGGTGAAGCGCGTCCTGCCTGGAAGGTTCTGCGGGTATTAGCTAATCTGCTGCATTGTAAAGAGTTTAATTATACCTCTTCTGAAGAGGTGATTAATGAGATCCGGCATTTGACTGCAATGATGCCCCAGGAGGAGTACCATCCTTATTACCCAGAGTCATTACCAGTCGCTGATCATCATTTGACTCGTGTTGGTGAATGGCCGCTGTATAGAAATGATCAGATTGTCAGGAATGCTGAGGCTTTGCAATTGTGTGCAGCTGCCGAGTCTGCTTGTATAAGGATTAATCCGATAACAGCCAATCGATTGAAATTAGATGAGTTTGCTACTGTTTCTCAAGATGATATTGAGATAACATTGCCGCTTAAACGCGATGAGAGAGTAGCACCCGATGTAGTATGGGTAGCGAATGCAATGCCAGAGACAGTTGATCTTGGTCATTCATTTGCTGCAATCACTATTAAGCGCTAAACAGGTATAAAAATGCTGCATGATATAGGCATATTGCTGTGGATTATTATTAAAATCCTGATTATTGTTGTTCCACTTTTAATTGCTGTTGCATATTTAACATATGCCGAACGCAAGGTAATTGGTTATATACAAATCCGGGTAGGGCCGAATCGAGTGGGTTTTAAAGGCTTGCTTCAGCCCTTTGCTGATTTATTCAAATTAATTACCAAAGAAATAATTGTACCAACCAAGTCAAACAAATATTTATTTGTGGTTGCACCTTTGTTTGCATTGGTGCCTGCACTGGCCGGATGGGCTGTAATTCCTTTCTCAGAAGGTGTCGTTCTCGCCAATATCAATGCAGGAGTTCTTTATCTCTTTGCAATGAGTTCACTCGGTGTGTACGGGGTTCTGATAGCAGGATGGGCATCTAATTCAAAGTACGCTATGTTTGGTGCATTGCGCAGTACGGCGCAAACTGTTTCCTATGAGATCGCGATGGGATTTGCACTGGTTGGAGTTTTGCTGGCATCAGGCAGCATGAATATCACGGAAATTGTGAACTCTCAACAAGGGGGTATTTACCATTGGTGGTTTATTCCTTTATTGCCGCTGTTCCTTGTGTTCTGGATTGCCGGGATTGCCGAAACAAACCGAGCGCCTTTTGATTTGGCTGAAGGTGAATCTGAAATTGTAGCCGGCTTTCATGTTGAATACTCCGGTATAGGCTTTGCATTATTCTTTTTGTCTGAATATGCCAGTATGATTCTGATCTCTACGGCGATTACACTATTTTTTCTGGGCGGCTGGCTTTCACCTTTTGAAGGGCTTCCTGTCCTTGAAGATATCTTTTTAATTGTTCCCGGCTTTGTATGGCTGCTTCTGAAAATTTCGTTTTTCCTTTTTGTTTATCTGTGGGTCAGAGCAACCTTTCCTCGATATCGCTATGATCAGCTGATGCGATTGGGTTGGAAGGTTTTGATTCCAGTGACGATTGTGTGGGTGATGGTTACCGCATTGATGGTTGTAGCCCAAGTTAAACCCTGGTTTTAATTGTGCAGAGCAAGCTAATGAAAAAAGCATATCAATATTTAAAACATTATATTCGCAGTTTCCTGCTTTTAGAGTTGCTTTCCGGCTTAAAGCTGACAGGTAAATATTTTTTCAAAAAGAAATTTACAGTGCAATTCCCTGAAGAAGTGACTCCCATTTCTCCGCGATTTCGCGGCATGTTAGCGCTAAGACGCTATCCAAATGGTGAGGAGCGTTGCATTGCATGCAAATTATGTGAGGCAGTTTGTCCCGCGTCGGCAATCACTATTGAATCAGAGCCAAGAGAGGACGGCTCCAGACGTACGACTCGTTATGATATTGACGCGTTCAAATGCATTTACTGTGGTTTGTGTGAGGAGTCCTGTCCTGTTGATTCTATTGTCTTGACGCCGATTCAACACTGGCATGTTGCTGAGCGCGGGCAAAATATTTTGACTAAAGAAAAACTGCTGGCAGTAGGCGACTTGATGGAAAAGCGTCTGGCTGCTGATCGTGAACAAGACAAAGATTACCGATAACGAGGCGCTTCATGCATAACTTAATAGTACCAGTTATTTTCTATGTGTTTGCTGCAATCGCGGTGTTATCCGCGCTGATGGTTATTACCCAGAACAACCCTGTACGCTGTGTCTTGTTCCTGGTGGTAACCTTTTTTGCCAGCTCAATTTTATGGATCCTGCTTTCTGCCGAGTTTCTGGCTTTGATCCTGGTGTTAGTTTATGTAGGCGCAGTGATGACGCTCTTTTTATTCGTCGTGATGATGCTTAACATCGATATCGAATCAATGCGCTCGCACTTTATCCGTTATATGCCTTTCGGGCTGATTATTGTCGCATTGCTGGTTGGCTTGCTTTTGGTCGCCGTTCCCGAAAACTGGTATAAAAACGGTGTTGAGCAAACATCAATAGCCGCAACTGGTTCCGCTGTCACATACAACGACGGCGAGGATATGCCCATAGCGCCTGCCAAGCCTTCAAATACAGAAGAGATTGGAATGGCTCTGTTTACTGATTATGTATTTGCCTTTGAAATTGCAGCTGCTTTGTTATTAGTGGCTATCATTTCTGCGATTACTCTTGCCCACCGAGGGGCAGTTCGTTCCAAACGGCAGGATATAACGCGGCAAATCATGACTAGAAAGCAGGATCGCTTAAGTATTGTCTCTATGAAAACAGAAAAATAACCGGGAATTGTCCACATGGTACCAATTAATCATTACCTCATTCTAAGTGCAATTCTATTTGGGCTTAGTCTTGTAGGAATCATGCTGAATCGAAAAAACGTTATTCTATTGCTGGTGTGTATTGAGTTAATGTTGCTAGCAGTAAATACCAATTTCATCGCCTTTTCACATTACTATGGTGGAATTGCCGGCCAGGTGTTCGTATTTTTTATTCTTACTGTTGCTGCTGCTGAAGCTGCAATTGGTTTGGCGATCGTGATGTTACTCTACCGCAACAGAGGTAACATTGATGTTGACAAGATGAATCATTTAAAAGGTTAAAATTGTGAATATTATTCAGCTAAGTCTAATAATTGTTCTGGCGCCATTGGTGGGATGCCTCGTGGCTGGTTTGTTTCGCAATCAGATTGGCCGAATTGGCGCGCACACGGTCACTATAGCCGGTGTGGGTATTTCATTTGTATTGTCTGTTATCGTTGCGACTCAGATTTTTAGTGGAACAGCAGAAATACAGAATCTGAATTTGTATACATGGGCAAGCGGCGGCGTATTATTCCCTTATTCATTTCATATTGGTTTCTTAATAGATCCGCTGACATCTGTTATGCTGGTTGTCGTCACATTTGTCTCTTTACTGGTTCATATCTACTCCATCGGCTACATGGCAGATGATGACGGATATCAGCGATTTTTTAGTTATATTTCCTTATTTACATTTATGATGCTGATGCTGGTTACCAGTAATAATTTCCTACAGCTCTTCTTTGGCTGGGAGGGCGTTGGTCTGGTTTCCTATTTATTAATCGGATTCTGGTATCAAAAAGAATCTGCTATAGAAGGCAGTCTGAAAGCATTTCTGGTCAACAGGGTCGGTGATTTTGGCTTCGTTCTGGGAATTGGTCTGATTTTAGCTTATACCGGCTCGCTGGACTATGAAACAATTTTTGCAAGCGTAAAAGGGTTGACCGGGCAAACCATGCAGCTTTATACCGGCCATGACTGGTCTGTATTAACAATTATTTGTTTACTGTTATTTGTTGGTGCAATGGGTAAGTCAGCACAGGTACCTTTACATGTCTGGTTACCCGAATCGATGGAAGGTCCTACGCCGATTTCTGCATTAATCCATGCGGCTACAATGGTTACCGCAGGCGTATTTATGATTGCTCGTATTTCACCATTAATTGAATATTCAACTACCGCCCTGACAGTGGTTTTAGTGATCGGAGCGACAGGCGCATTATTCACTGGTATTCTCGCTATCGTAATGAATGACATCAAGCGAGTGGTCGCTTATTCAACTTTGTCACAATTAGGTTATATGATGGTAGCAATGGGTGCTTCGTCCTATAGTGCAGGAATGTTTCACTTGCTTACCCATGCCTGTTTTAAAGCCTTGCTTTTCCTTGGCGCAGGATCCGTGATTATCGCCATGCATCATGAACAGGACATGCGCAAAATGGGGGGCTTGTGGAAAAAAATGCCAATTACCTATGTAACATTTGTTATTGGCAGCCTGGCCTTATGTGCAATTCCGCCTTTCGCAGGATTTTACTCGAAAGATACCATTATTGAAGCAGCCAAACTTTCTGAAATTCCCGGAAGTGGATATGCCTATTTCTGTGTAAGCCTTGGTGCCATGGTGACTGCGTTATATACCTTCCGCTCCTTGTTTATGACATTTCATGGCAAACCGCGCATGGATAAACACACGGAGGAGCATTTGCACGAGTCGCCCTGGGTTGTCTGGCTGCCTCTGGTAATTCTGGCAATTCCCTCTGTCATTATTGGTTATATTCTATATATGCCCATGCTGTTTGATAGCCCCACACTATTGTCTCGTTCGCTGTTCATATTACCCGAACATAATGTAATGGCTGAACTTGCAAAAGAAGTTCACTCTCCATTGCTAAGTGCTTTGGAGGCGCCAATGACTTTGACGTTCTGGTTAACAGTTGCGGGGATTGTGATCGCCTGGATTTGTTATATTGCCTTGCCTGCAATCCCTGGAAAAATTGCTCATACATTCAAGTGGCTTTATAAACTGCTGCTGAACAAATATGGCTTTGATGCCTTCAATGATCTGGTTATTGTGCGCGGTACAAAAGCTTTGGGTCGGTTGTTTTATAATACTGGCGATCAAAAGCTCATTGATGGATTAATTGTCAATGGGACTGGTCAGACAGTTCGCTGGTTTGCTCAGAAGGGACGTGCATTCCAAAGTGGTTACCTTTACCATTATGCTGCAGTTATGGTACTGGGTCTTTTTATTTTCTTATGCTGGCTGCTATTAGGCTAATTATAAGGTGAAGGTATGTATCATTTGCTGAATTTATTGATCTGGTTGCCAATTGTTGGCGGAGTTTTTGTGTTCCTCACTGGTGATGACAAAAACCCAAACACAGCCCGGTATTTGTCATTATTTACCGTACTGCTGACTTTATTGATGTGCATCCCTCTGATGAGCGGGTTTGATCCAAATACATACAGTATGCAGTATATAGAAGAAATTATCTGGCTGCCGGCGTTAGGAATTAATTATACCTTAGGTGTTGATGGCTTATCGATCCTACTGATTGTATTAAGTGTTTTCACTAATCTGATTGTTATTCTGGCGACCTGGGAAAGCATACATAAGCGTGTTGCCCAGTACATGTCAGCCTTTCTGATAATGCAGGGCTTGCTCGTTGGAGTATTCTCCGCAACCGATGCAATTGTCTTCTATATCTTCTGGGAGGCGACATTAATACCGATGTATCTGATTATTGGTATATGGGGATCGAATAACCGGGTTTATGCTGCCATTAAGTTTTTTCTCTATACATTCCTTGGCTCTGTGTTAATGCTGGCCTCGTTCTTGTATATGGGATATACGGTTGGTTCTTTCAAAATAGAAACTTTCTATGCAATACGATTGGGAATGACAGCTCAAACCCTGATTTTTATAGCATTTTTCCTTGGTTTTGCTATCAAGATACCGATGTTCCCTGTTCATACCTGGTTGCCCGATGCTCATACAGAAGCACCGGCTGGTGGCTCAATCGTCCTGGCCGCTATATTACTGAAGCTCGGCGCTTACGGTTTCATACGCTTTGCATTGCCGATTGTTCCAGACGCCTGCAGACATTATGCGCCATTGATGATTGGATTGTCTTTAGTGGCCGTGGTCTATGTAGGTCTGGTTGCGATTATCCAAAAAGACATGAAACGCCTGATTGCTTATTCATCAATCTCTCACATGGGCTTTGTCACATTAGGATGCTTTACAATATTCACTATTGCAGAGCGCTCTGGCTTAAGCAACGCAGGACTCGTGCTTGAAGGCGCCATTGTTGTTATGATTTCGCATGCGTTTATATCAAGCGGAATGTTTGCTGGTGTCGGATTTATCTACGATCGTATGCATACCCGGAAAGTCAGTGATTTTGGAGGGATTGTAAATACCATGCCTGTTTTTGCCTCCTTTTTTATGCTGTTCGCCATGGCTAATGCAGGCTTACCAGGTACCTCCGGTTTTGTAGGCGAGTTCATGGTTATTCTTGGCAGCATTAAAGCCGGGTTTTGGATTGCATTCTGGGCTGCGACCACACTGATTATTGGTGCTGCCTATACATTATGGATGTATAAACGCGTTATTTTCGGCAAAATTGCAAATGAAAAAGTAGCTGCTTTGAAAGATTTATCTGTTTATGAGACCAGTGCCTATCTATTGTTGGCATTGATGGTAATTCTTATGGGAGTTTATCCAAAGCCAGTTCTTGATTACGTTCATCAGTCCGTCAGTTATACATTGGCTCAGGCTGACAAATCAAAATTATAAAAAATGCAGGGTTAATAAACATGATGCCTTTACTTGATAATCTACATGTCGCCATACCGGAAATAATAATACTGATAACAGCTTGTCTGGCTTTGTTGGGTGATCTTTTCTTCAAGGACAAAATTAAAAACTTGGCATATGGTATTAGCCTGGCTGGTTTGATACTGGCTGGAGTAGTCTGTTATCTGCTTCTGGGTAATTTTAAAATTATCGTACTCGGCGGGCTCTTTATTTGTGATGATGTTTCCCAGTTAATGAAATTATTCATTCTGCTTAGCGTGTTTCTTGCATTTATCTATTCAGAAAAGTATCTGGATGAACGTCAGATGCCATCGGGTGATTATTACGTGTTGGGTCTTTTTTCCACTTTAGGAATGATGATTCTCGTTTCCGCTCACTCGCTGCTGACGGTTTATCTTGGCCTTGAATTATTGTCATTACCTCTTTATGCAATGACGGCTATAAGACGCACAAACAGCGATGCTTCAGAAGCTGCCATGAAATATTTCGTAATGGGTGCTATTGCCTCTGGTATGCTGCTCTACGGGATGTCCCTCGTCTATGGAGCAACCGGTAAACTCGACTTACTGGACATAGCCAATGCAATTGCTGCGAACTGGCAGGAACAGGGCAGTTTGTTAACCTTCGCATTAGTCTTCATCGTTGCCGGCTTTGCCTTTAAGCTTGCTGCTGTACCATTCCACATGTGGGCACCCGATGTATATCAGGGCGCACCCACTTCTGTGACATTATTTATCAGTACTGCACCCAAAATAGCGGCGATTGGTATGACTTTCCGATTGCTCACGCTCGGATTAGTTGATTTAGCGGCTGATTGGCAGCAACTATTACTTGTTATTACTTTACTCTCTACAGGTATTGGCAACTTACTAGCAGTTGTTCAAACAAATTTCAAACGGCTGCTGGCCTACTCTGCAATTTCACACGCCGGCTATGCCTTATTTGGTATTTTGGCTGGAAATGCTGCTGGTTATTCCGCTGCTTTATTTTATGTTCTGATGTATTCAATCATGACAGTAGCTGCTTTTGGTCTAATTCTATTGTTGTCTCGAAGTGGTGTAGAGATTGAACAAATTAGCGATCTGAGAGGCCTTAATAAACGAAATCCCTGGATGGCGTTTATGATGCTAATCGTCATGTTTTCAATGGCGGGGGTTCCTCCGACAGTTGGCTTTTTCACAAAACTGTTAGTGCTCAAAGCGCTGGTTGATGTTCACTTGACCTGGGTTGCTGTTTTCGGTCTGATTTTTGCTGTGATTGGTGCCTATTATTATATTCGTGTAGTTAAAGTAATGTACTTTGATGAAATGGAAGAGAGCGCCCCAATCAGACTCTCGGGTTCTGCCACACTGCTTTATTCACTCAATTGCCTGTCTTTACTGGCGCTTGGCTTGTTTCCGACAGGGTTATTGACCGCCTGCGTTAACGCGTTTGCCAGTTAACTCTCTCAGGGCTGGGTCATGCTGCCCAGCCTGCTGCTTCTACTCAACAGCTAACCCATTCATTATTGTTCGAGATAGCTACCTTCCAGTGAAACGGAAAAGTTGGCATCTGTCATAAACATGCATTTGTTTTAGTCAAAACGCTTTTAATTAACCATATAAAACACAACAATATCAATTAATCACCGCGATTGTAAGAAAATACTTGCAGAGTTAATAAATGCTGCGTATACTTGGTTCTGTTGATGCGGGGTGGAGCAGCCTGGTAGCTCGTCGGGCTCATAACCCGAAGGTCGTAGGTTCAAATCCTGCCCCCGCTACCACTACTAAAAGCCCCATTTATGGGGTTTTTTATTATGTAAAAAACGGATCTCATTTATCGGCACCCCTCTGAACTGCTTCCAGGAGCAAAAGGGAATGTCAAATCATTGATGGATGGGTAATTGGAGTATAGGAGATATATCCTTTTGGAACTAAATGCTCCGACGCCAATAAACACTCTTTGAAACCGAGAGGTGGACTGTTTCCTGCAATCATATTCTGAACAAAGGTTGAAACCTTCAAATCGCCATAGCGCTGGAATAAATTCAGATGACTGAACAAGCATAGGAAAAAGTAATTCCTGAACAGCAAATGATTAAACTAAATTGAAGTTATCGATGATTAAAAATGATATAGAAAATTTGTTATATCCAATAGTGACCGCACTAGGTTACCAGCTATGGGCTTGTGAATATTTACCACAGGGCAAACATTCCCTGTTAAGAGTCTATATAGACAGACCCGAAGGAATTGGCCTTGGGGATTGTGAAATAGTCAGCAAACAGATCAGTGCATTGCTTGATGTCGAGGATCCGATTCCCGGTAATTATAGCCTTGAGATTTCTTCCCCAGGCATACCGCGTCCGCTTTTTTATAGAGAACATTATGTAATGTATATTGGACAGGAAATTCAACTGAAGCTTAGAAGAGCAATAAACGGCCAGCGAAAAAAATTGAAAGGGAGCATTGAAAGCGTTCAGGAACACTCTTTGGTACTAAATGTTGAAAACGAACATCTGGAAATACCATTTTCCGACATTATAAAAGCTAATTTGACAGGCGAGTGAGGCAGGCATGAGTAAAGAATTGTTATTAGTAGCAGAGGCATTGTCCAATGAAAAAGGGGTGACAAAAGATGTCGTGTTGTTAGCCATTCAGGCAGCTCTTGAATCAGCCACTCGAAAATTGTCAGGGCATGACATGGGCGTTCGCGTTAAGCTTGACCCTAAAACTGGTGAATATGAGACCTACCGCTATTGGGAAGTTGTTGCGGATGACGAGATTATTAATCCAGCGGCTGAAATCACCCTGTCAGCAGCCCGAGAGCGTTCACCCGCCATTGAAATCGGTGATAAAATTGAAGAACCCATGCCTTCTATTGAGTTCGGGCGCATTGCTGCTCAAACGGCGCGGCAGGTCATCATGCAAAAAGTCCGGGAAGCAGAGCGGCAACAAATTGTTGAACAGTTCCGTGCCAAGCAGGGGCAGTTGGTTTATGGGACCGTTAAAAAAGTAACCAGAGATAATATTATTATTGACCTGGGCGGCAAAGCGGAAGCGTTTATGCCGCGTCAGGAAATGCTTCCTAATGAGATGTTCAGACCCAACGACAGGGTTCGCGCATACCTTTATGAAATTACACCGCAATCACGCGGCCCTCAATTGTTTGTCAGCCGCATTCGCAATGAAATGCTGATTGAATTATTCCGCATCGAAGTGCCTGAAATTGGCGAGAATGTTATCGAAGTAAAGGCTGCTGCCCGAGAACCAGGAATTCGTGCTAAAATTGCAGTAAAAACTAACGATGGCCGTATTGATCCTGTAGGTGCCTGTGTCGGTATGAGAGGGGCTCGCGTTCAGGCCGTATCTAGCGAATTGGGCGGCGAGCGCGTTGATATCATTTTATGGGATGATAATCCGGCACAATTAGTTATCAATGCCATGGCTCCTGCCGATATTACTTCCATCATTGTAGATGAAGACAGTCATACGATGGATTTGGCTGTTCAGAAAGAGCAGTTATCACAGGCAATTGGACGCAATGGCCAGAACGTAAGACTGGCCAGCCAATTAACCGGCTGGACATTGAACGTGATGACAGTTGATGACTTTAATGCAAAAACACAGGAAGAATCATCTAAAATTGTAAACCTGTTTACTTCTGCACTGGATATTGATGAAGAAATTGCAGCTCTGCTTGTCGCTAATGGCTTCTCTTCCCTTGAAGAGATTGCTTACGTGCCCAAAGAAGAGTTGATGGGAATCGAAGAGTTTGATGAAGAAATCGTTGATGAATTAAGAAACCGAGCGAATGACACACTACTTGCTCAAGCACTCTCTTCAGGCCAGGATTTAGAGAATGAAAATGATAATTCCTTACTCGAAATGGAAGGTATGACTGCTGAAATTGCGGATGCCCTAAACAAAAAAGGGATTGTCACTATGGAGGATTTGGCAGAGCAATCTGTTGATGAGCTTCTGGAAATTGAAGGTATGACCGAGAAAAAAGCGGCTGCCTTAATAATGAAAGCACGTGAACCCTGGTTTAGCTAAATTGCACACCTGGGGCAAGACAGGTTAAGCGTCTGCAGGACGCTTGACCAATGTTACGAAATGATATTTAGAACAAAGCAATTTGATTGAAGTTGCCAAAAGAGGATCATAAATATGGCGGATGTAACGGTTATACAATTAGCTCAGGTCGTGGGTATCCCGGTTGAGAGCCTGTTAAACCAGTTGCAGGAAGCGGGGCTATCGTTTACTGATGGTACTCAAACTGTAAATGAAGATCAGAAGCGGATTTTACTCAATCACTTGAAAACCAGTAGTCGTGGCGAGCTGCGGGCCAGTCCCGAGCGGATTACGCTCAAAAGAAAAAGTCTCACCAAGGTCACTGTGGGACATGATATTCACAGTGGAAAGACTGTCAATGTTGAATTTAGAAAAAAACACATTTATGTGAAGCGCTCTACTCTGGAGCAGGAACCTGAAGTCGAAGTAGAAACGGCCACTGCGTTGATTGAGCCTGTGGAGCAAGAGGTAGAGGTTATAGAACCTCCGGTTGTTCTGGAGGAGTCGGTTGAGTCTGTCAGCAGCGAAGAATCTCCCATTGTTGCTGAAGTGGCAGAGACAGATGAGTCTGGAGTGGTTTCTGAGACCCAGGATGAGAAAGAAGCCATTATTCCGAAAATTGAGGAAGCTGCCAGCACTGTTGCTGAAACGCCTGCTGCCGAGCCTGTCCAAAAACCCTTTACTCCAAGAACTACCGATGAGAAATCGGAGAAGGCACCTAAAAAGCGCCATATGGACAAAGAGGAAATGGAAGGCGATAAAAGCGATTACAAGCGCGGTAAAAAGAAGCCTAAATACCAGCAGATGTCTGATCGTGATGATGACGATGCTGGTGTCCGATTCAAACGCGGCAAATCGAAAAAACGAAAACCAAATGAAAAATCGGATAAATACCGGGAGGCTGAAGAAGCTTTAACCCATGGATTTGCTATGCCTACTGCACCGGTCGTCAGGGAAGTTGCTATTCCTGAAACAATTACGGTGGGTGAGCTGGCCAAGCGAATGTCAGTAAAAGTCGCCGAAGTTATCAAAGTCATGATGGGGCTTGGAGCAATGGCGACTATCAACCAGGTTATTGATCAGGATACTGCACTGATTGTAGTCGAGGAAATGGGACATAAAGCCCATCTGCTGAAAGAGGATGCGATTGAGCAGAATCTTGGTGATGCCCTTTCTAAAGGAAGCCATAGTGTTGAGCGTGCACCGGTTGTAACCATCATGGGGCACGTCGATCATGGAAAAACATCGCTGCTGGATTATATTCGCCGTACCAAAGTTGCAGCGGGTGAAGCGGGAGGTATTACACAGCATATCGGTGCATACCACGTGGCTACAGAAAAAGGCGAGATTACGTTTCTTGACACACCAGGTCATGCGGCGTTTACTGCCATGCGAGCACGCGGTGCCCAGGTTACTGATATCGTTGTGTTAATTGTCGCAGCGGATGACGGTGTTAAACCACAGACTATTGAAGCGGTACAGCATGCGAAAGCGGCCAGTGTACCTATCATTGTCGCAGTAAATAAAATGGATAAGCCTGATGCGGATCCTGAGCGGGTTATGAATGAGTTATCTGCTTATGATGTAATCCCTGAAGCATGGGGCGGCGATAACATGTTTGTGAAGATTTCGGCAAAAGCAGGAACTGGCGTCGATGAACTACTCGATGCAATTCTGCTACAGTCCGAGGTACTTGAATTGACTGCACCAACTGATGGTGCTGCCAAAGGGGTGGTAATTGAATCCCGTCTCGATAAAGGCCGTGGTCCTGTAGCGACTGTCCTCGTCCAGAGCGGTACCCTCCATAAAGGTGATATTTTACTGGCTGGTTTCCAATATGGCCGGGTAAGAGCTTTAGTTAGCGATAATGGGTCATTGGTTGACACTGCCGGACCTTCAATTCCTGTGGAAGTATTGGGATTATCGGCCATACCTCATGCAGGGGATGAAGCTGTCGTGGTTCCCGATGAGAAAAGAGCCCGTGAGGTTGCCTTGTTCCGTCAGGGTAAATTCCGCGATGTTAAACTGGCTAGACGTCAGAAATCCTCACTTGAAGGCATTTTTGAAAATATGACGACCACTGAAGCTAAAGTGCTTAACGTGGTGCTTAAAGCAGATGTTCAAGGTTCTGTCGAAGCAATCGCTGATGCGCTAGTCAAACTTTCAACTGATGAAGTAAAAGTAGAGATTATTGCGAATGGTGTTGGAGGAATCACTGAATCTGATGTTCATTTGGCGATAGCTTCCAGTGCGATCCTGATTGGTTTTAACGTTCGTGCAGATACTGGTGCAAAACGCCTTGCCGAGCAGGAGGGTGTGTCCTTGAATTATTACAGTGTTATTTATGACATTGTAGATCAGGTGAAGGGTGCATTAACGGGTATGTTAGCGCCGCAGTTTAAAGAAGAAATTGTAGGTATCGCTGAGGTTCGCGACGTATTCCGCTCTCCCAAGTTAGGCGCAATTGCTGGTTGTATGGTCATCGAAGGTACGGTGAAACGTAACAATCCAATACGTGTGCTGCGCAATAATGTAGTTATTTATGAGGGTACTCTCGAATCGCTACGCCGCTTTAAAGATGATGTTCTGGAAGTGCGTCAAGGATTTGAGTGCGGTATTGGGGTTAAAAACTATAATGACGTTAAGCCCGGTGATTTGATTGAAGTTTTTGAAACGATTGAGATAAAACGAGATTTATGAGTAATTTTAAGCGAGTAGATCGGGTTGCGGAAATGCTGCAACGGGAGCTGTCACAATTGATACAGCAGGAAGTTAGAGATCCTCGACTGCCTTCTTTTGTGACAATCTCGGCTGTAAAAGTATCTCCTGATTTGAGCCATGCAAAAGTATATTTCACGGTACTGAATCATGATGTAAAAATGACAGCCGAGATTTTGAATGCTGCTTCAAGTTATTTAAGAACCGCATTAGCACGTTCTGTAAAGTTGCGCATAGCTCCTCAATTGCATTTTATCTATGATGAATCCATTGAGTATGGCCGTCGTTTGAGTAAGCTGATTGATGATGTTAACCCTGCGGAGCCTGATGAAGACGCGTGATTCCCTGCCAGTTAATGGTATTTTGCTGTTGAATAAACCACAGGGATTGTCTTCTAATGCAGTATTACAAAAAGCTAAACGACTGCTTAATGCCAGTAAAGCAGGTCATACTGGCAGTCTTGATCCTCTGGCTACTGGTATGCTGCCTTTATGTTTTGGCGAGGCAACCAAGGTTTGCCAATACTTACTGGACGCCGATAAAACCTACCAGGCAACAGGCCGATTAGGTATCAAAACCGACAGCGGTGATTCAACCGGAAACATCGTGGCCCAGGTTTCTGATTTACCAGCGATTAGTGAAGCCGAGATGCATTCAGTGATCATGGCATTTACCGGAGCCATTGAACAGACCCCCCCGATGTATTCCGCCCTTAAGCACCAGGGTAAGCCTCTGTATAAGTATGCGCGGGAAGGTAAGACCCTGGAGCGAAAAAAACGAATTATTAATATCTATCATATTGAATTGAAGTACTTTGATGGCCAGGATTTCGTTATCGAGGTCAGTTGCAGTAAAGGAACTTATATTCGTTCTCTCATTGAGGATATTGGCGAGAGGCTCGGCTATTATGCGCATATGACCCAATTGCATCGACTGCATACTGCAGGATTTAAGCATGAGCCGATGTATACATTCGAGCAGTTGTCCGTACATGATGACTTGAAAAAGCTTCTATTGCCTATGGATGATGCGATTGCGCATTTACCTGCGGTTGAGTTAGAAGATAACCAGTTGCAAAGCTTGCGGCAGGGTAAAATAATCCAATTAACAAACTATGCACGTCCAGGTCTGCTACGTCTCTATAATCAAAGCAGTTTTTCCGGAATTGGTGAAATTACTGAGAATGGAGACTTGCTGGTCAGACGGTTGCTGTCCTTTTAATTAATAGGCTGGAGTTGCAATCGGATTGATTCGCTCCAGGAAAATATAGTGGAAATTTTGCAAAAAGAGTTGTTTTTGAATAACTTTTTGACTAAAGTATAGCAATGCATTATCCAATACTTGTTTATTTGTTGTGGTCTTGGTAAAATGCTCGCCTTTAATACCACACACTTAGCTTATATCCAGGAGTGAACAATGTCGCTAAGCAGCGAACAAAAAGTAGAAATCATCAACCAGTTCAAGCGAGCTGACAATGACACCGGATCTCCCGAGGTTCAAGTCTCCCTTATTACTGGACGTATCAAATATTTAACTGAACACTTCAAAGTGAACCGTAAAGATTTCCATTCAAAACGTGGTTTGCAAGCTTTAGTTAACAAAAGAAGAAAGCTTCTTAAATATTTAAAAGATAATGACTCAGGTCGTTATCAAACACTAATTCAGAGTTTGGGACTAAGAGATTCTTATTGATTCAGGATTTCATTTAATGCCAGAAGCTCTTGACATATTTGACTAATGAAAGGCGCAGTGTTCTGCGCCTTTTTTTTATAATAATTAAACGAGGTAAATTACGTGTCCAAAATTATAAAAGAAATACGCTTTGGTGAGCATCGCCTGGTTTTGGAAACCGGTGAGATCGCGAGACAAGCGGATGGCGCCATATTAGCCAGTATGGCAGGTACCCAGGTATTGGTAGCTGTTGTAGCTAAAAAAGAAGGCGCTGATGGGAACAATTTCTTTCCATTAACAGTTAATTACCAGGAAAAAAGCTATGCCGCTGGTAAAATTCCTGGCGGTTTTAACAAAAGGGAAGGGCGGCCCAGCGAACATGAGACGCTGACCTCACGTTTAATGGACAGGCCATTACGTCCTTTATTCCCTGAAGGCTTTTCTAATGAAGTGCAAGTCATTGCCACCGTTTTATCTTTAAATCCGGAAGTCCCAGCAGATATAATTTCCATGATTGGTGCTTCTGCTGCGTTAGCTGTCTCTGGCTTACCATTTCAAGGACCAATCGGTGCCGCAAGAGTTGGTTATAAAGATGGCATTTATCTTTTGAACCCTGGCTACAAAACCTTGCAGCAATCTGAATTGGATCTGGTAGTTGCTGGAACGCAGGACGCCATATTGATGGTAGAGTCCGAAGCTAAAGAATTGTCCGAAGAAATCATGCTGGGTGCTGTGCTTTATGGCCATGAAATGATGCAATCCGTTATTCAGGGTATCAAGGAATTGGCGAAAGAAGTGAATAAAACCCCTTGGAACTGGACAATGAAACCGGCCAATGAGGAACTGGTACAACGTGTCAGCGAGTTCGCCAGAGGAAGCATTACAGAAGCTTATTTACTCAAAGACAAGCAGCAACGTTATCAACGCCTGGATGAGATCAGAGTTCAACTGATTGAAAATATGTGCGGTGAAACCCAGGAAATTATGCCTGCAGAAATCAGTGACATAATGAACTCTCTAGAAAAAGAAATTGTCCGTAACCGTATTCTGGATGGCGAGCCTCGTATTGATGGACGTGATCAGCACACCGTAAGACCTATCTCTATTCGTACTAAATTCCTGGAAAGAGCTCATGGTTCGGTATTATTTACCCGCGGTGAAACTCAGGCCATTGTAGCGGCAACTTTGGGAAATGAGCGTGATGCCCAGATTTTGGACAGCCTGACCGGCGAATCAAAAGATCGCTTTATGCTCCACTATAATTTTCCTCCCTATTCTGTTGGAGAAGTGGGGATGGTTGGTAGTCCCAAACGTCGTGAAATTGGACATGGTCGTTTGGCAAAGCGCAGTCTTATCGCTGTATTGCCAACAGCCAGTGAATTTCCCTATGTCCTGCGAGTCGTTTCTGACATTACCGAGTCGAATGGCTCAAGCTCAATGGCGACCGTCTGCGGTACCAGTCTGGCATTAATGGATGCCGGAGTTCCCTTGAAAGCGCCTGTTGCCGGGGTGGCAATGGGATTAATTAAAGAAGGCGAGCGCTTTGCTGTATTGACTGATATACTCGGCGACGAAGATCATCTGGGTGATATGGATTTCAAAGTGGCTGGAACTGATCAAGGGGTCACTGCTCTGCAAATGGATATCAAGATTACTGGTATCACCAAGGAGATTATGGAGCAGGCACTGGAGCAGGCGAAAGCTGGACGGCTTCATATTTTAGGTGTGATGAATAATGCATTGTCTGAGCACCGTGATGAGCTATCGCAACATGCTCCTCGCATTACCACCATGAAAGTTGCGGAAGATAAAATTCGGACAGTCATCGGTAAAGGCGGTTCTACAATTAAAGGATTGATAGAAAATACTGGTGTTTCTATCGACATCGATGATACAGGTGTTATCCAGTTATTTTCTCCTGATGCACTGGCATTGGAAGAAGCACAGCGTCAAATTAAAGCGCTGGTTGCTGAAGTTGAAGTAGGCCAGATATATCGCGGTAAAGTAAGCAAGATAGTTGATTTTGGTGCATTCATTAACCTTCTGCCTGGTAAAGATGGTTTACTGCATATTTCTCAGATCTGCAGTGATCGCTCTCAGAAAGTGGAGTCTGTTCTCAGTGAAGGCCAGGAGATTGAAGTGCTGGTAGCTGGAATTGACAAACAAGGACGAATTAAACTGGAGTGGAAGGACAAGCCTGAAGCCCCGAAAGCAGAGAGCGAAAGCAATGAGTCAGCTGAAACTGAAACAGCTGATGCAGGCCAAGATCGTAGTGGGGAAGAAGAGTAAAACCTGCATCTTAAGGTATATTGTCATCCCGTGAAGTCATTGTTGCGTGGATAGACCAAGCAAACTAAACTGTCGTCTTTGCGAACGAAGTGAAGCAATCCAGATCAAGCTTTGAGCAGGGTTACAATGGCTTCGCTACGCTCGTAAAGACGGACTTCTACACACCTGTTTTCATTTGCGCAACAACGCCTTTCCACGAAGGCGAGAATCTATTTCTCAGTTGATATTATATCTAAGTCAGAGACTGGATCCCCGCCTTGCGGGGATGAGGGTTTAATACAATTGAGCTTAACTAATGGCAGTGTCCACAAATCTACTTATTTAAAAAAACCATGCCAGGTGTTTAGCATTTTGCAAAACAGCTCTGCTGTTTTTTCAGCATCATAAATCGCGGAATGTGCTTCCTGAGTATTAAACTCAATCCCCGCGGCCCTGACTGCTTTTGCCAACACAGTTTGACCATAGAAAAGTCCGGATAAGGTGGCGGTATCAAAACAGGTGAATGCATGAAAGGGTAATTTTACCTTGGTGCGCTCAGCCGCTTCTTTCATAAATAAAAGATCAAACCAGGCATTATGGCCTACCAGCACAGCTCTCTGACAGTGATTTCTCTTCAATGCCTTTTGAATCGGTTTAAACAGGTTTTCGAGCGCTTCTTTTTCCTCAATAGCAAAACGTAATGGCTGAAACGGATCCACCTGAATGAATTCCAGCGACTTCTGATCCAGAACAGAACCTTCAAAGGGTATAACATGTTCAAAATGAGTAGATTCCCGATAATAATTTCCCTGCTCATCGCGATTAATAAGTACAACACAGGCTTCTAACAGGGCATTAGTTTTAGGATTTATGCCTGCAGTTTCCAAATCGACAATAACGGGTAAAAAACCCCTGAAACGCTCTTTTAACTGATTGCCATATGTTTCTAAAAATTTAGTCATCAATACTCCATGACAGTAATTCGCCTGCGGCCATAGGTACAATTTTATCCTGGCCAAAGGTTAAAAACCCGGGAATCGACTGCGGTTTTTTAACAAGCTGCAATTGGTCGACGTTGGGAGTTAAGCGATAGAAAGCAGAACCATGCTGAGCTAAAAATCCATTAAGCAAAGAAAGTTTGTTTCTCTCATCAAAAAGTTTAGTATAAAACGCTACCGCAAAAGGGGCTGAGTATACTCCTGCACAGCCGCAAGCGGATTCTTTATGCTGAACCGCATGCGGAGCACTATCGGTTCCTGCAAAAAATCTGGGATTACCGCTTAAGGCAGCTTCTTGCAGGGCCAGCTGATCGTGCTCATGTTTTAAAATTGGAAGGCAATAATAATGCGGCTTCAGGCCGCCGGCGAGAAGCTGGTTACGATTATACAGTAAATGATGAGGGGTAATCGTTGCTGCCAGGGTTTCAGGTCCATTTTTAACAAACTCAACAGCCTTTCGCGTAGATATATGCTCCAGAACCACTCGTAACCTGGGAAAGTTCTGTAAAATGGGGCGCAGGTAACTGTCAATAAAATTTTCTTCGCGCTCGAAAATATCGCCTTCAACGGTCTCGCCATGAATTTGCAGCACCAGATCATAATTTTGCATAATTTCCAGCAATGGATATAAAGCATTAATTGATCGTGCACCTTGCTCGGAGTTAGTAGTAGCTCCTGCAGGATATAGTTTGGCTCCAAGAATATAATCGTATTTTGCTGCCTGTTGCAAGGTTTCCGGCGACACAGCTTCATTGAGATACAAAGTCATTAAGGGTTTAAATTTACTGTTTACGGGCAATACATCCAGAATACGCTGACGATAGGCTATTATTGCCTCAACAGTGATCAGCGCAGGTTTTAAGTTAGGCATTACCAATGCGCGTGCAAAGTGTCTTGCTGTCGCATTGACGGTGTCTTTTAACAAGATGCCGTCTCTAAAATGGACATGCCAGTCATCTGGCTTGGTAATGGTGATAGTTTTCAAGATAAAGATTCTCTGAAAATTGCCGATATAGGAGAATAACATGCTTTCGTGATGTGGATGAGCAAAAAATGACACCAGGACGCCTTTTTTTACCGCTTATATTGTCTGTGCTGAATGTGACCTATGCCGTCTCATATGCCGCGCCGCTGCATGTCGAGTATGTAAGCCCGCTGGGGACAGAAAACTGGAAAATGACTGGTAGCCGCTTACGCTGTGGTTTATCACTGACAATTCCAAATTTTGGTGTCGCCTATTTTGAACAATATGCAGCCAAATCACCTCATTTCATTATGACTAAATGGGAGCAGGTTGAAAAAAGGCTGCCAGCGGCATTTTATGCGGGGCCTCCGATGTGGAAACCCAATGGGCCGATCTTCTTTATATCCAAAACGTCAATTAATCCAGGCAAGTATGGTGTATTTTTAAATAGAGAACCAGCACTAAAAGCCTTAACTTATTTATCTCGCGGATTTATAACCAAATTTCAATACCATTCAGAAGAAGGTTTTGCTGTATCAGTTATTTTATCACCTGTGAAATTTCAGGAGCCGTTTGCGAAATACCAGAAATGTCTGGGTAATCTGCTGGATTATACCTATCAAAGTGTTGCAGTAACGATTATCCTGTTCAACACGGATAACTCCGAGCTAAGTGATGCCGCGAAGAGTCAGCTGGACAAAATAGTCGAGTATTTTCGCGCGGATGCGCAGGTTAAAAAAATTGCTATTGCGGGTTACGCCGACAGCACAGGACGGAAATCCTATAATAATGCAGTTTCAGAAGACAGAGCCGAGGCAGTGAGCCGCTATCTTTCCAGTAAAGGTATTGAAAAGAGTGAGATGACAGTGACCTGGTATGGAGCAACCAGACCAGCAGAGACTAATGACACAGAAGCAGGTCAAGCGGCTAACCGGCGGGTTGTCGTTAAACTGGTAAAATAAGTATTTATTCGTGATTAATTTAACTCTTCTTTCCTTCATACAAAGCAAAAATATATACCCGATTAACAAGCAATGAAACGCTTGTCTTCACTTGACCATTTTGAGCATAATTAACCCTTTCATGGATGTTGAAGAAATAATCAATTCGACCTGTCTTCGCGCAATTGCTTGTATTTTGTTCTACAGGCCTGAAATTATAAAGTTGATGATAAGTTGCTTATGATGATTATTTTGAAATCAATTAGTAAGGTTTGCTTATCAGTTTTTAAAAATTATATTGAAAATTAGATGAAATACTGTTGACTTTGCCAAATTGGCGCTTGATAATTTGCCCATGTACGTTCTCGGTTAGAGCGATGATTGCGTACTGTCGTCAACCTTCAATGGTTTGACAGCAAAACGGGAAATTAATAATAAAAAAGTGGAGATGAAGCATGTTAAATTTGAAAAAAACAGCGGTAGCTGTTCTTGCTTTAGGTAGCAGTGCAGTATTTGCTGGAACCATGGGTCCTGTATGTACCCCTGGTAATGTTACAGTTCCTTGCGAAAGAACAGCTTGGGACTTCGGCGTATCAGCTCTTTATCTTGAGCCTGTTTACAATGGCGACTTTGGTTACCACGGTGCTTATGTTGATCCTTTCACTGGCAACTACCGTTTCAATGAAAATGAGCCTGATTTCGATTGGGGCTTCAAAATCGAAGGTTCTTACCACTTCAGCACTGGAAACGACCTGACTGTAAACTGGTACCATTGGGATAATGATGACGATCGCAGTGTTAACACTTACGACTACTTCCTGGAAGGCAACGTTCCTTACCACCTGAGCTGGGAACCTAAATGGGATGCGGTTAACGTCGAATTCGGTCAACACGTTGATTTCGGTGAGTTCAAAAACATCCGTTTCCACGGTGGTGTTCAATACGCTCGCATCGAACATGATCTGAGACTGCGTCCTTGGTACAACTACAACATCCAGAACACTCGTTTCGAAACTAAATTCAACGGTTTCGGTCCTCGTGTTGGTGCTGACATGTCTTACGACTGGGGTAACGGATTTGCAATCTATGCAAACGGTGCTACTGCAATTCTGGTTGGTGACAGCGATTTCAGCAACAATCTGGTTGCTTCAAGCCTGGGCTATGCTCACGGTTCCAAAACTTCTATGGTTCCTGAGTTAGAAGCTAAACTGGGTGCTAAATACACTTACGCTATGGCTCAAGGTGATCTGACTCTGGATGCTGGTTGGATGTGGGTCAACTACTTCAACGTTAACCACGTTGGTTACCCAGCAGCTGGTTTCCCAACTGTTAGCGAAAGCGACTTTGCTCTGCACGGTCCTTACGTTGGTCTGAAATGGGTCGGTAACGTATAATCGTAGTACAGCTTTAGTAAAGCCCATCACTAGTGATGGGCTTTTTTTTACAGAATGGAGTGAATATGTTGAAAAAAATGACTTTGGCTGTATTAGGCTTGACTGTAAGCAGCATGGCTGCTGCAGGAATGTACTCTGAGCCCCCTGCGCCTACTTGCACACCGGGCGATGTGACTGTTCCTTGTGAAGCAAAACAATGGGATTTGGGAATACAGGCGCTTTACCTGCAACCTATTTACAGTGCTAGCCGTGGTTATAGACTGGGTGGTACTTTACTGTCCAATCTTTCCTCTACGTATTATAATGACGTCGATCCTGACTGGGGTTGGGGTTATCGATTAGAGGGTTCGTATCATTTCCGCACTGGCAATGATATTACTGCAACCTGGATGCATTATGATGCTGACAGTAAACTCGGTCCGTATTTTGGTCCGTTCTATGTTGCTACAACTCAAACTTTTATTCCAGGTACTTACCGTCAGTATGTTGATAATCGCTTTGATCAGGTCAATGTGGTTATGGGGCAGCATGTAGATTTTGGTTTGCTTAAGAACGCTCGTTTTTATGGCGGTTTACAGTATGCTGATATTCAGGTTGATGCGACTAATTACTACAATCTTCCATTAACTGTTCAGGCAGCTACCTTTGGTATCCGAACATTTAATAATACAGATTTCAATGGAGTGGGTCCGGTTATCGGCATCGATTACTCTTATGACTTATCTCCGAGCTTTAGTATCACTGCAAATACTGCAGGTTCTATTCTGTATGGAACTTCAAGAATTAACCGCGCAGATGTGTACAATGTCGGCTTGGTTGCTCTGAATGATTATGGTTCAAAACACAGTATCGTTCCAAGTTTTGAAGCCAAGTTGGGTGCGAACTACGCGTATCCAGTAGCTCAGGGTGTATTGAATATTCAAGGCGGTTATCATGTACTTAATTATTTCAATGCCCTGCAAGACGTGGAATTCCAATGCTGTACACGCGTTGTAGCCTATAGTGATTTCGGTCTGTATGGTCCATACCTGGGTCTTAAATGGGTAGGCTAAGCAACTGACATAAAGTTAAAGTTCACTACATCAATTAAGTGAATATGGAGATCTATTTCCCAATTGTTTCTATGCAATGAAAGAAATAGATCTCAGATTCCGCAGCTTAAAAAATCTCGTTGATCAAGATAAATAATGTGCAATTATTCTAGTCAGTCCGGGTTCGGCAGGCTATAATCGACCACGCCTTTATGTGGAAGAAAAAAAGAATAGTCAGGAGTACCCGTGAAACACAAAGCTTTAATCCTTGCCCTGGCCGCAGTCACAGCCCCGGTTATTGCAGCCGATAACGAGCAGCTCCAACAACAAATTCTGCAATTACAACGCCAGACTCAAGAGTTGCAAAATCAATTAAGCCAGTTACAAAAGCAGTTAGTCGCTCAATCATCAGCTAATAAGAGCACGGTTAAAAGAGTTGCGCCTAAAAAGACAAATCGCAGGAAAACAGCGCCAGCTCCCATCGCGCGGAAGACAGAAACTAAACGCCCACAGACGGCAGGCACACCAGCGGTAAAACCAGTGACGACGACCCAAAAAGGCACGCGTGTTTTTCACAATGCCAATATCACTGTGCATACTCCCGAAGGCCACCCGGAGTCTATTGGATTTTACCCAACAGCACTCCTTGCTGATAACCAGGTGGTTACTTATATTGCAGGAACACCAGTTGTAACTTCTCCCTATCTAGGCGATCGCCCGGCATTTGATGGTTCTGATTATATTGTGAATATTTCAAGTATTAATCGAGACATTCGCTTAATGCAGCAACGTCGGCGACTCTATGATGCATACAAAAATATCGGTTACCCAATTCCCCATATTCCAATCATTGCATTAAGCGGAAAGGCCGAACCAGTTGCCAGCTTCAGTCAACCCTATGTGGGACAATCAAGTGGTGATTTGACGCTTGGATCGAGTGAGTTAGACGTGGCAGCGGCCTTGAATAGTTATGTTGAGGCATTTATCGGTATTGCTTATGATGAGAGTCCTCCTGATGTAGGAGGCCAGCGCCTGGCGAATTCTGCCTTTGGCCTTAATCTTGGGTTTGTGAACATTGGTAATCTGGATGAAAGTCCATTTTATTTTACGGCAGGGCAGCTCTATGCACCTTTCGGACGCTACTCCAGTTCAATGATTAGTTCCCCGATTACCCAATCGATTACGCGCACGAAAACCAGACCGTTCATTTTGGGATACAAGTCACAGACTGATACGGGTCCATTTGCAGCGGTTTATGGTTACAAGTCGGATACGACTCTGGGGCATTCTGCAGTAGGGGGAGTTAATCTGGGTTATATATTTAAACACGGCGACGCATCTGGCGAAATTGGCGGCGGGCTGATAGGCTCTATTAATGATGCGCAAGGACTTCAGAGCACCGGCTCGGCACCCTTAACCACTTTTGGCGGTTTTGCTTCGCCGACCAATGGAAATGAAGCAGTCGCAAAAAGACAAGGCTTGAATATTCATGGAAATATCAGCTTTGATCGCTACAGTTTAACCGCTGAATGGGTAGGAGCAAGCAAGGCCTTTCGTACTCAGGATCTGAGCTTTAATGGATATGGCGCAAAACCCCAAGGCGCTCAGCTTGAGGGTGCGGTCACATTCATGGCTTTTGATAAACCGGCTTCTTTCGCTCTGGGTTACCAGTGGTCTCAGCAAACGCTTGCGCTTAATTTACCGAAACGTCGTATTGCCGGGGTCTTTAATATTTCTTTGTGGAAAGACACAGTGGAAAGTCTTGAATACCGTCATGATACAGACTTTCCTGTTACCGATTTCGCCAATGGGGCTACAGCTCCCGGCTTATTGAATTCCAACACCGTGGGTACGGGACAATCCGCCGATTCAGTGATAGCCCAAATCGGGGTTTATTTCTAACTGCTTAACACTTTCCTCGTATTAGAGCCTCCCGATCAGGGGCTCTAAACAGGATACAACTCTGCTCAATAAATTTACACATCCTTAGCGTTTTCTCCTGTGCAATAATTACTCACGTATGTATACTTAAGTAATACGTTGGGGGGTTTTAATGGATGCAAATAATTCCACTCGCATTCTTCGCGTATATCAGACAGATGGAGTTGTTCAAATTTACAGAAGCATGAACGAGCTGGTTGTCAATGAAAATTTTATAATAATTGAAAATGATATAATTGATACGTCGCTAGGAAGCCTTGTAATAGAAACGAATGATCATCAGTTATTAAAGCTGATGAATGGGTTTCGCTTTAAATTAACCAGCGTGTTATTTGATGCGATAGAATCCAATTCGCCGCAATTATATCAATTAATATCCCTGTATGATCTGAATCAGATGAACAACATGGGATATAATCGAAGCAACCAGTATTATCTGGCCCTCCTCGCTGTTGCCATTGCGTCCTCAGTGACCAGCTATGTCGCTTATAAAACCTGGGATGACTGGTTTCCTTCGGCTGAAGGCGAAGACGCCTCCTATGGCTTTTTTAATTTTTCCTTTCTCCTCGAACTTTTTAAAACGCTGGTAAGCCGATTGGAACTCATGGGCGACAGCAATGATTTTTCAACTCAGTCGGTGCTGGTTTCTTTAGGCGATCATTTCCAGGAGGGGGCTCTCGCTGAGTATAAACCGCGCGGCAAATCAGTCGAAACCCCAACAAACACAGCTACCACGAGTAATGAGCAGACACGAGAGTCTGAACACTCGGAGTTCATTCAACCACAGCCCTATAATCCAAAAACGCCCGATGTGATTATTTATGAGCCGCACTCGCCAGGTCAATTATCAGTTGACGGGCAATTGGCCGTGCGAAGTTCTGGCAGCGGTTATTCAATGAATCTTACTGGCAGGACGGTTAATATAGCGCCCGGTTCAACGGTTATCGTGACGATTACCGATAGCCAGGGAAATTCAGTGCGTTCAGTTATCCCTGTTAATGCTGTGGGAGGTTACAGTTTAAATGGCATCAATCTATCCGGTTTAATTGATGGCGTATTGCACATCAATGCTACGGTGGTCGATGAGCTGAATCAAGTGGTTAGTGCCAGTGATCAGTTAGTGCTTGATGCGGTGCAGGGGGCGCTTAAAATTAATCTGATTACCCAACAAAATCAGAGCGCTATGGCAATTGGAGGCACCTCTGCAGATATTTTGCCAGGCCGAATTTTAAATGCGGTGATAACGGATAAACATGGGCAAGTAGTCAATGCGAATGTTGTCATAAATCCGGATGGCAGTTTCAGTCTGTCGAATATCAATGGCGCCTCCCTTACGGATGGCAAGCTTACAGTTTCTATCTCCGGTGTTGATAACAATGGCTATACAGTAAAGGCGGTTGCTCAGGCTGTATTTGATGCTATTGCCGGCTCAATCAGTGCACAGGTGAGCACGATTACTCATTCGCCATTAATTGATATCAATGGGCTGACGAGGGATATTCCTGCAGGAAGCATTATTAATGTGATCATTACCGATAGTCACGGCAATCAGATTCATACTACAGCGACTGTCGGCAGCGACGGCCGCTTTGTACTTAGTCAGTTTGATGCGTCGTCTTTAATTGATGGTGATATGGTGATCACCGTCAGCGGGGTCGACAATAATGATACCGGGCGAAATGCAAATGCTGCAGCTGAACTGGATGCGCTGGAAGGTTCAGTCAATACTCAAATCACCACTGCCCTGCATTCTCCTTTCGTAGATATCAGCGGCCAGACAGTGGATATCTATCCGGGTAATGCCGTCACCGTAACCCTTAGCGATAGCCATGGAAACCAGGTATCGACTACTGCGGTGGTTAACAGCGATGGAACTTATCAGCTCAACCAACTGGATGTATCCTCACTAATAGACGGCAATATTGTCCTGGAAGTTGTGGGAATTGATAATAATGGGTTCACGCGCAATGCAAATGTTCCGGTTGTGTTGGATGCGCTGGAAGGTTCTGTCGATGCACAAATTAGTACGGTGCTGCATTCTCCTTTTGTAGATATCAGCGGCCAGACTGTGGATATCTACCCAGGCAGTGTTATCACTGTGACCATTACAGACAGTCACGGTAATCAGGTATCGACAACTGCGGTGGTTAGCAATGATGGAAGCTATCAGATTAACCAGCTGGATCTCTCTTCCTTAATAGATGGCAATATTATTCTGGAAGTTGCAGGTACCGATAATAATGGTTTCAGTAGGAATTTTAACATTCCCACTGAATTGGATGCTCTGGCCAGTGCGCTAAGTACTCAACTGGTGACTTATAATCACTCCCCGTTGGTGGACATCAGCGGTCAGTCCACTGATATTTACCCGGGAACGGTACTGGCGGTTATCGTTAGTGACAGCCACGGTCATCAGGTAGTTACGAATGCAACCGTTAACAGTGACGGCTCCTTTCAAATCAATCAACTGGATGTTTCCTCTTTGACTGATGGCAATATTTCCGTGCAGGTTACAGGAACTGACAATAATGGCGATCCTTTGATTGCAACTCAGACTGCCAGCCTCGATGCAATTGCCAGCTCACTGACTGCTGATTTGGTGACCACTAATTATTCTCCTCTTATTGATATAAGCGGACAGGCGATTGATTTTGCTTCAGGTGTTGTTAATTTTACTCTTCGCGATGTCAATGGAAATCAGATTTCTGGGATGACGGTGGTTGATGGGAATGGAATGTTTCATATTAGTCAGTTGAATGCCTCAGGGCTTGCCGATGGTGTTTTAACATTGCGGGTATTTGGCCAGGACAATAATGGCAATGCTTTAAGTGTACAAGATACTTCTCCATTCAATGCTGTGGATTCACCCCCTGTACTGAGTGTTACAAATCAGACGATCGATTTTTTCCGGGACGCACAGGGATTGCAGTTGACAGATTTACAGGCGGCCCAGTATCTCCTGTCCCAGAAGCTAAGCGGCAGCGGGGGACAAACGATTACTGTTCCCCAGTATGGAGTGGATTTGTCCAATACTATCATTAATACGCCTGTTCAGGTAACAGTCAATTTTATCACCGAAGGATCTGCTAATAACAACATGGTGGGTTATTATATTTATGATAGTAATGGGCAAATTATTTCGGATAAAGTGGGATTTATGTGGCTGGCAACGGATACCCCTGATGGAAGTTCGCTTCAGAATATCCGTTTTGGTATTGCTCAATCCGCTTCCTATACGATTACGGAGGGGATTCAGCCGGGTCAGGGGATTGGTTTTTTTGTAATTGCCAATGGTTCTGCTCTGGCCTTTAATGCCAATTTAATTCAAGGAAACTATTCCAGTCTGGCAGCTCTGAATAATGATGTAACCATTGAAAATGGCCAGGTAAAAATCAATGGTGTTGTAGTGAGTGGTGATGTCTTCTTCTCCCATGATAAAAGCCTTAATGCTGATGCTGGTGTAAGTAATGACGCCCATGCGATTGGCGGCATCAGTTTTAATAACACCGGCAATATGGCTGATTATGCCGGACTTCTGCTCATTGGCTTTGAAGACTTATTTGGAACTGGCGACAGTGATTACAATGATTTAGTGTTTAGTGTGAATATTGGCAGCAACATCAACCAGTTAACAACCACCACCGCCTCGGGTATTAATACCCTGACCGATATTGACAGTTCAGGTATTACCAGTGTTGAAATCACTACCAGCGGATTTCTGGCGGGCGATCAGTTACAGTTTAATGGAACGCTACCCGGTATAACCATTGGAACAAACAGCATAATTATTAACTATCAGAACCAAAATTATCAGATTGACATCAGCCAGATCAACGACGGAAACCCTTATCATCTGCTTTTTTCAGGGCATTCCGGGGCAGTACCTGTCGATGTATTTGAATTATTACTTCAGGCGATAACGTTTGTGCCGGTAGCATCTGAAAGCAGCGCCGGCACGCGCTCCATTCATTTTGCAGTTATCGATGATGGCGGAGCGATTGGGCATAGCCAGATTAACTATAATGTGAGCATAGAAGATCTGGGTTTCAGCGGCCTCATGGCGGCTCAGGATTTCTCTAGTTTGAGTGCAGGCAATGAAGTGGTGCATGTGACTGATGACCTCAGCCATTTGGGGATTATGTCCGGCACTTCGGGAACTGACACCATACAATTTGACCAAATGAATATGGGCTTGAGTGCTTCAGAAATTAAGGAGCACTTCCAGTCCAATTGGGAAATAATTGATATGACTGGGCAAGGGAACAACAACCTGCAATTGGACTTTGAAGCAGTTCATCAATTGATTCAAAATAATCAACTCGTATTTGAACTAAGTACGGGAGAAGATGTTAATGTGTTAAAAATTGTGGCTGATGGCAAACAATCAGCCACCAGCATGAATTTCGACAGCGTTAGTCTCGAAAGCAATCATGTGACTCAGATTAATGATCCCAATTTAGCCAGTAATGAGCAATTATTCAAATTGACCAATGCGCAAGAGCAATCGGTGTATGTACACATTGTCAGTTTGACTGAGCATCTGCCACAGGTCCACGCGACAGAGGTGACTGGTTGAATTATTATTGATTATTCACCGCTAAAGGGTCTTTTAAACAGGGTTTCCGCAGACTCTTCGTCAGTTTTCTTTTGCTCTTTATTCAATAGGGAATCAAAATCCTGCTCGCGGGTCGTTTTTACTTCCGCTGAGCTGAAAAAATACGACCTGCCCGAGATTTTACGCCCCAAGCCCACAAAAACACCGCCAAAAAAAGTAGTTAAAACCATGGCTAAATCTGCAATGAAACGCCTGGTGGAATGGCGGGGCTGAAATTCTTTTTTGGCTGCTTTTTTCATGGCCTCTGCCTGCTCATTAATTGGCCGATTAGACAGACGGGTTTCAAGTGTTTGTGCATAAAATCGATGGAGAGAATCGGTATATTCATTGCCATATTTATTCTTATGATTTTTTAACACTCTCTCGTCATGAAACTTCTTCAAGGTTAATAAATCGGTCACAATTTCAGGGTTTAGCGTGACGGTTGATGTCTTCACTGCATTCCATAATTGCTTGTCCGTCAGCAGCTGTTGCTTGAACAGTTTCAATTCGATCTGAGAACCCTCCAGGGCTGTGTTGGAGAATACTTTTTTCAACACAGGATTGATTTCCTTCACGCTGGTTTCTTCAGATACTACCTGCTTAGCGAGTAATATTTGATAATGTTTGGCTTTTTCCAGAAGCGTTTCATACTCTCCCTGATACAATTCTTTTTTCTCATTGTCCATGCTGGCATATTTCTTAAGAAGCTGGTCAGAAATTTCGAGAAACCGCTGAACGCTGACCTCATCCCCTGAAATCTCATCATAAAGCTCTTTAAAGTTCATAAACTTAACGGCTTTATCATAATTATTTTGAAAAAAGGGTTTATGCTCGGCAGGCAAGGCTTGAAAAGCGGCGTCCAGCGCACTGAGATTAGTTAAGGTATTATTTTGATCAAATTCCGATAGCTTGCGTTGATAATCAGCAATTCGGATTTGAGTATCATTTTTCTCTAAAGCTCTTTGATAACTCGCCTGATGTCTAACTTGTTGAGGTTCCTTTAATCTCTCATATTGTGTTTTCAACAGTTCAAAGTGCTCGCTTGTGGAAGTCTGCTCATACTTTTCGAGTGATAAAAGATAGGCCGTTTCCAGTTGCAATTGTTCCAGTGACTTCTCTGCTATTTCCAGACTTTGCTCTTTGCTTTTCTTAACATCAGAAGGCAGCATTTCATAATGAGATTTTAACAATTCCAGTGTGCTTAGACTGATATCGCTCTGGAATGCTTCCAAAGCCTGTTCATAATCGACTTCCAGTTGATGCAGAGCCAGCAGCCGGTCATCTGCTTCCTGAAGCAATGATTGGGCTTCTTCCTGCAAATTATTGTCCAGTTTTTTAAGTTGTTCGGCCATTCGCAGCCGTTCTTCCTGTTTTTGAAGATAGGTTTCAGCAACATTGAATTGCTTGTAGATATTAATAAATAGATAAAATTTTGCTAATTCGGCGGTTTTGCCAGCTGGAAAATCCACTCTCTTGGTAAATACATCTTTTGAAAGAGCAGCTTGTACTTTCAAATAGAGTTCATCATTACTTGCAATTCGAGTGAGTAAAGAACTCACTTTTCTGGCGTTTAATTCCTCAAGACAGATAGTGGCCAGCTGATCCTCAGACAAAGCCTTTAACTCATCTTCATTAAATGGATAAAAAAACTCGCTGCTGTACTTTTCGCTGTCTGTTTTTTGCGGAACTAACTGCTGGAAGCTCTCTTCCAGTTTCTTATTATGGTACAAAAACTTGCTGACAGCTTCTTTAAATTCTTTAAGATGCTCTTCGTTAAGAGACGGTGCATCAGGAGATGATTGTAACTTTTGCAATACTTGTAACGCATTGACGATAGACTGGGCCTCAGTAATGGCATTCTGACATAAAACCCAATAAGAGTTTTGATGGGTTTTTACATAGCCTTCTATCGCTCCTTCGTAAAGAGCAATACGGTGTGTTATAAATACGCCTAGCGGATGGGCTTCGTCAACGTGCAGATAGCTATAGGCCATTCGCCGCAGTAAAGTCGCCTCACGGTATTGAGGAAGAAAGGCATGCCCACGCAGAGCTTCTGTCTTAATTTCTGGTGCAAAAGGGGTGAATATATTCTGATTTTGGCCCTTATTGCCCCAGAGATTAAAAAGCTCACCTTGCTGCGCCCAAAAGTCGATGTAGTTATTTAGCTGATGTACAATCGCTGAAATATTAATCTGTCCAAATTCATCTTTACAGGTCCATTTTATGAACTCTTTAACGAGAATCGGAAAGGGTTCTTCCCAGACGGATGGATCGGGCTTTTGTGGAAAATAGATGCTGGTATGCATGCTGTTATCTGGTGCAGTCAGAAACAATTTTCGGGCTTTGTCCTTATAAGTATCCTCAGGTGTTTTTAAGGTTTCCATTTTATCCAGACGGCCGCCCATAATTGCAGCCATCTCCTGTGCCAGTTCCCTTGTACTCTCCTTATCACCCAGGCGAAGCGTCTTGAAGCTGTTGATACTGGTATCCTTCGCCAGGGTGGCAAGCGTTTTCTGTTCTCCTGAATCCGGAAGTTCCTGCTGGATCGGGGAGTCAATGGCTGGTGAATCATTAGAAACTGGCTGCCCTGGCTTTTTAGTCTTCAATAAATCAGCAGGCATTTCATTCAGTGCGGTATGAATAATATCAATGAGAAGCTCCGGGGGCAGTCTGGCGTTTAATTGCCTTGCTCTCTCCGCCATTGTCTCGAACAGGCCAGGATTATATCGATAATTTAAGAAATAGGCTTTGGTTATCCCCTTGAGATTAAAAGCTCCTATGGATTCATAGCCATAAATAATGAAATCCGTATTTTCTTTTTTTCCATAATTACGAAATGCAGCGCCCCAGTCAATTTTTCCATATTGATAGCAGACCTGTCCATCGATGTTTTTCGTCATGCGCACCATATTGCCGCTATGCACACTGTAATCGCCAAGCAGCATTGAGAGCATGAGAGTGGTTGATAGTCCAAACGAATTACTGGTATTCAGAAGTGACATGTAGTAAGCAGGACCGTCTGTTGCTTCAATTTTGGGATCACGGTCTGAACCATCGCGATAGCCGGTGTTAATTATTTTATAGAGGAGTTCAAAGTCAACTTTGGGTTGGATAAGTGCATAACTGCCGTCAGGCATTTGAACCACATCGGCACAAATCAGGGAGGATGCGTGTAGTTTGTCAACCAGGCCGCGCTTTATAAACTCTTGCAAAATTAAACCTGCAAGTAATTCAGTCAATAACTCGGCTTTATCATCTGGTTGTTTAATAAAATATTCTTCACCGGTTTCTGTGTTTCGATAAAACCCGCCGACTTTGTTTTTGCCGCCAGTTTTTTCGCCGATTTTTTCAAGATTTAATTGATTGAAATCCAACATTTTGATTAATTTCTAAATAAATAATGTTAATTTTAGCTGAATTTACTGATTGATACCTTAAGTAAAACTTAAGCTCAATAATTTATGTTTATGCGCAGCATTCAGTAGAAAGAAGCACTGCTATCAAATCACTGAATTTTGTCATCCCCGCGAAAGGCGTTGTTGCAAAATAGAACATTTGTCGTCTTTGCGAACGAAGTGAAGCAAGATCGATCTTTGAGCAGGCCTATGGACTGGATTGCTTCGCTGATGCTCGCAAAGACTGGTTTTTGCACAGATGTTTTCATTTGCGCAATAACGTCCGCTCACAAAGACGGCTTTAGTGGCGCGTCTATCTTCTTAAGCAGAGAAGTCATTCTGGCGGCAGCGAAGATTATGTTTATACTTAGTGTAGTGGATTAAAGGGAGTCAATATGGAAAAAATACTCGCAAGCTTGTTGGCGGTCATGTGCTGTTGTGCAAATGCCGAGCCGCTAGTCCTCATCTCTACTTCCGATCCTAATATTAACCTGCTTCCTTCTCCTTTCCCTGTCTATGTCATCGAGGGGCAGGCAGTCATCAATCATCCCTCACCGGGAGCGACAAAAGTGGATCTGCCCACGGACAATAGCTACACCAAACAACCGGGATGCTACATCGCCTGCTACTCTCATCGACCAGGCGTGTATGCTGTATCACCAACTATCAGCGTTATGGGACAAATCCGGGTTCCGGGTACTTATGTTGCAAGACTTTGCCAGCCTGCTGGTTTTGAGAATCAGGACATTAGTAAGGCTGAACAATTCAAACAGCTTTGTACCAGTAAAATTTCCGCCTGCAAAGGAAGCTGCTGGGCTGGCGGTGACACAGGCGGCTGGTTTGGAATTCAGGGAACTGATTGATTGGCCGCAGTATTATTTTTAATAAACTTAAGAAAGCTGATTAATTCCGTTAATTCTTGCTGAGAAAGTTTTGAAAGAGAAAATGGAAACTTTTTGGGGCTGATGACCGGGCGCAGCGAATGAGGGTCACGAATAAAACGGCGTAATTCCTCCTCGCTGAAATAATTCAAGGGGTTTGGGTTGTTCAGATCATGAGCCAGCTTGGAACCCCCCGCTCCGTTTAAGAGATGACAAACATTACATTTGGCCATAAAAACGCGCGCCCCTGCATGCTCTTTTGCATTCATGCCGGCTGGTAAAATCGTTTGCAGGGGATGTTCTGCTACGACTTCCAAACTTTGTATGCCATACACTGATTCCGAAAAACGCTTTCCCAGCCATACCAGGTAGAAGGGGCCCGCTGAGCGGTCAGAGTTAAGGAGTAAAGGCCAGGGATACTGTGGATCTTCTAAAACCAGAAAGCCTGGAATTTTATTGCTGGCGCAAGGATAGAAATCCTCGATAGTAAAATAAGCAACATAGCCGTCTCTCGCGCTGACTTTGAGATAATTTTCTGAATCCTGAATCAGGCCTTCAAATAATTTGCATAACGGGATCCCTTTCAATAAAAGAGTCTGATTGGGATAGATGGGCAGGGTCATTGGCCCAATTTCCATGAGCGCAGGATGCCTGATTAACTCCTTTTGTGCCAGAGGATGAACATTACCCTTGATCGAAATGTCCAGAGTTTCAGCCATTACAGGATTAATCTGCAGAGAAAGGAAACCGAGTATTAGTGAAAGGCTAACCCCAAACCACCAGGCGCCAATATTGCTTATGTTCATCTCTCGATAATACCCTTTCTGCCAGAATAAAACCCAATAAACAGTAATACCCAAACCAGCAATGGTTTGGGATCAAATCGTACTGCAACTTATTGTAAATCATTAATAAAGAAGCGGAAATGGCTAATATCCACGGCATGTACACTGCATATTTCAAGCTGCTGTACCAATAAAGCGTTGTGAGAATCCCGCCAAACAACAAGCCCCCAAGGATATCATAGAAATTGTGATAGCCGTAATGCATCAAGCCGGCTCCCACCGCTGAAAGAATGGCAGCAATCAATAGTTTAAGCGGCCGACGAGGGGTATGCCAGGCCAGCCACAGATAAAAGACAGTGGATAACTGCATATGGCCGCTTGGAAACGCATAGCCTTTACCTAGCCAGGCGACCAAGGGCACTTTAAAAGTTCCTTTCAAAGCCACATTGACTACAATATCAAAGGCAGTGAGACAAGCGGTTTGGAAAAACAAGGGTTTGCTGATGAGAAAAAAGCCAGCCAGTGCAATGATTAGCAACACATTGAGCTGGCTGAAAGACAGGAATATATCTGCTAATGAGTCATGCAGCATGGTGAAACCTTACTGGGCTAAATCAAGCGATTTTTTTTTTGCGACGCTTGCCGGCGCAGGGGCCTCTGTGCCATCCGTTTCAGACTGCGTTTTATGATTTTTCAGAACATAGGCGCCAGGCGCATCCATAATTGCTTTGAAAGCCAGTTTAGCCATATCAGGTGCTGCAATCAGCTCTCCGGATTGTTTCTGTAGCCATTTTAGCCACTCGGGCCACCAGGAACCGGCATGCTCCGTGGCTTGCTGCAGCCATTCTTCCGCTGTTGCCGGCGCTTTGGAGTTAGTGTAATAACTGTACTTCTGACTTTGCGGAGGATTGATAATCCCAGCGATATGGCCTGAGCCTCCCAGAAGGAATTGTTTTTTCCCTTTCATATGCTGGAAGCCGATATAAGTGGTTTGCCAGGGAGCGATATGGTCTTTTTTAGTGGAAACAAAGAAGGTTGGAATATCAATCTGACTGACATCAAGCGGAGTATGATTCAGTTTGATTTTACCCGGTTTGATTAGATCGTTATGCAGGTACATCCAGCGCAGATATTGCGAGTGCATTTTTGCTGGCATATTCGTCGCATCGGCGTTCCAGTATAAAATATCAAAGGGAACCGGATTTTGGCCGCGCAGATAATTTTTGATGAAAAAAGACCAAATCAAGTCATTGGCACGTAAAGAATTGAATGTGCTCGCCATAAAACGGCCGTCCAGAAAGCCTTTCAACTTCATCTCTTCTTCGAGACGCTTAATCTGGTGTTCATCAATGAATACCGAGATATCGCCAGGATCGCTAAAATCAATCATCGAGGCTAGAAACGTGGCGCTGCGAACGGGATCTTCCTGATGCGCTTTTAAGTAGGCTAACATACTGGCCAGCAGGGTGCCGCCGATACAAAAGCCCAGTGTGTTGACCTGCTTGACCTGACATTGCTTTTTCATGATCTCAATAGCCGTCATTGGGCCATCCTGCAGATAATCGAACAAGCCTTTGTCCGCGTAACTTGCATCCGGATTAATCCAGGAAATGACAAAAACCGTGATGCCCTGACTCACTAACCAGCCAATAAAGGAGTTATCTTTGCTTAAATCAAGAATATAGTATTTGTTAATCCAGGGTGGAATAATTAATAAGGGAATGGAATAGACAGTTTCAGTCGCCGGTTTGAACTGAATGAGCTCCATCATGTCATTGCGAAAAATGACTTTTCCAGGTGTGGTCGCAATATTTTCACCAATTTTGAAGGCGTTCATATCAGTCATCTGAATGATCAGACGGGAAGAGCCTGCCTCCAGATCAGTTAACAGATTTTGTAAACCGCGTAATAAATTTTTGCCGTGGCTTTGGATAGTTTCAGCCATTAATTGCGGATTGGTGGCAAGAAAATTGGCTGGTGATAAGGCATCCAGATATTGCCGGGTAAAAAATTGCACTCGGCGAGCGAGTTGTTTATCCCCATAATCCATATGCTCTAATAGAGAGTTCATATGCTCGCTGGCCAGTAAATAATGCTGGCTTAAGAGATTAAAAAAGGGATTATTTACCCATTCTTCACCGCTAAAGCGCTTGTCTTCAATAGGCATGGGCTTGCCTTCAAGCCATGAGGTAAACTGGGATTGAGCAAGGCTCATCGCGTCTTGCCAGTAAGCGAGCTGCATTTGCCAGACCTGTTCAGGATTTTTCAGCAAGCTCACGACTAACGACTGAAAGTCATTGGTCAAATCAATATATTGGTTAATCACCATAGGTAAAGCAGCCGGTTGATTCTTCAACTGACTGATCATACTCAAACTTTTTTCGGCAACTGATTTCATTAAATCGCCAAGTTCTGTATCCTGAGTCATCCTTACTCCTAAGCCTGTTTAATTAATTTAGAGTAGCAAATAAAGTAGATAATAGCGAGGCGTTATGCTGCTTCGGCCTCGGCCAAATGAAGATAGAACAAAGACGAGGCGAAGAGGAGGCCGCAGAACGGCCTGTGTAGTTTATTGATAGGCAGGAGCGGTTGTTTCAGGCTCAGTAGGCTTGACAGGTTGCGCGACTGGTGCCGGGTTAAGTCCTAATCCTGAAAGGAGACGCGCGACAGAGGGCGACTCTTTTTTCTCAGCCGCTTTAGCATTGCCAATGGTTTGCGTACTATGGATAATCACCTTATTCTCGCTATCGGTAATACTAAGCTCAATTTCATCGCCTGGCTTGCAGACCTGCGGCTTAAGACTATGCAATTGTCCTGAAAGATCGAGATACTCTTCAAAAGGCTGATTGTTTTTGCCGGCCACTTTAACGACAGTGGTGAAAAGGCCGCGAGTGGCTGCCCAGGATCTCATAATCTGGGGATCTTTCAGAGCCGCTAAAAAATCGGCGCTGTTGATGTTGATAATCTGGCCTTTAAAGGTTTCTACCACATCTTTCATCACCGGAGCCTGTTCGACACCAAAAGACAAAATGTAAAATTTGTTTTGGGCCTTCAGCGCGGTATTTTCTGGGCCAAATTGATTCAGGGCATCGCTGACCTGCTCTGGGCGAGTTTTGGGATGGCCAAATAAGCCTATATGCTCAAAGGAGCAATTTTCACCATCAGTAAATAACAGAACATTATTGCAGCCTGGCTCATTCCTGATTTCATTCAACACCTTGATAGTGGTTTCATATAAGGGTGTGTCGCCTTTGGTCTGCAAGGATGAAATTATTCTTAGAAAATCATTAAGATTGTTGTTGCCGTAAGTGCCAAGCTCCTGAATACCGTCAGAAAAAGTAGTCAGCTTGATTCTGGCATTCGGTTGAAATTCAAATAATTGCTGAGCCAATTCATTCACGCTCTTTTTTAATCCCTCCATGCGTTTACCACTTGCCATACTGCTGCTTATATCAAGTACTATCCGATATAAGGGAGGCACAACGGCACTGGGAACAAAGAAATAAGGTGTGACTTCCAGGTTACCATCATCAAGAGGTTTCGTGGCGTAGAATACTCGATTCCCCTCGAGAGCGGCACTGTTAAGCAGAAGCATGTCCTGATTGGCGTTTAAGTCGCTGATTGAGATCAAGGGCTCTGGTCTGCTTTTTATATATTTTTTAATATCGAGGCGAATGCTTCCGTCATCGGTAATGCTTAAATTGGGATATTTGAGTAATTGGAACATGCCCACATAAGCGCGCTTAGGCAATTTCATTTCGATAAAGCCGGACTCTTTTGAAAAGCTTGCATTCCATGAATGCTTTTTGAGTATAGGAAAAACGGCTTCACAGGATTCTTTATCCTCTGGATCCGCGGCGGCATTTTCGATTTCTTCAGCAATAATGTCCGCAATATTGATAGTTTTTAAGGTATTTTTTTCACCAGAACTATTTAATACATTGAGGATAGATTCACTAAATTCCTGTTTACGCTGAGGATTGGGGAACTCAAAGCTGAAAACTCCCTCGACACTTTTGATTGTTAAATCGTCGGTTTTAATTCCCATCGGGCTTAAAAATTCCCGCAGAGAATTCTCACGTAATTCCGCATTACTTAATTTAGGCATAAAGGCTCCATGATTGAACTGCAGGGCAAGTATACAGAATGAGCCTTAATGAAATCTTAAGAAATGAGCTTTTCTGGATTCTGATAGATGGTCACAAAATTTAACCATCCTATAAGAGCCTACGTACCCCGCTTTATGCGGGGTATCCATGAAAATGGTAGTGCGTTTTAAAATGCTTTTTCCAAACAGAAGCGGTATGTAGGAGCAGACCAAGCCGCAGTATATAAGACTGTGTGACCTCGCTTATTCCAAATCTTTCCTTAAAACCTCACTGGTGATAATAATTTCTCCCATTAAAGTACGATGTACAGGACAGCGCTCTGCTATTTCTTCAAGACGCCGAACCTGTTCATCGGTTAAGGGGCCGCTGATTTGCAGTTGTTTAAAAATGTGATCCAGCACTTTGTTTTTATTCTCAAAATCCTCGCAATCGCGAATATGTTCTTTTTTATGGTTTAAGCGAACGCTGACATGCTGCAGGGGGATTTGCTTATGATCTGCATAAAGACGCAAGGTCATACTGGTACAGGCACCCAGGGCCATTAATAAATAATCATAGGGTCCGGGTCCCGTATTTTTTCCGCCGGACTCAATGGGTTCGTCTGCAATAAGCTGCTGTCCCTGCCAATCAATAATCTGCTGAAATTTACTTTGATGGCTTTCACTGACAATGACCTGATTCTGGTTGTCAACCAATTGGGGTTCATTCTCAATGTTCACCCAACGCATACTCCACCCGGCTATCATGCGGGCCAGAAAATCGGCATCCTTTTGCTGTGTAACCAGATGATCGGCGTCACCGAGCGACAAGAAACTCTTGGGATGTTTGGCGGCTTTAAAAATTTGCTCGGCATGTTCAATAGATACAGTGGTGTCGACAGGGGAATGACAGACTAAAAGAGCCGCCTTGTTCTTTGCCAGACGCTCCACACAATGATATTGTGCCAAATCATTCAGAAACTGCCGGGTCAGCGTGAGCTTGCGCCCGCCCAAAAGGACATCGGCCTGTCCATTCTTTTCGATTTCACTGATTTTGTCATTAAAATTATGAACGACATGGGCTGCATAGGCTGGAGCACCGATCGTTATAACGACCTTGATATCCGGTAATTGGTTAAGGGCTGCAAGAACGGCCGCTCCACCAAGGCTATGTCCAATTAATATCTGGGGAGTATGAAATTCCTGACCGAGGAAATGAAAGGCGGCAATCAAATCATCGAGGTTGCTGGTGAAATTTGATTCGCTGAAATTGCCTTCGCTTTGTCCAAGACCGGCAAAGTCAAAACGCAGCACATTAATGCCCTGTTGTGCCAATGCTTTGCTAACTCTGACGGCGGCCAAAGAACTTTTGGTACAGGTAAAGCAATGCGCATAAATCGCATAAGTTTTACTGGCTATGAGAGGCTGTTCAAGGATACCTTTAAGACGTATTCCATTTTTATTGATAAATGAAACAGGCTTGCTTGCTGTAACCAGATTCATCATATTCTCCTCTCCAGGCGCTTAAGATAAGCGCTTTAAACTATTTGCGTACACGCCACAGCGAATCCACGAAATAGCCTTTTGAATCCATGTAATTCTTCACAATTTCAAAACCGCTGTTTTCTGCAAAAATCTCAAGTTGATCAATCAGATATTTATAAGAATATTCCACATGGATAGGCTCGTATTCGTAAAAGCTAAAAGAACGGTTTAAAGCATCGACAGGAATGGATTGCTTTTTTCGGCTGAGCAGATAACTTTCCATGGCTCCGGAATAGACATTGTAAGTGGCATAATGCTGAAATTGATCGAGGTCAAAATGGCCGCCCAGTTCCCTATTCATACGATTTAACAAATTCAGATTGAAATGGCGGGTGATCAGATCACTGTCGTTATAGGCCTTGTTTAAAATGTTGATATCTTTTCTAAGATCGAAGCCAATAAGCAGATAGTCATCATTTTGCAGATCGCTTGCAATATTCTTTAGAAAAACCTGGGTATCATCCTGATTAAAGTTACCAATACTGGAGCCTAGAAAAAGAACTACATTTCGACGTTTAGAGCGTTGGCTAAGCCAGTGCAGGCCGCTGAAATAATCTGAATTCAAAGCGATCAGTTTTAATTTGGGCAAATCGTGATTGAATTGTTTTACAATCTGATTAAGATAGCGTCTTGAAATATCGATAGTAAAATAAGTGAAATCCAGGGATCTCTGCAGAAATTCATTAATAAATATTCGCGACTTGATTCCTTCACCGGGGCCAAGTTCTATCAGATTAAAACTGCTTTCTCCAAAAATGTCGGCGAATTCCCGCTTGTTGTCTTCGAGAATTTCAAGTTCACATTTGGTCAGATAGTAATCAGGATGCCGCGTTATCTGATTAAATAACTCGCTGCCTTTCTCATCATAGAAATATTTGGAGGAAATGTACTTCTTTTTACTGGAGAGTCCTCTTTCGACATCACGCATAAATTCCTGTCGATCATTCTGCGGGTATTTTCCATCACTTATCGTCTTTATCTGTAAATTTGCATTCATTTTTTATCCTTTTTATTAGTTTGAATCGACAAATTTTCTTCATCCCGGGCCAGACGAATCCCGCTGAATGCCCAGCGTTTATCTGGTTGAAAAAAATTTCGATAAGTAGTGCGGATATGAGCCGCAGGCGTTGCACAACTTCCCCCGCGCAAGACTCGTTGGTTATTCATAAATTTGCCATTGTATTCACCCAGTGAACCTTCAAGTGATTTGTATCCGGGATAAGCGCTATAAGAGCTGGCAGTCCATTCCCAGAGATCGCCAAAAAGCTGATAGACGTTCCCCTTATTTGGCTGAGAGCAGGGCAGTGGATGAAAAATTCCTTTTTCCATAAAGTTTTCACTTCCTGTTCCCATTAAATAATGACTTGCAAAATGTTCCCACTCTTCCTCAGTGGGCAATCGGCAGCCTCTCCATCTCGCATAAGCCTCTGCTTCGTAGAAACTGATATGCGCCACTGGTTCTTCCGGGACCAGCTCGCTTAAACCGGACAATCCAAAAATGAACCACTGATTGTCTATTTTATGCCAGTAAAGAGGCGAACGAATTTGCTGCTGTTGAAGCCAATCCCAACCATCAGACAACCACCATTGGGGTTCCTGATAGGCATTGGCCTCAATAAATTCCAGATATTCAGCATTGGTAACCAGTCGATTGGCGAGTGCATAGGGTGTTAATATCTTACGGTGTCGCGGCAGTTCATTATCAAAACAAAACTTGCCTCCTTCGTGGCCAATTTCTGCGATGGTGCCGGCTACTTCCATAAATTTTAAAGCAAGCGGCTCTGCTGTTTTCAACAAGGCTCGTTGCGGCTTATAAACAGGAAATAATGGATTCACGGAAAAATTATATTTAATGTCCATGAGCAATAATTCCTGATGCTGCTGCTCATGATGCAAACCCAGGGTAATCAGTGCGGTGACGCGTTCCAGTTGTTCCTCAGGCAGGCGGTCAAGCATTTCGAGAATTCGCTGATCAATAGCCCTGCGGTATCCAAAAATTTCATTCACTGTCGGGCGGGCAAGCAACCCGCGTTTGGGACGGGGAAAAGGATGGCCAACCCCTTGATAATAGGAGTTAAATAAAAATCCAAAATCATTCTGAAACAGAGTGTAGTCAGGCACGAACGATTTAAGAATAAAGGTTTCAAAAAACCAGGAGGTATGTGCCAAATGCCATTTGGGCGGGCTGACATCTTCAATTGCCTGAATCACATAGTCTTCGGTAACCAGGGGTTCGCAGATAATTTCTGTCTGATAGCGAATAGTCTGATAACTATTTTTAAGCTGTGCCCGATCCATTTTCTAATCCTTCTCAGGAGGATATCACTCATTAATCGATAATGCTTATGCCTTTCCAGAAAGCGATATAATTCTTTATCCTGTTGGCTGCCTCTTTCGGCTCCGGATAATACCAGGCCGCCGCCGGGTTAGTTTTGCCATCTACCGTAACATCATAGTAATGAGCAACTCCCTTCCAGGGACATGTTGAAGTATGGGGACTGTCTGTTAGAAATTCCTGGTGTACCGAATCCAAGGGAAAATAGAAATTTCCTTCCACACGCTCACACTGATTACTTTCAGCAATTATTGTGCCATTCCATATTGCCTTGGTCATTTTCTTACCCTCTCTGGCAGTTTCAGGCGCTTGCAGCCTGCCAAGGAAGCTGGCTGTCAGAAAAATGGCTGCTTGTTTCTCAAGTATAGCCGTGTTTTGTACGGACTGTGGGAAAACTTTTTGAGTCCACTGATTTGATAAATTTTATTGGGGTAATTCACCTAAAACCTTCTCTTCATCAGAGATATTAAGGTACAATTTTTCAATAATCGATTGCTCTTTGCCTCATGCAACTTAAACAATTAAAACTGGCCGGTTTCAAATCTTTCGTAGATCCAACCGTAATTCCATTCCCAAGTCAGCTTGTCGCTGTCGTCGGGCCTAATGGTTGCGGAAAATCCAATGTCATCGATGCGGTGCGTTGGGTAATGGGTGAAAGCGCTGCAAAAAACCTGCGCGGTGAATCGATGACCGATGTTATTTTCAATGGCTCATCAACCCGAAAAGCAGTAGGCCAGGCTTCGGTTGAACTGGTATTTGATAACAGCATGGGCCGTTTGACGGGTCAATACGCCAGTTATCAGGAAATTTCAGTCAAGCGCCTAATCACCCGTGACGGCGATTCCTCCTATTTTTTAAACGGAACCCGCTGCCGCCGCCGCGATATTACCGATATTTTTTTGGGAACCGGTGCGGGTGCCCGCGGTTACTCAATCATTGGCCAGGGAACTATTTCCAAAATTATTGAAGCCAGACCGGAGGAGTTACGCGCCTTTCTGGAGGAGGCCGCGGGGATTTCCAAATACAAGGAAAGACGGCGGGAAACTGTGCTAAGAATCGGTCATACCCGCGAAAATCTCTTACGCGTCGCTGATGTCCGTGAAGAGTTGGGCAAGCAATTGCAGCGCCTCGAACGTCAGGCAAAAACCGCCGCGCGTTATCAAGAGTTAGTGGAGCAGGAAAAGCGGTGCAAAGCCGAAATTCTGGCTTTAAAATGGGATGCACTAATTAAAGAACAGGAACAAACCCGCAAAAATCTCGCTCAGTTACTCATTAGCTATGAACAGCATCAAACGCAATCCACGACTGCCTATCGGGTATGTACGGAAATGCGTGAGAGTCTGTACCAAAAAAATCAGCAATTTCAATTGCTGCAAGAGCAGTTTTATCAGCTTGCTACTGAAATAGCCCGTCTGGAAGAAAGCCGTGAACAGCAACACCGCGAAAAACAACGTCTGCAAAGCGATCAACAGCAATTACAGAATGACTGGCAGACGGTTTGCGAGCAATTACAACTGGATGCTGAAACCCTGGCATCCAGCGAGCTTAATCAAAAAGAACTGGACGTCAAACTGGATAGATTACGCCATGAGCTGAATGAATGTACCCAAGCTTATCAATCGCTGCAGGAAGAATTTGCCGTCTGGCAGAATACCGCCGGTGAAGTAAGCATCCATTTAAACAAACTCTCACGTGACAGCCAGCTTGAGCAACTACGCCTGCAGCATATTCAGCAGCGAACGCAGGAATGCCAAATCAGGCTGGAAAAAATTACTATTGAAAAGCAGCAGCTTTCCCCTATAGAAGGGTTTGATGAGCAATTCAATGGATTGCAGGATGCCCTGTGTGAAGCAGCAGAGCAATGTGAACAGGCTGAAACACAGAGCCAGCTTCTTGTGGCCGATATTCAGGCATTGAAGCGCCTGGCGAATGAAACTGAAAGCAGTCTTCGTCAGCAACAAAGCCGTTCCCATCAGTTAAATGTAGAGCAGGCCAGTCTCAGTGCTGCCCTGCACAATCGGGTTAACCAGCAGCATACAATCCCGGAACCCTGGTCAGCCAGGTCCCGCCTTATTGAAAAAATGCAGGTGGAAGAAGGCTGGGAATATGCGATTGAGTTAATTCTGGGACTGGGTATGCATGCAGTCGTTGTGGACGATATCAGCGAGTTAATGTCGGCACTAAGCGAGCAGCAAATCACCGGGGGGACGTTCACCACCGCGGCCCGCACTGCACAGGTTAAACAGGAGATTCCCTGTCTTGCCGATAAAATTCAGGGTGTAATTCCTGAATCCCCGGTTAATCTGAGACGAATTTTTGCCGCCGCAGATTTGGAGCAGGCTCGAGCATGGCTGCCGAGACTTAAGTCCGAAGAGTCGGTGATTACTCCGCAAGGGATCTGGATGGCACAAGCTTGGCTGCAGGTCATTTTGCCGCAAGAGCAATCCGGTGAGAGCTTGCTGGTCAAGCAGCAGCAATTAAATCACTGCCGTGAAAAACTGGCCGAATGCGAAGGGGTACTGGAGGTACTTCAGGCTCAATTGGAAGAAGTTCGCGAGCAGATTCAGAATAAAGAGTTCGAGCTTGAGAACTGGCAGGATAATCGTCGGCAGCGGCAGGATCAGCAAAGACAGCTGAAAGCGGAAATAGACGCGCTGGAACGACAGATTGCGCATCAGAAACAAATACGCCACCGTATTGACGAGGAGACGGATGAGCTGTATCAGCAGCTCGAAGAGTTAAATCTGGAAAAAGAAGAGGTTCAGAGCAAACTCAGTCTCACCCGGCAGGATTTGCAGCGTTATGAGCAGGAACACGCACGTTTTAATGCTGAAAAGCAGATCTGGGATGAGCATAGCAGGGCGCGCCGCCAGTCCCTGGACGACTGCCGCAGCCGCATTCATCAGATAGAATTGCAGCGTGAGAGAGAGGCGCTGATTAATAAGCAGCTGAGTGCCAACATTCAGCGAGAGGAGGTCAGGCAGCAGACTATCGGGGAGCGTCTGGAAAAAATCGCACAGCGCTTGTTTGAGCTTGAAACACCTGATAGCAGCAGGACCAATTCACTGGATGCCAAACTGGCTCAGCATCAGGAGCTGGAGGATGTGCTTTGCCAGTACAGGGAGGCAATTGACAGTTTAAACCAAAGCTTATCTCATCAGGAATCACTTTACAAAGCGGAGGAGTCTGCCGCCAAAACCCTGCAGGATAAAACGCAGCAGGAACAGTTACAGCTGCAGACCTTGACGGTTCGGATTGATACTGTTCTGGAAAATCTTCATGAATTAAATGTGAATCCTCAGAGCATTTTGAATGAAATCCCCGAGGAAAGTACTTGGGCATTATGTGAACAACAGCTGCAGGAAATTGTGGACAAAATTGGCCGGCTTGGTGCTATCAATCTTGCCGCTATCGAAGAATACGAAACCGAAGCACAGCGGAAATTGTATCTTGACGAACAGCACAACGATTTGACAGAGGCACTGTCGACGCTTGAAGCAGCTATTGAGAAAATGGATAAAGAAACCCGGCAGCGTTTACAAATTACCTTTGATGAGGTGAATTCGCGCTTTCAAAGTCTTTTCCCACGCCTTTTTGGTGGAGGACGAGCCTTTCTTGAATTAACCTGTGATAATCTTCTGGAAGCGGGAATTATGGTAATGGCTCAGCCTCCGGGCAAACGCAACAGTACAATTCACCTGTTATCAGGCGGTGAAAAGGCTATGACAGCTGTTGCTCTGGTATTTGCCATATTTCAATTAAATCCTTCACCCTTTTGTATGTTGGACGAAGTGGATGCGCCGCTCGATGATGTGAATGTCGGAAGATTTTGTGCTTTGGTTAAAGAAATGTCACAATTCGTGCAATTTCTGTTTATTACTCACAATAAGATCGCAATGGAGTTGGCGGATCACTTAATTGGTGTCACTATGAGGGAACCCGGTGTATCGCGAGTGGTCACTGTCGATGTTGAGCAAGCTTTAGTAATGACCGAATCATAATTTATAAAAATCAAATGTCTGGGAAGGTGAGTTAAACCTTGAAGACGAATTAATAGGAGTCAAACATGCAGGCAAACTGGAGTCTGATTCTCAATGTGGTGTTACTCATTGGGGTGGTAATCGCAATCGGGCGATTAATGAAAGCCAGGCGGCAAAGTTTCAGTACGGCGGTGAATCAGCAGGCGAAGCCAACTTTAGGAGCCGCGGCAGCTGAAAACCGTTCATTCGATGACATTATCGCTGTACGAAAATTGACTCAGGAAAATGCATCCTCGCCTGAAGTGAATGAGGAGCCCGAAATCAGAAAGCATCCAGTTCGTGATGTCAAAACACCTGTAGTAAGAGCGGTCGTAGAAGAAAAAAAACAGCCGAGGGTTAAACCTGGAAAAATGATCATGTTATTTTTACAGGCTAAGGAAAATCGCCAGCTGGCTGGCTATGAGCTGTTACAGACAGTGCTGGCTGCGGGGCTGCGTTTTGGAGAAGGCCAGCTATTCCACCGCCATCAGCAAGCCAATGGTCAGGGAGCGGTTCTTTGCAGTCTGGCTGCGGCAACTGCAACGGGGGTATTTGATTTGCAGAATATCGGTGCGTTCAGCGTAAAAGGTCTGTGTCTTTTTATGCAGACTTCCGGCGAGCCAGAGGTGGATGCCGAACGAATCAGAGCCATGTTTGAAACTGCGAGATTATTAAGTGAGGGCCTGGATGCGCGTTTACTGGATGATCAGCAGCGAGTTTTAAACGAAGAAGGTATGGCAAGGTATTATCAAATGCTTAATATTCCGGAAGAGGAAAGAGATTTGATTGAACTTGCCCACTAGCTTTTGAACTGAGCAGAATTAAAAACCCAAAATGAAGCAATTCCGGAAGGACGAGAGTTCATGAAATTAGAAGAAATTACAAAGATACTGGGATGCCCTGAATTCGCAGGTGAAATTCAGCGGATTGTGATTGATAGCCGGCAGGTAAAAAAGGGCGATTTATTTGTCGCTTTACAGGGTGAACGCCTTAATGGTTATGAATTTATTCTGGACGCCCAGGCGAATGGCGCGGCGGCCGTTATTTGTGAGCAAAAGCATCCACAGGCGAATATACCCCAGATTCTGGTGGACAATTCTCTAACGGCAATGACTGAACTGGCCAAAGCCCACCGCCAGAGTATTGATTGTCCGGTGATTGCCCTGACAGGAAGCAATGGTAAAACAACCGTCAAGGAAATGATTGCATCGATTTTACCCAAGCCCTCCCATGCAACCTTTGGCAATCTGAATAACCATATTGGCGCACCGCTCAGTGTCCTGCAGTTAAGCAAAGCGCATCGCTATGCAGTATTTGAACTGGGTGCGAATCATCCGGGAGAGATTGCTCATACGGTTGCCATAGTCAAACCGCAAATTGCTTTAATTAATAACATTGCTCCGGCACATATCGAGGGCTTCGGCTCTATTGATGGAGTAGCCCGTGCCAAGGGAGAAATTTACGAGGGCTTGTCCGAAGATGGCACTGCTGTTGTTAATCAGGATGATCATTATGCCCATTTCTGGGATGGACTATTTACCGACAGAAAAGTCCTGCGTTTTGGATTACACACTGGCGATGTTCATGCCCGGGAAATTACTTATGATGATAAGGGATGTGCCTCATTTACTCTGATATTACCTAATGGAAGTGAGAAAATTCATCTTCAGGTTCCTGGAGAGCATTCTATTCGCAATGCGCTGGCAGCTTCCAGTTGTACTTATGCTGCCGGTATTAGTTCTGGAGATATTGCCAATGGCCTCAATAGCTTTTCAGGTGTAAAAGGCAGGATGACTTATTTGACCGGTAAAAATAATTCCATTGTCATTGATGATACCTATAATGCAAATCTTCGCTCCGTATTAACGGCTGTCGATGTGCTGTCGAAGCGGCAGGGCAAGCGCATTTTAGTTTTGGGTGATATGGGTGAACTGGGTGCCTGGACACAAAAACATCATGAAGAAATTGGTCAGGCTGCTTTGTCTCACGGCATCGATTTACTCCTGACCTGTGGCCGGCAAAGCGAATTCACCAGCAAGGCATTTGGTCAGGCTGCCAGACATTACACCAGCCAGGACGCCCTGGCCCAGGATTTACTGCCGCAATTGGACAGCAGCACGACAGTATTAGTAAAGGGCTCTCGATCGGCTGCGATGGAGAATATTGTTCACCAATTAGTGGCTTGATGGCGGACCGTATTGCGGGCACTGCCACTAAAAAGTTAAGGAAATTTTGTAGGTTTGGGCCCTTGGCCTAATGACGCTGCCTTAAGGCTTAAACCCATACTCCTACGTCCCTCGGCTTGTCCGAGGGATCCAGGAATCTCATGCCAGGATTGGATCTCTGGATCCCTCGGACAAGCCGAGGGACGTAGATAAATAGGTTAAGGCAGCGCCATTAGGCCAAGGGCCCAACCTGCATGTCATTGCAGAATTCCTTTAAATTAATGGCAGTGTAGCTCAGAGCAGGCTACAAATTGAAGCTTGCTTTGTGGTATTCTTGCCCGGTTTTGCGTTTGTATTTTGCTGGAAAAAAACAACTGGCAGAAAAAGTATTTAAATATTAATTATTTTTGAGGAATTCCCAACATGCTTTACTGGTTAACGCAGCTTATACAGGGACAGTATCATGCGTTCAGAGTGTTTCAATATTTGACCTTCCGCTCAATTCTTGCGGCACTCACGGCTCTTTTAGTAAGCCTGTTTTGCGGTCCATTAATGATTCGCTGGCTTCGCAATTTGCAGATGGGGCAAGTGGTGCGTAATGACGGTCCGCAAACTCATTTGTCAAAGGCAGGAACGCCCACTATGGGGGGCGTACTGATTCTTGTGGGGATTACTGCCAGCAGCTTATTATGGGGCGATTTACATCAACCCGCCTTGTGGCTGGTTCTGCTGGTAACACTGGGCTTTGGTGCGGTAGGCTGGATTGACGATTATCGTAAAGTTGTTCGTAAAAACAGCAGGGGGTTGCCAGGGCGTTGGAAATATTTCTGGCAATCGGTAATCGCAATCCTGGCCGTACTTTATTTATACCTCAATGCCAACTTGCCGGTACATACCCAGCTCACTATCCCTTTCTTCAAAAATCTGATAGTCAATCTGGGACCGCTATTCCCGATACTGGCTTATTTTGTTATCGTTGGTAGCAGTAATGCGGTGAATCTGACCGATGGACTGGATGGTCTGGCCATCGTGCCTATTATAATGGTTGCTGGAGCGCTTGGTGTATTTGCCTATGCCAGCAGTAATGCGGTGTATGCTCATTATCTGTCTATCCCCTTTGTACCTGACACTGGCGAGCTGACTATCTTCTGCTCAGCGGTTTTGGGCGCTGGGCTTGGCTTTCTCTGGTACAACACCTATCCGGCTCAGGTGTTTATGGGCGATGTGGGTTCGCTGGCATTGGGAGCTGCCTTGGGAACGGTTGCCGTAGTGGTTAGACAAGAGCTGGTTCTCCTGATCATGGGCGGACTGTTTGTATTGGAAACCATGTCGGTCATTTTGCAGGTGGGATATTTTAAATATACCGGCGGCAAACGCTTGTTCCGTATGGCGCCTCTGCATCATCATTTTGAGTTGAAAGGCTGGTCGGAACCTAAGGTTATCGTTCGTTTCTGGATTATGACAATAATCTTCGTTCTTTGTGGTTTGGCTACATTAAAGTTACGATAGGAAAATTATGAATCAATCATTGTACCTGGTTGCCGGTCTGGGAAAAACAGGGCGTTCAATAGCAGGCTATCTACATCGTCGTAATTTACCTTTTGTGGTATTTGATACCCGCAGAGAGCCTGCTGGTCTAAGTGAATTCAGAACTGATTTTCCGGGAGTTGATATTTTCCTGGGGCAGTTTCCAGATGAAATTTATGATCAATTAAAAGAAATCATTGCCAGCCCTGGCATTTCTCTGGATGAGCCTTTTCTGCAAAAAGCGATTGAAAAAAAAATTCCGGTCATTGGTGATATTGAATGCCTGGCGCGAGAAATACAAGCTCCGGTTATCGCAATTACCGGCACTAACGGCAAATCTACTGTAACCACCCTAGTGGGCGAGATGGCCAAAAAAGCTGGTTTGTCTGTGGCGGTTGCAGGCAACATCGGCCTGCCTGTACTGGATTTACTGGATGATAAACAGCACTATGATCTTTGGATTCTGGAACTTTCAAGCTTCCAGCTTGATTTAATCTACAGTTTGTCTCCGGTTGCCGCCACCATATTAAACATCACCCCCGATCATTTGGACAGACATCACAGCATCGAAGCTTATCGGTTTTCCAAACAGCGCATTTATCGCAATGCCGGGCTCTGTGTGTATAATCGCGATGACTGGCAAACCACACCGATTGAGCAAGAGGCCGCTCATAAAGCAATCAGCTTTGGTTTTAGTCAGCCTACAGCTGGACAATGGGGAATTATTCGCCATGCAGAAATGAACAGCCTGGCCTTTGAGGAAAATTGCATTATTTCAGTAAACGATATCCTGATTAAGGGCAAGCATAATTGGCAAAATTCACTTGCTGCCTGTGCTTTAGCAACCGCCGCAGGAATCGATACGCAAAGTATTCGTGATGTGTTAACCCAATTCGCGGGACTTCCTCATCGTTGCCAGTGGGTGAGAGCGCTGGATGGGGTTGACTGGATTAATGACTCGAAAGGAACCAACATTGGAGCGGCCATATCAGCGATATCAGGGATCGGCGGTGCCATGCAGGGACGAATTGTTCTGATAGCCGGTGGTTTGGGGAAAGGGGCTGATTTTAATGAGTTGCGTACTCCTGTGAGCGAATATGTGCGTTCGGTTGTATTAATTGGAAAAGATGCTGACCAGATTGAAGCCGCATTGACCGGAGTCGTTCCGGTGTTAAGAGCATCAAATCTTGATAATGCCGTAGCACTGGCCAGAGACGAAGCAAAACCGGGAGATGTAGTGCTGCTTTCTCCTGCCTGTGCGAGTATGGATATGTTTAGAGATTTTAATCATCGGGGTGAGGTGTTCAGCGAAGCAGTCAGAAGGTTATAACTATATGCAACCCAGGCATTATACTCAACGCGGTAAACCTACGAATAAACCTTTGGCCCTTTATGACAGATGGCTTATGGGAGCAGTATTGGGTTTGATTATCATTGGCCTGATGATGGTTGCTTCAAGCGCCGTCATGATTTCGACCAAATATTATCATCAGCCTTTTCATTTTCTCATTCGCCAATTCTGTTATCTGTTCGCGGGTTTTATGGTGGCTTTAGTTATCATGCGCATTGACAGCAGCTCCTGGGAAAAATTGAGTATGCCGCTTTTGCTGGTCTGCCTCTTGATGCTGCTGGTGGTTCTTGTTCCTGGCATTGGCCGAACAGTGAACGGCAGCCGGCGCTGGCTGGCATTTGGCCCTATTGGCATTCAGGTATCCGAACTCGCTAAAATGACCATGATTTTTTATGTTTCGGGATACCTGGTACGGCAGCAGCAGTCGATCAGACAATCGATTTTAGGCTTTATAAAACCCATGATTATTTTGGGTGTGGTTGCGGTGTTATTACTAATGGAGCCCGATTTCGGCGCCACAGTGGTCATTACCGGAACTGTGATGGCTATGTTATTTCTGGCGGGTGTTAAATTTCGTTATTATGCCGGTTTACTACTAGTGGTAGGGGCGGCTTTGGCCTTACTGGCTATTTCTTCTCCTTATCGTGTCGCCAGATTGACCGCATTTCTTGATCCCTGGGCGGATCAATACAATAGCGGATACCAGTTGACCCAGTCTTTAATCGCTTTCGGGCGAGGCGGATGGATGGGAGCAGGGCTTGGCGACAGCGTTCAAAAATTATTCTATTTGCCTGAGGCGCATACGGATTTCTTATTTGCTGTACTGGCAGAAGAATTAGGTTTGCTGGGTGTGCTTCTAGTATTGATTTTGTATAGTATACTGGTGTGTCGAGGTTTATTAATTGGATATACCGCGCATAGCCAGGAGAGGCTTTTTGCTGCTTACGCTGCCTATGGTTTAACCTTTTGGCTGGGATTACAGGCAGCTATTAATATGGGTGTGAATTCAGGGTTACTGCCGACAAAGGGCTTGACGTTACCCCTGCTAAGTTATGGGGGCGCAAGTATGGTGGTAAATTGTATGGTCATTGCATTACTGCTGCGTATCGATCATGAAAACCGTTGGCAATCATTGGGATTAAGATCGCCAGCCTAATAGAAAATAAAGGGGAATTGTGTGAATAGCTTGGGACACTTTCTTTCGCCAAGGATGGGGCGGGTGGAACAGATTCATTTTGTTGGAATTGGCGGTGTTGGCATGTGTGGTATCGCTGAGGTGCTGCATAATGAAGGGTATCGGGTAACCGGCTCTGATATCAGCGAAAATAAAACGGTTCAACGCCTGCAATCTCTCGGCATCAAAGTTCACATCGGACATCGCGTGGAAAATATTCATGGCGCGGATGTGGTCGTTCGATCAACCGCTGTCCAGTCTGAAAACCCCGAAATTATTGCAGCGCATGAGCAATTAATTCCCGTTATCCCCCGGGCGGCCATGCTGGCAGAGCTTATGCGCTTTCGCCACGGAATCGCTATTGCCGGTACTCATGGCAAAACCACTACAACCAGCCTGGTCAGCAGTATTCTGGCTGAGGGTGGTTTTGATCCCAGTTTTGTTATCGGCGGCAAGCTAAATAGCTGCGGTAGTAATGCGCAATTAGGTAAATCGGCTTATTTCGTGGCTGAAGCGGATGAAAGCGATGCGTCCTTTTTATACCTTAAGCCAATGATGGCTGTGGTTACCAATATCGATGCGGATCATATGGCCACTTATGATGACAATTTTGACAAGCTTCGCAGCACCTTTGTCGAGTTTCTTCATCATTTACCTTTTTATGGTCTGGCAGTGGTTTGTCTTGAGGATGATGAAGTGCGGCGTATCTTGCCGGCTATCCAGCGGCCGACCAAAACCTATGGCTTCCGGGAAGATGCTCATTTTCGAGCAGTGGATTGGACACAGAATGGCCTGCTCAGTGAATTTACGGTCATCAGGCCCGCACCACACAAACCGCTGGCGATTAAGTTTTCCTGGCCGGGCCGGCATAATGTATTAAACGCTTTGGCGGCAATAGCCATTGCGACTGAGCTGGGTGTGAGTGATGAAGCGATTATCAATGGCTTGTTCAAATTCCAGGGTGTGGGTCGCCGCTTTCAAATTTTAGGAGAGCGCCGCTTTGAGCAAGGCAGTGCTATTGTGGTCGACGACTATGGCCATCATCCCCAGGAAATAATGTCAACTATCGACGCATTCCGCCGGGTATGGCCTGATCGGCGCCTGATTCATGTATTCCAGCCGCACCGATACAGCCGAACTCATTCCCTTTTTTCACAGTTTGTAGACGCCTTGAGTCTGGCTGATGAGTTACTGTTACTGGATATTTACTCAGCAGGAGAATCTCCAATTGAAGGCGTTTCCAGTCAGTCGCTTTTACAGGAAATCCGTAAAAAATTCCCCAATGCCCGCCTTATTAATGAGCAGACTTTGCAGTCGACCCTTGATGAAATCGTTACTGAAGGCAATGTCATTCTGATGCAGGGGGCTGGAAACGTAGGGCAAATGGCAATCAACCTGGTACAAGCCATAAGAGAGCCAGCATGAGCACAATGAATCTGCAATCTGCACAGTTGACTTATCAGGGAGAGTTATTGCTGCATGAGCCTTTGGCTGATTATACCACCTGGCGAGTAGGGGGGCCGGCTCATAAACTGTATAAGCCAGTGAGTATTGAGGATTTGGCTGTTTTTCTGAAGCAATTACCAGCCGATGAACCATTGCTCTGGCTGGGACTGGGCAGTAATTCCCTCATTCGAGATGGCGGTTTTCCGGGAACCGTTGTTCTGACTCAGGGATGTTTGAAAAACATTCATCTCATTGATGAGAGAACTGTACAGGTTGAAGCCGGGGTTTCCTGCGCCACGATGGCCCGTTTCTGCGCACGCAATAATCTGGCGGGCGGCGAGTTCTGGGCAGGTATTCCTGGAACGATGGGTGGCGCTTTGCGCATGAATGCGGGTTGTTTCGGCAGCGAAACCTGGAAGGCGGTTGTTCAGGTAGAGACCATGACACGGCGGGGTGAGCGCAAAATTCGTAAGCCTGAAGAATTTGAAATTTCCTACAGGCATGTTTCCGGACTGGCTGATGATGAGTGGTTTATTGCAGCCACCTGCCGTCTGGAAAAGGGAGAAAAAGAACAGTCTCTTAAACTGATTAAAGAGCTGCTTGCGCACAGAGCAGAAACCCAGCCCACCAGCGAATACAACTGTGGTTCAGTCTTTAGAAACCCGCCGGGCAATTTTGCGGCCCGATTAATTGAATCCTGTGGGTTGAAGGGAAGACAATTGGGCGGGGCCGTGGTATCTGTCAAACATGCCAATTTTATTATTAACCAACATGGAAATGCTTCTGCTAATGATATTGAATCGTTAATAGAGCTAGTGCGTGAAACAGTTCATCAACAAACAGGCGTAGAACTAATTCGCGAAGTACATATCATCGGAGCAAAACATGTCTAATTTAATTAATCTCGTACTTCTTTATGGTGGAAAGTCCGGCGAACATGAAGTGTCCCTGATTTCTGCCGCCTCCGTATTAACTCAGCTCCGAGCCGATAAGTATCGAATCATCCCTATTGGTATCGATAAGGAAGGGCGATGTTATTTAAACGATTATCAGGAGTTGCTGGCCGCTGGGAAAAGCCTGCCAGTGCAGACTGAAAAATCCCGGATTCTTCCCAGCTTGTTTGTCAATGGCCATTTAGCGGTTGAAGCTGATGTGGTCTTTCCTGTAATGCATGGGCCCTTATATGAGGATGGCTGTATTCAAGGTTTGCTGGAGTTGGCAGATACGGCCTATGTAGGCTGCGACGTCCTGGCGTCTGCTATCGGCATGGATAAGGACATGGCACGACGCCTGGCGTGCCATGGTGATATTCAGAGTGCGAGATACCGCATGCTGTCCTGGCATGCGACTGCAAAAGAAAAACAGCAGTTTTGCCAGCAGATGATTAGCGAGTTTGGTTTGCCGCTTTTTGTGAAACCCTGCTCGCTCGGTTCTTCAGTGGGAATTCATAAAGCCAAGACAGCCGAAGAGCTTGCCCGCGCGGTAGACGACGCGTTGCGCTACGATGAAGCGATTCTGGTGGAAGAGTTTATTGCCGGTCGGGAAATTGAGTTATCAGTTCTTGAGAATAGTCAGCAGCCTGCCGAGCCTTTGGTTAGTGTGGCTGGTGAGATCAAGGTGAACCATGCGGATGGATTTTATTCCTACACGGCCAAATACCTGGAAAGCGAAGAGACCGAATTACACATTCCTGCCAGTCTGTCTGCTTCTTTGCTGGAGCGATTACAAAAAACGGCAAGCGCTATCTTTCTGCGTTTGAAATGCAAGGGGATGGCAAGAGTGGATTTCTTTGTTAACGAGCAGACCAACCAGATTTATTTTAATGAAATCAATACGCTGCCCGGGTTTACTCCTATCAGCATGTATCCGAAGCTTTGGGATGCCAGTGGTCTTTGCTATCCTGATCTGCTGGATAAGTTGGTTGAACTGGCGATGAGACATCATCGCTGTAAACAACAGTTAGTGACCAATTATCAGTAGGAACAGGAACGAATTGCCGGGTTTATTTAAGCCCTTCGCGATTATAAAAGACGAGGCAAGAGGATGGATGGGGAAAAAGGGCAACTGCGCTATGCGAGTGTATTATCACTGTTAATCGCCTGCGCCCTTTTTTTGGCGGCGCGTTTGATTTATTTATTTGTGGCAGATCCAGAACGCTTCCCAATAAGTACTGTAAAGATAGCTGCCAGCTACCACCATATTTCGCATAAGCAGTTGGAAGAAGTACTGGAAAAATATTTAAATGACAGCTTTTTCTCTTTGCCGGTAGGAAGACTGCATACGGAGTTATCAGCTTTTGAATGGACTCGTCAAGTGCATATTGAACGAGTCTGGCCGGACACTCTGAAAATAACCCTGGTAGAAAAAATTCCATTCGCGAAGTGGAATGACGCTATGCTGACTGAAGATGGGGAAATGTTCAATGAGGGCAATTCTCAAACAGATATGTTGCTACCGGAGCTGAGTGGACCGTCTAATCAATACAGAGAAGTCTTACAAGTTTACAAAAAAATGAGTAAGATATTATCAATTTATGGTTTGCACGCATCCTCACTGGAATTACGCGACAATCATGCCTGGGAGCTTGGTTTGGATAATGGCGTGCAATTGCGACTGGGTAAGCGGGACCTGGAAAAGCGAATATTAAGGTTTTGTAAGGCTTATCCAGCAGTTTTTGCCGAAAAATCAGCGCAATTGGCAAGTGTCGATCTACGCTATCCGCGTGGTATGGCAGTGCAATGGAAAAATGAAGCGGGAAGATAATGGCTAAAAAATCAGAAAAAAATATCATAACCGGTTTGGATATAGGAACATCAAAGGTAGTGGCGCTGGTTGGGGAAGTTAGCTCCGATGGAACTATTGAAGTGATCGGTATAGGGCGCCATCCATCTCGTGGTTTAAAACGTGGTGTAGTTGTCGATATTGAGGCAACTGTGAACTCAATACAGCGAGCAGTACAAGAGGCGGAACTAATGGCTGGCTGTGAAGTGCGAACTGTATATGCCGGGATCGCCGGCAGTCATATTCGCAGCCTTAACTCGCATGGCATTGTGGCTATTCGTGATCAGGAAGTCTCCCAGGCCGATGTTGAGCGGGTTATTGAAGCAGCAAAAGCAGTCGCCATTCCCGCTGATCAAAAAATCCTGCATATCCTTCCTCAGGAATTCATTATTGACAATCAGGGGAGCATCCGCGAACCAGCCGGCATGTCCGGTGTTCGGCTTGAAGCCCGCGTGCATATTGTAACCGGAGCGGTGAGTGCTGCACAGAATATAGCAAAGTGTGTGCGCCGCTGTGGTCTTGAAGTATCGGATGTCATTCTCGAGCAATTGGCATCCAGTCATGCGGTGCTTACTGATGATGAAAAAGAATTAGGCGTCTGCGTATTGGACATTGGCGGGGGTACAACAGACATCGCTGTTTTCGCCGAAGGAGCTATTCAATATACTGCGGTGATTCCAATAGCCGGCGATCAGGTAACCAATGATATAGCGATGGCGTTAAGAACCCCAACCAAAGCGGCAGAAGCGATTAAAGTCAATCATGCCTGTGCCTTGCCCGAATTTGCGAACGCTGATGAAATGCTGGAAGTCATTAGCGTCAATGAGCGTCCCGGTCGAAAAATTTCCGCAAAAATCCTGGCTGATGTGGTTTCGGCGCGTTATGAAGAACTATTCAGGCTGGTTAGAAACGAATTAAGACGCAGCGGGTTTGAAAATCGAATTGCTGCGGGAATGGTCATAACCGGTGGCGGCTCCTGCGTGCGCGGTGCTATTGAACTGGCGGAATTATGTTTTGAAATGCCGGTAAGGCAGGGATGTGCACATCATGTGGCAGGATTAGTGGAGGCGACAAGCAACCCCTCACTGGCTACAGGGGTGGGTTTACTGCTGCACGGATTTCAACAGCAATATGAGGGAGGCTACAGCGTGCCGACTCTTAGCGAGAGTGGTAAAAGCATGTGGTCAAGAATGCGGGAATGGTTTCAAGGGAATTTTTAAACTGGAGTTTTAGGTATACAGGAGCCTAATCACTGAACGAATAGTTAGGCCCTGTATAAAAATGAGTTGAATTGTGTGTGGACGTGTTCTGATTTATTAAGTGGACAGCATGATATACATAATCTCTAAGTATTAATCGGCAGTTAAAAAGAGGGGAGAGGCAGGAATGTTTGAATTAACGCAAAGCCAGGACAACAGTGCCGTTATCAAAGTGGTTGGAGTTGGCGGCGGAGGCGGTAATGCGCTTGAGCATATGGTCGCTGAAAATATTGATGGAGTTGAATTTATCTGTGCCAATACTGATGCACAGGCATTAAAAAACTCCAACGCGAAAGTTCATATTCAATTAGGTGATAATCTCACCAAAGGGCTTGGTGCAGGTGCCAATCCGCAAATTGGCCGCGAGGCGGCGGAAGAAGATCGTGACCGCATTCGCGAAGTGCTTGAAGGCGCGGACATGGTATTCATTACAGCGGGCATGGGCGGCGGTACCGGTACTGGTGCAGCTCCAGTGTTTGCTGAAGTGGCCAAGGAATTAAATATCCTTACTGTGGCGGTTGTCACCAAACCCTTCTCTTTTGAAGGCAAGCAACGAGCTCTGGCTGCTGATGAAGGGATCAGACGTCTTGCTGAGCATGTGGATTCATTAATTACAATTCCTAATAACAAGCTCTTAAGCGTTCTGGGTAAAAATATCAGCCTGCTGAATGCCTTTAAAGCGGCAAATAATGTATTGCTGGGTGCAGTAAAAGGGATTTCTGATTTAATCACTCGTCCGGGATTGATTAACGTGGATTTTGCTGACGTTCGTACAGTAATGTCTGAGATGGGCATGGCGATGATGGGCACCGGCAGCGCCACCGGCGAGCAACGAGCCAGACAAGCGGCAGAAGCAGCCATTGCCTCGCCTCTGCTGGAAGACGTGAATTTCTCAGGAGCACGCGGTATTCTCGTGAATATTACTGCCGGTCTTGATATGTCGATCGGCGAATTCGAAGAAGTGGGCGATGTAGTGAAAGAGTTCATTTCTGATGATGCCACAGTGGTTGTCGGTACAGTCATTGATCCGGATATGACCGATGAGATGCGAGTTACAGTCATCGTAACCGGTTTAGGTGATCCCAATCGCGGCAGGCAGCAACAACAGCAACCGCAATACGCGGGGATTGCCAAAACACGTGCCTCCGAATCAATGCGCAGCGATGGCACATTTGATTACCAGCAATATGAGAGACCCGCTGTAATGCGAAAGCAAGCGACTCCTGCGATGCAGTCTTCAGCTGCCAAATCAAACGAACCCGCCATTCCCGATGTCGATTATCTCGATATTCCGGCTTTCTTACGCCGCCAGGAAGAGCAGGTAGAGTCTTAAGTATAAGTGCAGATTGGGGTTGCCCAATCTGCACTTCGTTGTCAAGTTTGTCAGATGCAAATTAAGTTAAACGTAATAAATAATGGATCCTGCGCGCAAATTTATGTGTTATGCGAACCCGAGGAAAAGCCCTGGTTAAATTTTAAAGCGGTCAAGCTATGGCATAACTCAACAAGAGCCAATATCGTAGGAATGACTTCTTTTCCAGATAATTTCGATAATGATTGCTATGTTTCCTTTGTTAGTAAGGTCTCCTTTGAGAGCTTCTGCAGCCGGTTTGCGGAATCGGAATATGGCCAATCTGTTTATTACCAATTCTTAAATCATAATTGCGCACATGGCGCGCATTTTGCGCTGCAACTTGCAGGGATTGATGTGCCTCTCAGCAGTATGCAATCGATGTGTTTCTCCAGCTCTATCCCCTTGCCGGGACCGGTGTTGACCCCTCTGGGCCTTTTTTACCAGACCAAAAAGTATAAAACTGAGTTGTTGCAACCAACAGATTCCGAGCCGCTCAAAAGTATTCCATTCAGATTTCAGCTGGCCTCCAACCGATTGCTGTTCTGGGCGAAAACCGCGAGTTCAGACAAGCGCAATGAGGTCCATGCATTACTTTCGGAAATAAGTAAGCGTATTGAAAAAAGGCCTTGGCATGCTGAGCATCATATTGATACTTTGGTTAAAATCATCGATTTGCTAATGCATGACACCATCGAAAATCAAGCGACGGATTTTACAAAGCTAGCCTCTGCTTTTAAGGAAAGAAATCGTTTTCTTGAAGAGCAATTCACATATATCGGCACTAGTGGATTGATATGGCTTAAATTGTTTATGTTTTTTCATAATATCTTCTATAATTTCGAGCAGAATTGCCAATTCACCCGAAGTCTTCTTATGAAAACTTTGATTGGTACGCAAAATGAATGGCTCATTCTAATTCCTTATTTTCTGCTGATGAGTGCTGCAGGGGCATATGATATATGCCATCCTCCTCGATCTGCAGAAACTGTCTTATATCGGGCCATAAAAAATCTAACGGATGCTGGCCAATACACAGATGCCGATGAGCAGTACAATTTGCCAAGGCTGGTAAATTGACTTATCCAGCGAATTCGTGTTGAGGATGGCTATATTGTAAGCAAGTATCGATAAAATAAATAAAAAATTAGACTAATCAACCGATAGTTGATATGATTGGGGGAATTATTGTGTGAAAAAATGGGATATCTGAATAAGGTGATCGCTGAATGATTAAACAAAGAACTCCTAAAAAGGTGATTCAAGCGACAGGTGTTGGTTTGCATTCTGGTGATAAAGTACTTTTAACCTTGCGTCCCGCTCCAATCAATACTGGCATCGTATTTAGACGTATCGATTTAAATCCCGTAGTCGAAATCCCTGCAGTTTATGATTATGTTGGCGATACCATGTTATGCACGTCATTACTGCATCAAGGGGTAAAAGTTGCTACAGTAGAGCATCTGCTTTCTGCGCTGGCTGGTTTAGGCATAGACAATGCCTATGTCGATATTAATGCGCCCGAACTGCCGATTATGGATGGCAGCGCCGCGCCTTTTGTTTTTCTGATTCAATCGGCCGGAATTCGTGAGCAAAGCGCCGCTAAACGCTTTATTCGCATTCTCAAGCCAATTCGTGTAGAAGATAATGGCAAGTATGTGCAATTTCTTCCTTACAACGGCTATAAAGTGTCATTTACCATTGATTTTGACCATCCCGTTTTTAATGACAAGCCGCAAACAGCGACTTTTGATTTCTCAAACACTTCCTATGTGAAAGAAGTTTGCCGGGCCAGAACTTTCGGTTTTCTTTCTGATTATGAAAAATTACGTGAAAATGATTTAGCCAAAGGTGGAAGCCTGGATAATGCGATTGTTGTTGATGAATACCGTGTTCTGAATGAAGATGGTCTTCGTTTCGACAGTGAGTTTGTCACCCATAAAGTGCTCGATGCCATCGGTGATTTGTACCTTCTGGGCTGTGGATTAATCGGTGCATTCGAAGGTTACAAATCTGGGCATGAACTCAATAATCGTCTGCTTAGAGAGCTGATGCTTCGTCAGGATGCCTGGGAATATACTTATTTTGACGCCGAAAATTACATGCCTGCCATGCCAGGTTTTATGCCTGTAGAAGCCTGATTCCGCTAACAAGCAAACGTAGGTCGGGCGCTTTCGCCCGACATTTCCTCTGTGAAAATCGAATGTCGGGCGAAGCGCCCGACCTACGCCTGTTGAATCCAGTCATTCTCTAACTGATTAAGCTGATCCAAGCGCCTGCATATTAAAAAACACAATCGCGCTTTCGGGATTTTGTGCCGCTTCGTTAATTTCCTCCAGCATTAAATCATGTGTTTCCCAGGAAATTCGTCTTGTCTCAAGCAAGGTTTGAGAACAGGTCAGCAAAATATCACGAAAATAATAAAAAAACTCCGTTTTTTTACTGAAATTTCGATTGTCATGATGGAAGGTATGAACCTGGGTTTGAATATTCTGAAATCCTGCATCCAATAACAGGTTACCGAGGCGCACGCCAATATCGCCATCACAGCCCATTTCATGCTGTAATTCATTCATGGCTTTCCAATAAGTGCTGACGTTAGGCAATGGAGGGTAAATGTACGCTGTTTCGTTGAGCTCTTCATAGCAGGAAATGGGTGAGCCCGGTTGAAGTACTTCCCGTACACAGGATAAGACCAGATCCGGTTGCTGCATATGCTCCAGGACATAGCAGAAATACGCGCAATCATACTTGTTCTTTTCCAGTTTAAGGTTGGTAGCGTCCATTACCAGAAATTCATATCGTGGAGTACCATCAGGCCATTTGGTCCAGGGGAGGGTGGACAAATAGTGTCTCGCCTGCTCAACTTGCCCCGGCTCACGATCAATTCCTGTTACATGGAGATTGGGAAAATCCTTCAGGAGAAGTGCCGTTTGAGCGCCAACGCCTGAGCCTATTTCCAGCAATCGCTCTTTTTTCTGAAATGGCAGATCCTGATGTGCAAAATGGTAAATCAGTTTGGCTTGCTGGTATAAACGCTGGGTTTCTTTTTGATTATATCCATGAATGTAATTGAGTGGGTTGCTGTTTATATTGTTGTCCATAATAGATCCTTTCAGATGAAATCCAGAACATCTCCAATTTACTATAGTAAGTTTTTTAGTTTGATGTTAAATTCTGATTGGATCTATTAAGGCTGCAGCAGAACTGTTTGGGTGAGCAGGGCTTATAACATATATCTTAATCCTCCATTATAACTCCAACCATGAAAACCGTAGCTTGCCATATCCTGCTGGTTAGCTATATCCCCATAAATACTGAGGCGGGGAGTTAAGTGACCACTTAGGCCGCCCCGGAGCTGTAACATGGTGCCAAATTTTCCAGTATCAAAACCAATATTGCTTATTCGGATAATACGCCCGCCCCCTAACCCCTGCAATAAATTACCTTCAAGATAGGTGGTAATAAAATGGTTTGTGGTATCTTCAGTCCGTAATAAACGCAAACCACCCCGAAAAATACCTTGCCTGGGGTGCTGCCAATGGATACCAATCTGGTTTATATCTGATTGCGAATGAAATTGTAGCTGCTGATAAACTATTTGCAGTTCCGGTTCAAGAACAAGTTGATGCCAATTAAGCCATATGGGATAACCTGTCTCTAATGAAACATCGACGTTATTCCCTTTTAACCTGGCCAGCCAGGTCTGAGAAAGAGAATCAATATGCTCATTAAAGCGCCCGCCGCCAAAAATAAAATCCCAGTACCAGCCTGACTGTGCCTGCCAGGTGAGTAGACCTGACAGGGTTTCGGTATGAGTTGAATTGTTAGTTGACCCATCGATAGCTACAGGTTTGTAATTCAAATCCCCCAGTATGCCTGCTACACCAATACGCAATGTTCCTCTACTATCTTTCACTTTAACCAGATTTGTACCAAATTGAACCGCTGAATAACGACTGGAAAAGTTGTATCCATATTGAGCAAAACTACGACTGGTGGAATAATCCAAATGGTCACCAAATCCTCGCACAAAAACCTCTGGATGAGTCTTTGGGTTTTCATCAATCGTATTCCGAATTTCCCCTAATCGTCGATGAAGTTCACTGATATCCTCAAACTCTGTAGCAAACAGTGCTTGTGGGGCTGAGATATAAGCTGGAACCTGGGGGGCAACAGCAAAACGGGAATCCACTACAGGCTGATTCGGGAGTACGGGACCTGATGGCGTCATGTAGACACTTTGTAAGCGGTAATCCCAATAACTGCCAGGATTACCCACCAGATTTTGCTCCGGATCAGCAGGACCATAAATTGAGCCAGGTCCATAAGCATTCAGCTGAAATCGATAGGGCGAGCTTGGAATAATCAATTCATTATTAAGCAGTTGAAAAGTGGTTTGGGCCGAACTACCCGCCACCTGAATTAATGAAATACCCGTGGATGCCGAAGGTAAAGGACTCGTGAAAGGTGCTGCCAGGTATGGAATAACTGTAACCCTGGTACTGTCTGCAGCACTCCCTGTAATCAAAAGTCTGTCTGTTACCTGGTTAGCTAAAGGTCCTCCGGCATTTAAAAACGTAGCAAGGGTCAAAGCGCCTGGAAGCATGCCGGTACTATAATTACCATTCACCTGTAAAACGTTACCTATAGCGAACTGTCCAGCAAGATTAATCAGGCCGGCATTGATTAAATCAGATCCTAAAGTCAGGGTGCCGACGGCATTACCCGCCAGATTGCCTAAGGAATTGCCCGCACCCAGGATCCCCTGGTTAGTAACAACGCCATTTATCAAACCATATCCAGTCAGTATGGTATTGGGATTAACCTGAACAGGACCTGCTCCGGTCAGGGCCGCGGTCGGATTACTTGCATCACCCACAACTAATGCGCCTTGGGTAATGAAGGTGCTACCCTGATAAGAATGAATGTTGTTAAGTGTGAGGGTGCCTGGTCCAATTTTTTGCACACCGCCGCTGCCAGTAATGATTCCGGAATAAATTTCGTTTATCAACTGATTAAACTCGACTAATCCATTGTCAGTAATAAACGGCATCAGGCTGCTGGCACTCCCTGATAAAATGCCAAGCGGACCCACCGTCATCGTGCCAAGATAATTCGCATTATTACCTGTTAAGATTAGTTTTCCAGCAATAACAGACGCTGTTAACAGATTGGCCACATGAGCATTATCATAATTGCCTAAAGAACCGGAAAGCGTCCAGGTGCCGATATCCTGCTTAATTAAAGTTCCAAAATTGGTAAACTCGCCTGATAGAGTATCGGTTCCTAAACCATTAAGTGTTAGTGTATTGGCTCCGCCGCCGCCATCCACTGTGCCAGTGATGACCGAGCCAGTATATATGTTAAGAGTATCATCGCCATCACCGAAGGTTAAATTGCCGTTTAGCAGGGCTCCTGTTTGCTGTGTAAAAATAATGCCCTCGGTGCCAAACTGGCCGATTACTTCATTGGTTGTTCCAGCGGTAATTGTTCCAAAGTTATTAATAATGTTTTGGCCCAGTCCGGTATTCACATTTTGAAAGTAAATTGCCGTACTATTTCCTCCCTGAATAGTGCCGTAATTTGTTAAAACATTGCCATCCCCAATAAAATTTACTGCTTCGGAAAATGCCTGCGGCCCATTGGCCTCAACCCGAGCCCCCACTCCAATGGTCAAACTGGATTGATTATTAAACTCTATGGTATTTGCCCCGGCGCCATAGCCGCCACCGTTATTAATGCCAAAATTGGATATTACCGCGTTTTCACCAATAATAATGATTGCCCGGTCCCCCAATGAAATAGCGGGCTCATTACCTGTCGTTATTGAGGCATTCGCATCGACCGTAACCTGCCAATCATCACTCGCCGGTCCATTCCCAACTTTGGTTACTGTCGCACCACTGCAAACTACCACAGGGCCGGGTGTGCAGGCTGCAAAGACAAGTGAGGGGGGTAGTTGTAAGAAAAAAGCAGCAATAAATACTTTCCCTGTGCACTGACGCATAGAGGTTCCTGAATAAATGCGTAAAATGATAATTCATATTAAAATATACTGACTTGTATAACAAGCAGGTATGGAACCCGATGCAAAGCGAGGTCTATTGCGCCAGAGTTGATGGAGAGGAATGCTCTGGCTCAACAACCCTGGATAATAGAACATCATGGGGAGCCTGGCTGACCTGGTTGCAGTGAAGCTTTGACATCTTCATGTAAATAAAATGCTGAATCTCGATGTAAGAGATTTTATGGTCCTTCCAGTGTCCACTCTGTCAGATCATAATCCTTTTCAGGAGCATCCTGACTGCCGCCTGTCTCATTGACGGGCTTTTCTTCACTGACTACTCGTTCTTTGTACTGCTTCAGAAAGTAGGTAAAGCCACTGGAGATCAGCTTTAGCGGGATGAGTGATTGGTCATCCAGCATATTCTTCAACAGGATGGTCCTGAATGAGTGAGGATGAGTATTGCCATTCTCTATTGTCTTTTTCTCGAGGTGATCGATAATAAACGCCAGAGCATCCTCATAACTTTCCTTGGTCTTTAATGTTTGTACAAAATTGAATGCATTGCGTTGGCCGGTGCCGCCATGTCGGTGAAATAAGGAAAACCATTGCCGCTTGTAGTGAAACTGATATTCAGCAACACTTCGCTCGGCTTTTATCATCAGCTCACGGAGAAGGCTATCGTGATCAGTAAGCTCAGGAAGGTCTGTTAAGTCGGGTAATGGGTGGCTTGATTCGCTCACTGGTGATTTCTCAGGATAGCTGAGATCAAAAAATGGCCCATCAAAGCTGGAATCCGTATCAGGATTATTCAGCCCATCGGGTGTGGGAGACGGTTGTTTTTTTAATCGATCGCAGGCAATTGGGATACGGGTAACCCAATGCAGATTATTTTGATTATCAATCGTAATGCAGTGCTGATTGGGAATATCTTTAAAAGGCTGCGTTGCCTGGCCATTGACTAAATAATGCAAATTAACACCAAGGGTACGCGCTAAACTATCCAAATGGCTATGAGATCCCCAAGTATAGTTCTGTGTAATTTTTTTCATGCCCAGGATAATGGGTGAATCCTCAGAAAAAGGGATATCCTTCATGGGGAGTGATACGTCGTCTCCATAGAGTAAACGCAGGAATAGAGACTGCAAATCGAGGTTAATTTGTTCAAATGGAAGTTCTTCTGCTGTGTCGTCACCCTCTTTTAATTCGCGGAGTAATCGATCGTGCTTCGCTTTTAATGCTCTGATTTCTCTTAATATGATTGCTGAGTTGGCAAATTCATTATAATTTCGGATTCGATTGACATCCTCATGATAAACAGCGGCAAAATCGCTGAATTGGGAATTTGAGCGAAGCAGGGTGTAGTCATCACCCGGATTGGAGCAGACCTGTTTCAGTTCTTCCAGTTGGCTCTTGAAAAGTAATTCCCGGAGTGCTTTTTGCAGGTTATCAAGTAATTCTCTGTCTTCTCTGGTCCGTTTCGACTCTTCAATATGAAAATCGCAAATCCTGGGATAAAGTGTATCGATGCTGACTTGCAGCTGGAATTGTTCCTGCAATGCTAGCCAGTGGTCAAATAATTCCCTGTTGTTACCTGAGCTTTCCTCCTGAATTATATGGATAAGTCCGGTGGCCAATGCATAAAATGCGCAATTTCCCAGGCCAGGATTATTGACTGATTTATTGCGAATAATAATTTGTGGGAGCTGCTCGCTGGCATCGGCAGGAGGCGCTGATACCTCCTGGGTATTGTTGTAAGCTTCCAATGAACTGAACTTAAGCTTGGCGTCATCCAAGTATATCAGATCACCATCATCCTCTGTGCAGGAGACATCCCAATGTGCGTCTTTATGTATTAAATAAATACCTGGTTTTGTATTTCTGAGATTAGGTATCTTGTTTTCATGAATTTGCAGATGCAGGGCCTGGCTTAGTCCTTTAATATCCCCACAGCTGTAGCCGCGTTGAAATTCATCGGTACGGCTATATTCCTCTGTCACCAGTTCAAGCAGTTCTTTGTCAGCTTGTATTTTTGCTTTGTAATCTTTTAATTCTCTTCCTTTGAACCCTGTCAAGAGTGCTCGCAAGTTTTCCAGAATTTGGGTTTTGGTCTCTTTTCTTAGCATATCCAGTGCGGGAAAGCTGACCGTTTGCGGGGCTCGCATGGTGATTTCAAACCATTGGCGCTTGGCTAGGATATCCGCTTTTTTGTGCCACATTAAACTGGTCAACTCATTCAGTAATACGTCCTGTGGATCAGGTAAAAACTGTTTATTGAATTTGAATAGTACCGGGGCGAGAAGCAGCTCAATATCGCGAGGACTGTTATAATAATTAAGCCATAACTTTAGTGTATCCCAGGATTTGGGTAAAAACTGAGGATGTTGTCTGGCAAACTCATCAAGTAATGCCTGATAGTTTTCTTCATTTGCATAATGGTCAAGGCGGCCGCTTAGTATCTGTATAGCCAGACCAATCGCTAAGGCATTGAAAAGACAAGCACCATCTCCGGTAGCTGTGAAAATTTTAGGCATAGCTTAAAAAACCATATAAAAGAGTTCGCTAAATAACAATTAGAATATTAGTTGTTGGTCTAATTTTTGCACAAAATGACATCGAATACAATAAATTTTGCATTTTTAAATCGAATTTATCAACGAATCTTCAAGTATCGGTCGGATGTTTATGGTTGTTTGCCAGATCCCTCAAGGCGTTTCGCAAAGGCTCGAAGCTGCACACCTCGCTTAATGCGTGTAAGGAAGAACAAGTAGTGGCTGAAAGATATTGACGCTTTTTTTTGTTGGAGGAGGGCAGGGTGTAGTTTTCATTTGCCAGTGCCAGTTTAACCGATATCAGCTGATACAGGCCTTCTTTTCTTAAGGCATCGCGCAGCTCAGGCAAGCTATAACGTAATTCGGTTGCCCAGGCGGGATCATCGATTTGTACCGTCAACGTTCCCTTGCTAAAACTGCTGACACGGCAGTGTTCACTTAAATGAGTCGGTAAAAATTGTTTTACCAGTAAATTAAGCTTGTCAATTTCTACTGCCTTTTGACAGATGGATTGCAGTTGTTTGTTCATGCAATGATTGATACGCCGCATTGTCTGAGGATCTCAATTTGGGATGACGACGAACAGGAGCATAGCAAATTAATCCTATCTGCACTATTATATTTTCACTCTTTATCCGGGATACAAAAATGATCGATAGCGACAGTAATGTGGTATATGTGGCCAGACTCCACTGGATAATTTTTTTAGGCCCGTTTGTGATGGCCTGTTTGGCCATGCTGTTAGGGATTTATATCGAACAGATTAAAATTGTCGCTTTGGTTTTCTTAATCTTTGCTTTAGCCTGGGCTGCGGTAACCTGGGTCAATTACCATTTTTCTTCCTTAACTATACGAAGAAAGCAGGTCATCTTGCGTGCTGGCATCATGGTCCGCAATACTATTGATATTCCCTTGGGTAAAATTGAGAGTATCGATATTCGCCAATCCATTATTGGCAGTTTATTTCGCTATGGTTCTTTGATGATTACAGGAACCGGAGGAACGCGTTATTCAATTAACTTTTTAGATAAACCTTTGACCTGCAGACGCTACATTGAACAATTAATGCATGAGCCATAACCAGTGGGTCACTGCCATTAAGTTAAGGAATTTGTCATTGGCGCGAATGCAGGAATCCATTCCTCAATGGGCATATAGCTGGCTCCCGCCTGAGCGGCATATCTATCTACCATCACCCCTACGCCTTGCGGGTTGTTCCTGAGAGATGGTTACAAAATTTGAACATCCTATAAGAGCCCACGTACCCCGCTTTATGCGGGGTATCCATAAAAAATGGTAGTGAGTTTTAAAATGCTTTTGTCAATAAGACGCATTACCTGGATACCCCGCATAAAGCGGGGTACGTAGGCTCTAAGGGGTACGGTGTACGTAGGCTCTTAAGATGGTTAAATTTTGTGACCATTTCTCAGGGTTAGCCGTTGGAGATTAAGGAGCTGCCGCAATTGCACAGGAATGGGCCTTCACCAAAACCGTGTTGAAATAGGCCTGCAGCGATTAAAGCCTGCACATCGAGCGGGATGTTGTTAGGGCTGCCATTGCCATTCGACAGTTTGTAAAATGAGCCACGTTTGGCTTGTAGATGATCGTTTCCTGATAATCTATCTACGTTTTGGGTGTTACTGCTTTATACTTATGTCTTATGCGGAGACGACAGTTTAATATACAATTGAGCTTAACTTAATGGCAGTGAATCAATGGGTTAGAAATTATTTCGGGGATAGAATTCTCACTGAACGGGTTCTCAAAAAGGATCCGGGTCATCAGCTTTTCTATCTTCGCTTCATCGATGGGAGTGAATGGATTTATAAGCGGTTTGCCCAGGAAAACTGGCTGGGAACTACCGATTATCAATCGATATCGAATGGCGAAGCGCTGAAATACCAGTTGAATTCAAATCTGGCTCAGCATTTCAATAATTATCAGGCCGTTTCCCCCAGTCAAATTTTCAGAGAAGAGCATACTATTCACTTGCTTTATCCCTATCATCAGGGCAAAACCATCCAGAAACCTGAGCCTGAGCAGGCATTTGTGTCTGGGCAGGTGTTAGCGAGGATTCATTCCAGCCTGAAACCCGATTTAGCCTTTCAGTATTGGCCCGCACTCTGCTGGCCGTCCGAGTTTAAACTGCAATCCTGGATAATGGATTTAATTCATCTAATTGAAAGCAATTCCGATTACAAAAAACAGGATTGGGTTGCCAGTCACCGTGATTTGCATATGGGGAATCTGCTTTGGTCAGGTAAAGAGCTCGTTGCAATCATTGATTGGGAAAGTGCCGGTCTTATTCATCCCTTCGTTGAGTTAATTGGCCTGGCAATCAACTGTGCCGCTATACCAGAGGGAATTTTCTGTGAAACTAATTTTTCCATGACGCTAAAGGGCTACCAGTCTATCTCCAGGCTTCCTCAGGAGGATGAACTGTTATGGTATTTATGCTTCCATAGTTGGCTATTATGGTTATTGCATATCTGGAAAATGAATGCGCCTGAACAGTTCAAACCTAGTCTTGATGCGATGAACGTCATTAAATGCAATCTTAAGCCCATGCAAAAAATTTATCGGGAACTGCAATAGAGAAAGCGCATGTGCTATATCTAGCATATAGTTTCTGTAAAAATACAACATGAACATTCACCGATTGCTAGCTGGTTTGTTTATTGCTTTGTGCCTCTCCGATTTGAGTTTTGCAATGCGCTGTAAGCAGTCATTGGTATTTGAAGGTGACAGCAAATATATTGTAGAGCGCAAATGCGGCCCTCCATTAGCAAAGGATATTTACCAGGACTCTTCCCTTCTGGTGAATAATTTCGATATTCCCTACGGTGTTGCTTCTGATGTGTATGAAGTCTGGACCTATCAGCAGTCTCCTAATGAGTTTCTCTACGAAGTGCTTTTTCAGAATGGCCGGGTCATTGCCATATCAGCAAACAGGAGCTTTTAACCGGCTGACAAGATTTGTAAAGGCGCTTGCAGCTAATCTGTTCTATCATTAAATTAGGACTGATTTCTGCAGGAGAACTCCATGGGGAAGCGGCATGTAGTCAAAGCCAGTGAAGTCAGCGGAGTCAAGGTCAAAAATAATGCCGGAGAATATCTGGGCGATATTAACGAGGTGGTTCTTGATAAGATTTCAGGACGAGTGAACTATCTGGTTTTGGACTTTGGTGGTTTCATGGGGTTTGGTAATAAATTTTTTGCCATTCCCTGGCATTTATTCAACTACAATAAAGAAGATGACTGTTTTGTTTTGCAGATTGAGAAAGAGCGTCTGAAAAACGCTCCGGGATTTGACAAGGATAACTGGCCCAATTTTGCGGACAGTAGTTTTGCCTCGTCTCTGGAAAAATATTACGTATAACCGCCTATATCTACATTTGGTTATTGATCAATAGGTTATGATGTAATAATGTGTTATTTCTGCCTGGAAGTCTTCATTTGTAATCTGTACCCCGTTCTGGAAGATGTGACTACAAGGAACATTCGCAACTTCAGTTAAAATTGACCTTAGTTTATGACAGTGGATTGCATTTAACAGGGAAAAACTAAAAAATGGATATTTTAAATCTCAGAGTTTTGCGTGGGCCTAATTACTGGTCAAATACCAGACAGAAATTGATTGTCATGAAGCTTGATCTTAAGGAGTTTGAAGAGTTTCCAAGTAGCGCAATTCCTGGATTCAATGATAGTTTAAAACAATTACTCCCCTCTTTGTATAATCATTTCTGCTCTGAAACCAGTGAAGGCGGTTTCTTTAAGCGTCTCGATGATGGAACTTGGCTTGGCCATGTGATTGAGCATGTCGCCCTCGAGCTCCAGTGGCTGGCGGGAATGGAGTGCGGCTATGGCAGAACACGTTCAGCTAATGAAAAGGGCGTTTATCATGTGGTATTCTCCTATGAGATTGAGTCTGCAGGGCTTTATGCAGCCAAAGCTGCAGTCGACCTGATAAGCACTCTGGCTCATCAGCGCCCCTATACCCTGGTCGACCATCATTTAGAGCAGCTAAAACAAATCAAACAGCATGAAGGGTTCGGACCCAGTACCCAATCTTTGGTGGATGAAGCGGCTAAACGAAATATTCCCTATGCGCGTTTGAATGATTCGTCGCTGATTATGTTGGGGCATGGCTGTCAGCAAAAACTAATCTGCGCGACAGTCACAGGTCTGACCAGCAATATAGGTGTGGATAATGCGGCGGATAAAGAGCGAACCAAACAATTATTGATGAACGACTATATCCCGGTTCCGCGCGGTATGATCATTGAGGATCTGAGCTCCCTGGGGCAGGCGCTGGAAAAAGTGGGCTATCCCTGTGTCATCAAACCCGTTGACGGCAATCATGGACGAGGGATAACGACTAACATCTGCAATCAGGAAAAGGCGCGGGCGGCATTTCAGCTGGCCGCTGAGATTTCTGACCGGATTATTGTGGAGCAGTTCATCAGCGGTCATGATTACCGATTTCTGGTGATTAATCACAAAGTCATTGCGGTGGCCAAACGTACACCGGCTATGATTGTAGGAACCGGTACAGCCACTATACAACAGCTCATCGATGCAGTGAATCAGGATCCAAACCGTGGTGAGCATCATGAAAAGTTTCTGACCACTATCAAAGTAGATGCCAGCACAATGGCTATTCTTGAGGAAAAAAACCTGACCTTAGACTCCATCTTGCCAGCCGGAAAAGTATTATATCTAAAGCATACCGCCAATCTGAGCACAGGGGGCACTGCGGTAGATGTGACCAATATAGTTCATCCGCAAACCATATTTATAGCCGAACGGGTGTCGCGGGTTATGCACCTGGATATATGCGGTATTGATGTAGTGGCTGAAAATATTAGTGTACCCCTGAACGGAAATAATGGCGCCATTATTGAAGTGAATGCAGGCCCAGGCTTTCGCATGCATCTTTCTCCCGAATGCGGAAAGGCGCGTAATGTAGCCCGTCCGGTGATTGATATGCTATTCCCGTCAGGAAGTGAATCCCGCATTCCGCTGGTTGCGATAACCGGAACGAATGGCAAGACTACAACTGCAAGACTGGTTGCCTGGTTCGCCAGGAAAGCGGGCCGGCATGTGGGGTTGACGTCCACTGAAGGAATTTATATTAACGAGCAGGAAGTCTATCGAGGCGATTGCAGCGGACCTTTTAGTGCCAGAGTGGTTCTTCGTGATCCATTAGTAGACTATGCAGTACTCGAATGTGCGAGAGGCGGTATTTTACGTGAGGGCTTAGGTTTTGATCAAAGCAGTATCAGTATTGTAACCAATGTGTCTGAAGACCATCTGGGTCTTGATGAAATTCATACGCTAGATGAGCTCGCCCGCGTGAAGGAAGTGGTGCCGCGCAGTACCATGAAAACAGGATACGCCATTTTAAATGCTGATGATGATCGGGTTTATCAAATGAAGAACGCCGTGGAGGCTTCGGTGGCGCTGTTTAGTATGCAGGCAGCCAATGATCGGATCAAAACACATTGTCAGGAGGGTGGTTTGGCAATTTATTTGTCAGATGGGGCAATAGTGCTTAAAGAAGGCAACAAAGAGGTAACCATCACGCATTTGTCCAAAATTCCGCTGACCTTTGGCGGCAAGGCTTCAGGGATGATCCAAAATGTTCTGCCCGCCGTACTTGCTGGATATCTTTCCGGCTTTAGTCTTGAAAATATCGCTGCATGGTTGCATGAATTTCAGCCCAACTCTGAAAACCTTCCGGGGCGAATGAATCTGTTTGCTTTTGAGAATTACCGTATTCTCATTGATTATGGTCATAATGCGGCTGCATTTGAGCATCTGGAGGGGTATATCAGCCAACAGCCGGCCACCAGAAAAATTGGTATTATCGCTGCAACCGGCGACCGTAAAATTACAGATATCCGTAAAGTTGGGACCTATGCGGCCAGAATGTTTGATGAAATTATTATTCGTCATGATAAGGACGGCAGAGGGCGCAGCAATGAGGAGTTGACGACTTTGCTTCTGGAGGGAATAGAGGAGGCAAAAGACTTTGAATCCAAAGAGATTAAAATAATATCAGATGAAATGGATGCACTACAGCATGTTTTGCATAAAGCGACCCCAGGCTCCTTTATTTTTTATTTTCCTGAGGATGTGATGACTGGAATTGCGCATATTAAAAAATTACAGGCAAGTGCTCACACATCGACGCTCGTAGCCAACTAGGAGCCTGTACATGCTTGCTAAAGGTAAAATGCTGATTATTGGCGGCGCGGAAGATGTGGGCGATAAAGAACCGCCATTTCCTTTGAGAGATACCGGAGAGTTACAGCGTTATGAAATTCTCCGGGAGTTATTCAATGCCTCAAAAAATAAAAAAATCGAAATCATTACTTCTGGAAGCCGTTTTCAGGAAGAAGTCAAAGAGCGTTATCAAAAGGCTTTTCATGATATTGGCTATAAGGCGCCCGGATTTATTCATATTGAAGATAAAATGGAGGCAAGAGACAAGCATTACCTGAGCCGGGTAGAGGCTGCTGATGCGGTCTTTTTTACCGGCGGTGATCAATTCAGACTGGCCACCATCATCGGTGGAACCAATCTCATTGATTTTATCCGACAGCGCTATATCGATGACAGGCATTTTATTGTAGCCGGAACCAGTGCCGGGGCTATGGTGATGTCTTCCATCATGATTACAGAAGGTGGATTGGCAGAGGCGCTGATTGAGCAGGATTTAAAAACTTCTTCAGGTTTGGGCTTTATCCAGAATTGCATTATTGATACTCATTTCATCAAGCGCGGGCGCTTTGCGCGTCTGGCCCATGCGATTATCATTAATCCCGATCAACTGGGAGTCGGGTTGGGGGAAGATACTGCCTTAATTATAAAAAATGGTTCAGAAGCAGAGTGTCGTGGCTCAGGAATGGTCGTTATTATTGACGGCAAACACATACGCCAGACCAATATAACCGGAGTTCGTGATAATGAACCGGTTTATGTTGAAAATCTGAAAGTTCATCTGCTGGTTAAAGGCTGTCGGTTTTCGATTAAAACACGTAAGCTTTACAATCCAACCAAAGTAACGCCTAAAAGAGGAAACAAGGATGAATAGGATTGCAATGGCCATCCACGGTGGAGCCAGTGAGGAAACGACTTTATTAAGAGATCATTTACCTGAATATGAGGAGAGTCTCAAAGTCGCTTTACATAAGGGCTACGAGGTGCTGCAAAAGGACGGCTCTGCTCTGGATGCTGTCGAAGCCTCCGTCCGGCAATTAGAGGACGATGCGCTTTTCAATGCAGGCAGAGGGTCAGTGCTTAATAATCAGGGCACAGTGGAAATGGACGCCTCTATTATGGACGGACATATCCTGGATGCGGGCGCCGTCTCTATGGTTGAACAGGTTAAAAATCCAGTTTCGCTGGCCAGAAAAATCATGACCCAGACGCATCATGTGTTTCTTTCCGGATATGGCGCCCTGGCTGTTGCCGAACTGAATAATCTTGAGCTAAAACCGAAAGATTATTTTGTCACTGAATATCAATATCAGCAGTATCTGGAAGCCTGTAAACGGGAGAGTACGAAAGATATTCTGTCCAAGAAAATTAAAGGCACTGTCGGGGCAGTGGCTCTGGATGCTCAGGGAAATCTGGCCGCGGCTACGTCTACAGGTGGAACAGGGAATTGCTTACCGGGACGAGTCGGCGATAGTTGTATGATTGGCGCTGGTTGCTTTGCTGATAATAAATCCTGTGCCGTTTCCGGTACTGGTGAAGGTGAAGCCTTGATTACCCAGGTGGTTGCGCATACCATTGCCATGCTGATAGAGCTCAATCAGTGGTCGCTGGAACAGGCTTGTGATTATGTGATTCATCAGCGTAATATCGCTCGAAGAGAAATGGGTGTTATTGCAGTAAATACAAAAGGCGAAATTCATTGTGCCTTTAATACAGAAATTATGAAGCGCGCATGGATTGGCAGTCATACGCCTATGCAGATTAAAATTTACTAAGAAGTTTTTGCGATGTTGCGAATAGCCGTCATCGGCTGCGGGATTGCAGGTCCCGCCGCCGCACTTTTCTTACAACGATTAAACGCTGAGGTCAGTCTTTTTGACCGCGTCGAAAATTTAGTTCCTCTGGGCGCCGGGTTTTTATTGCAACCTGCAGGTCTCGATGTGTTGAATCAGCTTGGTATTGCCCAGTCACTAATTCTTAAGGGAGCCCCCATAGCGGGTTTGTCTGGTGTTAATCACCGAAATAAAGTGGTGCTGGATTTACATTACCGCGATTTGGTCAAGCATCATTTTGGATTAGGGATCCACCGAGCGGTCCTTTACCAGGAAATGTTTTCCAAAATAAAACAAACAGGAATTCGCATTATAAATCCCTGTCAGATAGTATCATTCAGACAGTCGGCCGATGCAGTGGAATTGTATGACGACAAGGGATGTGTGCATGGGCCCTTTGATTGTGTCGTGATTGCCGATGGTTCACGCTCTATGCTAAGACCACAGCTGGAGGTCGGGATTAAGGTCAAACCTTATGACTGGGGGGCTTTATGGACAATTGCCAGAGATTGCAATAGCCAGTTTAATCAAACCCTGGAGCAAGTGTACCGAAGTACTGAAATCATGGCAGGTGTTTTACCGATAGGCTTTGAAAGCCAGCAAACGGTGGTCAGTTTTTTCTGGAGTATAAAAAAGCAATATTTTCCTCAATGGCTTGATACGCCTTTTGAACAGTGGAAAGAAGAGGTCACCGCCATATGGCCGGCCGTGCAAGCATTATTTGAGCAGCTGCACAGTCATCAGCAATTTGCGCTGGCTTCTTATGCTGACGTCAGAGTCTATCCCTGGCATGATCGGCGGGTGGTGGTTATTGGCGATGCTGCCCATGGCATGAGCCCGCAATTGGGGCAGGGTGCTAATTTAAGTTTGCTGGATGCCAGAACTCTTTATGATTGTCTGAGCCAGTTTCCTTTGCCGCAGGCATTGTCAATGTATACGCAGCGAAGAAAGGCACAATTACGCTATTATCAGAACGCCAGCTGGTTTATAACGCCCTGGTTTCAATCTTCCTATTCGGGCATGGGACTATTAAGAGATTTGCTTCATGGCCTTTTCTGCAAAACGCCGTTTATTAAACAGCAAATGCTGCTCACCTTAGCTTGTATGAAAACAGGCTATTTCAGTTCCTTGCCGCTCAACGCCTTTAAACCTTTATGCAAAGAGGAAATGGATCCCGACAACGACTAAATAGCCGACTCCTTAGGCGGTATATTAATCTCGGGTTCCTTTGGTGTGGACGGCAGAGGCAGATCAGGGGTATCAATGCCAGGTCTTTTTTCCATTGCTTTTTTATCAGCGTCCGCTTTTTTCTCAGCGCTAAGCAAAATCTGCTCACTACTATTCAATAAATCAATAAACGACATACGAGTTCTCCTTAACTCTTAACTTCATAGTAATTATAGGATATTTTGAAAGAGCTGGTTTCAGAGACCTGAATCCCGTTAACTCTGAGCAATCTATGCCCCTTCCGGGGAAAAAAATTGGAAAATAACAGACTGGCCCGCTATGCGGTGCTCAAATAATCCCTATCCCTACGTGCCTCGGCTTCTTTCAATTAGCCTTAAGTTTTCCTTGAAATTAAGAACGCCCCCTCGCCCGCGCAAGAAAAGTGATTAAAATACAGTTGGTAAGCGCGGGAGAGGGCTGGGGAGAGGGAATAACGCGAATCAATGTAGAAATGGCTTTGAATACCTCCTATCTATATTAATTTTCTTGTAATGTATGTAGATTTTATTCCAGCTGAAATCGGTTTTTTACCCTCTCCCCAACCCTCTCCCGCGAAAAACATAAGCATTTTGCTCAAATTTATTCCGCGGGCGAGGGGGCTTATCACACAATTGATTTCCTGGATGCCTCGGATAAGGCAGGTAGAGGTGGAGTGAATTGATATATAATTCAATATATTAGCAAGCTGTTTTGAAGGGAAGTCGAGTGGCATTGCGAGAGAGTCAAGAAGGGGAAATCAACAAAGTAACCGTATCCGTATACGCAGCTGCCGGCGCGCTAGCCACCTGGGAACTGGTGATCCGAATATTGAAATTGGCATTGGGAGTGCCGCCGCAGGTGAGTGAGGTACTGCTGCCTCCGGTTTGCTGGGCGGTTTTAACGCCAGAAACCAGCGTGATGGTCTGCGAGGGCGCGCTCCCGGGATTCCAATAGGCGTCGTAGGTGATAAAATGACCGCCATTAACCACACGAAATGCGCCAGATGCGGCATTGGCACTGGTTGCAGTGACAAAATAACTTCCCAGAGGGCTTATCGTGTTGGTATATATGCAGGCCGTTGTGTTTCCGGTGACAGGACTATTAAAATTGACTGGAGACAAATTGATATTGCTTAGACTGCTAATCTGAACCAATGCCGGAATTGTCACAGTGACTGACGTTGCGGAAGGATTAACTGCGCAGGCAAAAGCACACTTCAGCCACAGAATAGCGATACAGCTGATTTGCCTGCTTTTGGAATCAATGTTGATAGCCCTCATTTTATCAGGTTGGTGTTATCAAAAGACTTACCGTGTCAGAATAAGCGCCAGCAGGGGCTCCGGCTACCTGAGCGGCACTGAAGCTGACATTGAAATTTGCGTTAGGTGTACCGCCACAGGTTAAGGAAACCGCGTTTCCTCCCGTTTGCTGGGCCGTTTTGGTTCCGGAAGTCAGTGGGGTGGTTTGGGTGGCTGCAGAGGTATTATTCCAAAAGGCTGAATAAGTGATAAAGTTTGTGCCGCCATCGTTTACCCGAAAAGCGCCGCCGCTCGCATTGGTACTGGTTGCAGTGACAAAGTAGCTTCCAAGAGGCGATGCCACATTGCTGTAAATACAGGCGGTGGTATTGCCGGTCACTGGAAAGGCAACGGGGGTTCCCAGCGCAATATCGGCTAGCCCGCTTATCTGGACTAGTGCAGGAATCGTAATGGTAACATTAACAGACCCTGTGGAAGTGGTTCCCAATGTGCCATCGGTGGCTGCAAAGGCACTAAAACTGCCAGTCAGGACAACTAGTAATATCAATCGATGAAGTGAATACATGGTTTTTCCCTGATTAGAATCAATTCAATTAAAATTCCTGTTAACGATTAATTTATAATTCAATTAAAATCATTAGGTTAATTTCAATTTTTATATTTCTATTGAATTCAGTTTTTATAATGATAATCTATCTAAATTAACTCAATACGCTGTAGCAAGTCTATGGAATTTTCACGTTTATTTTTTCTGCTTATACTCTGTTGTTTATTTCCTAATGTCCATGCGGGTATAAGTGTCGGGCCTATTGTTGTTGATCTGACCAGCAAGGATAAAGACGCTGAAATTGCAGTGCGAAATCTCGATACTAAACATCAGGCTTATGTCGAAGTAATTCCCTATCACCTGGCGAATCCGGCTCGTCTTAATTCATCCAAAATACGGGTTAGAAATCCTGAAAAGGATGGCCTGATGGTTTTCCCTGCAAAACTTGTATTATTACCAGGCCAAACCCAGTTTGTTCGGGTGGTTAAAACGGCCAGCAAAATCCCGGCCGAAAAAGTATATGAAGTGGATTTTATTCCTAAAGTTGCTACTCATCTGGTAAGTCAAAAAAGTCCTGAAGGAGCTGTGCTTGGAATTCGGGTAATTGTTGGCTACGGAGCACGGGTGACCTTGCGTCCCGATAAGCCTTTGCCTTCAATTTCTGTCAAGCGAAATGCGAATGAATTATTAATTGTAAACACTGGAAATACCTCAGTGAGAATTACGTCCTGTGCGCAAACAACAGCGGGCAAAAAAAAGGAAATCCCTTTACCAGCTTATACTTTGTTTGCTGGCCAAACGCTTAAAAAGCAATTGGTTCAATTAACACCGGTTAATTTACAGGCCTCTTTTATGGATAAATCGCTTGGATCGTTTACTACGGATTAAAAATAGCTGGCAGCTAAAATTAAGCGATGTATTAATTGTTTTAATCTTTTTGTGTCATTTTTCATCTTCTTCAGCCAAAACTTTATTTGTTGATTCAGAGAGTCCGCCACCTGGATTTGAGGCGGTTTCTGTAACTCAGCATTTGCGGGTGTCAGTGTATTTTCTTCAGGAAAATATGGGCTATTTTTATGTAAATATCAGGAAAGGACGATTAAAATTTCAATCACCAGAACAACTGATTTCCCATCTGAAAGCTGTTAGAAACTCTAAAAAATTAAGCGATTTATTAAATAATTCGTTTCAGTTAAACATTGAATGTCGTTCAAATGGTGTCGCAGAATTATCGGAAGATTGTAAGCAATTAAAGAAAAATGAAGCTTATATCATCTATGATCCCCAGCACGAAATAGTTTATTTATTTCTGTCATCATCCCATCTTCAAAGACCCGATCTCGCTCATACGATTGATTTTTTACCGGATTCTACTGCGAGCTGGTCTTATATGAATAAACTGGGAGCCGCAGGATCCTTTAGCAGTGATAAGACAGTTTTTCGCTCAAGCATTTATCCATCAACCCCTGATTACTACAATCTCTATTCTAATAATATTTTCGCCTACGGAAACAATAGCCTCATTGGCAATATTTCCCAGAATAATGGCATCGATAATGGTCAGCATTTCCAGATACAAAGCTTGTACGCACAGAATATAAGCCGGGATAAAATATACACGGGAGGATATATCGTAAACCCGACTTCCCCATTTTTTCAAACGCAGATCCTTGCAGGTGTTGGGGTTAAAACAACTCTCGAAACGTTGAGGAATTCGGAGAGCATCACCGTGTCTCCTTTAGTGATTTTTGTACCGCAGGCATCCCAGGTCAGTATATTTAAAAACGATCAACTGATTTACTCTCAATATCTCGCGGCAGGTTATCAAACCATTAATACTAATGGCTTTCCGGACGGAGGATATGAATTAACCATCAAAGTGGGTGTGAATAACACGACCCAGCGCTTTTTCAGCAAAGGATTTTCTCTGCCCCCTCCACAGGCACCACAATATTATGTGACGGCGGGCTATTTAACCAATGGTCTGACTCTTGATAATAACGGTTATAACTTTTTACCGGATGTATTGAATGTTCCGGTAGTCCAGGCAGGATTTAGCAGTCGCTTAAATCAAAGGCTGGCGATTATGGGGGATGTCTTATTAAATTCTCATCAGGGTCTTTTTAATTTTGGCCCTGCAATTTTTATCGGCAATTCATTTGTCAAAACTGCTGGACTACTCACTACAAAAAGTAATTACGGATTGTATACCCTCATCAATACGCAAAGAAAGCAATTGAATCTGAGTGTGATAGCGACCAAGATTTTTTATCAGGATAAAAATGAAGATTATTATTTTCTTAATAATCTGGAGGACAATAATTCGGCTTCATTAAGCTATCAGCTCACACAAAAGGATTTAATCGGTATGCAGGCTAATTATACCAAGCTTCTTGAGCAGCCTCGTTCCTATGGGGCGGGTGCTTATTATCAAAGGCAAATCGGTTTTTATAAAGGCATGGGATTTTTTCTTAATACCGCCTATAACGAGGCTGTTCATATAGGTAATACTTACTATTTCGGTTTGAGTATGAATTTTAGTCGGGGTAGATTGGCTGGAACGGAATCGCTTTCCTGGCAAAACCAGCAAAATAATAATCAAAATAATCCCTTGGCGATGCCTGTTGTGGCACAGGGTAGTACCGTATACTCCCATCAGAATGAAAGAGGATTGGGATATTCTCTCAATGAAATGCATACGGTTTCAAGAACTGCCTCCTCATTTGCCGGCATTTATAATTATACCGCAGCAAACGAGTTTATTTCTTCGTACATTAATTATAACCAAACCCGGGAGGATGGCAGTTCAATTGCCTATGGTGGAAGTCTTGAAACCGAAATTGCTGCGAATGAAAACGGCGTATTTTTAAATGGGGCTGATCGCGGCAATTCAGCCGGCATTATCGCACAGGTTACTTCTGCGAATCTGAATGATAAATCCGCCCAATTCGCGTTGATTGATGCTTATAATCGGAAAGTAGCCGTAATTCCTGTTAACGAAAAAGTATTTGTGCCTTTGCCGGGTTATACTGATGAGAATTTTACACTGGTTAATCTTTCCAGTGCCGATTATGCAATTCAGGAACCCATGCGCCATGTGACTTTATATCCTGGCAATATTGACCATTACACCTGGCAAGTGGAACGGCGCATCATTGTGATAGGCCGATTGCTTAACAGAGATAAAAGCCAGCCTTTAAGGAATCGGTGGATTCACTCAGGGCAAAATGGCATTTTCAGCGATGAAGAGGGCTATTTTCAGTTAGAGCTGTCACAAAATATCAGTTCACTATCAGTAGAGGGGCTTGGAAATTGTCAGATTGATTTACCCAATTTTCAGGGAAATAAAGCGTATTATTACCTGGAGAATGTGTCATGTTTATAGGCCGATTAGTGTATTTGTGTCTTTTGCCTGTTTTCTTTGTTTCGAGTGCAAACGCTTATGATCTGACAGGAGTGGACGCAAGCTATAATTTTGGCACCATCACGGCCCCTTTTCCCGATTTAACATTGACAGATGGCAGTATCTGCGTCGGCTATACTGCCGTCGTTGAGGCAAGTACCTATCGTGTTCGCGCTACCAGCAGTGGCAGTGCCTCCACTGCATTCCAGATGACTAATAGCTTGAACAGTGCCTATAAACTGGATTATTCGGTTTCATGGGCAGGCTCTTCCGGGGGTACGCCCAGCTTTGTTTCTCTGAGTTCCGGGCAAAATTCCACATCAACCTTCCCAGCGCAACTTCTTGGAGGATTGACCTGTCTTGTTTTGCCCAATAATGCCACGATGCGTTTGCAACTCCTGGGGGCAAACCAGGTGCTGGCAAAGCAGGGAAGTTACACGGACACTTTGACTATCCTGATAGTGGCACCGTAAATCATAAAGAGTGGGCGCTTCTTTCTTTGAGCTTCTTAGCCCTCATCCTTCGCTGTATAACCGCAGCCTTCTTTCGGGCAGATAATTTGCCTTCCAAAGCGTTTGGTTTCCTTAACGGTCAACAGCGGCCAGGCGCACTGCGGGCAGGGGGTATCGACAGGTTCATTCCATAAGGCATAATCGCATTTTGGATAACCGCCGCAAGAGTAAAATATTTTCCCTTTGCGCGATTTGCGTTTTAGAATTTTGTGGCTATGACACTTGGGGCATTCTACTCCGGTATCCGCTGGTTTTTCTATGGGCTCCATGTGTTTGCAGTCAGGATAATTGCTGCAGCCGATGAAGCGGCCGTAGCGGCCTGTTTTAATATGTAGTGCTCCCTTGCAATCGGGACATTGCCGGCCTTCAATGACTTCAGGCTCTGCTTTCTCTCCTTCCGGATTATTCAAATCCTGCGTGTAGTCGCACTCCGGGTAGCCAGTGCAGCCGATAAAACGCCCGCGTTTTCCCAGACGTATTGATAGGGGTTTGCTGCATTTAGGACATTGTTCATCCAGTATTTCCGAAGTGACATCCTTTCTCTGAACCTGGGTATCCGTAGTATGAATCTGACTTATAAAGGGCTGCCAGAATTCTTCCAGTACGGGGATCCATTCTTTTTCACCGCGGGATACTTCATCGAGAGTATCTTCGAGTTTGGCCGTGAACTTATAATCCACATAACGAGTAAAATGACTTAGCAGAAAGCGATTTACAATTCGACCCACATCAGTAGGTACAAAGCGTTTCTTGTCAACTATCACGTATTCGCGCTGTTGCAGGGTATGAATAATGGTCGCATAAGTGGAGGGACGGCCAATGTCATATTCTTCCAGCGCCTTAACCAGCGATGCCTCGCTATAGCGTGGCGGGGGTTCTGTGAAATGCTGATTGGCTGCAATATCAATAAGTTTTACCTTTTCTCCCACGGACATAGCGGGCAGCAAGCCCGAATTTTCGTCATCGGTAGAATCATCAATCCCTTCTTCATACACAGTAAGAAAACCGGGAAAGGTGATTGTTGAGCCATTGGCGCGGAAAAGATTACCCGCACCGCAGCTTAAATCAACGGCAACGGTGTCAATTAATGCCTCTGCCATCTGGCAGGCAATGGTTCGTTTCCAGATAAGATTGTAGAGTTTGTATTGATCCTGGGTCAGATATTGCTGGATAGCGTCCGGGGTTTGCTTGATTGTCGTCGGACGAATCGCCTCATGGGCTTCCTGAGCATTTTTCGATTTGGTTTTGAACATGCGCGGGCTTTTGGGGCAGTTTTTCTCGCCATAGCGCTGTTGAATGAAATCGCGGATCTCGAAAATCGCCTCATTGGCTAAACTGACCGAGTCAGTACGCATATAAGTTATCAAGCCGGCGGTGCCGGTGCCAATGTCAATCCCTTCATAGAGCTGCTGGGCAACCATCATTGTTTTACGCGCAGTAAAGCCAAGCTTGCGAGCCGCCTCCTGCTGTAGAGTAGAGGTAATAAAAGGTGCTGCTGGATTACGTTTGCGCTGCTTCTTTTCAATATTGTCGACATTAAGCTCGCCATTGGCGGCCTGTAATAACCGCTCTCTGACCTCATGGGCCTGCTCACTGCCAGTAATACTGAACTGCTGCAGTTTATCCTTCTGATAGTGAGTCAATCGGGCAGAAAAGGGGCTGGCATCATGCTGGCAGGAGGCGATTATCCGCCAATATTCCTGGGCCACAAAACGTTCAATTTCTTCTTCTCTTTCTACGATTAAACGGAGCGCGGGACTTTGAACACGGCCCGCGGAAAGACCACGGCGTATTTTTTTCCATAAAAGGGGCGACAGATTGAAACCTACAAGATAGTCCAGCGCTCGTCTGGCTTGCTGTGCATTGACTAAATCCATTGAAATCTGGCGCGGATTTTTAATCGCTTCCTGTATGGCCGATTTGGTAATTTCATTAAAAAATATACGATGAACGGCTTTATTAGTGAGCAGATTACGCTCTTGCATTAATTCAAACACATGCCAGGAAATGGCTTCTCCTTCGCGATCAGGGTCGGTAGCGAGAAGCAGGGAATCCGATTTTTTTAAGGCTTTGGCGATTGACTCAATATGCCTTACATTTTTTTCAATAGGGCTATAGGTCATTTTAAAATGATTGTCAGGATTCACAGAGCCTTTTCGTGGGGGCAGATCTCTGACATGGCCATAAGAGGCAAGTACATCATAGTCATTACCCAAATATTTTTGGATGGTTTTGGCTTTAGCAGGTGATTCTACGATAACCAGGTGTTTACTCATAAAAGACCTTTATCCTTTAGAAGTTTCTTAACAGTATTGTTAATATTATTGACTCGTCTCTTGCTATCAATGAAGCAATTATTCAGGCCTTGCCTGAAGGAGATTAGCTTATTTTTTATTAAGGATCATTAATGCAGAGGCAATTCATCTTCCTTTTGATATAGCACAAGATCAAGAAAAGCGAGTTGCACTGTATTTAAGCTCTCAGCCAGACAATTGCGAATAGTCCACTTTGTTTCCTGAAGCGTTACAAAACGAGACTCTGAAAAAAGAAGCTGATTAATAATCTGCTCCATTGTCTCGGAAGCAATGATTCCCAATAGCATTAACTTCATTAAAAACTGATAACTTGCCTTGGTGAATTTCATTTGCTCTTCATAGGTAAACACCCTGATAGAGGAATCACGCGCTGCTCGAACAAAGAAAGAGTTTTTATCCTGAACGCTTTCTTCGCCATCTGCTTCGAGTCCTAAATCAGATGAACTTCCATCTTTTAGTTGGGAAAGACTTTTCTCAAATAAATTCATTAGCATTTCAAACAAGCTGTCTTTCATTAATAACACCTCATGTAGCCGCCGGGTACTGCTTTGACAATGCCCTGTAATTCAAGTTCAGCCAAGCCACAGGCCACTTCATCGATTTGAATACCGCTGCGATTACAGATCTGATCAACGGTAGTGATTTCAAAACCAATGCACTTTACTAGGTTTTTATTATGTGTTGCAAGGGATTGTGCAGAACCACCTGCATTGTTAGACCAATTATCACATCCAAGCGTATCCAGAATATCGGCAGCTGAGGTCACCAGTCTGGCTCCCTGTTGTAAAAGATAGTGGCAGCCCCGCGCTTGTGGATTATGTATAGAACCGGGTATGGCAAGTACATCACGGTTTTGCTCAAGTGCTAACCTGGCTGTAATCAGTGAGCCGCTCTTAATTGCTGCCTCAACAACCAATGTGGCAATAGATAAACCACTTATTATACGATTTCTGCGAGGGAAATGTCCAGCGCTCGGTGGTTTCCCCAAAGGAAATTCACTCAAAATCAAGCCATTGTCGATAATTTTTTTTACAAGCGAGCGATGACGGGCAGGATAAACCACATCAATGCCGGTTCCCATGACCGCTATTGTTTGCCCCTTGGCATCAATACAGCCCTGATGGGCCTTCGCGTCGACGCCCAATGCCCCTCCGCTGACGATGGTAATTTCTTTCCCGGCCAGTTCAAAAGCAAAGCGATATGCGATTTCATCTCCATTAACGGAAGGCTTACGAGTTCCCACCATCGCCAAAGTCTTATATTTTAAACAAGCCCAGTTTCCTATGCCGTAAAGTACCAGCGGCGGGTCGTGAATTTCTTTTAACAAGGCAGGATAGTTTTCATCCTCCCAGGTCACCAGGTGATGATTTGAGCTTTGCTGTTCCCAGTTTAAATCCGCATCAATCATTGTTATGTCAGCAGAACTCAAGGCGGTGGCAAGCAGGGGGGGTAAGCCAGAAGCCATCTTTTCCTCTTTAGACAAGGAAAAAAGTGCCTCCAGACTGGGCCATCGATTCAACAGGCGCTGTACGGTGCGTGGACCAATACCTTCAATGCGGTTTAGCAAAAGGAAAAAGCGTTTGTTACTCATGGATTGGTCACCTTATCGCCAAGATGAATGGCGCGAATTGAGCGCACAACCAATCCAAAACTGGTCTTTGAGAACGTTCTGAAAATCATTACTTCCCCGACCCGCTCGCGTGGAAGCAGAATGGGATTGGCGGTATCCAAAGGGTCTGCCACCAGTTTCCGTTCAGAATATATGCCAAGTACATCACCCGGCTCAAGGCCTGCATCCTGACCGCGATCAATGACAGCAACTAATCCCACCGCCCCCTGGGTGTAATCGCCGGGCAAATCGATAATAGAGCCGCACACGGGGCTATTGGGGGTCTTAGGTTCAAAATATAAATTAAATTCGGGAAAATCATTTAGCATTACCCGGTCTTTTAAGCGCACTCCCTCGGTAATTTCAGTCAGCAGGATGGTGGCAGGTTCGCCGCCGCGTACTAATTCTGCATAGCCTACCAGTGTTGCCTTGTAGCCTAGTAAACGATTGGTTTCGGGCTCCATATAAGGACAATTGGGACGATATACGGCATAGGAAATAGTCGCTCCGCGCGGCATTTTACAATCCGGATGAAGATTTTTGACATAGACCTCATCCCCCTGTCCGCCCAGCATATGCTCGCCCATAAAGGCTACAATGTAGGGCGCTTTTCTCAGGCGATCTTCATCCATGACCAAGGAGGAGTTCAGAAAGGGTTTGATAACCATGAGCGGAATAGGAGGAATCGCTTCTTCAAGGGGGCGCGGGCGAATATTGGGAGATAATTTAATGGTGCCATTCGATAGCACCTTAAGATAGGGCTGGTTATGCGCATAGCGCAGCTCAATGATAGCGCCAGGGTATAAGCGATTAGGATTTTTTATTCGAGGGTTGGCATGCCAGAGGGTTTTCCACTCCCATGGATTGGCAAGATACTTACAGGCGATACTCCAAAGGGTGTCGCCGGGTTGCACAACATAACGGCGGGGAGAATCCTCCAGAATGGAAACTGCCTGCGTGGCGAATGAGATGAGCAAACCTGTTATGACAAATAAATGCCGCATTTTTCTGTCCCTGAAACCTGTACATTGATCACATTTATAAGCAGAGCTTAGTTGGAGTATCTTGCAGTCGAACATTGTATTCGCGATAATATTATCCATCAACTATTTTTTTCACGAGTTTTCATGGCCATACGTAAAATTATTTATTTACCGGATCCTCGTCTGCGGCTGGTGGCGGAGCCGGTTCAGGAAATAACCGAAGAATTGCAGCAGCTGATTGATGATATGTTTGAAACCATGTACAGCGTTAATGGCGTTGGACTTGCCGCTCCCCAGATTGGTATCAGCTTAAGGCTTTCTGTAATTGATATAGAAGGGGATAAGACGAAGCAACTGGTGTTAATCAATCCGGAAATCATCGCTTCTGAAGGAAAAGTGGAGTATCAGGAAGGCTGTCTTTCGGTTCCCAGTGTTTATGATACGGTGATTCGAGCGGAGAAGGTAACCATTCGAGCTCTGGATCGCTACGGCAAGCCCTATGAAATGAGTGGTGAAGGGGTGTTGGGAGAGTGTTTTCAGCATGAGATCGACCATTTAAATGGTAAATTATTTGTTGATTTGCTGTCGCCTTTGAAACGCACTATGGCCAGAAGAAAGCTGGATAAATTTAAACGTATGCAAGCCCGTAAATCATGACGTCTTCTTTATCGATTGTTTTCGCAGGCACCCCTGAGTTTGGCGTTCCCTGTCTCGATGCTTTGGCTCGCTCGGGGCATCGCTTGCTTGCAGTCTATTCCCAGCCGGATCGCCCGGCCGGCCGTGGACGTAAATTACAGGCTTCTGCGGTTAAAACCTGGGCCCTGGAGAATCAGTATCCGGTTTATCAGCCGCTTAATTTTAAATCGGAGTCCGCAGTTGCTGAGCTTGCCGCATTAAAGCCTGATGTGATGGTGGTGATTGCCTATGGTTTAATTTTGCCAGCTCGGGTTTTGGCAATACCTCGTCTTGGTTGTATCAATGTGCATGCATCGCTCTTGCCGCGCTGGCGTGGAGCCTCTCCAATTCAGCAAGCCATTCTGCATGGTGATCCCAGAACGGGAGTAACCATTATGCAGATGGATGCCGGCATGGATACGGGTGCAAAACTGATGTCGGTAGATTGCGCTATTGACGCTCAGGATACGGCAGGTAGCCTACACGACAAACTTTCATTGCTTTCAATAGCCCCCTTGCTGGAAACATTGAATTTATTGGCACAGGACATGATTAATCCTGAAGCACAGAGCGCCGAAGGCGTAACCTATGCAGGCAAGATACAAAAAGAGCAGGCCCTTATCGATTGGCAGCTGGATGCCGATGTGATCGAGAGGCAGATTAGAGCGTTTAATCCCTGGCCAATTAGCTATACCAGCACCGCAAACGGCGAGATGATCAAAATTTATCAGGCCAAAGTGGAAACAGAATTGAGTAATGCAGCACCCGGTACCGTTTTATCGGTAAGCAAAGAAGGGCTTTGCATAGCTACAGGCAGAGGTGTTTTATCGGTACAGCAGTTACAATTTGCGGGAGGAAAACCTCTTTCGATAACGGAATGGATGAATGCCGGCAAATACCACAGTTTGATTGGTCAGGTATTAAATGAAACCAAATGAACGTCTGCAGGCACTGAAGATTCTGATTGATCTGTTTGAAAATAAGGTTTCATTGAATCAGTCGCTGCAATCCGTCGATATAAGCCCCTTGACCAAGGCGATTTGTTTTGGCGTTTGCCGTTATCATTATCGATTGGAGCTGATTGCCAGGCAGCTACTGAATAAAAAGCCGGATGCACCAGAAATCTGGTTATTGATCCTCATGGGATTATTCCAGTTACAATATCTGAATAAGCCGGAGTATGCGACTGTTCAGGAAACAGTTGCCTTGCTCGATCGACTCAAAAAGAGTTGGGCAAAAGGCTTGATTAATGCGGTATTGCGGCGTTTTTGCCGCGAAAAAGAGGTGATTCTGGCGTCACTGGAAAATAACCCGGCCTATTCCAGTAATCATCCGCAATGGTTCATCAAGGCGTTAAAAAAAGATTGGCCCAATACTTATCAGAATATATTAACTGCCAATGATCAGCACCCCCCCCTCTACTTACGTACGAACCAGCTCAAAATATCCCGCGATGCTTATTTAGCGCAACTTGAGCAGGCAGGTATTGAAGCGGTCGTAACGACTCATTTGCCGCATGGCATACAAATTGATACCGCAGTGGATGTGCGCGAGTTACCCGGTTATGCCGAGGGTTATTTTTCGGTTCAGGACGGTTCCGCGCAAGCAGCCGTTAAATTATTGGCGCTTGAGTCGGGTCTGCGGGTGCTGGATGCCTGCTGCGCTCCAGGAGGGAAAACCAGCTATATTCTTGAATCCCAAGTCGATTTACAGGAATGTGTCGCTGTGGATGTCGAGCAGAGACGTTTGCAGCGTGTGCAAGAAAATCTGGCACGATTACAACTTAAAGCGACGGTGTTGCAGGGAAATGTCCTGAGGCCAGAGGATTGGTGGGACGGACAATTGTTTGACCGCATTCTGCTCGATGCTCCTTGTTCGGCTACAGGTGTTATTCGCCGGCATCCTGATATCAAAATTATCAGGCAGGAGCAGGATATTGTCCCTGTCGTTAGCTTGCAAAAGCAGTTGCTGCATGCAGTCTGGCCCTTGCTAAAAAAAGAAGGATTACTAGTCTACGGGACCTGTTCCATATTAAAGCGCGAAAATGAAGATCAAATCAAAGCGTTTATAAAAGAGCAGTCCGAATGCCGGGTTTTACCGATAAATCCACTCTGGGGAAATGCCAATGAATACGGCTGGCAGATTTTACCAGGTCAGGAAAATTGTGATGGATTTTTTTATAGCGTTTTGCGTAAGGATTAAAAAAAAATGTATTGGCCGATGATTCTGTTTTTATTTATTCTGGCCCTCCCCGGGATTTTCATTACCTTGCCTCGTTTGATTGCGGTGTTGTTACCGAATAATAGTCCAACGGTGCAGAAAAAAATGAGCCGTCTCGTTGTTATTCAAACCCTGATTATGGTGCTGTTAATGACAGTGGCAGGGACTGTATTATCCACTAAAACAGGATTAGGCGATCCGCTTTTGTCAGCCTTATTAAGCGGCAAAGAAATCTGGCGGCACATTCAGGATGCCTTATTGGCAACTGGCATTTTGACCTTTGTTGGCCTCGTGGGTTTTCTTCTGCTTTATTATGGTCTCGCTGCCAGGGTACTTGAACCGCCTACATTACTTGCTTTAAAAACGTTTCGCCAGAAAATTGGTCTTGATGGTTGTATACTTTATGGCGGTGTGGTTGATGAGATTCTCGCCCGCTGGGGATTATTGAATGTCATTCTTTATTTCGCCATATTATTTTCTGGCCAGAAGAGCGATGCGATGGTCTGGACTTCCATTGTCATCAGCGGTTTATTTTTTTCAATAAGTCAGCTTCCCGCTTATCTGGCCGCCGGATGCCGTGCCACCCGCCAGTTCGTCTATATCATGCTATTGCTGTCGCTTTGGCAAGCGCTGATTTTTGGTTACATTTTCTGGCAGTATGGTCTGCTGATTACGATATTTGCACATATGATTTTTTATCTGGGATGGTATCTGTATGATAAAAACTAGTACAGTGCTGTCTCAGGACACTGTCTATCGTCTTTTACCTATTGATTGTCTGCAAAGAGGACGTTATCAGCCGCGCCTTGATTTTGATGAGCACTTATTGGCCGAGCTTGCGCAATCGATTGCTGCCCAGGGATTGATTGAACCGCTGGTGGTCCGGGAAATAGCCAGTAACTGTTATGAAATTATTGCCGGAGAGCGACGCTGGCGAGCAGCCAGAATGGCAGGTTTGACCCAAATACCCTGCATGATTGGCCAATACTCGGATCAACAGGCTGCTGCCCTGACGTTGATCGAAAATATCCAACGCCAGGAACTTAATCTGATTGAAGAAGCCAGCGGCTATCGTCGTTTGTGCGATGAGTTCCATTTTCGCCAGGAGGAAATCGCCATTTTGGTTGGAAAGTCTCGTAGTCATGTCACCAATATTATGCGGCTGCTTGGTTTAAGTTCAGAAGTGCAATTGTTGCTTCGAGAGGGGCAGTTGAGCTTTGGCCATGCTCGTTTACTGGTGGGCTTGCCGCCCGCTCAGCAGTTGCTTTTGGCCAGCCAAATGATCGAGCAGGACTGGTCGGTCAGACAGAGCGAGCAGGAAATAAAAAAATTTAAAACACAGCAGGAAGACGTTTCAGCCTCATTTAAAGATCGTGATGTCTTACAGCTTGAGATGAAACTATCGGAACAGGTGGGGGCGCCTGTCGAAATAATCAGCGAGAAAGGGAAGGGCGGTTGGTTAAAGGTAAAATTTTTCAATAATGATACGCTTGCAGGTCTTCTTGACCGCATGGGCTTGCGGTATGATTAGCAACATTTTTCTGATTTTATAATCACATCACTAAGGAACCTCATCGATGAAAAGGATCTTGTCGTGCGCATTGCTTAGCCTGATAATTACGGATCCCTGCCATGCCACCATCAAAGGCGGGGCTGACCGGCTGATTAATCAGGTCGATCCGGCAACTAATATCGGCATAGAAGTTATTGATTTAAACACTGGAACAATCCTTTACCGCCGAAATCAGGATCAGCCTTTTGTGCCAGCCAGTAATATGAAGCTATTTTCCGATGCGGCGGCTCTGATGGTGCTTGGTCCGGATTACCGGTTCATCAATACCTTAAGTACAAATGCTTCCCAGTTACAGAACGGGGTTCTCAAAGGTTCTCTGTATCTGAAGTTGTCAGGAGATCCTTCGTTTAGCCGTGAGCGTCTGGCCAATTTACTCGCCGTATTAAAAAACTGGCATATTAACCATATTCAGGGCAATGTGATTATTGATAGCAGCCATGCGGTAGTCAATCCTTACGCTCCTGGCTGGATGACGAGCGACTTAGCCTATAGCTATGGCGCTCCCTTGGGACCAACCATGATCGATGCCAATCGCATGGTAGCAACCGTCAATCCTGGCGGAAGACCAGGAGATCCGGCTGTTGTCGAAGTGGATGATGATAGCGGAAGTATTATAGTTAACAATGAAGTAAAAACCAAAGAAAAGTCAGCGCGTTGCGGAGTTTCCTTTGTGATGGATCAGGAAAATCATTTAAACGTGAGAGGTTGCATTGGTGTCGGCCAATGGGCAATCCAGCAAAAAATGGCGATTCGCAACCCTCTAGCCTATGCGAAAGGTCTGGTTCGTCAGCAATTATCTAAAGAGAATATCATTCTTGATGGCAATGTCCTTCTTGGTGGTACACCAAGCGGCGCGATGTTACTGGCTACAGATTCTTCCAAGCCCATTGCACAACTTATGGCTGATACATTGAAACCTTCGGATAATCTCTATGCGGACAGTTTGTTTCTGCATGCGGCGCATAAATTACATGGTTCCCCGCAAAATTGGCCTGAAGCACAGCAGACTGTTAAAAAATTCTTACAGGATCAAACCGGTATTTCCTTGCAGCAAGCAATTCTAACCGATGGTTCGGGCTTATCGCGTAATGATTTGTTAACGGCCGGTCAAACCGTCAATCTGCTTCGTTTTCTATATGAACGCTTCCCTCTTGCTTATGAATATATTGCCGCGCTGCCTGTGTCCGGACGTGATGGCACATTGCAACGCCGGTTTAAACGGCCTGAGCAGCAGGATATGGTGCGGGCGAAAACGGGCACCATGACCGGAATTGTGAGTTTGTCGGGCTATCTATACACCGCTAACGGACATACACTGGCTTTTGCAATGTATATTAATAACCGTCCGGGCACCAGTCCTTCCATTTCTGGAAAGTACCGCTATCTGATTGACGCTTTATGTACCTATTTTTTACAGCAAAAGCCTGGAAATAATTCCTGGTCACGGATGTTTGCTTCAAAAAATAGAATCAAGTATCAGATGAACCCGACTCAGGCGGAACAGCAACGCGGCAAGCAAGCTCGCTGGCGTCGTCTGGAGACAGTGGTTAAACAGGCTGTGAATGGGCAGGCGGTGACTGTAATTTATCGTGGCAATGAACTATTGCTGAAGGACACCCAGGCTGATCCCGGCAGAGTATTGAATGCCTTACTGGCTTTAAAGAAAAAATATCCCTTTGCAATTGCCGTATCTTCAAAGACATCCATAGGAGGAAACCTGTTATGGATGGATACGGCCAGCCTGCCTGGTGATTCACAACGGGTATGGATGATTAGAGAAGCGGTTAGCTGAGGATGTGGGGCAGGCTGAGCTTTAATTGCTCGGCCCCTACCCGCTTGTTGCGTAAATGAAGATGGGTGCGCAAAAAACTGTCTTTGCGAGCGTTAGCGAAGCAATCCAGCTTCTTGCTTTGTTCAAACTTCTGATCTGGATTGCTTCACTTCGTTCGCAAAGACACACTTTAGTTGCTTAGTTCTATTCTCTCAACAACACTGCGCGGAAATGACTACTCGAATATTTCATTTAACAGAAAAATTAAAATAAGTCTTGGGAAAGGGTTCATCTTTTAAAGTAAAATGCCACCATTCTTTGGCATAGGGTTTAAACCCGCCCTTGATCATCAGTGTTCTAAGTAATAAACGATTTTTCTTCTGCTCAGCGCTAAGCTCTTTATAAAACACATGGGCGCTGGGATCGAGACAATCAAAACGTGTTCCGGTATTAATACTGTTATCATCCTGATAATTGCGCGACTTTCCGAAACAAGCGGTGTCGGGTCGCGAGGTTCTTTTGTTACGTGATGACAGAGCCACCAGGGTTAAATCAACGGTACTGCCTCGACTGTGGCCTGAAGAAAGCGCGATATAACCTTTCTCAAAAAGCTCGGACTTGTCCACTCTGGGATAGTAATAAGGCTTCTCACTATCCTCTTTTATATTTTGGCTCCAGTTGTAAAAAGCTTTAACTGCTTTGGTAGGCCGATAGCAATCATATACTTTTAGCGTATAACCCAAGTGTTTCGCCTGCGCTTCTATTTTTGCCAGATGATTCGCCGCTTGCCGAGTGAGAATACAGCGGCCGCTCAAATAACCTGGCACCACTTTTCCCGTAAAGTTATGGGAATCGGCATAACGAAGATCCTCAATAATATCAGGAGCTGTATCATGCAAATACACAAAATCAGAGGGTAGGGCGAAACATGGAACTTGAATTAAAAAAAAGAGTAATCCTTTAAAACGGCGCATGATGATTCCTAAGCGGGTTAAAAATAAATGTAACAAAAGTGTAAATTAGACGCATGCTGTCTAAATAATAATATTTCCTTAAGTGAAATTCTATAATTTGAGTAGAACCAGCTTTTTTGGAGTAGCTAATGTCTTTAGCTGAGAATATTAAAAAATACATCGATAGCAAAGATGATGTTGCAGCGTATAACAGAATTAAGAAAGGATTTTTTTCCGATGTTCTTGAGCAACTTGAGAACGGCAAATTGTCCGCAGAATCCCTGAGTAGAAAAATTTCTGAATTGTCTAAAGAGGAACGGGATGCGCTTTTTTATAAACGTTCACGTGGGAAGCCTTCCATTTCCAGTAAAGCCGCTCAGATAATATCGGATATTTATGTCTATTATCTTGGTATTCCAATTCGCGACCTCTCCCTCGCAGTGCTTGTCGCAGAGGGTCTTACTGATACTAACTTTAATCGGATTTGCCAGCATCCTTATGATGCATGGCTAAAATCACCATTTCGACTTTCCCGCCAGGTTTGGTTACAGCGCCAGCTTTTAAGCGATTTGAAGCTTAGAGTTCCTGAGTTGGTCAATACAGAAATACTGGAAACTGGATTAAAAAATGGATTGGATGATGGCACTGTCCGCTTAGGCGATAGTTTCCTGACTGTGATGAAGCGTGCTCCCCGATTTCTGACTGTTTTAATCAATAAGCTATATAAACAATATCAAGGCGAAGAAAGAGAGCTGGAGTTCACTGAATCCTTAACAAGAGAAATACTCCCTTTGCTTGATGAGCGAGACGAAGAGCATGCAGAGCGTAATCAGCAATTACTTATTTCGCTGGTTCAGACCGATGTTCCTATCCTGACTGCTTTGACTAAAGCTAGGCCAAGATTCTTCCTCTCATTGAACCAGTCTGCGCAAAAAGATGTACTCAATGCGCTAAGTTTTGAAGAAACGACAGCCTTAGAAGCCAGTTTGACTGATTATTTGAAAAAGGTTGATCCGGTAATAGCTGCTCATGGGCTAGACGAAATTTCAAGCTTTTTGTCTGGAGAAAAAGGCTCGCAGGAACAAAGCGGCTCGGACTCTGTTCTTATCAGTTTGCGCGATCATATTAAAATCCGTCAGGGGGAGAAAGCGGCTTCATTTGTCCACTCCGCTCAGGCAAGAAAGGCCTTGTTAGCCATTCGAACCTATTTGCAACTAAACCCGGACGATTATAAAAGCCATGTTTTTTCCGAACTGGCCTCCCGAATCAGGAATGAAAAGGAAATCAGCGTGGAAATGCTTCAGGACATCCTGGCATCAGCTGATTTACCCAGGTTATTTGCCAAATGGTCAGGTCCCACCCGCTCACGGGCAGCGGGCTTAATGAGCCAATTATTTAGCATCGCTAGCCTGGGAGAAAGCCTTTCTCCTGCTGAGCAACAACGGATGGTTACCGAGGGTGAATTGCCATTAGTTTTAGATAAAGAGGACAAACTGAACACGGTAATCAACAATCATATTGAACAATCTCTGATGGATCCACTTAAAGCCCGCAGCTCTTTGCTAGGCCGCACTGTTGAAAGTGAATTGAGTGTTTACAAAACAATGGCTAATCTCGGCCAATATAATCTTGGGAAAAACAGCCAGCGCGCCGAGGTCATTTATCAGCAATTTTTAATCAAGAAAGGAATAGCAATTGCTGAGAGACAGGATCATCCTGTTTTTGATACACAAGGGCATGTGCTGCTGGAAGTCCGTCTCACTCAGGAAGATATGGATGAAATCATCGGCCAAATCACCGAAGGCAATGATACCAATGGCAGCCTCGAAAAACTGGCCGCAGCGATGGGGGTTGAACGCATTACAGAAACCACTTTCTGTAATCTCGATGTCAGCTTTCATCCACGTCTGCGCAGACAGTTTCTAGCCTATGTTGAGGCATCCGCAGGTCAAGCCGTGAATCCCTCCGTGATTATCCATGAATCCTATAAATCTTTGCTTGAGGAAAAAAGCATCACTTCACATCTTGAAGAGTTATTTGAGAAGGGAGAGCAGGGAAGCATTATTCCGCTTCAGGAAGAAATGACCATGCATGCTTCTCTTGCTTTAAGGGCTATTGAGCGTCTGCTTATTCAGAAAAATTTATTAAACGCCAATGAGTCTCTATTCTCAACTGAAGAAAAGCAGCAATTGTTTGAACAAATCAATAAAACGGTTATGCTTCGCTATCATGCAGCTCTAAGGGATAGTATTGCCAGAAAGGGCGCACTGGTGGTGGCTGATCTGAATAAAGAGCTGGATGGCACAAGAAAGAAATTGTCCTCTGAAGTGCGAGAGTTATTGCGTGACGCTATGCGGGAGAAGTTAAGTCATGCCGATAATTTGGACGACTATCAGACGGCCATAAAAGAGTTAAAGAAAGACCATTTTACCAGTACCACCGGTTCGGCTTTGGACTATTTACATACAGATGCCAGCAATCAACTGGTGATGCGGGTTAGCGCAACAGAAGAGACAGCGCACAATAAACAGAAAGGAGCTAACCGTCAGGCATTCCGAGCGATTGCACGCAACCGCTATAATCCACAGGAAGATACTGTTGCAGCTTTCAAACATCAGGCTGTAGACGCACGCGTGCCCTCGATAGCAGTGCTGGGTGAGACCGATGCAATTCGTGATGTGGCTGATAAGCTGGCTGTTGATGTAGCTCGATTACAAAATAAAAACCCTGGCTACCGCAGGCCCGTTGTTTATAATTTGTTGACTTCTTTGTACAGACGCATTAGTGATAACGGCCCGGGAGCCAATCAGCAGCGGGAAAGTGCCAGATTAATTCTGCAGGGAGCGCATTTATATAATAAGGAACAATTAAATGCATCCAGGCTCGACTCGCTCGTCTATGTGCAGAATATTCCGGTTAATCAGCATACCCTTCAACTCGATCCCGCTGCGTTCGATGATGTGACCAGAGAGGCCACATTAATGACTCAAATGGCGATGGTGTCAAGTTTGATCCATTACCGTACCCATTTGCCGCCCTCACTCAGTGAAAGTTTGGCAAGGGCTCATGAACGCTTACAAAGCAATTATTTCAATTATCTAAATACAGAGATGGCAGGGTGCCCGTTTTATAAGGATTCTTTGTCTGGGAAAGAGAGTCTTGGTTATTTTGAAATGATGCGAGGGGAATGGAAAAATGCAGTAATCCAGCCCTCCGGTAATGATCTCCACGCCCTGGTAGCGCAGGTTCTCCTTAAAGCGCTGGCTAATGGCGATTATCGTAATGAGCAGTTCGGCATGCTGATGCAATCACTGTCTATTTTTATCGAGCCGACTTCAATGGCGGGATGTAAAAGTGCGAATGAACGATATCAGGCGGTAGCCGGGCGTGTGGCATTATTATGGAGTATGGCAGAGCCTGCTGAGTATTCCAGTAAACCAAAGAAAGAATTGCTTGCCAGCCTGGAAGCTTATGTGAATGAAGCGGTTCCGATGAAAGAAATACAGAAAAAACTGGATGTCGCCTACAACTGCTCAATACTCTATGGCGGCGCCTGTTATCATAGCCATGCTGATCAGGGGGGGCCTTCCAAATTGGAAAAAACGGATAACCCGGATGGAAAGCTGGGCTTTTTTGATTTCAATACCAATATCGCTGAAAGCGGCTATGTTGATCGCCTGGTGCAAAAAAATGCCTCGTCAATGCAGGCACACAAACTGGCAAAAGTTATGGTGGAAGAGTTTAGCAATGATTTTGCCAGTTACACTGCAGCCAGAGATCAGGAGCTTCATCTACTATAATAAGCGACTCAACAGCGTAGGTCGGGCGCTTCGCCCGACACTTCCTTGATTCGGGCAAAGACTCAACCTGTGAGAGGAGTATCCGAAACGCTGCTTCTATCGGTTAAAACGTTTTTCTTTGGGTAACTTATCAGGCTTTGTTCCCTGCAAATTGGAAGGCGGTTCCTTATTGACCGCTTTGTCCTTTCTCTCTACTGCCTGCGGCTGTGGGCTTGATGTGTGTCGAATCATAAAACCTCCCTAAAAATATTGCACCGTTGTTGTAGTAACGTCCACGGGCTCCTCGTCCACAAATGCGGAGGTATAGCAAGGCGGTGTGGCAAGGACCTGACGGTATTCAATGACTTCTCGATTCGTGTTGCAGCAGGCTGCCAGAAAAAAAATTGCAGGAAGCAGGACTATCCATCGCATGATTGACCTCTTGTCTTTATTATTGATTTAATTGTAGTTTACTTGTTTAATCTTTGCCAATTACTGATAAGTTACTGCACATAAATGTATCAGCACAAAAGCATGGAAAGCATTGGTTTGTACTAAAATAATAATATTTATACACAAAATGTAACAAATTATGCCTATTGATGATTTTCCTTTTTCTGAAACTCCCAATGCCGCGCTTATCCGGTTAACCAATAAATTTGGCTACAAGAGCGAGGAAGAGTTTGGAAAAGAAGACATCAGCTTTGACGAAAAAATAAGAAGACTAAGAGCGGGATTAGTATATGAAGAAATGTGTCATTTAAAGCAGCAAATAGAGGCTCAGGGCATTGAAGTATTTGCAGTTGATGAAGACACTTATATTGAGAATAATAAAACCTATTATTATCCTTATCAGGTCTTCCTGACCGATACAGGTCATTATTATACCAGCAAGGAAGAACTATTTTTTATCCCGGGTTATTTCAGAAAAGATGCAAGGCAGGGTGAGGAAAAGACGCCTATAAAACAAGCCAGGAAGCTGGGTGCCAGGATTCAACCGCTTTCGCAGTCAGATGAGCAGGGGATTTATTTCGAGGGAGGGGATTTTCTTAAAGCGCCCGATCGTGCTTTGTATTTTTTAGGCTATGGCCAAAGGACTGAAAAGAAAGCCTATGCCGTAATAAGCCAGATAATAGATGAACAGGTCATTCCCATCCAATTATTACGCAAAGAATTTTTTCATTTGGACTGCTGCCTGACCCCTTTGCCCAATGATGTGCTATTGCTTTACGAAGGTGAATACATCAGAGACCGCCAAGCGCGTTTACTGAGAAATAAACAAGGTTTGCCTTTACTGATAAAACACACACAAACAATCAGTGATTACCATCGTGCTTATCTGCGTAAGCTCTACCATCCTGAGAAAATTATTCTGTTAAGCACTCCTGAGGCGATTGCCTATGGAGCCAATGGGCTTATTCTTAAAAGTAATGCTGACTTTCGTTTTAAAATGTTCGTGAATGGCAGCTCTGGTGCAACAGAAAGAGAGAGTGAGTTTGCTGTTTATGATCACTTTTTTTCACTCAGTGAAAAGACCAGAGATGCTATTTTAAGTTTGACTGAAAACAGCATGGATATTATTGAAGTCCCGTACAGCAGTTTGCATTATGCCTTTGGATCGGTACACTGCACGATTGAAGAATTCTATCAGGCTAAATCCTGAAAAGGGGTCTTTGACTTCATCAGGAATGATAGTCTTTAGGTGTTTTGCCATTTAGAAAATAAAGAAATGCCAATAGCTGGGCGACAGCGACATAGAGCTTCGGCGGTATTTCACTATCCAGTTGCACCTGTGCAAGCAAGGCGGTTAATTCCTTATTTTCCTGGAGAGGAATGCCATGCTGTTTTGCCACTTGAATAATGCGTTCGGCAATTTCCCCCTCGCCCTTGGCGGTTACACGTGGTGCTTTTTTTCCGTCATAATGCAGAGCAACTGCTTGTCGGTTCTTTTTAATCATACTTTAATATCCAATAATTTGAGATTGGCTGTATCCAGCTGATTGTCTTCAAGCCCCTGGCGCAAATGCCAACTGCGTAAATTCAATCCTGCTTCTTTCAATAATTCACTGAAGTCCTCTGCATTTTCCTGCAATATCTCAAGTGTAGAGGCGATTTCACTGTTTAACTGGACATCCAAAGCATCTCCTTGCAGAGTTAATTTAGCTTGTATTGCACCTAAATGCTCCAAATTGACTGCAAAGCGAATAGACCAGTTGCTTTCCTGGGCATTCTGTTCAGGTTCTTCTTTAATTAAAAGCGGGATAATATCGGCTTGCTCACTAGTATTGACGGGCAGATCAACCATTACACTGTAAGGAAAGGGGTTTGTGTGGAGTAAGTGAGTGAGTTGGCCCGCCGTAATGCGTGCCAGCACATGTTCCAGGTGATCGCGCACCAGCGGAAGCAATTCATCAATGGCTAAATCGGCAATCGGAGAAGGCCTGGCATAGGGTTGTGGTAAAACGCCGGGCAGAGGCAGATTTTCTTTTTGAACGGAGCGATCACTTGCCACTGTGATAACGCTGCCGCTATTCGGAAAATCTTTCTGAATGGCTGCCAGCAATTGCAGGCATTGGCCTTTAAAATCACTCCCCAGTTGGGATTGTTTATTAAAATTAAGCAGTGACGCTTCCAGAAAATAACCGCTGTGAACCAAGGCCTGTTGAAATTTCTGCGGCAGTTCGTTTAAGGGAACGATACTTTGCAGCAACTGCTGCACTTGCGATCTCAGCGATTCAGGGAGATTTTCCTGATTCTGCAAAAGACTTAGTAAAGGCATTAACTGGGTAGCAGGCAGCTGTCGCGGCAAATAATGCAATAAGGCCTGATTTAAAGTGTTTAAGGGAACAGGGTCTTTAATGACCTGCAAAACAGTGGATTCACCTGTTTTAGCGACTTTAATCTCCAGTAACTCGCCCGGTGTAAAATGGTGAGAGGTTTTGGCATTGATATTCTGACCATTAATATTGATGCTGACTTCATTCGCATTTTGAAAGTTGACGACTGCTCTTAAGAGCTGCCCGATATAAAGCTCCTGACTTCTGCCAGGACGAGGTTCGCTGGAAACAGGATTTAAACGCAGGTTTTGGGCAATAACCAATTCCGTGGCCATCTTGTTCTTTCCTTAGGGCCGCAGGCACTCACACTCTACACCTACGGCGATTCTTGTAAAGTATACACTTTTTTATAACGCAAGATCTGGCTATTAACGCTTTTTTCACGTAGCTTATACGCAGATTTTCATGAGCATCGCCTGATGGTTCATGAAAGGATTGGAACTAATTGACAGGGTGTGATGATGCTGGATAGAGCAAGTGTAGTGGATGAGCAGTTCCTGAAAAAAATAAAAGCTGCCGATTTTCCGGCTGCTTTAAGTAATACGCAACCTGGGCAGGCAGGACTTGATAAGAAGCTCGCCATTGAGTTATTTGATTCTCAGATTAAATCGCGTCTTCTTGATTTAATCGCCCGTCAACTGAAAGAAAAAGGCTTGTCTTTTTATACGATTGGCAGCAGCGGCCATGAAGGCAATGCCGTTTTCGGACAAGTCTTTCGCCCTGCTGATATGGCATTTCTTCATTACAGAAGCGGAGGATTTTATCTTCAGCGTGCTAAGCAGGTCGCAGGCTGTGATGGGGTTCGCGATATCCTGCTCTCTCTGGTAGCTGCTGCAGAAGAGCCGATTGCCGGAGGCCGGCATAAGGTGTTTGGCAGCGTGCCTTTATCCATTCCCCCGCAAACCTCAACCATTGCTTCTCATTTACCCAAAGCCTTGGGAGCGGCAATTTCCATCACTCGTGCCAGAGAGTTGGGTATCAAATCAAAGCTTCCTGCTGACTCCATTGTCCTTTGCTCATTCGGAGACGCGTCTACCAATCACGCCTCTTCACAAACCACCTTAAATGCCTGTTCCTGGATTGCCAGCCAGGGTTATCCGCTGCCCTTAGTCTTCATTTGTGAAGATAATGGAATTGGTATTTCCGTGCCCACGCCTAATCATTGGATTGAATCCTCCATAAAGAACCGTCCTGCAATTCATTATCTGAGTTGCGATGGACTGAACATAGCGGATACCTTTCTGAAAGCGCAGGAGGCGCAGCAAATAGCAAGGCAGAAAAAGCAGCCGGTTTTTCTACATATGAAATGTGTACGCCTTTTAGGCCATGCAGGTTCTGATATTGAATCGCAATACCACAGCCAGGCGGAGATTGAACGAATAGAAGCCAATGATCCCTTGCTTCATACGGCAAGAATATTACATGAACAGGACTGGATGAGTTTAGAGTCGATGGCTGAGTTATATCTGGATAACAAGTCGCTGATTGAGGCGAAGGCAATGGAGGCTGTACGTTTGCCGCGCATGAGCAGCGCCGCTGAAGTCATGTCCTCGATTATTCCTAAACCCACATCAGCCACTCTTTATCCCGTACCAGACGAAGCTGCACGTATCAAAGCTTTTGGCAGTGCTTATAACCAGCTAAGCCTAAAACGCAATCTTTGCCAGAATATTAATTTCGCTTTAACCGACCTCATGGCTCAATACCCTAATATGCTGATTTTTGGCGAGGACGTGGGTAAAAAGGGCGGTGTATACCGGGTCACTGCTGATTTGCAGACAAGATTTGGTCAGCGGCGCGTGTTTGACTCCATTCTGGATGAAACAACAATTCTTGGAACAGCGATTGGCCTGTCACATAATGGCTTTATTCCTGTTCCGGAAATCCAGTTTTTAGCCTATTTGCATAACGCCGAGGATCAGTTGCGCGGAGAAGCATCGACTTTGTCGTTCTTTTCTAATGGTCAATATTGTAATCCGATGGTCATACGTATTGCCGGTTTAGCTTATCAGAAAGGTTTTGGCGGTCATTTTCATAATGACAATTCGATTGCTGTGCTTCGGGATTTACCAGGAGTCATTGTTGCCTGTCCTTCAAATGGACCCGATGCCGCTAAAATGCTAAGAACTTGCATAAAACTGGCCCATGAAGAAGGCCGGGTGGTGGTGTTCCTTGAGCCTATCGCTCTGTATATGACTAAAGATCTGCATGAAAATGGGGATAATGGCTGGCTGTTTGAGTATCCGCCTGCCCATGAAACCATTGCGGCCGGAGAGGTTGGCGTCTTCGGTGAGGGAGATACAGTGATTCTTAGCTATGCCAATGGCTACTACTTATCACGGCAAGCCGCAAAAATTTTACGCGATCAATACCAGATCAAAGTGAAGATCGTCGATTTACGCTGGTTAAGCCCTCTGCCTGCACAAGCCATTTTACGCGAAGTAGCAAAGGCAAAGCGTGTTCTGATAGTCGATGAGGGACGGCGCAGTGCTTCCATTAGCGAAGGATTAACCACATTGCTTGCGGAAGAAGCCTCATCTCGTTTGAAAATAAAACGCATTACGGGTGAAGATTGCTTCATCCCGTTAGGAACTGCATGGCAATACCTATTGCCCAGCAAAGAATCAATTGTTGAAGCAGTTCTTGATTTGAATTCAGTGAAAAGGGAGAAAGAAAGTGGACGACTTGCTGTTTCTTGAAGAACAATTACAAGATGATGAACGAATGATTCGGGACAGTGTCGCCCGTTTTGTAAACCATGATGTAATACCCTTAATGGCCGAAGCCTTTGAGCACGGCGAATTTCCTCGTCAACTCATTAAGCAATCAGCGGAATTGGGCTTACTCGGTTTAACCTTGCCTGCAGAATACGGCGGGGCAGAGGCCTCCTATGTTTCCTATGGTTTGGTATGTCAGGAGCTTGAAAAAGGGGATAGCGGTTTACGAAGCTTTGTTTCTGTCCAAAGTTCTTTATGTATGTATCCTATTTTTCGCTATGGTTCAGAAGAACAAAGGCTGCGTTATCTACCGGGTATGGCCAGAGGGGAAATCATTGGCTGCTTTGGACTGACTGAGCCAGACTCAGGATCTGATCCTGCCAGTATGCGTACCTATGCTAAAAAAGTAGAGGGCGGCTGGCGTTTGAATGGTTCTAAAATGTGGATTACCAATGCGCCTATTGCCGACATTGCTATTGTCTGGGCTAAAACCGAAGAAGGGATCCGCGGTTTTATCGTTGATTCAAAATCCAAGGGCTTTTCAGCACCGGAAGTGAAACATAAAATGTCGTTGCGCGCTTCTTTGACAGGCGAGCTGGTATTTGAAGACGTTTTTGTACCGGATGAAAATTATCTGCCGGGCAGCAATAAAGGTCTGGGCGCTCCATTAAGCTGTTTAAGCCAGGCGCGATACGGAATCGCCTGGGGAGCAATGGGGGCTGCTATGGCCTGCTTCGATGCGACCAGGGATTATCTGCTTGAACGTAAACAATTTGCCAAACCATTGGCTTCATTTCAATTGGTACAAAAAGACCTGGCAGATATGTATACCGAGATCATTAAAGCCCAATGTCTAAATTTGCAAATTGGCCGCTTGAAAGATCAATATCGCGAAACACCGGTGATGATTTCTCTCGCCAAAGGCAATGCTTGCCGGGAAGCGATAAAAATCGCCCGTTCCTGTCGTAATCTTTTAGGTGCTAATGGTATCAGCCTTGAATATCCCGTGATTCGTCACATGCTCAATCTGGAGTCCGTTTTTACCTACGAGGGAACAGATAACGTGCATACTCTGGTTCTTGGGCGCCATATTACTGGCATTAATGCCTTTGGCTGATACCGCTCCCTGCTGCGGCTTTGTCCCGGAGAGATGGTTCACAAAATTGAACCATCCTATAAGAGGCTACGTACCCATAAGAGCCTACGAACCCCGTAAGATCCTACGAACCTCGTAAGATCCTACGAACCCCGTAAGAGCCTACGAACCCCGTAAGATCCTACGAACCCCGTAAGATCCTACGAACCCCGTAAGATCCTACGAACCCCGTAAGATCCTACGAACCTCGTAAGATCCTACGAACCTCGTAAGATCCTACGAACCTCGTAAGATCCTACGAACCTCGTAAGATCCTACGAACCTCGTAAGATCCTACGAACCCCGTAAGATCCTACGAACCTCGTAAGATCCTACGAACCTCGTAAGATCCTACGAACCCCGTAAGATCCTACGAACCTCGTAAGATCCTACGAACCTCGTAAGATCCTACCTACCCCGTAACATCCTACGTACCCCGCTTTATGCCTGAGGGATCCCCTCATAATTCTCTCCCTGCAACGAGTATCTCTATTTGCAGGGCCTCGACGGCTTTATCATAATCAATTCTATATTTAAATTTCCTTTGTATGATTCGACAGCCGAGATAGAACAAAGAAAGCACTCGTTTTTTTTGGGATGTGTTGGCTTGAAAAGAGAGATGCCATCGCTTGTTTTCAGCAACGAAGCCGGTTAAATAAGCAATTAAAGTAGCCAACATAGCAATCATTAGTAACACTTGAATTCGCTCTATTGATTTTGAGTAAGCATGTTCAAAGCTAAAGCCATATTGAGATGACTTTAAATCTCGAAAATTCTGCTCTATTTGCATGCGTTTGAAATAGATTGAAAAAGGGTTAAACGATGTTTCTGTATTGTTTAATGAACTTGCTAAAAGCCAAGGTTCATTGGCTGATTTTGAATACACCTTGTCTTTCTTGCTTTGCGCTTTCTTTTTGTACTTATTAAAACGTGTACGTTTTTTTCCGGATAGCTTTATTAAATAAAGAAATGTTTCTATTGGGTCTGTTTTAGAGACAATGCCCCACCCCAGAGATTGCCCTTGTTCGGTCGCCTTTTCCTTTGAATCACAATAATATTCCCAGTAAGTATGGGTATCCAATCGATAACATATATTACCCCGAATACGGCCAACATAGTCCCAACCTTGTTTTAACACCAACCGAAACCATGAATTATAAAAACCAGCATCCGTAACTAATATCGGGAGACTTGTCTCAGGCAGAACTTGCTTTAAATTCTGTAAAAATAAGTGATGCGCTTTGTCACTATTTTCATATTGGCGAGGAAATACCTCTTCATAGACTGATAACGCACGGCCTTTAGCGACTAATGAGGCTCTAAGCAAATAATGCGTTGTATTAGGAACATGGCTCCAATCTACCAGGATAATAGGACGACTATTTGTTCCAATTAACCTATGGGCTGTTTTTTGGTATATCGAGAATCGCTCTCCATGCAGGTTTTTATTCCCTAAAAAACGATCACAGCGTTTAATATTATTCTTTTCTTGAGCCTTATTTTTTAATGCTCGCCCCAACTGAGTTAACGACAGCTTTTTTTCCCTGAGTAAGGCATTGATAAATAAATTAAGCGTATTAAATCGTTTTCCATGGATAGTACTTGATAGCAAATTGTGTAAAAATCGCTTTATGTGCATGAGATATCCTAATCAAAATTGTTCGCAAAACTATTTGATCATATATCTTCATGCACTGCCACTTTTTAATATCCTTATTTATGAGGGGAGCCCTCAGGCTTTATGCGGGGTATCCATAAAAAGGAAGTGAGTTTTAAAATGCTTTTGCCAATCAAACGCATTGCCTGTATACCGCGCATAAAGCCTGAGGGCTCCCCTTCTTTTTTATATAGTCAGCGGATGACTTAACAATTGCTCAAACAGGTCTATTATCGTGTCGTTCCCGCGTGGAGTTGTTGCGCAAATGAAAACAGGTGAGCATAAGTTCGTCTTTGCGAGCGTAGCGAAGCAATCCAGCCCATAACTCTGGTCAAAGATTGATCTGGATTGCTTCGCTAACGCTCGCAAAGACAGTTTGTTGTACACTTATCTTTATCCACGCAACAATGCCACGCGGAAACGACACTATTAAAGTCATTTTGACCTGATAAGCTACGTTTTTTTGAACGAAAAAATGAGGGGATTCCTCCGGCATAAAGCGCGGTACGTAGGGGTTTAACATTAATTATAAATCAATGTGTTCTGTTCAAATTTTGTGACCATCTCTCAGGCTTTGTCCGCGACATCCATAATAGTCTCCTGTCTCTTTATATAAAATTCCGAGTAAATTGTATTCCTGTAGACCAAATCAGCTATTATATTGTATAATTAAATAAGTAATTGTACAGGCGAAGACCCATGGGCATTCTAAAAACGCGTCCTATTCTTACTAGAGAATATACCAGCAAGTCAAAAGACGATAAGGATGATGATAAGTCTCTTGCCAAGAAAAAGGCAAAAGATATAAAACTGGGTGAAAAGCCTGATACTTGCCTGAATCCTCTGCAACTTTTAACTCCTGAGTCCGTAAAAGAATCCCTGAAAATTGGTACTAATGAACTCATGCAACAGTCCTGTGTGGGCGATGGCATGGTCAATATGTTGGGCAACGGGGTTCCTGGTTATTACACCACCGGCGTCGATGCCGGTATTGATGAAACCGCAGAGCAATTTGAAGAAACCAATAATCTGAATAACAACATGTAATCATATGGACAAATAATGGACTATCCTTTAGCTAGGGATAATAAAAGGTTCAACAATGATTAATAAATTAACAAGCTTCTTATTAATCAGTACATTTTTTCCGACAAGCGTTTTCGCGCATCCATTGGAAGCTACGGCAAAACCGCCGTTTAGCCCTTATGCCGATATGACTATCAATACCTATTGGGATCCGTCCTATCAATCGATAGAGCCGATGGATTTAAGCAAGATTGCAAAAGAGCAGAATTTAGAATCATTTCGCCTGGCATTCATCACCGATTCAGGACACTGCCAGCCAGCCTGGGGCGGCCATGCCGCTTATCTGGTTTCCGATAAGTGGGGTCAGCATCTAACTGACAAATTAATGAAGAACAATGTTGAGGTTACTGTTTCATTTGGCGGCGCCTCCGGCACTGATTTATCCATGAACTGTAATGTTGAGCAGCTGAAATTAATTTTAAGTAAAGTCAGGGAGATTTATAATGCAAAAGCCCTCGATTTTGATGTGGAAAACAATACAGCGGATGTGCCTACCCTGATTCAGGCTCTACAGATTTTTCAGCAGCAAAATCCTGAGATTACCATCAGTTTTACACTGCCCATCTTGCCAGAAGGGCTAACTAGTCAGGGAAAAGAACTGATTGAAATGGCAAAAGCAACCGATCTGGTGTTTAACGTCAATATCATGGCAATGGATTATGGCCCAGCCTACACCGGCGATATGGGCGATTATGCAATTGAATCCGCAAATTCTCTCCGAGATGAATTGCGAATACTCTACCCCAAAAAGACCGAATCCGAGCTCTGGTCCATGATTGAAATAACCCCCATGATTGGCGTGAACGACATCAACTCAGAACAATTCACCCTCGAAAATGCCAAAAAACTCCGCGAATTTGCAATAAGCAAAAACATCGGAAGCTTATCCATGTGGTCCATAGCCAGAGACCGCCCCTGCCCGGACAAATGGGCCAGCCCCATCTGCAGCGGAAACAACCTGCAAAAACAAGCCTACGAATTTACCCAGCAACTCCAAAAGTGATCTTGTCATTTCCAAGAGATCAGAGTATTATTCGCTATCTCGGGGCGTAGCGCAGCCTGGTAGCGTACTAGCATGGGGTGCTAGTGGTCGAAGGTTCAAATCCTTCCGTCCCGACCATCAAATCCCTTTTGAAATCAGTAGGTTGCATAATCAGTATCAAACCCCATTCAAATCAAAAATTTTGCTAGGTGTACTTCTGGGTGTACTTAGGTACTTTCGAAAAATTAGAATTAATAAAACACGGATCGTTTATGTTAGAAATGCTTCAACAAATTTTCGTCGCATTAGTTAGTGTCGTATTTGCAAAGTGGCTAGACAAAATATGGACTGGAGAAAAATCTAGTGAACATCTACTAAAAATTAGTTCAGAAATTAATATTCTTAATACAAAAAAACAATCACTTGGGGAACAGATTAACGAGAGAGTATTTTTGTCCAACTGGACATATTATTTTGTCACTATGATCTGGCTTTATTGTATTTTAGCTTTAGGCTGCATGTCTATTTTTTACTATTCAAAGTATATCCACCATCCTATTCAAGATAATTTTATATCTCAGTTAGCTTATGAATATATTCGAGACGGAGTAACTCCAATTTCAGTTATGTTTACCTTTTTTCTCTATCCAATCGTTAATTTTGTTTCGTCAAGAATATTTGAATTGGTGATTCAGAGTCTAAAAATTTTGAGTTTTAGTTTTTCCAGATCAGAAGTTCAACAAATTCGGATGGGGACGACTATGCTCATATCACTAACGTTGTCAGTATCGTTAGTATATTATATTTACTGAAAAAAAGACTAGGTTTGCTTTTCAATCTTAAATTACTCTACTATGACAGCATATTTGTAATTCACTGGAACCATATGAAAACTGTCTGTGTTTATTTGGGTGCTCAATTTGGTAATGATAATAAATATAGTGATGAGGCTATTTTATTAGGTAAAAAAATAGCTGCTGTGATCTCCTCCCTAAAAATAGATCCACGTTAAAGTAGAGACTCTGGCAGAATATCAAAGAAGCAAAAGGTAGGGTATTAGCCATGAAGAAAAGCAAATTTACAGAAGAACAAATCATGTTTGGGTTAAAGCAGGCGGAGTTGGGTACACGTGTGTCCGAAGTTTGCCGGAAGATGGGGATAAGTGAGGCAACGTTCTATATCTGGAAGAAGAAGTATGGAGGACTTGGTACCTCGGAGCTAAGAAAGCTACGTCAGCTGGAAGATGAAAACAGACGTCTGAAACAGATGGTCGCCGATCTAAGTCTGGATAAACAGATGCTTCAGGATGTACTGTCAAAAAAGCTTTAAAGCCACGGAAGAAACGTGAACTGGCAATAATCCTCCAGGACAGTTATCAGATAAGTATCCGCAAGAGCTGTGAGGTATTGATGATAAGCCGGAGTGTGTACCATTATCGTTCTCGCCGTGGCACAGATGCTGTTGTAAGGCACAGGATTCGGGAGATTGCTGAAACACGAGTCAGATACGGATATCAGCGTATACATGTTTTGCTGCAGCGAGAAGGGTGGATTATCAATCATAAAAAAGTTCACCGTATCTATTGCGAAGAGGGTCTTAACCTTCGCAGGAAACGTCCACGACGTAATGTAGCAGGCGCTCACAGGGAAGACCGGTCGCTTGCCTCTGCTTTAGATGAGTGCTGGAGTATGGATTTTGTTTCCGACAGCCTGTTTAATGGAAGGAGAATTCGTGCTTTAACCATAGTGGATAATTTTAGTCGGGAATGCCTTGCCATTCACGTGGGGCAGGCTATCCGGGGCGAGGATGTTGCCTGTGTTCTTGAGGGGCTCAGGGTAATGGAAAACAGCGGCCAAAAAGCATAAGGATTGATAATGGACCGGAATTTATTTCTAAAATACTGGACAAATGGGCCTATCAGAAAAAGTTACCCTTGACTTCTCAAGACCAGGGAAGCCAACAGATAATGCATTCATTGAATCATTTAATGGTAGTTTTCGTGATGAATGTTTGAACAGTCACTGGTTTCTTTCTCTTGAAGATGCTAAAACAAAACTGAAGAGTGGCGACAGGATTATAATGATTTCAGACCCCATTCTTCCCTGAACAATTTAACACCGAATCAGTTCAGGCAGAAAGTTAATAAGTGTCAGGATTTTCTAGTTTAGAATGGCCCAGTTTTTGGGGGAGGATCAGCTGAGGGTTTGACTCTAGTTTATGGTGGTTCAAGTTTAGGGATGATGGGCCTTCTTGCTAATACAGTGAAAGAATGTGGTGGAAAGGTAGTGGGGATAATTACTCATCATCTTATTGAACAAGAAAAGCCGTTAAAATGCTTAGATGAATTATATATTGTAGATTCTATGCAGGAACGTAAGTCAATGATGCAACAAATATCTGATATGTTTATTGTGATGCCAGGCGGGCTAGGAACTTTAGAAGAGGCAATTGAGACATGGAACGCAATAAAAATTGGCGAATTAACAAAACCCATTGGTTTTTTAAATATTAATTGAATTAGTTTTGACTTAATCTGACACAATCACTTGAAAAGGTGAGAGTTTCCGGTTTTGATAGAAGTGCGAACTTTAAATCAAACCAAGAGGAAAACTCTCATAATAGATAATAGCGTTAAAATAATTAAACATAAAGTTGGATTGCTTAATTTAGCCGAAGAATTAGACAATGTATCTAAAGCCTGTAAAGTAATGGGCTTGTCGCGAGATACTTTTTATCGTTACAAATCAGCAGTAGAGTCAGGTGGAGTAGACGCATTATTCGATCAAACCCGCAGGAAACCCAACCACAAGAATCGAATTGATGAGTCGATTGAGCTGGCCGTAAAGGAATATGCTATAGAATATCCAGCTCATGGGCAGCAGCGCACCAGTAATGAGCTACGAAAGAAGGGAATTTTTGTTTCTGGCAGCGGCGTACGAAGTGTATGGCTAAGACATAATTTGGAGAATTTCAAAGAACGATTAAGAGCGCTGGAGGCCAAGGTGGCATCAGAGGGTATCATCCTAACTGAATCTCAGGTTATTGCTTTGGAGCGAAAGAAATTGGACGATGAGGCCTGCGGTGAAATTGAAACAGCTCACCCTGGTTACTTGGGTTCTCAAGACACATTGTATGTGGGTACTCTCAAAGGTGTAGGCCAGATTTATCAACAAACATTCGTTGATACCTACAGCAAAGTCGCATTTGCCAACTTGTATACAACTAAAACCCCAATTACCTCAGCGGATATTCTTAATGACAAAATTCTACCTTTCTTTGAGCACCATCAACTGCCGATGTTGCGCATTTTAACCGACAGAGGTACTGAGTATTGCGGGAAGGTCGAGCAACATGATTACCAGCTGTATTTAGCGATTAACAACATCGAGCATACAAAAACCAAGGCGCAATCACCACAAACCAATGGGATCTGCGAGCGCTTCCATAAAACGATTTTACAGGAGTTTTACCAGGTGACATTCCGTAAGAAACTTTACGATAATCTTGATGAACTTCAGAAAGATCTGGACGAATGGCTTTATTACTACAATAATGAGCGAACCCATCAGGGCAAAATGTGTTGTGGACGAACCCCAATACAAACTTTGGTGGATAGCAAACCAATCTGGATGGAAAAATTTATAAACTGAATTTGACCTGACAGACACTTCTGAAAAACCGGCAACTGTCAGATCAAGTTTGAACTACTACATTTTAGATAAAATGGTGATATACGTAGGCCACTGATTACTCCCTATCATTCTAGCAACTTTTAATCTATTTATCATATCGTTAAGCTGTTCATTATGGTTTTGATGGAAATCAAAATCTAAAAGATATTTATGTGGCATATTAATTTGCCAATACCCCATGCCTTGATCTAGGATAATTTTACTTTTAAGACCAGAGGCCCAAGTTATAGATATTTCTCTACTATGCTGTAGTTCTCTATTCGCTGACTTTATTATTATTTCAGGGATTAATTTAAAGTTATTACTTAACCATATCTTTATCATTTCAGATAATTCATTGTTGGCTTTCCAATCATGATGAATCTTATTGGGTTGTAATAAGTTATTTGATTCTACAGTAAGAATTTTTAAGCGACTCAATTTATCATTTTTAAATATTTGTAAGAATGAACTTAATAAAATAATGGACCAAGGGGACTTTAAATATCGATCTGAATATGTGATGTTAATAGCGTTATCATCCTGAATTAATTGAAAAAACTCTGGTGCCATTTCAGAGAATAACTTTTCTATGCGATTTTTTAAATTTTTAACAGGTCCGTCTAACTCTGTTGAAACTTTAAGAACTCTCGCGCCAGGATCAACTATGTTCCAATTAGCAGTATCAATCTGTTTTGTAAGTATTATTGGAATTAGCTTAGAAGTAACCCAAATAGAAGATTGATTGGCATCGAGCCAATTTTCTCCAGGTTGGCTGGGTAAATCACTGGTACAGAATAAACTGTAAGTGGAAGAAGAATTACTTATTTGAGCAATAAGTGGTACTTTATACTTGTCCCATTGAGAATTAATTTCAAATACTTTAATTCCTATTTTAACAAGAGTAGCTAAACATTCTTTTATGTCTTGAGATAAATAACTTACATCATAAATGCCTATGTGAATATTAATTTTATCTATCAATTGCCAATTGAGAATTTTTTCACGAAATGATGGGTTTATAAGATCCCAATCTTTTGGACTGCCACGAAGCGCTATTTGAATTACTGTGGATTCATTATGTGTATCAATTTTATTGATTATTGAGCGTAAGAAACGTTGAGCACCTATGGAGCAATATGTAGCACCTTCAATAGTTGACAGAGACAAAGGAAGATGGAGGTGAGTAATCAATTGATTATCTTCAAGCCAGCTTTTCGCTACCTTTCTGTTAAGTTCCTCTATCTCGACACGACTATCTTGATTTGCTAAACAAAAAGAACAAATATTATCACAGTCAGCCGTACAAGTTAATTTTTCACTGGCATTTTTAAGTAAACTGACAATATCATCTATTCCAGAAAGAACAAATCCTGCTCCTCCACTGACATTATCAAAAATTTGACATACGGAGCGGCCTTGGCCTGTTTCCAAGTCTTTATCTAATCTATATCCAAACCCCATTTCAACAGCAGAGATTCCAAGTTGTTCCGCAATCGAATTTCTTAAAGCTAATGCAAGTGTTGAAGCAATAATGCGCTCTTTCTTTGAATCACCTAGCCATAGACCAGTGGTTGGACTTTTCGAACAAGAAAAGCCTTTAAAAATATTAGACGAATTACATGTTGTAGACTCCATGCAGCAACGTAAGGCTATGATGCAAAAAATATCTGATATGTTTGTTGTGATGCCTGGCGGCCTTGGAACGTTAGAAGAAGCAATTGAGACATGGAATGCAATAAAAATTGGAGAATTAACAAAACCCATTGGTATTTTAAATATTAATGGATATTTTGATGGACTATTTTCATTCGTGAATTCATGTGAGCAAGCTGGTTTCCTAACTGCACGGGCAAGCAATATCCCTATTTCAAGTTCTAATATTCGATTGCTTTGGAATGAAATGCTTGAGCAATACAAAGCAGGCCATTCTGTTTCTAATAGCGTGGTGTAAGATAATTAGCCTAAATAAGCGTTAGTGATATTCAAATGAGAATATCCTAGTTCACGGCTTATAATTCCCCGAGCTTGCCGTTACCACTTTTATTACCCCCTTGAACCATTGTCCGGCTGTCTCTTTCGTAATCGGAATAAGCGATTTCCAGCTTATATTCTTTACGAATTGCGTGGCAGGGCTAAGAGATGATTTTTTGCGGGACAAAGCATTTCACGAGACGTTGCTGTTGCCATATTTTGGCAGTATGAGTCAATACGTTCGGTTAATAGCGCTTTCGCTGTGCTTATTTTGTCTGTTTTGTGTATAATGTACTCTTTTTGTGTGATTGTTTTGAATGATGGGGGGGATATATATGCCAGTTGAACAAATTAGAGTTTCTCAGAAATGGCTGAATAAACATGCAATTTTAATGAGTTTTTGTTCTTACGAAGCAAAAGACGCCTATCCGCATGCGCTGGCTTATGGCGTACAACAAGGAGAAATTGGGTTTAGAGCACCGAAGCAGTTGCCTTTTGAAGTTAGGAATCTGGATTCTCTTGCAGAAGGGCAATATTTTATGCCTTTGAAAAAAAAACAGTTGTATTATCCCCTATTCCAGGAAATTCCCGTTGACGACACGGATGATGTAGTCGATGTTTACCGTTATACGGATGAAAATGACTCCTCCAATTCCCTCTTGTTTTTAACGAAAGAAGGGCCTGGACTGTTTGCCAGAAAATATTCAACAGATAGCTGGTCCTGCTCCCTTTTTTCCTGTTATAAAAATAAGGAAACGTCATCAATACAAAGGTTTAAGCAAACTGATCGTTTTAAAAAACCGGTGTTTCATTTGTTGGTTACAGAGGAAGTGCTGCCAATATTCGATAAGGAAGCAAAGCACAGTTCCCTTAAATATGAGATCCTTAGTGTTTACGGGGAGATGCCAGACCGTAAAATTGATGCGAAGTTTTTCGAGACAGGCATGGACTGGTATGTCATTTGTTTCTATAAACAACTTACCCTATCAGAGCTGGCCGTCTGTTTTCCTGAAACAGTAGAGCGAAGTATCGCCTTACATAAACGCAGCGCCTCACCAGAATCCACGAAAATAGTTTGGTTTCTCGAGCCTAAATATAGAGAAACTTTCATGAAGGAAAGCAGAAATTCTGATTTTAAGGAGGGCACTGATTTTAAAATAGACGAAGGGCTAGTTGGTGATGACACTCTTCTGCTTAAAATTACCTTCCTTCAGGCCACTTCAAAAAAGTTTGTACAGAGATATTATCCTGAAACGTGTAAAAAGCTGCTGAGAACGGTTGTAGATTCACACAGGTACGATAGGGCTAAAAATCCGGATGATGTGGGCCACATGATTTCCGGACTACCTAATTTAGTGGGATAGCTCATTTATAAGCAGGTCTGTACTTAAACCGCAATAAAAGGGTTTCCATACATTGGGAGGCCCTCTATTGTTAAGATTAATTATGCGGTTAATGCTGTGGCTAATAGACGTCTTATTGGAAAAAACAATTTTTATCAACAGACGGTTGTAAGATCAGAAACTGGGCACTAGACTTAACCCAAGAACGGGCGCCAGGATGCGTTCGGAATTTAGTCAAGGAGGAAGTCATGAGCATTTTTGGTAGCATTGTTTCCGCAATTTTTGGTACTGCAAAAGCAGCTACAGCAGCGGTCACCGCCGGCAACACGACGGCAGCCCCCTCCACCCCAAAGCCGATGACAGGAGCTGAAGTCGAAGCGATGATCCAAAAGATCGCCGATACTACTGGTCGTAAGGACTACAATTGGAAACAATCCATTGTCGACTTGATGAAGCTACTGAACCTCGATTCAAGCCTTAGCAGCCGCAAGCAGCTTGCCCAGGAACTTGGCTATACTGGAGCCCTCGACGGTTCGGCTGAGATGAATGTCTGGCTCCACAAGCAGGTTATGATTAAGCTTGCCGAAAGTGGCGGCGTCGTACCTGACAGCCTTAAATAATACGGAAAAGAACCGATGCAGCCGCACAAAACTCCCTTCGAAGACTTTCCAATAAAAACCTACTCACAAAAATAGTTTTGGTATATAACAGTTCGAAGATGAAGCTTTTAAGGATTGGGTGAAACATATGCGGACTAGCTCACATGAAGCTAAGACTTCAAAAATACAGCTTATGCCGCCCTAAATATCAAGGAATGAATTCTTCGGTTATGTCGCGTACACATTATTCAGCATAATGTCATCCAGCTTTCGCATAATGCCGGTATTCATTGTTTCTGCAAAAGAGATCCCTTTGCAATTATCAATAATTTGACTGGCAGTCGATGCCCCTATGATTGCGGAAGATACGCTTTTATTTCTAAGGCACCATGCTAATGCAAGCTCCGCTAAACTGATGTTTAATTCCTGTTGTACATAGTCTGTCAATTGGTTCACAAGGAAGATGCGCTCGTCCTCATTGTGTCCCATTACTTCCCGTCGTGAGGCTTCATTCTCTTTAGCCGCAAGTCTTGAGTCGGGGGGGACGCCATTATTATATCGGCCAGCAAGTAATCCTGAACGCAAAGGCGACCAGACGGTAATTCCTAAACCATGACTCTCATATAAAGGCGTTAGTTCATTCTCAACCCGCTCGCGAGCAAATAAGTTATATTGGCTTTGCTCTGAGATAGGGGGAATAAGAAAGGAATTATTCTCTGTAAGCTGGTACACTTCCAATAATTGAGCCGCGGTCCATTCAGAGGTTCCCCAATACAATATCTTGCCTTGATGGATTAAGCTGCTCATTGCCTGCACGGTTTCTAAAAGAGGGGTATTCGGATCGGGACGGTGGCAAAAATACAGATCCAGATACTCGAGATTGAGGCGCTTTAAAGAGGCATGACAGGCCTCGATGATATGTTTACGGCTTAAGCCATAGGTATTGGGCCTTGGATTAGCTCCTAATCCAAAAAATACTTTACTGGAAATGACATACGCTTCACGGGGCCAGTTAAAATAGTTTAATAATTCCCCCAAAACACGCTCTGACTGCCCATTATTATAGACATCTGCCGTATCAAAAAAATTGATGCCTTGCTCAAACGCGCAATCTAATACCGCTTTGGAGGCATTTAAATCAAGCCGTTCACCAATCGTAGTCCATGTGCCTAAACCCAGTACACTGACCTGAAGTCCTGATTTACCTAATTGCCTGTATTCCACAATGAATATCCTTACAAATTATTGATTAAGGGTAACTACTCTTTTACCAACACGGGATACCGCGCATAAGCGCGGTACGTAGGCGGTGAGCAGTTACGAATTAAGGGTTAAAGCGGGATAGCTGATTAATTCATCCCAATAGCATGGCTTGGGAAAATAATTCCGACGAATGCCATGTTGCATGAATTTGCTTAAATAGCGGCTGGTCAGTTCAGGATAATGGTACTCCAAAAAAAGCAGGGTTTTAGTTGTCGACTCGCAGCTTAATTGGTTATGAGGTGACTCATGGCTGTCCAGAAGTTGAATGATCCCTGTTAATGCCTGTTCACCTTGTTCTGAATGATTGAGGGAAAATAGTTTGTTTTTAAATTCCTGGTTGTCAATCATTCGTATCGGATAACCGCAATTTTGTAAAAATCTGACCAATTCATAATAAGAAATGGTGTCAGGTGATACGAGATGAAAGGTTTTGTTGATATATTGCGAATTAAATACGAACAGGGTGATGGCTGTTGCCAAACTGTCCACAGGGGTAATATCAAGGATTTCATCCTGCCAGCAGCCGGCTAAACCTAATTGAATAGTTGAATGAATATATCTTGAAAGGAAATGTTGCTCTATATTTTTTTGAAACGATCCGCTGTGATAATGAGGTCCTATCGTTCCCACTCTATAGATATTTGCTTGCCCGCCTTGCTGCATATACTGATGAATCAGTAACTCTGCTTCATATTTACTTTCAGAATATTGTTCGGTATGAATTTGATCCACATGAAGCATGCTTTCATCAAAAACAAGCGGCTGTTCTTTATATAAACCCTTAATGCCGACAGTGGAAATATGGTGCAGGGTTTTGGCACAGCCAAGGGTACATAAATTAATTAGATTTCGGATCCCATCGACATTCACCGACGTCAGATTTTCTTTTGGCCCAATATGGTTCACATTCGCGGCCGCATTAATAATGGTATCGACTGTATTTGTTAACTCTGTATATTTATCTCGGCTCAGTTTAAAATCAGGAAAGCTAATATCGCCATCTAATACAATGATTTTATTAAAAAGCAGCGCATTTCGTTCTTCAGGAAAATAAAACTGATAAAGCGCTCTTAAACGCATTAACGAGGTTTGTTCTGCAGTTCCTCTGATAATGCAGTAAATGCGTACATTGCAATTCACGAGTTGATTTAAAAGATGTATACCTAAAAAGCCAGTACTGCCGAGCAATAAAATGTTTTTTATACCCGGTTGGTCTTTATAGCGGACTGTAGAATGTTGTTTGGAATCCACTTCTGACTTTATTATTGGCGTTGGATGTACCTGTTGAATCGCCTTACTAAGTGCCGTAATGCTCTGATATTTAAATAAATCCTGCGGTTTAATTAAGAAATTTTTTTGCCTTAATTTAATCACCACCTGAATTGATAACAGAGAGTTGCCGCCCATATCGAAGAAATTGGCGTCGGCACTCATTTGTTTTAAGTTCAAAACCTGACAAAACACTTGATGAACAATATGTTCCACTGCATTGAGTGCCTGATTTGAATGCTCATCCAATGAAACGATCGGTCTACAAGCTGACAAAGCTTTTTTATCTATTTTACCATTCTTGGTTAACGGCAACTTATCTAAAATAACAATGGTATTGGGGACCATATAATGGGGTAGTTTTGATTGCAAATGAGACTTAAGTGCCTGCAGTATTTCCTGCGTTGGACCTTCTTTTTTTAGAACAGCATAAGCGATTAACTGTTTATGGTTCTCTGCCATATCGACTAAAACGATTGCCTCTTTTACCGCTGGATAGGAATTAAGGCATGCGTTCACTTCACCGAGCTCAATACGGTGACCTCTGATTTTTATTTGATTATCGCTCCTTCCTATGAAATCAATGATTCCATTGGGAAGCCATTGTGCAATATCGCCAGTTTTAAAATAGCGCTCATTATGGATGCTAACAAATTTTTCCTGATTTAAATCGGGTGCATTGATATAGCCGCGTGAAACACCAGGACCGCCAATATAGAGCATGCCAGGAATGCCAATAGGCTGCGGATTACCTGCATCATCCGCAATTAAAATAATCGTATTATCCAGCGGCTTACCGATCGGATGTTTCCCATCCCAGTTTTGGCTGTTAACTATATAGCGCGATGCAAGAATAGCCGTTTCAGTGGGGCCATATAACACGCTAAGCTCGGCATTAGGAAATTGTTTTCTAAGCTCTATCAGCAGATTTTGGTTAACTAAATCGCCTCCTGTTGCAAAATGGCGCATAGTCGGGGATGAAAACAGGTGATGAGCCTGGAGTAAATTGATTACACTATGAGCGACACCTGGAACCAGATGCATACAGGTAATTTCTGGAATAATAAGGCTAATTATTTCTGGATCCAGCAGCTCCATCTTATTAATAAAATAAGTGGTTCCCCCGGCAATTAATGCAGCAAAAAACTCAAAGAAAAAGATGTCAAAGGCAAAGACGGAGGCACAGGCAAAAACATCCGCTTCATTGAACATAAAGGCATTCTGACAGGCGAGTAAAGTATTGGTTAAACTTTTATGCTCAATCATTACCCCTTTGGGATCCCCTGTAGTTCCTGAGGTAAAAATAATATAGGCGAGTGTCTCAGGAGATACTTTGGGCAAGACAAGCTGTAGCTGAGAGGTGATTGAAAGCGCATAAAGTGAGTCATAAGTAATACATTCAGGGATGTTCATCCTGAGGCCGTCCACAATGACCACATCCGTATTGGCGCTTTTAATAATCGCGTGTATACGCTCCTCTGGATCATCGTAATTCAATGGAATAATGATCATTCCCGCTTTTAAAATGGCTAGTAATGTTATCGCTAATTCCACTCCAGGTTTCATTCGTACAGCGACTCGAATTTGTTCGTCAGTTGTGGAATATTTCTTGAATAAAATTCTGGCTAATTGCGAAGATTGGGTATCTAGCTCCTGGTAAGTTAAGCGGTCATTTTCCCATTGTTTAATTGCCAGCTTATTACTCCAGATACCTGCATTTCGTTCAATGAGTTCGTGAATGCAGGAAATGCTATCCGGAATGCTGGAAGCGCCCTGCGAAATGCATTGGATATAATCTGCTTCGCTTTTAGTTAAATAGGCAATGCTATTTAATGGTTTTGTCGGTGTCTGAATAATGTCCTGTAGAATATTTTTAAAATGCTCGGCCATGGCTTTGCATTTTCGATCGGATATCAGATGTTCGTTATAAACGATTCGCCATTTTATCCCTTGGGCGGTACGCCAAAAAACGGATTCCAGATCAAATCGGGAGAGAGCGGTATCGGATAAAAGTTCTGTGCAATGAATATGATTAAAATCCAGGGTATTGTTGTATGCATTTTGTAAGGCAAACATGGTCTGGAAAATGGGATTTTTCCCTATAGTGCGCTCAGGGCTTATCAACTCAACCAGTTTGTCAAAAGGCATATCCTGGTGTTCAAGCCCCTGGAGCATTTCTTCTCTGACGACAGCCAAGGCCTCAATAAAACTGGGATTTTTTTGAAATTTCAGTCGAACAACCAGAGAATTAACGAATAAACCGACCGTGTGTTCAAATTCTGGAGCAGGTCTATTACATACTGGTGTTCCCAAGATGAGATCATTTTGGCCTGTATAACGTTTTAAAATGAGGCAGAAGAGAGTCATTAAGCCCATATAAAGGGTCGCTGAATGCTCTACACACAATGATTCCAGGGCCATAGTTGTATTGAGATCAATGAAAACCTCGTACTTCTTGCTTTTAAATTGTTGGGTCGGCAGCCTGGAATTATCATAGGGGAAGTTGACCACTTCATAGCCATCAAGATGCTCCTGCCAATAGGATTGAATCTTTTTACGCTCTGTCTCACTTAAACGAGAAAAATCATGGTGTTGGATGTATTCCTCATAAGTGCTTAAGTTCCGGCTAAAACCTGGCGTTCTATTGGAACTATACGCATTATACGCTTCACTCAAATCATTCAGTAATATCCCCAAACTCCATCCATCGGAAATAATATGATGCATGGAAAAAATGAGAACATGCTTTTGTTCGGAGCACTTAATCAAACAAAATCGAATAAGCGGCGGTTTGCTAATATCAAAGACACGATTGGCTAATTGATTGACATAATCGAGGATTTCATTATCTGAAAACCCAAAGGAAGATTGATCCATCTGCTCAAGTTTAATTTGAAGTGCCGAATCCTGCTTTTTAACCGGCACTCCCTCTTCAGAGGGATAGTAGCTTTTTAAGAGAGGATGTCTCTCGCAGACCACCTCGATACTTTGCTCTAAGGCCCGAAGGTTAAGCGGACCTTCGAGCTCATAAGCTAAAGTAATGACATAGGAGGTATTTTCCTTATCCAATGCATTAAGAAGCCACATGTTTCTTTGAGCGGTTGAGAGTTCAAGTGTCTGTAAACCAGATGCAGCCATACTGTTCTCCTGTATCAACACGCTTCAATCTGACTTTCAGCGAAATGATCTCCAGCACTTTGATATTCTGCAGGGGCATTAGATAGCAAGCGTTTTATGAGCCGATTCAAAATAAAGCATATAAAAAGAGCGGCTATCAATAAGCAGGTAATCGTACTAAAGCCAGAGGCATAATAGGCTTTTAATACCGGCAAAGATAACTCCTGATGGGGTACAGCTGCTAATTCAGCTAACTTCCCGGCCAGAAAACCTCCGACCCCCAGGGAGACGAAAAAAATGCCTGTCATGGTGCTTACTTTTTTACGGGGTGCGAGCACGGTGACAATTGAAAGTCCAATCGGATATAACAATAATTCCGCTAACGAGATCATTAGGTAAATAGGAATAAACAGCAGGGGGGATAACAGCAGGTCGTTTTCACTGGTTCTGCAGATAAGGGTTAGCGATAAAAAGGCCGCGGTCATAAAACACATCGACAATAGAAATTTATTCGCTGATTGAATCCCTGCATGCCGGGTTACGGCATTATATTTCCGTCGAGATAAATACAGACCAAACACAATCGCGCCAAAACTTTGAATGCTCACATAATAAGGTGGAGGGAAGTGTAATCCGAATAAGTTTTGTTTCACCACTCGTGCAATAAACAAAGTGAATGACAAAAACATTTGAAAATAAAAAGCCCAAAAAATAATGGAAATAATGCATAACAAGCTAATGACTATTGTTTTTCGTGCATCATAGGATGATTGTTCTTTTATTGTGTATGCAAAATAACCCGCTGAGAGCAGTACAATGCCGGCAAATGCAAAATTGGCTAAGGTTGTGTAGGTCAGAATAAAAAACGAGGCCAACCATAAAACCACCACTACCAGAGCTGCTAATAGAATATTTTTAAATGAATATTCGTAGGCGGCATAATCGTCTATCTGATATTTAATAATGCCCAAAACAAAGACTAGTAATCCAAATAGCATGCCAATGGCTGCGCTAATAAATGACACAGGCCATCCAAAATAGTAGGTCAATTGGTTTGGAAAAGTACAGCCAAAAATGATCCCCAGAGTGATGCCCATATAAAAAATGGTAAACCCGTTTTCTCTTTGATTGGAGTCATCTGCATATTCATTGCCGAGCAAAGAGGAGATATTAGGCTTGAATAAACCTGTGCCAACGGAAATCCCTGCTAAAGAACAGAGTAAGCTAAAGTTGGAATCGATAAATCCCAATAGTAAATAGCAACAGAATAAGATAATCCCTCCAGTAATGATCGTTCTTTTCTGGCCAAGTAGTTTATCGGCAACCCAGCCGCCTAAAACCGGCGAAACATAAGTGAGAGCTGTAAAGGAACCTACAAGAGCATAAATATCTTTATCATTCCAATTAAAGTGTTTTGCAAGATAAAGTGCCAGCAAGGTTTGTATCACGTAGAAACCGTAACGCTCCCACATCTCGGTTGCGAAGAAAACGCGCAATGATTTTGGATGATTTTTTGGGCTAGTATTCATTTTTCTCCCGGTATTTGTGCTGCAATGCTTCATGTTAAATTACTGCCTTTTAGTCAATATTCATTATGATAATTCATGCGTTTTGCATTTAATTAAATGTGCCTGTAAATTTATCGTTGGGTTTTCAAAAATATCCCTGAAAACTAAGCGGATCCCGAATTGTTGTTGGATACGAAAGAGCAGCTTCAATACAGTGATAGAATCGGCGCCTAAATGAAAGAATGATTCATTGAGATCGATACTTGTAGAATTGAATAGCTCTAACCAACATTTCTGCAATGAATCGATAAGTCCATCCGGTATCTCTTCATCCGCTATAAGGGTATTGAATTGCTGGGTATTCATCTAATATTTTTCGCCAAGTATTTTGATGAAATGCTGTTCTGCGCTTTTATTAGCAAAACATGCCTTATGGGTATTTTTAGATTCTTCAGCCGTACGTAATAGCGCTTCAATCATGGGTTTATTGATAGCACGTTTTGTATTTTGAAAAGAAACCTGCGAGTAAGCTGACATTTTTTTTGCATGTGATACAGCTTGCTCCAAAGCCTGTTCCGCGGGATGAATTTCATTAATCAATTGATAGACCAATGCGCGTTCTGGATTAATAGGTTCACAACCATAAATAATCTCTTTCATTGCGTTGTAACCACATACTTTAGAGAGGATGGCCGCTCCAATGGTGCATCCTATTCCGTGTTTTAATTCAGGCATGATTAAAACACCCGTGTCCGCCATGATGCGCCAATCAAACATCATAGCCAGCTGAAAACCAATCCCGATTGAGAAACCATCTAAACAGGCAATGCTTGGCTTTTTAAGGTTAAGCGCTGCTAAATATAGATTAATAATTCTATCAATCCATTGTTCAACATCCTCTCCGCCGGTAAAAAGTTTTACCTCATTGAAATCACCACCGACGCTAAAGGAACGATTTTTTCCTCCATAGACCACCACCGCATTAATCTGTGGTGCTTTGTCTGCTTCTTCTAATGCATCGATTACTGCATTTTCTAAAGCATTATTAAACGGATTATGCTGGTTGGGGTGATTAAAAGTCAGTATGCGAATATCCGCTCTGTCTTCAATAGATACTAAATTTGTCATTATAATCCTTAGGCTACTAATTGACGAAAATCGGAAGTCATCAAGGATTCAGGAATCGGGCTTCCAGTTAAAAAACGCTTGTATAATTCGTAACTAAACAGGGATTTTGCTTCATAATTGGCAGTGTCCACTCCAATTAGCTGAGCAAAAATTTTATTCTTTGATGAGCCTTCATGAATACCGATTTTTTTCCTCCAGGTTATTGCATCTGGAAGCAATTGTTGACTATGCAGATGATCACGAACGAATACTTTAACTTCGCCTCTCGCGAGTTTGAGTGAGGGATCTAAATTCAAGCAATAACTGATTAATTTAAGATTCCAAAATGGATGCTTAATTTTTATTCCATAGTGTAAAGCGCCAAAGTTTGAAAACTCTCCTGTCCAGCGAGTCCTGTATATTTGTTCCCATAATAATTGATTAACCCGTTCAGCGGAGCATGTGTGATCTAATACCCCTCCAAAAATTAAATCAGCTCCATAGCCTGTGACCATGGCACTGCTTTTTCCTGCGTCTAATCGATATAAATTAAATAAGCCCGATTGAATTTCAGCGGAGAGGCCATCAAATATTTCATTATAAAAAATAGCTTCAATTATACCTCTCATAATATCGTTATTAGATAAAATGAATTCCTGATGCCTTGTATTTAAATGGTCTGCAACAATTTTTGAAAACGGAAATTCATTATTTTCTTCACTGCCTATTGAATAAGTGCTGAAGTGTTCCACTTTTTTGGCCATCAATGCGGCAATAAGGCTTGAATCGATACCGCCTGAGAGGGGTAAGGAAATATGCGATTAATTTTGAATACAATTCTGTAATGAATTATCAATAAGCTGAAATACGATGCGGCTGGCTTCCGCGGCTTCCATGTTTTGATCTCTGCCCAAGGCCAAGGTACATAAGTCAACTGCATTAACATAGGGGTGATTCTGGCCGTCCCAATGAATGCTGAATTCTTGTCCAGGCTTTATTTTTCGGACATTTTTAATTGGCAAGAAATCATCGCTTTTATTTTCAATCGCGATTAATTGTTCTGGCGCAATAAAATCAAATTGAACCGCTTTTGTTTTAGCAAGCATTTTTAACTCAGAGCTCACCCAGACAGAGGAGTTAAAAATGACATTGACCGGCAGGCAGCCGAGAGCGTCTGTAATGACTGTTAATTCTTTATCGCGGCATTTTATAAATGTAAATGGGCCATCAACCAGAGAAAAGGCTTGCTTTCCGTGAAAAGCATATAAAAGATAAAGCAGTTCAGGAATAGCGCAGGTCAAAGCATTGGATGAATACCTGGCAAGAAGAACCCTCAATTCGGCCACATTATATACTTCACCGATGAAAAAATAATCGTAAGAGCCATGGCTATGTAGAACATTCTGAACTGGGAGCTTGCTCTGTCCTTTAAATAAAAAACTCCAGGACGTTGTATTAATAATGATGTGAGGTTCTAAAGTTTTTGAAGATATTTCAAGTAAATCGTCGCTATTGTTCCTCGATACAGCAACAAATGAATAATAAATTCCCATCGGGTTACTCCTTGATTAATGCCTGGAGGGATAGGCTCAAACGTTTTATGCCCTCTTCAATTTCATACTCACTGGGATAAGAAAAATTTAAGCGCATGCCATTGTAGATAGTGCTGTCAGGGGTTACTGCAAAGGCTTCACTGGGAACAAAAACCACGTTTTGTTTGAGTGATTCCTGCAGTAAACGGCTTGTATTTATTTTTTCCAAAAAGTACGCCCAAATAAAAAAGCCACATTCAGGAATGCTGAATGTGATGTCAGACGTTAAATACTGTGTTAAAGAATTTACCAGGCAGTCTCGCTGTTTTGCATAGTAGTTTCGTAATGTTTGAATCTGTGATTCAAATATATTTTTATTGAGTAAAGCATTAACAAGATGATGATTAAAGCTCGCTGTATTAATGTCACTGCATTCTTTTAATGAGGACAAATGGCGCATCGTACATTGGGGGGCAACTATCCAGCCAACGCGTAATGCAGGAGCCAAAAGTTTAGAAAAAGAACCTATGTAGAAGACCCAGTCATCCGCGTATTTTTTTATAGGCGATCTGGGTTGTTGATAATTTAAAAACCCATAGGGATCGTCTTCAATAATGGGCACTTCATACTCTGCGGCAAGGTAGGCTAGTTTTTTACGTTGTTCGTCATTAAGAGTAAGGCTGTGAGGATTGCCGCCATCAGCGACCAGATACAGAAAAGCTGGCCGCTTTCTTTTAAACGCAGTCTCCACCTCATCCAGATCAATGCCCGTTTTCATATGAGTGTTAATCGTCAGGATGTCTGGTGTAAACGGTTTTAATGCTTGCAGTAAACCTGGATAGGCGAGCTTTTCCAGGGCAACTCTGCTCTGTGCTTCTAGTAATAATCGTGTGATTAAACTAATCCCTTGCTGAGCACCCGCGGTTAATAAAATCTGATCTTCATGACACTGTACTCCGCGCAGGGCCATGATATGTTTTACATGCGATTTTAATTCTTCTAAAGGAGGCTGGTATTGGAATACTGAATGATTTAACGCCAGCACATCCTCAAAGGCTTCTTCAATAAAATGCGTTGGAAATAATGCAGCAGCCGGCAGGCCTAAGGCGAGGGAAATCCATTGTTCTTTAGACGAGCCAGCGAGTAATTCCTCCATAACGGAAGGAGGATTGTTCTTCACCCAATCAGCTAATTTCAGATGTTCACATGAGCGCAGTTGCACGTTTAAATTGCTCCTGTTCTATGGCCTGAAAAAGCGCTTTGATATTATTGCTGCCAAAACCAGTACAGCCTACCCGTTGAATGACTTCAAAAAATAGTGTGGCGCGGGCTACCACAGATTTTGAAAATATTTGATAAAGTGAACCTTGCTCGTTGGTATCAAACAAAATAGAATGCTGACGAAGTATTCGGCAGTCGCTCTCTTTGACAGGAAGCGTATTGTAATATTCATTCGGGATAGCTAATGTTTCCAGACCAGACGCTCGAAGTTGTTGTACTGAAGAAACAATATCCTCTGTGGAAAAGGCAATATGCTGTACTCCCGGGCCGCCAAATTGCTGAAGAAATTCTGCAACCTGCGATGTTTTTAAACCGGTAACAGGTTCAACAAAGACAATTTTTATCTGTTCATTCGCTGATTGGACTGCCCTGGATTTCATTCCGCTGTAGTTTGTAATGACCTGTTCTTCGTGTGACTGTTTAAAACCATAGGTATCAATATACTGATTAACGTAACTGTCGACCTCACCCACATTAACGCATATGGCGATATGATCAATGGCATTTAATGCGGAAGTTTGTATTTTTGCTGATTCTATAGGTTCAAAAAAAGGCAGGGTGGTGCTATTTTCGGAGGTACGGCTGATAAAGGTATGAGTGGCTGTACCAAAGGCGCTAACCGTCGCCTTATGGATCACTTCCTGGCCTGTTGGGTAAGAAGAAGGCGCTAAAACAGAGCGGCATCCTTTTTGTATGGCAATGCGATAATGATGTTCTACCTGAGGAGTGGAAAAGGCAATATCTTTAACGCCTTCACCATGAGTATCAATAAACTGAGCGACAGGGCTGGATGGTTTTTTAGCCGAAGTAAGCACTAAGCGTATAGACCCTTGTTGAACCAAAACGGAGGAATAATCGTCCTGGTCTGAACAGGCTATAGGAACCAATCGAAATGTTCTTTCATAAAAAGCGACTGATTTTTCTAAATCAGAGACATAGAGCTCAATGTAATCAATGTTTTCCATTAAAAGAAACTTCCTTTTAGTAGACGAATACTGTTTCTGCCGTGTATTTTTATATCGTTAATTGTTTTACAACCACAGAAAATCATGGTTTCACTTAGTTCTTTGGAGTACAAATCAAATAAATTTTTAAGACCTTCCGTTCCATTGACAGCTAAAGCCCAAAGAACACTTCTCCCTAATAGAATGCAATCCGCTCCCAATGCGATGGCCTTGAAAACATCAATTCCCCGGCGAAATCCCCCATCAATTAATAACGGTATTTTTCCCGCCACTTGTTTGGCAATAGGGGGTAATACCTCCATAGTGGAGGGCATATAATCTAATTGCCGTCCCCCATGATTTGAAATAACGAGGGCCGCGATATCCAGGTTTATTGCTATTTCTGCATCTTTTTCATGCATAATCCCTTTCAAAATGATAGGTAAATCGGTTTGTGCTTTTAACCATTCGATATCATCCCACGACAGATCGGATGCAAATAATGCATCAGTTGTTTGTTTTACATCGGATTCTGTCAGGAACGCGGATGTTATCGCCTGGGTTGAGGTAAAAGGAGCCTGCCATTTAAATCGATTGCGTTGATCGCGCTCACGATTTCCCATAATAGGAACGTCTACCGTTAAAACAAGCGCAGTATACCCCGCTGCGACAGCTCTTTGGATTAACTGTTGGGTAATACTTCGATCTTTAAAAATATATAACTGGAACCATAGGGGACAAGTGGCTTCTTTGGCTACAGCTTCAAGGCTTGTCGAGCTCATCGTGCTTAGAACCATCGCGATGCCCATTTGATTGACTGCCCGAACGGTTGCTATTTCGCCTTCTGGATGGACGCAGGAGTGAAATGCCGAAGGGGCCACCATGAAAGGATGTGATAATTGATGGTTAAATAAGGAAATGCTGGTGTCGGTATGGCTGCTGCTTCTAAAGATTTGGGGAACAAGTTGAATCTGTCTGAATGCCTCAACATTCCTGTTCATAGTATATTCATCGCCGGCGCCTCCAGCGATAAAATCATAAATGGGTTGAGTTAATTTATGTCGAGCCTCCTTCTCGAAATCTTTTGTATTTATTATTTCCATAAAAAATCCGTATAAAATTACATCCAATTGGCATCTTGCGTGCAATACCAATGCCTTCATATTTTATCAGAGTGCTAAAATTAAAGGCATAAATAACTGGGCAGAACTATAATGTACAACGAGGAGAAAGACAAGAAAAAACCTGGAAGTGTAAACAAAAAGGAGCCCGAGAAGCTAAATAGCAGGGCGTTTACAATTCATTTCATTCCCACCGCTTATGATCCGCCAAAATGCCTGCATATCATTTAAGCTCTAATACCGCCTAAATATCTATATACCCCGTAAGAACCTACGTACCCCGTAAGAGCCTACGTACTCCGCAAGAACCTCCGTACCCCGTAAGAACCTACGTACTCCGCAAGAACCTCCGTACACCGTAAGAGCTACGTACCCCGCTCTATGCGGGGTATCCATAGCAATGGTAGTGAGTTTTAAAATGCTTGCCAATCAGACGCATTGCCTGGATACCGCACTTTATGCGCGGTAAGTAGGTACTATGGAGCAGTCACTTGGCAGATGGCAGTGAATTTAAACCATGTGCATCTCGCGGGTCACGTTCGGCATTGAACTTCGTCCTGATGACTGTCTTTGGGCAAAATTTGCATAATAATCAGGCTGCTCTGAATGTAGATTACCGTGACCATAATGGTTTTTTAATAAAATTTTTGGGTATAATAGATTGAAAGTAAATTGCTAAGATGACCCGAGGGGAATATTAATAGATAAAAATTCTGTTTATTTTAAGGCTGTTATTGAATCCCACTTAATTTTCAAAATAAAAGCCACAGCAAAATTACTATTCGATACCTGGGCTGCACAGGCCAGGGAGCGCTATCCTGATTATCTATTCCAGGCAAAAGACAGAACTCTGGTTGATGACCTAATAATTGCATTGGCGAAAGGTCTGGAATTTGTCTGGCGGAATGAGAACAAAATCAAACGCAATCAGCCGGAATGGTCTGTTGGAGCTGTTTTAGATACGGCTTCAGCCGCTTTACACACCCACTGGTCGCAAGAGTACATCTATAAACAAACTCATGAATATAAAGACTTATGTTTCCTGACCACACTCTCTCAATTTCTGAAAGTAGATGCAGCAGCAGTTGGAAAAATAGAGGCGCTCTATAAATATAAATTGAATAAGGAGGTCAATATTAGAGAAGAGGAGTCTGAAAAAAGAGAGAAAATTGTTGATCTGAACCAATTTAAAAAAAGCAAAAAGTCTGGCGATTTTTTTAAAAAAAGTCTGATTGATTATTTGGATTCACTATATTACGAAAAACATTTTCTGACATTTGGTGATATTCTCAAAAATAAATCCAGCCTAATGCTGGGAAACTTTTTTAACTACGATGAAATAAAAAATCTTATTGACAGGCTTCCCTAGTTTTACCGGTTTCAAGGAGCCTAAACTATCTTTGAGTATTATCCTGACATAAAGAGACTGAAACAATTCATACGAAATCCGGATTCTGTACGAAAGCTCCCGAATTCTCGCATGAGCGGTTCCAGTTATGTGGGTTTAAAAGATGACGATCTGGAGGATTTGATTGATTATTTTAAGTTCATTGTTAAAGGTTAGGGCGTTGTTGCGTAAATAGAACCAGGCAATAAGCTGTTGTCTTTGCGAACGAAGTGAAGCAATCCAGATCAAACCTTGAGCAGGGTAGGAGTTGGATTGCTTCGCTCACGCTCGCAAAGACGGCCTCCTGCACACGTATTTACGCAACAATGGCAGGCGTTATTACTGGGTTCCTTATTTAAAAGATATGAGACGCTTGCGGGTGGTTTTAAGCACCCGCAGGGCATTTTCTGAATCATTTCTTCAGGCTGCGATTACGAGTAAAGGATTAGAGTTAACGCCTTCTTTTCTGCCAATAATGGTACAAGAACCATTCTTGCCATGCATCTTCAGATAGGTTTGAGACGCTGTCTGCCCAATCTGACATAGGACATTTCCCGTTTGATTGATGACACTATAAAAGGTAGGGCCTGCTCCTGGTACGGGTAACGGTCCTAGAATAACGGGTCTGCCGCAGCAAACAACGGCAGGATTTAAAATGGGTAAGCCGTTTACTGTAGCGGGTATTTCAACGGGCGGAGGAGGGGGGGAGGGGTAACCCAGAAAGTTAAATTGCACATAGGTGGGGGCGCCTGCCGGTAAATAGCTGAGTGAATAATTTGGCGTTCCTCCCGAAAATCTGACGGAACTAAAAGCCCCTGTTATCCCTGATGAAGTAAGCAGTATATACTGTCCAGGCTGGGCATCCGGAGCTAAGTTGATTTCAAGGATGCCTGCCAGTGATGCCGTTCCTGCAACCGTTATTAAAGACTTAGTGGCGGCAGTGATGTCATTATGTATAATACTTCCTGTTCCCAGGCTGGCCAGATTGCCCAACACCGTTGCATTACCGGAAAGTCTTCCTCCTGAACCAATCACCGTGTTTCCTATCACGCTTCCATTCAAATTTAATGTGCCTGCACCTACCGCAGTAAGCCCTGAATAGGTGTTGGCCCCATTAAGAGTTAAAATACCATTTCCAAGCTTTTGCAATCCGCCACTCGTGTTGGGCCCGTTGCTTTGATCACCCTCAATGGCAGTAGCAATGGCCAGGCTATTGCTGAGATTAAAGATAATAGTTCCCTGCTCGCGTACAAAGATGTCATGGCCCATAGCCGCTCCATCGCCGGGAGGAATGTAGCCAGGATCACTTTCATTAGTTGAGGAACCGCCAATTCCGGCAATGGCGCTATTATTGGCAATTTGTTGAGCGTCGATGATAGTGAGGGTACTATTACTTTGGATGAAAATCGCGCCTCCCAGCCCGGAACCGCCACCGCCGCCTCCTATACCATTAGGGTCTGAGGCGCCATTGCCCCCGCCAGCATTGAAGCTGCCACCCCCTATACCGCCAGTTACAGCTCCTCCGCCGCCAGCCCCGAATCCGCCTTCGCCTCCAAAAGCACCAAGACCGCCGCCGCCACCGCCGCCCAGTAATCCTCCTGCTCCTCCTGAGAAATTAGAACCGCCGCCGCCACCCGCGGCACCTACGCCAATTCCGCCGGGGAAACCAGTCTCGGAAGCGCTACCCCCTCCGCCGCCAGCTCCAAATAATAAATCAGCTCCAATACCGTTACCTCCATTTCCAGGTATACCTGAACCTCCACTTCCAGTGGCCGCAAAGCCATCCTGGCTGTCTCCGGCACCTCCTCCACCGTTACCGCCGGACTCGCCTCCACCCACAAATATACCCGTTGGGCTTGCATTGCCGCCTGAGCCGCCGGGCACTACAGTATTAATACCAGCACCGCCGCCACCCCCTCCAAAGTAAATGCCATTGCTGCCATTTACAAAAGAGCTTGAGCCGCCATTTCCGCCGTTGCTATGGCCTCCACCGCCACCCCCTGTTGAGACAATAGTTAATGAGCTGCCGCCATTTCCACCTCCAAACCCTCCGCCTCCACCGGCGCCGGCATTACCATTGTTATTCGCCGCTCCTCCATTACCGCCCCGAGCCGTATTACTAATTAGACTCGAAGCTGCAAGGACTAGTGAGCTATCTCCATGAATATATAAAGCGCCGCCACCGCCTACAGCGCCTCCTCCACCCGAATATCCATCGCCGCCATCACCCCCTTTGGAAAGGGCATTTTGAATCCTGATGTTATTAATGACAGTGCTTCCACCGGCTATTTGAAAGGCTTGATAGCTGCTGGCACCATCGATGGTGATTCCTGCTCCATTAATCGTATAATTTTTAGTAATTGCAGGGAGTGAAGCGCTTAATATAATTGATTGTCCGGCAATCGAACTACAGTCAATAGTATCCCCGTTGTCGGCGTTTAAAAGCCAGTAAGGCAAGGTTCCAATGGTGTTGGCATCGTTTGAAGTGCTATTAACGACTCGGATGGCTGCTGTTGCATGACAGGCAGAAAATAAAAAAACTAAAACGCCAAGCGGTTTGAGGATGGATGACATGTGAATCCCTTCAGTTTCAAAAATAAATTCAGGTTGAAACGGTATCACGGAAGTATTCCATCGTAAATGGATTGAGCGATGGGCTTGAAGGGGAGTGCACACATCTCCCCTTGAAAACTTAAAGCGATGAAGGAGCTTTGTCTTTAATCTTTAGCCAATTATTATCCGCTTTATTTATATAATCTTGAGTATTTTTACTCCAAATCTTCTGTACTTTTGCATTTAGATTCAAATAAAGCTTTCCGTCAACGATAGCCCACGCCAAGGGATCGCTAGGTATTTTTTTACCTACAGAAGTACCAAAAGCACACCAGCCGCCATACTGAGGCAGGTATTTTTCAGGATTTTCAGTAAATATTTTCTTATGCTCATCACTGGCAAACAAGTAATTCAATCCATCATAAAAAACCACATGATCGCCATTACCTTTGACAGGCTTTTTATCCGTAAAATATCCTACTACATCATAGCCTTGCACTGCCACGCCAAAATCAGCGGCTTCAGAAAAGACGGCAGATTGCACTAAAAAAAAGGATAGCAAAATACCCAGCAATCGGGTTTTGAAAAGTCGCATATAAACTCCTGCTTTATTTTTTAATTGCAGTCACTTTAAAATTAATAGTTACTTCGTCCTTTACTTCATCGGTGCTTGACCACTCTCCCTGTCCTACTCCAAAAGCGATGCGTTTAATTCCAGTGCTTCCAGTCACAACACCTTTGTTCGGATCAGACTGCTTTCCTGTAAATGATAAGACAACCGGCTGTGTTTTATCGCGAATGGTCAACATTCCTTTTGCCTGATAAGCGTTTTCACCTGTTTTTTCAATTTGGGTGGATTTAAACTCAGCCTTTGGGAAAAGCTTGGCATTAAACCAATCAGGGGTAATCAATGTCGCTTTTAACTCAGCATAAGAGGCACTGATGGAGCTAATATCGACAATAATGTCAATGCTGCTATTTTTTAAGTCATTAGGGTCAACAAGGATTGTGCCAGAAAAATGCTTGAATTCCCCTGAAACTGGGGCTCCATTCTGAGTTGCGGTAAAGATCAACTGACTTTCAGCTGGAACAATCTGCCAGGAAGGCGGCTCTGCCTTTACTGACAGAGGGATCATAGCCAAACAAAGCCATGGCCACTTCCTTTTTTCAATAATCATGAAATCATCCTCCTTAATACATTGTCCCGATTGATAAAATGATGCTTCAGAGCAGCACTGGCATGAAGAAGAATCGTCACAATCAATCCATACCCTAGCCACTCATGAACAAGCTCATACAACTGCCGTTGTTCTTCATTAGGCGCAATGAGATTGGGTAAAGTAAATAAGCCAAAAAATGAAGCAGGCAAGCCGGCTGCGGAAGTAATAAGCCAGCCGGTAATGGGCATAGCGAACATGAAGCCATAAAAAGCCCAGTGCACAATCCGCGCTGCAATAATTTCATATCGCGGTAATGATAGTTCAGGACTAATATTAATTATCCGCCAGCACAATCGGACTACCACCAAAGCGAGGGCCAATAAGCCGTATTCTTTATGCCAACCATACAGTTTCAGTTTTTGCAGGCTGATAGGCAGTTCTACCATATAAATACCTATGACCAGCAAACCGATGATTAGAACAGCCATAATCCAATGCAATAAAATAGCAACCAGACCAAAATGACTGTTACTGTTTTTGAGACGCATTGTGATCTCCCGAAGTATCAGGCTGATAGGCTTCTGCACCAATTTCAATGCTCACATCATCACCCAGATCAGGTAATAAGGTTTTTATACCAAAATCTGAGCGTTTCAATTCAGTGGTGGCGACAAAACCGGCAGTCATTCGGTCATTAATAGGGTTTTTCCCAATTTTATTAAGCGTAACAGCCAGGGTTATTGGCTTGCTCACCCCGTGCACTGTGAGTATTCCATGCACATTAGCGCTATTCTTACCCGTCATTTCCACCTTGTCGCTAACAAAAATGGCTGTAGGATAGCGTTTCACATCAAAAAATAACTGGCCCTGGAGATGCTTATCTAATTCCGGTATTCCAGTAATAAAGCGGGCTACATCAATCGTCGCTTCCACCTTACTGTTCTCAGGATTCTCTTTATCCAGAATCACAAATCCGTTTACATACCATTTGCCTGTCTGAGTAGAAAAACCTAAATGTTTAATTCGCCATAAAACATAACTATGTTGATTGTCGAGTGTCCATTTTTCTGCCGCATGAAGGGGAAAGCAGGCTAGCAATGCTATCATTAGGACCAGCAACTGGCGAAAGAGAACCGTTATTATCATCATTAACTCCCTTGATTATTCTTATTTTGACAAAAACGCCTGCATCTAACTAGCTGGTTTTGTCTCTGATTTAAGGCTCCCGCCTACCAATTTATCACAGAGACCTTTAGGCATAAACACGAATGCGTCTGGTTGACTATCTTTGGTGGCAGATCCTGCGCAAGAGGAGGTTGCTGTAGAGCAATCATTCATACCTGCTTTTACAATACCATAGCATTTTTCATTAGATCCTGAATCTGTGGTCTCTGAGGCTGCAATGGCAGAATGGCTGGAAGACAGCACTAAAAAAGCTGTAATTGCTGATTGTACAAGCTTGTCTTTATTAATCATTGTAAATATCCTTATTATTGAAATGAAATATCGGTAATAAATCCTGACTGAATCCAGCTTTTTAAAAGAGAAGCAGCTCGCATGCCAATCATATCTTCATCATGCCATTGGCATAAGCCTTCACAGAGTTCTCCGAACGATAATCCCTGTAATGTTTTGTCAAGAGCCCAGGCTTCATCATCTGCCAGTAAATAAAAGCGATTACTATATTCATGGCGCCACAATACCCAGGGCGAGGGCTTAAGACTCTTGTTCATCGTCGGGAGTTCCTGACCATTAGCCAAGGCTTCCCAGAGGTCAACCACATTCCATGAAAAATTCATGCGGCTTAATGAAGGATGGGCTTTCAGAATCATGCTTTCCCATAATTCGGTTGGGATCGCTGCCATCTGATCTAACTGAAATACAGAGCTCTCTGCAGCATCGAAGGCAAGCGTCATATTCCATTCAAATTGCGCAAGCTCAGCGATAAACGGCTCGCGATAATAACTTGCTAAAAAAGATGCAAGTTTATCCCCATACCAGCGAATGGAGCGGTAGGTAGAAGGGTAAGACGCCAGATAATCCAGGGACATTTGATGGAAAACCTCATCCCCTAAACATGTCTTAAGATGAGGGAAGTTGCTGGCCATTGCCTTTTCCAGGCGTGTTTGATAGGCATCACGATATATCTGCAGACAGGTCTTCGCGGATGCAAGCGCGGTACCCACAACTGCCTGTTCAATGTCCAAATGCCCGCAATGTAAATAATTCTGAAAATCCCGTTGCAATTGTTCCCAGTTACTCATAGCAATGCTCCTGCATAGCAAGACGGGCAACCTCTCTGGCTCTCCCAAGCTCAGTTAATAACTCAGCTAACGGTGGGATATTGTCATCACGCTCAATCATGGTTGATACTGGTCCAAATCGTTGAACCGCTTTTTCGTAAAGCTCCCAGACCGGTTCAATAACGAATGCATCATGGGTATCTATCAGATAATTGCCGCAGTTGGAATGTCCGGCTAAATGAATTTGGATGATTTTCTCCGGCGGCAGTGCATTCAAATAATCCATGGGATCAAAACCATGATTCACTGCACTCACATAGACATTATTCACATCGAGCAACATATAACAACCAGATTGTCTCAGGATACTGGTGATAAATTCCCACTCCGTCATCTCCGAGTGCTTATAGCTAAGATAACTGGAAACATTTTCTATTAGAAAAGGTTTCTTCAGGTAATCCTGAATCTGTGTCAGCCGTGACACAATATGTAAAATTATTTCTTTAGTGTAGGGTACAGGAAGCAAATCGTGCATATTCAAACCATTCACGCCTGTCCAGCAAAGATGGTCTGATATCCAGACTGGTTCGATGCGGGAAGCCAGCTCCTTCACTTGTTTAAGATAATCCCACTGAATGGGATCGCTACTGCCTAATGACAGAGAGACGCCATGCATAACCATAGGATAGTGCTCGCGAATTTTGTCAAGATAATACAAAGGCTTTCCGCCTGGAATAAGATAGTTCTCGCTGATGATTTCAAACCAGTCTGTGTCAGGTAAATAGTTTAATATGTCTTCATAGTGTTGCGTGCGCAAGCCTAAACCAAAGCCCAGGTATGGCAGCTTTTCAGGATGTATATTGTCAACATTCATCAGTTCAATAACTCAATCAATTGCGGCAAGCGCACCAGGCATCTGATCATATTAAACAGTATCAGGGAAGTATTCCATCGTAAATGGATTGAGCGATATGCAGGCTTTCTAATTGCACACCTCAGGTGTTTGGCAATTAATTCTTGTTTAGCCAATGAGAGATGGCTTCTTTACTGTTTTCAATAATAGTGAGTACATGCTGATAAAGCGGTTCTAATAATTCACGCTCCCCGGATTTCCAATATCGGTCAAAGTATTGACAGGCCATTTTTAGCCGGATCGTGCCGACATACACAGCGCCGCCCTTAATCTTGTGTATCAGCTGCTGAGTTTTATCCCAGTTTCCTTGCTGATGAGCAAGTACTAATTGCTCGGTCTCGACGGGCAGGGATTCAGACAGCATGAACTTAAGCATTTCAGAAAGGCTGTCAATATCGTTTAAGGTTTTTAATCCTTCTTCAATATCTAGCAGAGGAAACTCTGAAAGCTGAAACCAATGCTCCTGTAAGTTAAGCGTTGTTGTATCATTTTGCTTTTCTGCCAGAGCTTCTTCTTTTGATCTGCGGCCAGGAATAAATGCATCCAGCATGTCCTCGCAGTTTTTTATCGTCAGCGGTTTGCTCAGTACAGCATTCATGCCGGCCTCAAGACAGCGTTTTTTGCTTTCATCGCCCACATGGGCAGTTAGTGCAATGATCGGAACATGTGTTTTTTTTGCTAATTCCTGGACACGGATTTGATGAGTAACTTCATATCCATCCAGATCCGGTAAGCCGATGTCCATTAAAATCAGATCATAATGACCATTTTTCCAGAGATCGATTGCCGCTCTTCCTGACTCTGCAATTTCTGCTTCGCAGTTTAATTTTGATAAAATGGAGCGGGCAGCCGTCTGTGCAATGGCATTGTCTTCCACAACCAAAACGCGAAAGCGATGGTTAGTCATAGCAGCAGGCTTTATTTGCTGAGCCGTTTCATAGGCTCTCTCCAGCGTTGTTCCCAGCGTGCTATCGACTCCAAATTCATCCTCCAGGAGAGGCTTTTGAAGAGGAATAAAGCAGGTGAAACAGGTTCCTTTCAGAGGCTCACTTTCCACATAAATTTCGCCATTGAGTTCATCAATGAATTGTTTCACCACGGCCAAACCAAGGCCCGCTCCCTTATAAATACCCTGATAGGATGGAGTTAGCCGCTTGAATTGCACATAAATTTCTTCCTGCTTATCCTTGGGGATACCTATTCCGGAATCTTCGACGGCGAGCTTAATGACCAGTTTCTGTTCATCGCGTTTGGCAAGACAGATTGACAGTTTGACAAAACCCCTATCAGTGAAATTCAAGGCATTAGCCAATAGCTCTAAGGCGACTCGGTGAAGCCGCACTTTATCACCAATCACGTATTTTGGCAGGGAGGAATCAAAATGCATGGAAAGCGATAGTTTTTTCTGTGCAGCCTTGGCACGATTTAATTGAATCACATGCTCCAGGACCTCAAAAAGATTAAACTTTTTCTTAAGTTTTGGAATTTCGCCTGAACTTACGCGAATGGCCTCAAGGACTTCATCGAGGAGGTCCAAAAGCGCGTGGCTGGAAGCGACCAGATTATCGGCATACTCTTGTATATTATGGAGATCAGGCTCCATCTTTAGAAGGTCTGCAAAGCCTACAATGCCGGTCAGCGGGGTGCGGATGTCATGCCGCATGTTTTCCATGAACTCATTTTTAGATTGATTGGCGGCTTCCGCACGTTCTTTGGCTTCTTTAAGTGCCTGTTCCAATTGTTTTCGCTCAGTGATATCAATTGAAATCCCAACTACGCCAATTATTTCTTTTTTGTCATCAAAAAGGGGGACCCGATGGGTGAGAAAATGAATAATACGTCCATCGCTATGGGGAATCGGAGGTTCTTCAATGTTTAACTTGGGAAGGCCTGTGGCAATGACTTCGAGAGTGTCCTTTTTAAAAGATTGAGCGGCGGTATCACTCCATCGCCCGATAGTGCGCATTTCATCGAAACTCAAACCTTTGAAATCATTGATAGAGTCTAAGCCAAACATGTTTAACACATTCTTGTTGCAGCCTACGGCACGCCCCTCTTTATCTAGCCAATACACGTTACCAGGCATGCAGCCGATAATGGTTTCATAATAACGGATGACTTTTTCAAGAACGTCTTCAACGCTATGATTCTGGCGATGGTCAATGCTCAAGAGTTGCTCTATCTCACTTAATTGCGTTTCAGGGCTAATACTTGAATTTTTCATCAGTGATCCTTTTATCAATCTCTTATCTCATTTTAGTGTTTCAAAACTGGTTTTGCTTCCGGGAGCAGGGATGGCAAGTCTACGGGGCCAGATAGCTCGCCGCCTGCGTTTTCTTTTGGACTGGTGGATGCGGATTGTGTGAAAAAGCCGATATTGCGAGCGGCATGATGGGCGAGTTTCTGATTAGAAATTAAACCAGACAAGGTTTGCAGGCAGCAGGCGAAATAAAATAGTAAACCTTTGGTGTTTGGCGAATAGGTTATCACCGGTTCCATACCGGTTATATTTACAGCAGGAGGATAAGGATTCTGGTCTTTCTGAAAGTGTTTCTCGAATTGGGTATGCAAGGTTTCATAGTGTAACTGGATTTGTTTCTCGGATAATGGAAGTAAAGAACAGGTTTCATAGGGTTTTTGATTTCTGGCAGATGCCGCGATAAACACTGCATTGGCTAATTTGAACAGATCTTCCAATGTCTCTGGCAGTGTTTCCTGGGCTTTTAACGCATCTTGCCAGACTTGTTTATGTAAAGGATTTATCTCATTTTCAGCTAAACGATTCAGGCATAGTTTAACGAATGATTTCTCTCTTTCATACGGGTTTTGAGTTGCAAAAAAACTACTTAAATTGAATTGGCTGGATAGTGAGGCTGATGGATTTTCTGAGTTTAATTCCTGCAAAAGGTTATCAAAGGGCGATTGAAAAATGACTTTGATTCCTTGTTGAGAAGCGACTTGACTCAGCTGTTTCTGGTAAAAAGTTTTTCGTTCCAAAATCAGTTTAACAAATTCGCCAAATGCCTGATCGGTGATTTGCTGATGGAAGGAAAGTTTGAGTCCAAACAAAAGATAGTCATAGACAGGCAAATGATAATGTATGGTAATATCGGCATTGGGCTTGGCGAGTGATTTCATTAACAGACAGTTCTTCTCGAACTCGTTTAATAGTATTAGCTCGAAGGGATTACTGGTCTTATCCTCGGCGTTATCCAGAGGGTTTTCATGGCGAACCGCGGTAATCGTAGCACCAGGCTCCAGGCGAATCTGATGGTTGATCAACTCAATTTCTTCCCCTTTATCGGGCACCGCCCGAAGGCTCGCTCCAAACATACATCCGGCTGTAACAAATTGACTAAAGCCATTAAATTGCTGAAATGCTGAAGATGACTTGGTTAACCAGGGGTAAATGTAAGTGCCAAGGGTTGTATTCTGATTTTTAAAAAGAAGGGGTAAAAATATTTCATCGCGTCGTTGTTTATTGAACAGCACAGTGGGTTTCTCAGGTAATGGCAAAAGGTTCTTTGGGCCTGAGGCATGGGTTAGGGCTGCCAATAAGGTCTGGGTTTTTTTAACAGCACGGGCATTCGGGCTGAGTGAGCTTTTACCGTTTTGTTCCTGGTGGAAATAAAATTCACGATTGTTGATAACGAAACTCTGCGCTTCCTGGGAAACGGATTTATCCTCTGTGTGCGGAGTAATGATTAATAACCCCCGTTTAAAAAACTCAGAATTGAGGTATAGATCTGCATACTGCAGCCAGAATGGCATTCCATTATTGTCCTTAACTTCTCTTTTTTCTTCCATTGCGAGTGATCCATTTTTAATTAAACATTGACACATTTATGCTTAGTTTAGATTAAAATATGACTGTCATTGATAAGTTGATGCAAAGTGATTGATTGGTGGGCTGATTTTTTTTGAAATCATTTATCATTCTTAAGTTAAAGTGATTGCCGAATTCCTCCTATAAGAGCCTACGTACCCCGCTTTATGCGGGGTATCCATAAAAATGCTAGTGAGTTTTAAAATGCTTTTGCCAATCAAACGCATTGTCTGGATACCGCGCATAAAGCCTGAGGGCTCCCCTCATTTTTTCGTTAAAAAAAAGTAGCTTATCAGGTCAAAATGACTTTAATTGTGTCGTTTCCGCGTAGGCGGAAATCCATCTTGCAAACAACGTTAGGAATTATCCTGAGAAATAGATTCCCGCCTACGAGGGAACGACACGACAATAGATCTGTTTGGGTAATTATTAATCATCCGTTGACTATATAAATAATGAGGGGAGCCTCAGGCATAAAGCGCGGTACGTAGAAACGAAGAGTAGACCGAGAAACGTAGAAGCGAGGAGCTGACTCTGTTTTCTGAGATGTGTAGATACTTATGGACTTAATGACAGGGGCTAATGGGATAAGGCCTGGATTTTTGCCATAAGTAAGAATGAATTATGTCAGATGTATGATACTAAACAGTAAGGTTATCTATGTTGAGCAAAGCATCAGGAGTGGAAAACCTGATGCTTTTAATGAAGAACTAAGCGTGTACTGTCAAACTAATATACGGTCCCCGAAAGCCGAAGTCGTTGGTCTCAAGTCCATTAATGCGCTGAATACCATCAAAAGCGATTGTTCCTCTGATTGTGTCCATTGCATTGAGGAATTCGTTAACCTGATAACCCGCTTCCAGAGTTAAATTGGCAGCATTTGAAAATGCATAAGAATAGTTAGCACCCACTCTTGCCGTTATACTGCTTACGACTCTATCCTGTTTTGGCCAGCTAAATCCGAAGTTTGTACCTGCCAGACTTACATAGGAATTTGTCTGGCTTTGCCCGGCTAACAAACCATAATCAAAATAGCCTACCAGTCCAATTCCATAAGCCAGCATATAATTTCCCTCGATACTGACCATTGGGCCTGCACCGTCATATTTGCTAATCATATTACCAGGAGCAGCAAAGGTAAGAGAGTGTTTCAGTTCAGCATAGCGAACACCCACTGAGGGCCGTATTGAGAAATTATGATTTACATCGGTATATTTTCTTCCAACTCTCAGATCAACCTGATCAACTTCATATTTTAACTGAGCGTCGCTCACAAAACCGAAGGATGGAGGAACGGTTGCATCAGGAAATAAAATACTGCCAAATCCAATTGAGCCATTTGAGAAATCATTGGTTGCATGTGTTTTATTTTCTAAAAACAAATAGTTGGCTTCGATATTATTGGCAGACATAGGGAAATCGTATCCCAGTTTGACGTTTCCTGCCCAACGATGCGGGGGATTAAACGGTTTGCTTCTAGCAGTAAAGCCACCCGGGCTAGTAAATAACCAGCTGTCAGTTACCATGCCAATTCCAGTTTCACTGGGTTTTACATAATAAGCTGTTCCCCCGAGATAGAAACCACCAGGTGCGTCAACAGCACAAAGTACTGATGTACAGCCTACCTCACCCATGGTTCCCGCAAAAGCACTTCCTGAAGCGTATATACTTGCTAAAAGCAAAGGTAAATATTTTTTTGTGTACATCATTTTCTAAATCCTTTTATTTCGTGACGCTAAATATAGCGGGATTAACTATATAAAAAATACAATTATTTCGCAAATCCTAAAATTATCATGGTCTCTATTTGTTTAATGTAGCTGCGCTCCTCACCCGCAAGCGGGAAAACGCTTTTTATGATAAGCTCGGCAATAGTACTAAATAGAGCAGATTATGATTAAAGTCGGACAGTATAATAAATTAAGGGTTATCAAAGAGGTGGCTTTTGGTGTGTATCTGGATGCCTATGATTGGGGAGAGGTTCTGCTGCCCAGGAAATATGTCCCTAAAGATACAGCCTTGGGTGATCTGGTTGAAGTTTTTATCTATTTTGACTCCGATGATCGAATGATTGCCACTACTTCCAAGCCCGCTATTCTGGTGGGAAGTTGTGCACTTTTGAAAGTGATTGATGTGAATCGAGTGGGGGCATTTCTTGATTGGGGGCTGGATAAGGATTTACTTGTTCCTGTGCCTGAACAGCAGCGTCCGATGGAAAAAAATAAATCCTATCTGGTCTATGCCAAACTGGATAATCAGGGACGAATAATTGCAAGCTCCAAACTGGATCGCTTTTTAGAAAAAAATCCTGGTCAATTCACACGTGGTGAAGAAGTGGATTTATTAATTGCGGATGCCAGTCCTCTTGGTCGAAAAGTGATTATTAATAATCGTAGTTGGGGGCTTATTCATTCTTCTGATATTTTCCAGCCCTTGCAGTATGGTAAAAGAACCCGTGGTTATATCAAAACTGTACGCGATGATGGAAAAATTGATGTTGTTCTGAGAAAAATGGGGCAGGAAAATATTCAGGATCTTTCGCAGCGGATTTTAAGTGATTTACGAAAAAATGGCGGCTTTCTCCCTCTGCACGACAAGAGCACTTCTCTCGAAATCATGCGAGCGTTTAGCGAGAGTAAAAAGAGCTTTAAAAGTGCTATAGGCCAGCTCTATAAACGTGGTGAAATTATCATCGAGTCGAATGGTATCCGTCTGGTAGACAAGCATAAATGATCAAAGTGCTTATAGTCTTTTTTCTTCCAGCCATTCATTAATCGCTCGAATACTCTCCGTAATAACCGCTGCAGCCTGCTGATAAAGAGGCTCCAGTAATTTCCTTTGACCTGACTTCCAGTAGCGTTCCAGATATTGACAGGCCATTTTGATACGAAGAGCCCCCACGTAGACTGCGCCGCCTTTTATCTTATGAGCCAGTTGCTGGGTTTTCTCCCAATTTCCCTGATTATGCGCTTCCTTCATTAAAAGAAAGTCCTGAGGCAGGGAGTCTTTCACCATGAAGCTAAGCATGTCGGCGAGTTGACTCTCAGTTCCATTGGTTTTAAGTCCTTCTTCAATATCCAGCAGTGGGAATGCATTCAGTTTGAATAGATGCGATTCGATTTGAGGCAGGTCGGAACGATAGCTATTTTCCGGGCCATTCTCGGGCGCATGACGTCCTGGAATAAAGGCAATGACAATATCAGAGCAATTTTTAGCGGTCAAAGGTTTGGTGAGCACTGCGTTCATGCCTGCATCAATACAGCGTTTTTTATTTTCATCACCGGCATGAGCAGTCAGAGCAATAATCGGGGTATGTGTTTTTTTAGTTAATTCATGGACGCGAATGGCATGCGTTACTTCGTAACCATCAATATCAGGTAAGCCGATGTCCATTAAAATTAAATCGTAGTGCTGCATTTTCCAAAGCTCTAGCGCCTTTATTCCATTTTCTGCGATATCTACGGTGCATTGAAGCTTGGTGAGAAGGGATTTAGCCGCATGCTGGGCGATAATATTATCTTCGACCACAAGCACCCGATGCTCCAGAGATTGCACAAAAGGGCCGGGCGGTTTAATTTGCTGTGCATAGGTTGTTTCATAGAGTTCATCTTCCGCTGTTGATGAATACTCCTCGACTCCCAAATCGTCATCAAGCAGCGGCTCTTGCAGCGGAATTATACAGGTAAAGCAGGAGCCTATCCGTGGTTCGCTCTTGACATAAATTTCTCCGTTTAGTTCATCCACGAATTGTTTGACTACTGACAGCCCTAAACCAGCGCCCTTATAAATGCCCTGGTAGGAAGGAGTAAGACGCTTGAATTGAACATAGATCTCCTGTTGTTTATCTTTGGGAATGCCAATTCCTGAGTCTTCGATAGTTAGTTTTATTACCAGCTGTTGCCCCTGCCGTTTGGCAAGCAAAGCGGACAGTTTTACAAATCCAGTGTCAGTAAAGTTTAAAGCATTCGCTACTAACTCAAGGACAATGCGATGAATGCGTACCTTATCGCCAATCACATAACGCGGTATCGACTTATCAAAATCCAAAGAGAGCGACAAACTTTTTTGCGCGGCGCGGGCCCGGTTCAGTTTTATCACGTGTTCTAACGAATGCCGCAAATCGAATTTTTTCTTCAGCTTTGGAATTTCTCCCGAGCTTACGCGAATCGCTTCCAGTACTTCATCCATCAGCTCAAGCAGCGCATGACTGGAGGCGATTAAGTTATCGGCATATTCATGAATATGAGGGGTATTGGAGTCCATCTTGAGCAAATCAGCAAATCCAACAATTCCAGTCAGGGGCGTCCGAATATCATGGCGCATGTTCTCAAGGAATTCGGTTTTGGCTTTATTGGCTTCTTCGGCAAGCTCTTTGGAGCGCCTCAGCTCATCTTCCATTTTTTTGCGCTCAGTTATATCGACTGAGAAGCCCAGGAGGCCGACAATTTCTCCACTGCGACTACGAATAGGTTGCTTTTGCGTCAGAAAAACCCGCTGTTCGCCTTGCGCGGTCGTGACCAGGTCCTCGAGTGTTAGTGGGGTTCCATCCTGCATTACTTTCCGATCAATCTCGTCGATTTTCCTGGCAGCTTCATAATCTGTTATTATTTCATAAATTGTTTTACCTATGAAACCTTGTCCATTATGATCAAACAGGGCGATTTGATTGGTATTTGCCCCCATATAAACGCCTTCTTTGTTTTTCCAGAAAATATAATTAAAAGGCATGCTATTAAAGAGCAATTCAAGAATTTCTAACTTCTGAGTCGGATTCATCCGTTGCGTTCATCAGATTAACATACGTCTAGTATAGATTGATTTGGGTGTTAGTTGAACAACAATAGTGAGCTGCGATCGATGATAGCGGTTGGGTGAGCGAGGAGAAAAATGCATTATCTGAAAAAATATTGTACATAATGCATTTAATTTGATATTATGATTGTTCAGGATACTCTACACCTCGAGGGAAAATGACTGTTAATGTTTTTCTATACAATGTGGTCCCTGTCAAAGCCGATTTGACAGCGCTTAAAAACAAGGCTGATACTCCATTTATCCTGATTGGAAGCCACTATTGTTTAAGTCATCTTTCTGCTGAGAATAAAGGGCTTTTTGATGAAATTCATCCTGTTCATAACAGGAGTTTTCATCAAATCCATCATCAGGAAGTAGAGCACATTGTATTGAGCCTTATTGAACGTTATGGCGCAAAAAATTTGCGGCTCTTATCCAATGAAGACAGTACTCAGTTAGTCTGTGCGCAATTAAGAGAACAGTATGGTATCCCTGGAAACTCTCTTGCCCAGGTATTGCCTTATGTAAATAAGCTGGTGTCAAAGAATAAACTTCAGGGGCAGTTGAGAACTCCCCGATTTACCCCCTTTGAGAAAAAAGCCTACCAGACTGACGCTGAACTTTACATCAATGAAGTGATCCAATCTATCGGCTTTCCAATGTTTATTAAGCCGGTTGATTTAGTCAGCAGCATTGATACATTTCATATTCCAGATGAAGCCAGCTTGCGAGCGGTACTTGCAAAAATTGTGGAAAAGCCCTGGGATTTTGAAATTGATGAATTCATTGAAGGCGAATTGTTTCATTGCGATGTGATTGTTCGTAACAATCGCAGCGAGTTTTTTATGGCGGGTCAATATGCCTGGCCACTGGCACGGTTTTCCAAAGGCTCACCTATGGGGAGCATTCCAGTAAACGATGATAGCCTGCTTTCTCGTTTAAAAGACTTCACTGAAAGGGTTTTAAACGCGCTTGGCCGTTTTTCATCCGCATTTCATATTGAAGTATTCAAGCATAGTCAAACCGGGGAATTAATATTCCTGGAAGCCGCTGCCAGGACGCCCGGCGCAATGGTTCCTGACATGTACAAGATGATCATGGGCAGGCATCTGGAGGAATTGCATTATCATGTCCAATTATTTCCTGAGCAGGAATTAACGATTGAGAAACCGAAAACGCTTGCGGGTTGGATCACTTTTCCCAAAATAGAAGGTACCTTGAGTGAGATCAGAAAACCGGAACTGTCTGTTAATTATCAGTTTTTTAGCGTAGTTAAGAATGGTGATTCGATGGAGCAGGCCGCGAGCTTACTGGACAGTGCCTGCAGCATTCTGTTTTGGGACGACTGCTTTCACAACATAAGTCATACATTTGAATATCTAAGGTATTTTAACCCATTAACAATCTCCACCAGCAAGCGTTCTCTATCTGGAAACGATTAATGGGTTCCTTAAGTTAATTATTTCGGCATTCTCGGTGAGCTTGGTTCTTCACCTGGAAAGAAACCAACTCTCTCTATAGGCTGTTTCCTGTATCTCTTCAGCTCGGCATTAAGGGATTTTATTTGTGTTTCCAGTGAGGCTTGCTGATGAAGGGCTTCATTGATTGTGTGTTTTGCCTCTTCTATTTTTGCTTTTATTCGCGTACTTTCAAAGGGTACCCTGGAAAAACACTCTATCGCTTCCAAAAAACGGCGTTTTTCAAAAAACTGATCGCCGGCAACCAGTAATAAATCACATCCATATCCCCAATCAATACATGTTAATGTCTTTTCAAGGGCCTCTTCATGTTGTTCCTTTTTAATTAACTGCTCAATATCAGTCAAGACCTCGTCAGTAGTTCGATACATTTTATTCTGAATAAAGCCTTTAATTTTCTGCACTTCATCAGGAGCGAATGGAAGTTTATCAAGAATAACCTGCAACTTTTGTTCACATTGCTGTTCTGTTATGTAAGCAAAAATCAGCTTTGATTCATCGTCAATAGAGAGAGAATTCTCTTCATTATTAAACCAGGATGAGACCTCCTCTTCTCTGCTTTTCTTCAGTGTTTCAGGGCTGTCTGACCAAGACCGCGGGATTCTCAAGCTCAGGCTACACACTGTTTTTTTTTCATAGTTTGTATTTTCATATTCTGTAATACAAATATTCACTTGATTAATAAAATCATGATGAGGGATATCGATTGCGCACCTGAATCTCACATAATAACCAGGATCTGACTCATATTTAAATTTGATGGTGGACTTAAGCATTTGCCATAAAATTGTTAATAATTTTACGCAGTATACTTTTTTTGTCCATAAAATGCCATGGGTATAACAGCGATCTCCGAGGTGAGGGGGGCATTTTGCCCATAGCCGTCAGGCTAAGGTTTAAAGTATCCCCTCTCCACCGCGCGTAGCGTGGGGGAGAGGGTAGGGAGAGGGGGTTAAAAAATTTATCACGTTAGTGATTCCATTTTGTTGTGATATTAAATCATAGCCACAAAAATGAGTAATGAATCGCTACGCGACCTTATTTATAGCCCCCTCACCCTAACCCTCTCCCCCACGCTGCGCGCGGTGGAGAGGGGATCAGATATTCTTAGCCTGTCGGCTATGGGCAATTGCCCATCTCTTGAATATTAGTCATTGGTTGCTGGTTTGGAAGTGAGTCCATCTGTTTTTTTACCGCAGCATTTAATGTGATTTGTGGTCACACAGGAACATTGTCCTTTCGGTATGCCGGCACAGGAAGGCTGACAACCGTTGCTGCTTTGACCCTGAGTGCTTAAAGTTTGTGAAGCAAATGCAATTGGACTGGCAATAAAACAGCAGCTCAGGAATACCAAACCTGTTAATTTAGTTTTCATTATAACTCTCCTTGTCTATAAAATGGGCACGCTCAAGAAAAGTGTAGTCTATAACCAGAGCATTTAGTTAAAATGAATATTTGAACCGGTATTTTATATATCAGCACTGCAATCCTCGACTTATCATTTTTTCTTGCATTTTTTAGAGCGATCTACAATGCTTTTCCTGGTATCAATTAAGAGGAAAATTATCATGGTAGATCGTAAACGTATTTTTATTATTGGCCATTCCGGTGCGGGGAAGGGGGTTCTGGCACAGGCACTTGCCAAAGAGCTTGGCTGGAAATTTATAAGTACAGATTTTGCACTGGAGTCTTCCATCGGTCGAAACATAGAGGAAATAATCAGTGAGCAGGGTGCTCAGGCATTTCAAAATTGCCAGTCGGAGATATTGGCGTATCAAATGACTAAAGACAATATAGTAGTTACTACTGATGAAAGTATTATCTTCAGTGAAAAAAACAGAAAATTATTGGCCTCCGAATTCACTATCTATTTGCAAGTCAGTTTAAATATTCAATTAGAAAGAATCTCCTATAATCGTCCTCTTTTGCCAGTCGAAAACTATGCAAAATTTTTAGAAAGCAGACATCATCAGCATGACCGTTTGTATAAAGAAGCCTCTGTATTTTCCCTGAGTTCGGATGATGGCGAAATTGATTCACACGTACAACAGATTGTAAATGCTTTAAAATCTAAAGATTAAATCCATTAAAAACCACATAGCCAGGGCAACGGAAGAACTGGTTATGTCATCAATTAAGAGACAAATGCATCAGCCCTAAAAGTCAGCCATCTGCTAAACTGTTAAGAAGATAAACAGAGAGTGAGCTTAAGATGAGACTCATTATTGCTTTTTTTCTAGGATGGATTGCTTTTGATGTCTCAGCTGCCGAATCTGTCTGTAGTTCCTCAGGTGCTTTCAGGAATGCGAATGGCTGCATGCCTGTCGTATTTGTGGTACGGCATGCGGAGGATACCGCATCGGGTCCTCATGCATTGACTGCTGAAGGAATGAAGCATGCAGAGTTATATATCAAGTTATTCAATGACTACATATGGGGTGACACGCATAGCATTGGCAAAGACAAAAATCCGGCCTGTGTTTGTCCGGTGGGGAAAATAATAAGTATCAGCGACAAGGGCGGGGATGTTTCACCCCGAAATCCCAATCCTAACCCCAGCTCAAACCCCTATCAGACCATCCTGAAAGTTAGCGAAAGCCTTGGAATTCCAATTACTACAGACAATGGTGAAACCCAATACTGGAGCAGCTTTCAATGGAATGCGGATGCCAAGAAAAAGCTTTTTGATTATAGTGGTAATCAGGCTCAATTTTCGGTAATAATTGCCTGGGATAAGCAAGGTTTAAATCCCACCGCAGAAGATTATGCCAAGCTGGTTACCTGGCTTAGTTCACCTGAGTCGAAAATCTCTTATAAAGACTTTACTCCATTACTTAAAAACTTCCCCAATAAACTCCCCGCTGACGGCTCATTTGCCCTGGATCCCTCAAGAACCACCCTCTGGGTATATTCGGATCAAAATGAAGAAGGGAAATTTGTTAATATGCGGGTTTATCAGCAGGTTTTTTACAAAAAGGATTGTACAAGCGATCCCTCATGGGCCCCCAAGCTCGATTCTGAATGTATCATTCCCCAGCAGAGGAGTTATTAGCTTGCTCAGAGCGTCTGATTGGCAAAAGCATTTTAAAACTCACTGCCATTTTTATGGATACCCCGCATAAAGCGGGGTACGTAGTCTCTTAGGGGTACGTAGCGTTCTAGAGGCGGGATTATCGATTTCGTGCTACAAGAGGCATTGATTACTCCGACACAAGTTTTGTTTCAATTTAAAACCACCACTGCGTTCATCGGGCTATAAGTAATAAAACCCAAATCCAGGCCTTCGCTAACTGAATACACATAGCCTCCCTGAGTTCCAGCGAATAAAAGACCCGATGAATTAACAAAAAGACTAAACACGGTCTGAGCAATACTTCCCCAGTTACCCCCACCCATAAGTGCATTGCTGGAATACACATATTCGTTTGCCGTGTTGGCAAATAGACTGTTATTGGCAACATAAACGCCCTTAACCGGGCTGCCATCAACCAAACCATTGATCGCAGTCCAGCTGACACCGTTATTGGATGAATAATAGACATTGCCATTACTGGTCCCGGTATAAAAGGCACTGTTAGTTAAAAACAGAGCGTTTACCGCACTTCCATCCGGAGAAGAAAGGAGATTCCAGCTGCTGCCATTATTGAGGGAATAGTAAATAAAACCACTGGCGGTTCCCGCATACAGCTGATTATTCAATACAAACACCGCGTTAATGGCGCTGCCATCAGGGGATGTGGTTTGCTGCCAGCTATTCCCATTATTCAGGGAATAATAAATAAAGCCATTGGCATTCCCTGAATACATCACCAGAGGGTTGATCCATAAACTATTGACCGGACTACCCGCACCTGGCATTTGCACCGTTGCGCTCCAGCTCAAGCCGCCTGAAAATGAATAATAGACATTGCCGTTTTGAGCGCCGCTAAAAAAAACAGGATTGCTGGTAAAACTGACTGAAACCTGATGATTGGCGGTGATATTAGTCAGTGTAAAATTGCTCCCGCCCATTTGCACTACCGAGCCGTCGACAAGCCATTGATAAACAGAAAATCCCGGGGCAGGATTAGCATACAATGGCAGGCTGGATCCGCTATTAACCGCCTGTGTGCCGCTGGGGAAGACACTGCCGCCACTGCCCGCACTGATGTTCACTGTGTATTGATTTGCTGCTTGTACGCTGATATTCAGGCTGTTAGCTGGACTGGGTTGATTACAAAGCAGTGGACTGGGATTGCCGTCAGGCGCTATTTGACAAATAATCGGTCCTTCATTGATTTTGCCGGAAATTTGACTGGCGGTAATCTGCAGACTCAGAATACAGGATTGCCGGGCGGTAAGGGTAAAAGGATTAGGGCAACTGCCGGAATCAGTTAACTGAATAACACCGGCAATAGGCTTCATGGTGATGGTGTGTGGTTTGAGCGACTGGTTAGTTACCAGATATTTAACAATGGCCGTCTCACCGCTCGCTAATTGCAATACCACTGGCGTTTGCGGGATCATGGTGAATACCGGAGAGCCGGCCAGTGCCAGCTTGCTTATGAGAGATAAAGTTAACAGGCTTAAAACTTTGAATAGTTGATTTAATTTGTTCACTTTGCTTCTCACATTCTAGCCATCATTTGGACAAAGTTAGGAATATTTGGGGAGCCCACACCGACCACATCATTCCAGAACTGATTTTCTACAATAGTGAGTGATGAATCCCAATTAAATCCAATCTCCTGATTAAAATAAGGATCGTGTAGCTTGAAGGCAGAAACAGGACCTCCATTGATTGGCGTTGCACCGCTGATGACCAGATGCGGAGGGGTGATCAGGTTAATCGCTTTGTTCTGTAGTAAACTGGCGTTATAAACATAAAAATAGGGGGCAGCGAGGCCTATGGGGTGTGGATTACCCGCCAGAGCCGCTCTCGCCTGATTGACCAGCGTGAGTGTACCTGAAAATAAAGGAGTTGCCAGGCTGGCACCACCATCCCAGCAGGGATTGCAGCCGTCTGAATAGGTTAATAAGCCCGTGTAAAGGTCGCCCAGCATAGCAATATCGGGCAGGGCACGTTTGTTATTCGTACCCTGAGGATAGCCGCCGACAATAAAATTACTAATTGAACTCTGCCAAACTGGCGCACTGCGATAGCGGCTGACTCCGCCCATACTGCCTGAGTAGAAGGAGCCATTGACTAAGGTTCCCCAGCCTGTTTCAAACGCATAATTCCATAATTGGTCAACAAACAGACTGGTACCGCTGACAGCCGTGACAAAAGCTGAACTGACCGGATATTGCACGCTCGGCTCTGCCCCCATAATGCTGCATGGCCAGCTGCTGGCATAGGTTTGATCACCGCAGTCGCCGGCCGCAAAATTAACGCTTAAACCCTGGGCAGCTGAAAGTTGTAAAATGGCTTCCAGCATTTCAAATGGATGTTCCACATCATTATCCCAGCTATTGGATACCACATAGGCATTGGAAAAACCGCCAATGGAAAATTGATTGCTGGTGATGGTGGTCAGCGCATGTGCTACTTCTGCGTTATTCACATCATCAGTCATCACCAATACAATATTGGCGGCCGGAGCGATCGTATGAGAGGCGTCGATATCGAGGATAATTTCACCATCCCATCCATTGGGATTGGCGCAGGGGCCGGTATAGGGAGAGCCGTCAGGCTTGACTACCGCAAAGTTACTGGCGTTAAGCTGGGGCAGGCTGTTTTCTGTATTGTAATGATTAACGTGTGCCAATATCTGGTTTGGCGTTGAATTTCCGCAGCCGTCGATGATGACAATGGTTTGATTGGCTCCATCAATGGCTACCCCATTAACCGGGGGAATTTGATTAAGCTGATAGACTGTTCTCAGATGACTGCCGGACACGCCTTGCAAAGAGGTAGTGGTTGGCAGAGCGGCGGGGGTAAATGAATCCCAAAGGAGTTTTATTTCCTCTGGCTGCCAATGTGCGGTGTCTATATTGAGATTTTTGGGTTTAAACCTCCGTTTAGGGCTCGCGTAAGGGATGTTGCTCAGTCCACTGACTCCCGCCACATGAGCGGCGATTTCCCGGGGGAGCAGGGGGGCTTGATCATTGCCGTAGACAATCTTGTTTTTGTAACGATAATGATTCAGTTTGATGTGAAAAATCTGCTCGATTTGCTCCGCAGTTCCCGTAATTTTCAGATTGGAGTAGAGCGGCTCGACCTGCATGCCTTGATGCTCAAAATAAGCTTTAATTGCTCTGATGGTTTCATCATCGGGTAGATAATCACGTTTCACTTGATCCGCATTCAGAAATTGCTGGAAAGCCGGACTTTGCGGGTCGTATATGGACTTGACCTGCTGATCCAGTTGTGTTGGGTTACGTAATTTAAGCCAGAGAGTAACGCTAAGTTTTTTCTCGTGATTTAATGGGCCTAGACGTTCTGCCTTTTGGATTAATGATAACTCAGGATTGGGCAGGCGAACATGGGCAGTGTGTGCAAATAACGATGTAATAATGCATTGCAGCAGGATAAAAATTAGTCCTTTAACCAACATTATGAATCTCCAATGGGCGATAAGCTAACTGAAAAACGAAAGGGCAGACTGGCATTGCCAGGGAATCGTCTTTGCGAGCGGCCATCTCTTTGCAGGCGGCCTAAAGAGAAATGCAGGAGGAATTATTCTAAGCAAAGATAGAATGAGAAGCAACTAAATGCCTCAATCATAGCGGGCGTGCTTCGTCCAGCAATTGTTTGAAGCCTGTGGCAATCTGATCCGCATTGGCAATATGATGATTCTTGTAGGTAGTTAACAGGCCAATAACGTGCATGCCGGCATTTTTAGCGGCATCAATCCCATGGGGTGTGTCCTCAAAAACCAGGCAGCGATCTGGAGAAATATTCAACTTGCTGGCAGTCAATAAATACCCTTCAGGAGAGGGTTTACCCGTTTTGACATCATCTGCGGTGACAATGGTATGAAAATACTGCAGCAGTTTGCCCTGGCTTACTTTGGAAAGTACGGCTGAAATTTCAGCTCTTGAAGAACCGCTGCAAATGGCTAACTGATTTACCCTGGAAATTACATTAAAAAGGAACGCCTCGAAGTCTGCGATTAGAGGTAATTCATTACGGGTCTGGATAAGCTGGGTGTATGCGGCGACTTTTTTATTAATCAGATCGTCAATTTCCCGTGCCGATAGTTTGTGGTTTTTATTGTGTATCAGCCGTGGGAACATTTCCTTATCAACAAAGCCCAGATAATGCTCAACATATTCTTCATAGCTCAGCGGAGTTCCCAAGGGTTTTAGTGCATGACAGCAGGCTTGGTAATGCAGAAATTCGCTATCAAAAATAACCCCGTCAAAATCAAAAATGATTGCGTCTATTTTCTTAAACAACTCTGTCCAGGGCATATTTGCTCCAGAAGATTATCGGTGACCAATTCTTTTATTGTAGACAAAGCCTGTAAAAAAAGTTTATTCCTTAGGGTGAATGAGAATGATTTCATGAAGTGATGTTTAGTACTGTTAAGAAGAACCAGGCAAACTAAGCTGTCGTCTTTGCGAACGAAGTGAAGCAATCCAGATCCTATCTTTATTCAAGCTTCAATCTGGATTGCTTCGCTACGCTCGCAAAGACGGTTTTGAGTATCTATCGTTATTCACGCAACAATGCCGTGCAGGTATGACAGTATAATTATTACAATTGAGTGATTAATTTTTAAATCCCTCTCTCTAACTCTCTCCCTGAGGGAGAGAGGATTTTAGAACGGCCTATTTACCCGCAGTGTCGTTCAAGCCAGCATTGATCGGTGGCCTGATCGCAAATGCGCACGGTTTCGCAGGGCACATAATAGCGTGGTTCTGCTGGAACATTGATGATGACATTGGGTCCTGGACCCCAGCCGCCACCGTAAAAACCACCCCAGCCATAACCGCGTTCATAGCCGTGATGATGGTGATCTCTGTACCCTCCGCCCCCATAAACACCATACCAGGCCTGGGCATGACCTGAGAACATTAAGCTTAGAAAGAAAGCTGGAATAAGCAGTTTACTCAATCGTTTCATATTATTCTCCGAAAGAAGCGGATAAGTTGTTTTGCACTTTAGCAGGGCCATTTTTGTTAAAACACAACGTCCTGATTGTCGTGAGTGAAAACAGACAGAGTAATGCACAAAGAATTAAATAATATCCTGGTGCCAGCTTATTCTGAGTATACTTGATTAAAAGCGTCGCAATTAATGGGGTTAATCCTCCAAAAATGGCGAAAGTAATGTTGTAGGATATCGCAATCCCGGTAAAGCGGATGGATGTAGGGAATAAATCCACCAGTAGGCTGGGATAAACCATTATCATGCTGCTTAATACAGCAATTAACATCATGGCTGTACTTAAGCTTGCCATGGTTTCAAAACTTAATATCAGAAAAATCAGATAACTGAAAATACTAAATCCGAGGGCGCCAAGACAAAGAAGCCGACGCCGGCCAAGGCGATCACCCAACCAGCAGAAAAAGAGCAGCAGGAAGGTATAGATTACCAGCATAATCGTACTAAAGAGATGAGCCTGTTGTTTGGGATAAGTCATAACGCCGGACAAATAGCCTGGAAGATAGAGGAATAATAAATTAATAACGGCGCAGGCCAGCACCGTGAGTCCTACCCCCTGCAAAATCTGCCGCCAGTGATTACTCAGGGCTTCGAAAAATGGAAGGCGGGTTTGTCTATGTTGTGATTGCAGGGCCAGAAAGAGGGGGCTTTCGCTGAGCTGACGGCGGATAATAAAGCTGATAAGGCCCAAGACACCCCCTAAAAGAAAGGGAATACGCCAGCCGTAACTGGTTAATTGTTCTGCTGTTAATAGTTGATTGAGCAGCAAGCTTAAGCTATTGCCCAATAAAATACCAATATTAAGAAAAGAGAAGATTACACCGCAGGCAAAACTTCGCTTTTCTCTGGCAACATGCTCGCAAGTAAAGGTGAGTGCTCCAGGTATTTCACCGCCGATGGACAGCCCCTGCAAAACCCGAAGAATGATCAGCAGCAGACTGGCGCCAAAGCCTAATTGTTCATAGGTAGGCAAAAGGCCTATTAGAAAGGTAGGAATGGCCATTAGGGCAATAGAAACAAGGAAGGTTTTTTTTCGCCCGTATTTATCGCCAAAATGACTGAAAATGATTCCGCCCAGCGGACGAATAAAATAGCCAATCGCAAAAATTGCATAGACGCTCATCAATGAGGCCAGGCGATCACTTTGTGGAAAAAATATTTCACTGATTAAGGGAGCAAAGATGACATAAATAATGAAGTCATAAAACTCAAGTGCTCCACCTAAGGCAGCCAGCACAATTGTTTTTTTCTCTTGAGAGGACAAATGAAGCTGCGGCATGAAATAGCCTCTGTGAACTTCGATGCTGCAAAATATCACGAAATTCAGGGAAGTAAAATACCCGCTGCGGGATGTTATTTCACCGGTACTATTCAGCCTCGCAGGTTGCAGCCTGGAAAGGCAAGGTCCATCTGTGTTTAATCCAGCCTGGATGCACTTTGTGGATTGGGGCTATAGGATTGCGAAACCTCTTTATCTCGAAAACCAAAAAAGCGCAGTTTACGATGGCATTTTCGTTCTTCCTGGGGATGAAACCATTCAGGAAGCTCGGGCTGATCCTGCTCGGGTTTAAACAGGGGTACTTCAGATCCTGCTTGCTTTAAGCGGTGAATCATCTCCGGAGAAACTCCTTCTGACAGATACAAGGCTTCAAAGCCGGCATAATCTCTTTTTAAATTACTCAATGTTTGCAAGATACTGTGATTAATGACATTGAACCAGCCCTCTTCGCTAAAATAACCGGCAATTTCCTTAAACTGAGACAATAACATCGCTTCTAGTTCACTGGGTTTGCTGGCATAAATCCCTGCTTCATAAACCAGTAAATAACGAGCCAGTTCATTATTGCGTAAAAATGTATTATCAATAGTATTTATTTCTTTGGTTAAGGCGAGGGACGTCAGTTGATGCAAGCCATGTAGTGACAGATAAGGGCATACAGCCAGAACAAAATCAATCATGGCTTCTTTTTGTGTATAGGCACTATCACTATAGGTAATTTTTTCATTGGAGCTTAGATCAATTGGATGAAATCGGCTGTCCTGAAGAATTTCATTTTCCAGTCTTTTGATATCCTCAATTGAAAAATCGGCGGATAGTAACTGCTTATGCCAGCGTTGAACAATACTGCGAGTATGTTGCATAGGTTCCCAGAAGTTACCTGATTTTTTTCTTGCTGCTTTAGCTGGTTTAGTGATTCCATTTGCCATAATCACAAGCTCCCTTTGCGGTTATTTTAAATATCCCTCATTAAAACTAAGCACAGATTTGGCAGGTAAACAACCTTTGGCGCAAATAGCGGTCTTGTAGGCATAGTTGCGTAAATGAAGATGGCTGCGCAAAAAACTGTCTTTGCGAGCGTTTGCGAAGCAATCCAGCTCCTTGCTTTGTTCAAGTTTCTATCTGGATTGCTTCACTTTGTTCGCAAAGACGACAGGTTAGTTGCTTGGTTCTGTTTACGCAACAACGCCGGTCTTGTATCCGGTTAATGGAGTCAAGAGTAGCCGTAGGGATTTCTTTTTTCCCCATTGGCTCTTTTTTCAAAGTGCTGATAGTCCTGCAAATCAAACCAACTGCCGCCCCAATCCCAGTGATAGGATTTGAAAAGTTGATAAAACGGGGTATTTTCAGCAATTTTTCCCGGATAAGTTTGCTTTCGGCTTGCAAAATTCTTTGCCTGCTGCGGTAGAATTAAAGCGCCTTTGACATAGGGATTAATAAGGGGATTAATATCAATAGCACGTCCATAACTATGTTGTGAATAGATGCCTGGCTGATTAGTCACTTCGCGGCAGTTAAAGGCGGAGGTATTATTCGCCTGCATGGACAACTCGTCATTCCCCTTATATTCTTCCATTAATTTCATTTGCTCAACAGGGTATTTTTTTTGGTACAGACGGCGAAAAATTTCTACCACTTCATGGGCAATGTCCTGATGCACAATCAGCATCCCCTCATGTGTTTTTTTATCAAACCCCCAATAAGAAAGTTTGACTAAAACCAGTTGGTTAATAGGAACAGGACAGCCTGGTCTCCATGTATATCGTTTCATCAAAATTTGAGTCGACTGAGGAATGGATTTGATGCGGCTTTTAAAGTACGAATAGGCGCCGGCATTCATTGAAAAAACCAGAAAGATTAAGAGAAAAGCGATTCGTATCATATGAAAATAAACAAACAATTTGCGGCGATTATAACATGATTACGAGGTGCTACTATTTAAATTAAACATTTGTTTGTAATAACGGTACCAGTTGGATTGAAAAATTTCATCAGGATCATACTTCTTTTTAAGCTTTAAAAATTCAATAAATTGTGGATATGCCTTAAGGACCTGATCTTTTCTGGCCCAGCGATGATAGGTCAGGAAGTAGCTGCCATTATGTTCCAAGGCCCTGTCGATAATTAATCGGAAATCATGATAGGCCTTCGCGATGCCCTGTTTTGAATGGTCCACATGGAAATTGAAAACGATACAGGCATAATCCTGTGTTGCCCAGGGTAAATAGCTTTCATTCTCTTTTTTTATCAGACGTATAGTTCCGTATATCAGATTGATTTTATATTTGCGAAAATCGTTGCGCAATTGATTAAACAAAGGAACCAGCTGATCTCTCGGCACATAAATTTCGCTAATCATCTCCGAGGAATTGGAATCAATCAGCTGATGATAATTATTTAAATAAAATCCCATTTGATGCGTGTCAGAGCGATAAAGCTGGCCATTGGTTCCCAGATAATAGTTTGAATAAATTGTGAAAGCTGCCGATTTGTTTTTATGGGCTAATATCAGCAATTTTGTCCAGTCCTGATTCGACAATTCTTTCTTGGGTTTTTGCGTATCCATTTGAAGATTGACTGGCTTATACAAAGAATAAATGCCCTTCTTCATGAAATCATCCGAGGCGGGATCAATTGCAAACTGAAAATCGCCATACAGATAACCTTCTCTGATTCGCTGACTCACCAGAGGAATGAATTGATCAATATTAATTACCTGTACCTCTCTTTCAAGCGTGGTTACCGGTGCCAAGCGCAGTTTGATAGTTGCAATAACGCCGAACAGTCCATAACCCCCAATAACCAGTTTAAATAGCTCGGCATTCTGAGTGCGGCTGCATTCCAGCAAATCTCCATTGGCATCCACGAGTGTAAACGATTCGACATCCTCAATTATGGGCGACATATTAAGACCGCGCCCATGAATATTGGAGGACAGGGCGCCGCCAATACTCAATTTGTCGGCCCCGGTTTGCTTTTGCCGGATTCCCCACTGTGGAGGATTAGTTTGATTTTTAAGCAGCCAGGTGACTAATTCTGGCCATTCAATCCCGGCCTGAACTTCCACAATCCCTTTGTCACTGTCGAGACTGATTACTTTGTTAAAGCGAGACATATTCAAATTAATAGTGCCTCTGCCATATTGTTGTCCCCCCATTGAATGTTGACCACCGCTAATACTGATGGATAAACCCTTCTGCCTGGCTTTCTGAATCGTATCTTGAATCTCTTTTATTGAAACCGGATGAATGACTTGTAGATGCTGGGTAGGATTTAAGCCGGAATGGATATCATTAAGCAGTGTGCCAGGCTGAGTTGGAACAGTCTGGGCCTGGCTAAAAGAAATAATCAGGCTTAAAAAACACATGACAACAGCCTGACGTAAAGAGTTCATGATGTTTAACCTGCGAAAATAGCCTGTTTAAAATATAGATTGAATTTTAAGCAAAATCCTTTATTTGTGAACAATGTAATAGGTATTCATAATGTCATGTTCAAGATAGCGTTTTTCAATCTGGGTAAATCCGGCATCTTTTAACATTTCCTCCGCCAGCTCTTCTCCCCAGGCAGCTCCCAGCCCCGCTCCATTTTGTGACAGAGAAACCGTCATGCAATGAAGACATGAAATGGTATAAATCAGCGGTGCAATAGGGTGATTAGTGTTATTTTCTACTTGACTGGAAGTCTTTATATCTTGCATTAAAAACACTCCTTGTGGTTTTAAGGCCTCATAAACAGCCTTGAGGACGTCCTTTGGATGGGCCTGATCGTGAATCACATCAAAGCTGGTAATCAAATCGTATTGGTTTTGTTCATGCCATTTAGCTAAGTCTCTACGCATGAAATGAAGGTTAGTCAAACCTTTCTGCAGGGCCAGTGCATTGGCATGGTTAATGGTTTCTTCGCATAAGTCGAATCCATAAAACTGGCTATTGGGAAAATGTTCGGCCATTAAGCTGAGCGCTCGACCATAACCGCAGCCAATATCGAGCACTTTGATGCCTTGCTGGAGTTGCTCCCTCAGCCCATTAACCAGGGGAATAATTTTATCCAGTAAAGCCAGATAAATGGTCTGCCCGCTTTGTTCTGCCATGACGCTGTGAAAGCGGTGATAGGCTTCATAAGGTACGCCGCCGCCATGTATAAACGCATTCAGAATTAAATCCTCTACGTTAGCCAGAATAGGAATAAACTGGGCGATCACTGCAATATTATTCGGAGAGGCTGCCCGGGTCAGAAAAGCGGCATGTTCCGCTGGTAAAGAATAAAGCTTTTGATGTGTATCATAATCAATGATGCCGCCTGTGACCATCGCATTGAGCCACTCACGAACATAGCGCTCATTTAGGTTGGCATTCTGAGCAATGGTTTCACTATTTGCCGCATCCATAGTACTCATTACATCAAACAGTTTACTGCGATGGCCTATCGATATCATTAAAGCTAAAGCGGCGTGGTTCAGAAGCAGTAATAAATGTTGCGAAAATTGTTCTGCTTTATCCTGATTGAAGGCTAGCATTTGGGGTCTCACTATTCCCTGTTCATTTAATAAACTTAGAATTGAAATAGGGTTTTTGCAAATCTATAGGTTTGTCCTTTGCAAAGCCGGGATTTGCTATACTATAGCCATGATCTCTTCCTATCCACATAGTATCGATTGGGCTCATCCCTTAATTAAGGAATGGTTCGTTAATCAGTTTGAGACGCCTACCGCACCGCAGATTGAAGGTTGGCCAGGAATCCTGGCTGGCGAGCATACTTTAATTTCTGCGCCAACCGGTTCGGGCAAAACCTTTGCTGCCTTTATGGTCTGCATTGATCAACTGCTGCGCGCAGCGGTGGAGAACAGGTTAGAGAATCAAATCGAAGTGATTTATATTTCCCCTCTGAAAGCCCTCGGCAACGACATTCAAAAGAATCTTCTTGGTCCTTTAAAACAAATTCAGCAGAATGCGAATGCGGCTGGCATCATCATAGATGATATTCGGGTTGCCGTCAGAACTGGCGACACACCGGCAAAGGACAGGCAATCGATGTTGAAAAAGCCGCCTCATATTCTGGTAACAACACCGGAATCATTCTATTTGTTACTGACTGCAGAAAAAAGCCGAGCTTTGTTAAAAACAGTTCGCACTGTCATCGTCGATGAAATCCATGCTCTGGTTAATAGTAAGCGCGGAACTCATCTGGCCTTGTCTCTCGAGCGTCTGGAAAAGCTGGCCTGTGAATTGCCTGTCCGGATTGGCTTATCTGCGACCCAAAAACCCATTGAAGAAGTGGCTAAATTTTTAAGCGGCAGTTCTCGGGCCGTTCCGAATATCATTAACATAGGTCATCAGCGGCATTTGGATCTTAAGGTGGAAGTTCCTAAAACCGCGCTGGAGTCGGTCACATCCAATGATGTCTGGGATGAAATTTATGATCGCGTTGCAGAGTTGGCCATGCAGAATCGCTCCACCCTGGTCTTTGTCAATACCCGGAAACTATCCGAGCGCATGTCGCATCATCTTGCTAACCGCATAGGCAAGGAATGGGTGGCCGCCCATCACGGCAGTTTATCGCGCAAATTACGCCTGGCAGCTGAAAATGGGTTGAAAACAGGCGCTTTAAAAGTGATTGTCGCTACTGCGTCTTTAGAGCTTGGCATTGATATCGGTACGGTGGATCTGGTGTGCCAGATTGGCTCTCCACGGGCGTTAGCCGCTGCATTACAGCGTGTGGGCCGTGCCGGTCATTGGCATGGTGCTATTTCGAGAGGCCATTTTTTTGCTACTACCCGCGATGAGCTGCTGGAGTGCGCCGCATTGGTATATGGCATCTACAGCGGCGATTTGGATCGGCTGATCATACCCGAGCAGCCGCTGGATATTCTGGCCCAGCAGATAGTGGCGGCCTGCGCCACCGATGAGTGGAACGAGGACGAATTATTCAAATTAGTGAAACGCAGTTATCCTTATCGTCATTTGAAAAGAGAGGTTTTTAACACCGTTCTGGAAATGCTCAGCGAAGGCATTGCCGCTTCTCGCGGGCGCTATGGAGCCTATCTCTTTCGTGATCGAATCAATGGCATTGTAAAGGGACGAAGAGGCAGCCGTATGGCGGCCATTATGAATGGCGGTGCGATTCCGGAAACCAATTTATTTACGGTAATTGCTGTTCCTGAAGAGATTGTAGTAGGTACTCTCGATGAAGAGTTCGCGGTGGAAAGCCATCGCGGCGATGTCATTCTGTTGGGCAATACGTCCTGGAGAGTGTACAAAGTTGAAAATACCAGAGGAAGAGTCATTGTTGAAGATGCTCAGGGTGCAGCCCCCACGGTACCTTTCTGGCTGGGAGAAGCACCAGCTCGCAGTAACGAATTGTCTTTGCAAGTCTCCAGTTTACGAACCAAAATAGATGCCTTACTCCCATTATCAACTGCAACAAATCCTGAAAGTCAGAAAAAAGCCAGGGAATGGTTAGCCGCCAACTGTCATGTCAGTGACTATGCTGCGGGTCAAATGATTGATTATCTGCTTGAAGGACGTGCTTTATTAGGTGCAGTTCCGAGCCAGCAGACGATTATTGCCGAGCGGTTTTTTGATGAGTCAGGCGGGATGCAGCTAATTATTCACGCCCCTTTTGGTGCGCGTATCAATAAGGCCTGGGGGCTGGCATTACGCAAACGTTTCTGCCGTTCCTTTAATTTTGAATTACAGGCAGCGGCAACGGACGATGGGCTAGCGATCTCCTTAGCCGAGCAGCACAGCTTTCCGCTTGAGGATGTTTTTCAGTTTCTCCATCCGGCAACAATTAAAAAGGTTCTGGTGCAGGCCGTTTTGCAATCGCCTGTTTTCACAACCCGCTGGCGCTGGGATGCAATCAGGGCTTTGGCTTTAATGCGATACCGCAATGGCCGCAAAGTACCGCCTAATATATTGCGCATGCGTGCAGATGATCTTCTGGCTGCCGTTTTCCCGCAAGCCGCTGCTTGTCAGGACAACCTGGCCGGAAAAGACGTGGAATTGCCGGAACATCCTTTGATCGATGAAACCATCAAAGACTGCCTGACCGAAGCGATGGATATTGAGGGTTTGCGTGAACTGTTGAAAGGGATTAAATCGGGAACGATTCATTGTATCGCGGTGGACACGCCAACGCCCTCAGTATTCTCGCATGAGATTCTTAATGCAAACCCTTATGCTTTTCTTGACGATGCGCCCTTGGAAGAGCGGCGAACGCGGGCAGTGGCCATGCGGCGGATTTTACCCGAATGGCTGCAGGGCAATATGGGACAGCTTGATTCGGAAGTCATTGCCGATGTTCAGAGACAAGCCTGGCCAGATATCAGGAATGCCGATGAGCTGCATGATTTTCTGCAAACGATGATTGGTCTTTCCCGTGATAATCTGCGCATTCCTGATAGCTGGGCTGTATTTTTTGAGCAATTGCAGAATGCAAATCGTGCAGGTACTGCCCATGTAGATGGTCAGGCTTTCTGGGTTGCAACCGAGAAAAAAAATGCCTATCAGGCAGTTTATCCATCTGCTGTTTTTTCAGAGAGTTTAATCGAATGGGATAGTCAACTCCATGAGGCAGATGACGCCTTACTGATGATGCTAAGAGGGTGGATGCAGCATCTTGGCCCAGTCAATGTAGGCGAGCTTGTCGATTTATTAAAGTTACCTGAAAGCCAGATCAATAATAGTTTATTAAAACTGGAAGCAAGCGGTCAGATTCTTCGAGGTCATTTTCGAAAAAACCAGGGTATGATGGAGTGGTGTGAACGTCGTCTACTGGCAAGAATTCATCAGCAGACACTGGCGAAATTACGAAAGGAAATTGAACCGGTCAGCGCTCTGCAATTTATTCGCTGGCTCGCTAAATGGCAGCATATCACTGGCAAAAGCCAGCTTAAGGGAGAGCAGGGTGTTTTAGAAGTTATCCGCCAGTTACAGGCCTATGAAATTCCGGCAAATGCCTGGGAAAAGCAGATTTTTGCCAAACGAATCAGTGATTACAGTCCGGATTTGCTAGACAGGCTTTGTCTCTCGGGGGTGGTCATATGGGGCAGGCCGAGCCTGCATCCCAGTATTGAATCCTCCCTGAAAGAAAAGGATCTTGAAATCAGCAGCTACAAGTCGATTCAGGCGAACAGTGTCACGCCTATTACGTTTTTAATCCGGGAAGAATCAGGCTGGCTGGCTGGAAAATCCGCCTATACTGCAGAGGAATTAAAAAGTTTAAGCTATAATGCGCAAGTGGTTTATACCTATTTGCAAACGCATGGCGCTTCATTTTTCAGCGATATTGTCAGTGATGTGCAGAAGTTAAAGACAGAGGTTGAAAATGCGCTCTGGGAGTTGGTGGCGGCTGGTCTGATAAGCGCTGACAGCTTCGATAATCTACGTGCAATGATAGACCCGCAGCGGCGAACCGGCCGACGCCCTCGCCGCCATAATTTATTCAGTCAGGGACGCTGGTCCTTATTGCGTGCTGCTAAGCCAGTAGAGCCAGAGCGGCGTATTGAATCCATCTGTCGAATCCTGCTAAAGCGCTACGGGGTCTGTTTTCGAGAAATTGTAATGCGCGAAAAAATCGCGGCATCCTGGTCGGAATTGCTAAGCGGTTTTCGTCGACTGGAAGCACAGGGAGAAATTCGTGGCGGACGATTTATAAGTGGCTTTACCGGTGAGCAGTTTGCATTAGCTTATGCTGTGGATTCATTACGAGCCGCTCCCGCGCAAACTGATGCGCAGGAAATTTCTATATTTGCGGTAGATCCATTAAATTTAGTGGGTGTATTGTTACCCGGCGAAAAGATCCCCTCTCGTTCCGGAAAACAGTTAATTTTAAGAACTTAACTATCGAACCTTGTTAAGGCATAAAACTTCGCACACAGCGGACGCGATAGCCACTAGTGTCTTTGCCTGCAAATAGATTATCTCCATTTGCAAAATTGACTCTGTAGGCAAATGCGGGGTTAAATTCGGTAGAAGTCCAATAAGGAGCCGCAGAAAAACCTCCAATAGCTATCTGATTACTGTAAAGACAATTTAACTGAAACAGAGCTGGTAAAAACCAGTCACTGTAACAGGCATTACCTGGCTCACAGGGTGTGTTTCCCTGCGAGTCCACTTCAAAATTGCTGCACAGTAACGCGGCATATGGGTTACCGCCATTGGCACCTAACACACTGATAATTGTTTCCGTATTCGCTGCCCCATCCAAGAAATTCGTTGCTCCCGTGGGAATACCGTCTCCCCCCCAGTTCATGCCAGGACTGTTGTCAGCGACAGCCGCAATCAAATTGAGTTGCGGGCCGCCTAAACAGGCAACGGTTCCACCCTCAGTGGTTTGTCCTATCGCAGGAGGTATGAATGTATATCCGTTATTTAAAGTAGCTGTTCCATTCGCAGTCAGAACAGTTACATCGACGGTACCTGCAGCATGTACAGGTGTCACACCTGTAACGGTCATTGAATTCACTACACTCACATAGGTGGCTGGCACTCCATCAAAACTGACGCCGGTCACCCCCAATAATCCAGTGCCTGTTAAAACAAATCCCGTGCCTCCGGTTGTCAGCCCAGAATTGGGATTGATTGATGATAGAGTGGCCGCGGATTTAATTTCCATGGCCGCGTAGACTGTATTGGTATTACTTCCTTTTATACTGAAACTGCCGAGCATCGCTGGCTGCAGACCAGTATAAGTCAGCGTGCAATTATTCCCTGGAAGAACACTGGCGCAAGTGTTTCCTGTTTCAATCACTTTTCCTTCGAGAGCCGTCCCTGAAAAATTGGAGACAATGTTTGTAGCGCTCACTTCCAGTGAATTATTATGGATAATCAATGTCCCATTACCTCCGGCAAGCAGGCTTAATGGCGAGTTGCTTACCGAGATTGTTGCATCATTAATCGCGGGTTTGAGGGTGATACGTAAAATGTCCTGAGCGTTCGGCTGGTAACATTGATTGGGAGAACCGCTCTGACAAACACTCGGACCGTTAGTTATTTGCTGGTTTATTAAACTGCCATTGATCTGCAGGGAAAGTATGCAGGAACCATGTCCGGATAATACAAAACTGCTGCTGCAAACGCCCAGTCCGGCAGTTAACTGGGTGATGCCTTGAATAGGAATCATATTCAGGGTATGGGGCCGGCTGGATTGATTAGTAACCAGATATTGGACTATCGCTGTATCATTGGCAGATAAGGAAAGTGTTGTGGGCGTTAAAGGCTTAAAGGTCCAGAGCGGTATGCCGGCCATTGCAAAAGTAGGGATTAATGCCGATACTAAGATGCCGAGCTTGCGTAAAATGCCTGATGTTTGCATGATTTGTCCAGAGTAACTTATGCAGGAGAACAGAGTGCAAAGAACGCATTGAGGCTTCCTGCCAAATGATTGAATTGTATTCTAATACAATGTGAAATTAACAACAAGAATCAGATATACCCAGGCGGACATAACAACTTTTCTACAAGCCTTTGTTTATCAGAGGCTGCATTCATAAAGGCTGTTTTGTACTTCAGTTAACTGATTTACAGAATCTGTGTTGAATTTAAAGAAAAACGACTCGCCTTTTGTGGCAACTGCCTGATAAATATTTGCGATAAATAGTGTGGATATTGTAATCATAAGGTTTGCAAAAAATTCTTTATATCCCCTGTGATTCCTGAGTTCCTCTTTTACAGAGGAAGTGAATGGATAGCACGGCGATTTAAGCTGCTTTTCCAAGTGTTCTGCACTTTTTTCAGGCAGAGCAATACAGGAATCAATATACAATTTAATTTGATTTCGTATAAAAAGATCCAGTGATCGAACTCGTTCAGATTCGCGGTAATATTCCCGATTGTGAAGACTATCGGCTTTTTGAGCCAATGCAGGAAGTTTGTTTAATAGAGGGATTACTGCATTTAGATACTGTTCGGCGTTATTTTCTCTGGCATACAGCCTTAACTGGTCTACAGAAAGCGAAAAGCCTTTTGTAAGCAAATGATCGATAACCTTCCGGCTATTGTATTCTAAAGCCTTATTCAGAAAGCGTTCTCTATAAGACTTCTCACGAACTTCATCACTTGCCAGGTCAACGGAGTTTAATTCAGTCCGGATCCCCATTCCATCATTGAATAAAAAGTCAACGATGTCTACATGATCTTGTTGGATCGCCAGATCTCTTAAAAAGGGTTTCTCGTGGCGAGTATTCAAATAAGGAACCATGCCTTCTCTGGTTGACAAGGTGACTACCCGTCCTTTTCTTGTAAGTACTGGTAAAAGTCCCTTATAGGATTGGTTGAGAAGTTCTTTCAGCTGTTGCAGATTATTCTGCTCAATTGCCTCAATAGCCTGCGATTTAAGAGCTTTGTATCGTTCTTCAGAAAAGTTGGACGGCATAACTTGGTTCCAATGTAGTCAAGAGCTTGCTGAGTATATCATCGAGATTGTAAATTTCAACCATCATGCAGAATTATTAGTCAATATTGCGATGGAGTATTGTTGTACCGCATGCTTTAAAAGAGAGCCAAAGATCAAATCCTGGCATGAGATTCCTGGATCCCTCGGACAAGCCGAGGGACGTAGAAGCGAGGAGCAAACTCTGTTTTCAGAGATGTGTAGATACCAATGGACGCAAGCCAAGGGACGTTGGGACTAGGTTATAGCCTAATGGCAGCGCCATTAACCGTAGTGACCGACCTGCTATTCTCTTTAAATGATAACGCTTGGGGATTAATTTTCCCCAACCGTTATTTTACCGCTGGTGTAGGAATGAGCGCCTGCTCCGCGAAGCTGGTGTTTATCGACAATTAAATACTCATCGCGAATCGGTTTTCCTGCAAACCAGCACTCCAGTATTTCACGGGTACCTGCGGCATACCGCGCCTGGGCGGATAAGCTTGTTCCGGAGATATGAGGGGTCATGGCATGATGAGGCATGGAGCGCCAGGGGTGATCTTCCGGAGCGGGTTGCGGGAACCATACATCGCCCGCATAACCTGCAACTTTTCCATTCTTACACGCTCTGGCAATGGCATCACGATCACAGATTTTGCCTCTTGCAGTATTGACGATATAGACGCCATTTTTCATTTTGTCGATCAATGCGTCATTTACCAAATGTTCTGTTTCAGCATGCAAAGGCACATTAATGGTGAATACATCACAAAGCGGGATCATCGATTCCAGTGTTTCATGGTAAACCAGGCCTAATTCTTTTTCGGTAGCTTCTGGCAGACGATGCTGATCAGTGTAATGCAGCTTTACATCAAAAGGTTTCAAACGTTTCATGACCGCAAGACCAATTCGTCCAGCGCCAAGAGATCCTACCGTCATTCCTTCAAGATCGTAAGAGCGGGCCACGCAGTCGGCAATATTCCAGCCCCCATTAATTACCCATTGGTAAGAGGGGATGTAATTTCTAACCAGAGCCAGTATCATCATCACCACGTGCTCAGAGACGCTGATGCTATTGGAGTAGGTCACTTCAGCAACCGTGATGCCTTTCGCTATCGCTGCATTTAGATCCGTATGGTCAGAACCGATACCAGCCGTAATCACCAGTTTCAGATTTTTTGCTTTGGCAATCCGCTCGGCAGTTAAATAGGCAGGCCAGAAGGGCTGGGAAATCACGACGTCTGCATCAATCAATTCTTTTTCAAACTCAGAATTCGGCCCATCCTTGTCAGCAGTAACTACCAATTGATGCCCCATTTTTTCCAAAAAAGGACGCAACCCCAATTCGCCGGAGACTGAGCCTAATAACTCGCCGGGTTTAAAATCAATGTGCTCAGGGTTTGGAACGGTCTGACCGCCTGGATAGCTATCAATCGCAGGAATGCCTTCTCTGGCGTAGGATTTGGGATAGCCGTTTACCGGATCCTTATAAAGAACACAAAGTACTTTTGCCATTAACTTCTCTCCTTGAAAAAATGAGGTATTACATCAATGTATGATCATCATTGAGACTTTGCATGTCAATTACAAAACGGTAGCGCACATCACTTTTGAGAATGCGCTCATAGGCTTCATTCACATAATCGATTGGAATGAGTTCAATGTCGGAACTGATATTGTGTTTACCACAAAAATCGAGCATTTCCTGGGTTTGTTTAATTCCACCGATTAATGAGCCTGCAATACTTCGTCTTTGCGCGATCAGCGGCATTGCAACCATAGGCACATTTTCAGGTGGAATGCCAAGAATAACCATTGTTCCATTGGTTTTCAGAAGTTGCATATAATCACTCCAGTTAATCGCTGAAGATACTGTGTTGATAATCAGATCAAAATGATTAGCCAGTTTGGAAAAAATTTCCGGATTGCTGGTTACATAAAAATGATCAGCGCCCAATCGTTTCCCATCGGCCGCTTTTTTCACCGATTGACTAAGGACAGTCACTTCGGCACCCATTGCGTGAGCAAGCTTGACTCCCATGTGCCCAAGCCCGCCTAAACCAATGATGGCTATTTTTTTACCTGGGCCCGCATTCCAATGCCTCAGGGGAGAGTAGAGCGTTATTCCCGCACATAAAAGAGGTGCTGCGCTATTCAGAGGAATGTTTTCTGGAATCCGCAGAACGTAATTTTCATCGACCACGATGGTATTGGAATACCCGCCCTGCGTGATATGTCCGTTAACTCTTTCCTTGCTGTTATAGGTATAAGTAGTCCCTTCCCGGCAATATTGTTCCTCATGCCCCTGACAGTTTTCACAATGCCGGCAGGAATCAACAAAACAGCCGACGCCTACATGATCGCCTTTTTTAAATTGACTGACTTTGGTCCCCACTTTACGGACAATCCCGGTTATTTCATGTCCAGGAACCATTGGAAACAGTCCTGTTCCCCATTCTTCCCGAACCTGATGAATATCGCTATGGCAGATACCACAATATTTAATATCGATTAATACATCATGATCACCGGGAGCGCGGCGTTCAAAGTTGTAGAGGGTGAGTTCTTCTTTAGGTTGCAGGGCAGCATATCCTTTTGCAGGTATCATTTTAGTCCTTTTACTGATTCTTAAGTAATCCACATATTAGGCCCATAAAAACAAAATTGCAAAATAATGGATAATCGTTATTGCTTCATTACAGCAAGCGATGCTTTCCTGCATCTTGCAGAGAGATGGAATTAAATTGCAAGTTATTTGTCCAATAGCGATACCATTTAATGCAAATATTTGATATAATGCGCCCCAGTTTTGGCGTCTATTTTCTGGGGGAATGCTTGTCTGACTCATTGGCCTTGGATTCGAGTGTAGTTGCTGTGCCTCGGGGTGGTATGAAAGCCTGGTTGGTTTGTCTTTCTGCAGGTTTATTTTTCTTCTATGAATTTTTTCAGCTGAATATTTTTGATGTAATCAATCAGCCCTTACGGGATGATTTCAACCTGAATGCGGCTCAGCTAAGCTGGATGTCCAGCATGTATCTGTGGGCGGACATTCTTTTTCTGCTGCCGGCAGGATTGATTCTCGATCGATTTTCACCGCGCCGGGTGATTCTGACTGCCATGTTTATCTGTGTGGCTGGCACTTTGGGGTTTGCAGTCACTCATTCGTTTCTCTTAGCCTCGATATTTCATTTTTTATCCGGAATTGGTAATGCGTTTTGTTTTTTATCCTGTGTAGTGCTGGTTTCACGCTGGTTTCCTCCGCGCCGTCAGGCCTTTGTGATTGGTTCTCTAGTGACCATGGCCTTTTTGGGAGGGATGACAGCCCATACGCCTCTGGCTCAGTTAGTTAATAATTTCGGCTGGCGAAACGCCTTGCTGATTGATAGCGCCGTAGGCGGGCTGCTGTTAGCCTGGATTGCCATCAATATTCAGGATAGCCCCCATAAAAGCACTGTTTCTCGTTCTGCTTCCCGTCCTGAATTACTGCCTGGCTTCTTCCAGGCTTTAAGCAATTCTCAAACCTGGTTAGCGGGTTTATATACTTCTTTTCTGAATCTGCCGATTATGGTGCTTTGTGCTTTATGGGGCGCGAGTTATCTTCAGAAAGCGCACCAGTTATCCGAAATGGCTGCCAGTAATGTAGTCAGTATGATTTTCATTGGCAGTATTATTGGCTGCCCGCTGGTGGGCTGGCTTTCCGATTACCAGGGACGCCGAAAGCGGTTAATGATCGCAGGCGCTATAGGCAGTTTAATCGTGGTAATGCCGCTTTTTTTCAATATGGAATTATCGCAGTTCCAGCTAAGCGCTCTCTTTTTTATGCTGGGTTTGTTTACCAGCACACAGGTAATTAGCTATCCATTGATAGCAGAAAGCAATACGTCTGAAAATACCGGTGCTGCAACGGGTATTGCCTCAGTGCTCATTATGGGAGGCGGCGGTATTGGGCAGGTTTTATTTGGCTTCCTGATTCAACATCATGCGGGCAGTAGTACACAAAATTACTCAACGGCGGATTTTCAGTTTGCAATGTGGATGTTTCCCTTAGCTATTATCCTGGCATTTATTGCCTCTATGCTCATACGCGAAACTTACTGCAACCGTATTAATTAAGGAGTGAACATGCATATGGTGGAAGAATACCGAGAAACTGGAAAACTTCGTGAGTCATTGCTCCCCTGGCTGGTTTGTGTGAGCGCTTCTCTATTTTTCTTTTATGAATTTATTCAGGGCAATATGTTTGCCTCCATTGCTGACAACATCATGCAGGATTTTCATATTCAGGCTGACAAAATGGCTTTTTTGTCCAGCATTTACTATGTTTCCAATGTAATCTTCCTGTTCGTAGCGGGTTTGGTTTTAGATACCTATTCCACTAAAAAAACGGTATTGCTGGCCATGTTTTTGTGTGTTTTAAGCACATTTATTTTGGCAAATGCTCAATCGTTTTATCTGGCATTGCTTTGCCGCTTTATTACTGGTATTGGCAGCGCTTTTTGCTTTCTTGGCCCCATTCGCCTGGCCTCGCGCTGGTTTCCTCCTCGCAAGATGGCAATGGTTACCGGTATTATCGTGACCATTGCCATGACCGGCGGCATGTTAGCCCAATATCCTCTAACCAAGCTGGTGTCTCAGGTTGGCTGGCGGGATGCGCTGATTCAGGTAGGATGGCTGGGAATGGCTATATTATGCTTAATGTTCTTTGGCATTATCGAGAAAAAACAAGTCAAGTCATCCTCTTCATCTTCCTCTCAATCACTCAATGTACTTTCAGTTGCTAAACAAACCTATCTGAATCCTCAAACCTTAAGGGCCGCGCTATATACCAGTCTTATGAATATGGCCATTGCAGTATTTGGCGCCATGATGGGCTCTTTGTATCTGGTACAGCGCCTGGGAGTTAGTAAAGATGATGCTGCAATGGTAAATACCTTGTTATTTCTTGGTGCAATCATTGGAGGACCATTCATTGGCTGGATCTCCGATAAGCTGGGGCTGAGGATAATACCTATGAAGGTCAGCGTCATTGCATCGCTGGCAACATTACTGGTTGTGCTTTATGCGCCTGTTTCTCTGCCAGTAATGAAGATTTTATTTTTTCTGCTTGGATTTTTTACGGCAGGTCAGGTCATTAGCTATGCGCTGGTTGCAGAAAGTAGTCCCATATCGATTACAGCGACTGCTGTCAGCGTAATCTCGATTTTAACCCAGGGCGGCTACATTATTTATCAGAATCTCTTTAGTGTGCTATTAATGAGTCATGGGGAAATGCAAATGCATGGCGAAACACCGGTCTATTCATTAGGCGATTACCAGTTTGCTGCCATCATTTTGCCGATAGGCTTATTAGTCGCATTGTTTTCTCTGTGGGGCTTAAAAGAAACTCATGGCCGGCATGTGGAGGCGTAATATGTTGGGTCGCGTTTGTATTTTATTGATGGATTCTTTCGGTCTTGGCGCGAGTCAGGATGCAATTCGCTATGGTGATCAGGGAGCCGATACCTTTGGCCATATTCATGCTGCCTGTGCCGAGGGGCAAGCCGACCGCGAAAATGTTCGTCAAGGTCCATTGATGCTTCCTAATCTGGCACGCCTGGGGCTCTACCATGCTGCTTTGGCAAGTACCGGTATTCCCCGCATCGATTTGAGTACTCTGGATGAACCTCAAGGCTATTATGGTTATGCAGTGGAACAGAGTCTGGGGAAAGATACGCCCAGCGGCCATTGGGAACTGGCTGGGGTTCCTGTTTTATTCGAATGGGGCTATTTTCCAGATACCCCGAACTGTTTCCCTGAAAAATTGATCGCAGATTTTATCAGAGAAACCAAAATCGCCGGTGTATTGGGCCTGAAACATGCGAGCGGCACCCATATTATTGATGAATTGGGTGAAGCGCATATTCTCAGCAATCAGCCAATTGTTTATACCTCCGCTGACAGTGTGTTCCAGATTGCGGCACATGAAGATTATTTTGGTTTGGACAGGCTGTATGAGATTTGTGAAGTGGCAAGGCGCCTGGTGGATGAGTACCAGATTGGCCGAGTGATTGCGCGACCCTTTATCGGCAAGCCGGGAGCGTTCACTCGAACTGGAAATCGTAAAGATTACGCCACATTGCCGCCGGCACCCACCTTACTGGATAAGCTCAAAGCAAATAATCGGGAAGTGATTGCGATCGGAAAAGTAGCTGATATTTATGCCCATCAGGGTCTAACTCAAACCATTAAAGCGGACGGCAACATGGCTCTGTTCGATGCAACTCTAAAGGCTATGAATACAGCACCATCCGGTAGTCTGGTCTTTACAAATTTTGTCGATTTTGATTCTTCTTTTGGACATCGCCGTGATGTTATTGGTTATGCACGGGCTCTCGAAGCGTTTGACGCCCGCCTGCCTGAACTTTTGGCAATATTGCAACCGGACGATTTGATCGTAATAGCGGCTGATCATGGTTGCGATCCAACGCAGCCGGGCTCTGATCATACCCGTGAACATATTCCGGTTCTGGCTTTTGGCAAGAATACTCCCAGCTGCTTTATTGGAAGAAGAGACAGCTTTGCAGATATTGGTCAAAGTATTGCCGAATATCTTGCTATTGAGCCGCTGGAAAACGGCATATCGTTTCTAAAGACAGCAGCACCTGACGATGTATCCTGAGCGCTTTAATCAATATTGTAATGGACTTGTTAATCGACTGACCTCTCTTCGCAAATCAATTCTCTATATTCTGTGGTCGGCAAACAGGCCTTTAAAGGCTTATGAGATTCTTGAATTGTTGCTGGAAACTAAAATTAATGCGCAGCCGCCTACCGTCTACAGGGTGCTGGATTATTTCGTTTTTTCAGGATTAGTGCACAAAGTAGAGTCCATACAATGTTATACCCTTTGCCAGCAGCCAGAGCAGCATTTGCCATCCGAACTCTTGATGGTCTGTAATCACTGCCATAAGGTGCAGGAAGTGTATGATAACCAGCTCCGGCAATTATTCAAAAAGATCACTGAGAATTCACATTTCAACCTGGGGCAAGCAGCTATTGAACTGAAGGGTCTTTGCCAAGTCTGCGAAGAACAGGGCTGCATGACTTGCCAGCCAGATTGAGCCCTACTGTCTGAGGCTCATAAAAAATATTTCAATATCCATTGAAAATGACTAATCAATCCCCATTTGACAGCTTTGACTTAAAAAAGAGGAATCAGCCTTGGAGCAATATCGCGGTACTACGATTCTTTCGGTACGACGAGGGAATAAAGTAATTATTGGGGGCGACGGTCAAGTGACACTGGGTAACACGGTGATGAAGGGAAATGCCCGTAAAGTACGCCGTATATATAAGGATAAGGTGATCGCGGGCTTCGCTGGCGGTACGGCGGATGCCTTCACTTTATTTGAACGATTTGAGCGGAAACTTGAGATGCATCAAGGCCATCTGGTTCGTGCAGCAGTTGAACTGGCAAAAGACTGGCGAACCGATAAAATGCTGCGCCGTCTCGAGGCCCTGCTGGCTGTTGCCGATCATAAGGCTTCGCTCATTATTACCGGAAATGGGGATGTGATTGAGCCGGAGGCTCATGGGCTCATTGCAATTGGTTCCGGAGGTCCATTCGCTCAGTCTGCCGCACGCGCTTTGCTGGAAAACACCGAATTATCAGCCCGGCAAATCGTGGAAAAAAGTCTGCAAATTGCGGGTGAGATTTGCATTTACACCAACCATAATTTAACCATTGAAGAATTGGATAGTGAGCATGAGTAATACTATGATGACTCCACGTGAGATCGTTCAGGAGTTAGATCGATATATTATTGGTCAGGATGAAGCTAAAAGAGCAGTAGCAATTGCCTTAAGAAATCGCTGGCGGCGCATGCAAATTCAGGATGACTCATTGCGCAATGAAATTATGCCTAAAAATATTCTGATGATTGGCCCAACCGGCGTTGGTAAAACTGAAATTGCACGACGTCTTGCCAAACTGGCGCAAGCACCTTTTATTAAAGTAGAAGCTACCAAGTTTACAGAAGTAGGCTATGTTGGGCGCGATGTCGATTCAATCATCAGGGATTTGGCTGATATCGCTATTAAGCAAGAGCGCGAAAATGCGATGCGAAAAGTAGAGCATCTGGCAGAAGATGCGGCTGAAGAGCGTGTACTGGACGCCTTGCTTCCTGCAGCTCGTGGTGCCACGTTCGCCAGCGAAAAAGAGAACTCAACCCGGCAGGTTTTTCGTAAACAGCTGAGGGAAGGTAAGCTCGATGATAATGAAATTGAAATAGAAATCGCTGCTTCACCCGTAGGCATTGAGATTATGGCCCCCCCGGGTATGGAAGAAATGACCAGCCAGCTGCAGTCGATGTTTCAGCAAGTGGGAGGGAATGGCCGGACTAAAACCCGTAAAATGATCATTTCCAAAGCCATGAAAATTTTGCGTGAGGAAGAGGCGGCAAAGCTAATCAATGAGGATGATATAAAGCAACGCGCTATTGAAAAAGTCGAGCAGCACGGTATTGTGTTTATCGATGAACTGGATAAAGTAGCCCAGCGCGCAGATACCGGGATGGGTAGTTCCGTTTCCAGAGAAGGTGTTCAGCGGGATCTCCTGCCTTTGGTGGAAGGTTCTACTGTGTCTACCAAATATGGAATGATTAAGTCAGATCATATTTTATTTATCGCTTCCGGCGCATTCCATGTCGCAAAACCTTCGGATTTGATTGCTGAACTTCAGGGACGTCTGCCCATTCGTGTAGAGCTGTCGGCATTAAGCGTGGAAGATTTTGTCCGCATTCTTACTGAGCCAAGCGCATCATTAACAGAGCAGTATTCAGCATTAATGGCTACTGAAGGATTAACTCTGAGCTTCGACGAAAGTGGTATTCGCCGGATTGCTGAAGTGGCCTGGAAAGTGAATGAGCGCACTGAAAACATTGGTGCCCGTCGTCTATATACGGTTATGGAACGTCTTTTAGAGGTGATTTCATTTGAGGCTACGGATAAATCAGGTGAATCGGTTCACATTGATGCGGCCTATGTTGAAAAGCACCTGGGTAAACTGGTTGATGATGAGGATCTGGCTCGATATATTTTATAAGGTTATTGCGCTCGCTATTCATTGGATGGCAGCGCAATTTAATGATATGGATTAGTATGACACTAGCTATTCCTCGGACTATAATCCTATAAAGGATTGAAGATCAAACATGGGTGTTAATAAGAGTATTTACCAGAAAATCCCCTCTCCCAAGCTGGGAGAGGGCTAGGGTGAGGGTTGATTTTAAACTCCTCTCTCTAACTCTCTCCCCTGAGGGGAGAGAGGATCATGAAGGAGAAACGTCTTAAGTTGACGCTTATGTATTGCTTGTGGGAATATCACCCGGTTTAGTGAGTTCTCTCGGAATTTAAGAGAATCATAGCCATTACATTTAAAGAATTGTTGTATTTGTTCCGCGGTATGGCTTATAAGGATCTGAAAGAATGCCAATTCCTTTCATATTGTTGGTAGAGGATAATTTAATAGCTTTGACCACAATTCAAAGTTTAGCCAAGCAAAGCCAGTGTCGCTGGCTATCCGCCGATAATGCTGAACTGGCGTTTAGTTTGGCTATCGAAAATCAATTTGATCTGATCATCACTGATTTGGGATTACCAGATTTTTCTGGCTTAGAGCTGGCAACCAGGATCAGAGACTGGGAAGTTTTAAATAATAAAAAACCTGTTCCGATTATTGGGCTCACTGTTCATGCGATGAATGAGGAAGCACTCTCGGCAGGAATGAATGATTTATTTATGAAACCGCTGACGAAGGCCGATTTTCAAAAATTACTGGCTGATTATGTGAGCAAATAGCATCTGAGATAGTGTGGTTCAATTCATCTCCAGACGTCTATGCTTCTATACTAAAATCATACCGACTATTTGTGAGATTGTATTATGGCAAGGCCTCCTCATTCCAAATGGCTTAAAATCAAGGAACAGACAGAAGCGGAAAATAATCACTCTCCCGTTGATACCGACGCTGAAATTAAAAGCAGGTTTCTCACCACGCAAGCGGGTGGCCCTGTTGATACGGCAGAAGAGCTGGATGCTCAACAACATAATTTAGGGCCTGAGGACAGCCAGATTGAAACAGCTGAAGAATCATCCTTTACCATCAAGCCTCGAAACTAAACATTTTCTGGTCGAAAATTGAAATTATGGTATTCTATCCTGGTTAAAAAAGAGGAAAATTAAATGGTTTTTATATTTACTGTTGTAACAAAAGAACACGCTCGTGATGAATTCATTAATTCCTTTGAAATGATGAAATCAGTACCTGGATTCCAGAGTATTGAACTGTACCAGGACACTTCCAATATCAATAAATTTACCTGTGTCGAATACTGGGATAGCCATGAAAGCCATACGCAACATGTGAAAGAAATTCCTGATGAAATCAGAGATCAATGGCTTGATCTTCTGGAAGAACTTCCACAAGGTCAGTTCTGTAAAAAAATTAAAGAAATAAGCATTTAACAGGATGCTATATCCAGCGATTTTAATTGATTACATATGATCCCGGGCCCCCGTGAGTCCGGACTCTTTTCTCGCATGGGTACATTCATCTTATTCAATGAAGCCACATTGAATAAGATAGTTCTGACTTTTGAAAATTCCTCTCTATATCACCAATAATGTGGGTTAATTGATTCCTCTTATCTATACTCAAATAGTTTCTCGTTGTCAGATCTGCGTATAGAGTTTTAATTTCATTATAAGTCGCTGTATTTTTCTTATTTCTTATAGAAAAGCTTTCTTTAAGAATGATTTTCATCATGGTCATCAGTTTAAAATAGTTTAATTTGTCGATTTTATTTTGGAACTTAGAGCTATCGCCAAATAGCTCAATCGCTTTATGAAGGCTAATCAATAAGAATATCGGAGTGCTATTTTTTGAGGACACTTTAAAAAAAGAGCTTGTATAAAAAATACATTGATTTATTCTGGAAAAAACTAATTCATAAATTTTAAACGATTGTTTGAAAAACCGTGCTGTTACTCGAGAATTACATTTCGTTTTAAGCGAGCATAAGGCCGCTTGTAAATAGTCTTCCGCAAGCTCTAATAAAGCTCTTTCAATTTCATTTTTTAATCGACCGGGATTGTGGAATGTTAAAGCCTCTTCTAATAAAGACTGTTTAATATAATAATCATTTTCTCCAATAAGCTTGCCTTTTTGGTCAAATTTCTGAGATAGTTTTATTTTCTGCGATAGCTTGAATTTAAATTCTGCCAGTCGGTGTCTAAAATTTGTTGGCATTTTGATGAGTTCATTAAACAAGTCGGATAGTTGTTTTCCTTCCTCCAAAATTTGATCCTCTGCAACGATTGATGAATCTTCAATTAAACGTTTAATTTTCTCTTCCTCATAAAATTCAGCGCAATCAATTTTTCTAATTTTTTCCGAATATTCTTCTTGAATAGATTTCGTTTGAGCCGAAATTAATTCTTTAAGATTTTGAGTATAAGCATTCCATTCAATTGATGTAATTTCGCCTCCATTTACTTGTATACATTCCAAAAAAGCGTCCACCCTTTTGATACCTTCATTTACTCCTTGCCCCAGGCGAAAATCGGGTTCAAACAATGCGTCACCTATGGGAATAATAGCAGGACAACAGGGAGTTGCTTCCCGAAAGAAAGGTTCAATTTTTTTTGGATTGACGTCAAACTCTTGTTTGCGAGGCTTCTTTTTATATTTTCTTGCAGGAGGTAAGTCTTTAAATCGTAAATCGGGTTGTAAGGTTTCACAGGCAAGTAATTCTCTGACCCATTCATCATTAAATTCTTCCGGCATGTTTGCCGGCTTTTCAGCACAGAGAATAACCTTATTTTTTTGAAAAATGAAACGATGAACCTCGGGGGTTGCAAACGTTGGCCAACCGTATTTTTTGTAAACCTTGTAATAAGCCAGCTTTTGCTTTAGTTTCTCAGATATTGTCAATTCAGGCTGAAACAGGCTCATGATACCTCGTTTAAGGGTAATACGTTCCACACTTTCAGCATCCATTTGAACTTGAGTTTGATAATGCTTTCGCAGAGGGTTATAACTCACTTCAGAAACAGTGAATTGATGGCCATTTTCTTTCTTATTGATGTCAGTTACAACGACTCGCTTGGAACCACTTGCATCAAACAGTAAGTCACATGTATCGAGTGTCTGTTTATTTTCCTTATCGACAATAATTATATTTTTCGCGTCTGACACTTGATAAAAGCTTTGATGTATAAACTGAATGTTAAGAGATACTGCATATTGATAAAGTTCTCTCTCTAATTCCTTTAGATGATTATTGGCAATGTGGTTATCACTTGAGCGATGAACAAATAAGCGGTGATTTATTTTATCTGAAATATTCTCAAAGGTTTGGATGGTAACTTGTCCTGGTCGTGTATAGACTCCCTCGCGTTTACCTATCAGCTTTACATTCTTAACGCCAAGCTGGGTTAAACGTATAGCAAGATATAAGCCGACTGGCCCATCGCCTGCAATGCAAATTGTTTTAAACATTAATATAAGTATAAATAAACTGAATTTATGATTATCCAGTAATTAATGGAGCTCAATCAACTTTCACATGTGATCCTCTGCCCCTGCTAACCCAGACTCTCTGGCGCAATGTGCACAGCAATAAAACTCGCCGTCCGCTTCTACTCCGTGTCCTATTATTTTACATGAACAATGCTTGCATTCTGGGGCCAATTCCTGGATAGCGCATTCAAAACAGTCAAAAGTATAGTGATTACCGTTTTTCTGAATAACTAAAGGATTTTGATAAGCATTCCCACATACTTGACAGGTAGACATAACGATCTCCTTATCGGTGTCTCATTCTTTAACTATAGTCTTTTTTGAGACCAGAAAGAATTGGTTGATCACAGTTTGCTATAATTTAATAAAGATCGTATTCATCAGGGAGATTACTATGCCACGTGGAGACAAATCAAAATATACGGCTAAACAAAAACGCAAAGCTGAACATATTGAGGACAGTTATGAGAAAAAGGGCGTGTCTCATAAAGAGGCCGAAGAGAGAGCCTGGCGGACTGTCAATAAACAGGATGGCGGTGGAGAGAAGAAGTAGGCGAACCTTGGCCAGTATGATCTGGACCGCAAACAAGTCCTGAGAGATGGTCACAAAAATTAACCATCCTATAAGAGCCTATGTACCCTTAATAGCCTATGTACCCCGTACCCCTAAGAGCCTACATACCCCTAAGAGCCTACATACCCCTAAGAGTCTACGTACCCCGCTTTATGCGGGGTATCCATAACAATGGTAGTGAGTTTTAAAATGCTTTTACCAATCAGACGCATTCCCTGGATACCCCGCATAAAGCGGGGTACGTAGGGATTTAAGATTATAATTATAAACCAATGTGTTATGTTCAAATTTTGTGAACCATCTCTCAATAACAAATCGCGGTACGTAGCGGATGGAGTAGCGATTCGTAGCGAAGGGGGATACGGACTGGATGTTATTTATCGTTTTGAGGCGGGAGGGAAATGATAGCCTCTGTACTCTCAACATTCGTATACAAATCCCGCAGGGATAGAGACAGCGTTGATTTTAACTCCCTGTCAGCTTCGCTAAACACCTTTGCCCAAGGCTGCCAATCAGCATGTTTCAATTCATTCTGAACAGGCAGTTGAAAGGGTAATTGCTGACTTAGCCAATAAAGCGAAACATCACTTAAATCCCGGCTTAAATGATAAGTTTCATCATTATCAGGATGAATCAGCTTTAAATTTTCCAGAATCTCAATCATTTTACCAATATCTATGGCATAAGGTCTTACACTGGCTTCGGTTAGTTCTGCCAATGTTAATCCTTTACCTCGCTTTTGGGCTTCCCATAAAAGCTTAAGCCACAGTAAAGCATGAAGGAAGCCTGGTAGTGCCGTGCCGGTTCGTCTTTGATGATGAACAGCCAAGGCATAGGAAATTTCCGCGCCCAATAAAGTAATAATCCATACCCAGTAGATCCAGACAAAAAAGATTGGAACGGTGGCAAAAGCGCCGTAAAGCAATTGGTAAGTGTTATAGCGACCCAGGTAATAGGCAAACGCCTGTTTCGCGGATTCAAATAAAATGGTGGCGAATAATGCGCCCCAAAACCCGTGACGAAATTGCACGGGTCGATTAGGTACGACCACATACAAAAAAGTAAAACCAGTCAGTGACAGGAAAAAAGGTAAGTAATTAAATAAAAAAGAAGGCGTGAATGGCGTTTTCATTAAGGGAAGTGAAAAAAGATAGGAACTCGCAGCCAGACTCAAGCCTAAAAAGACAGGTGCAAGCGACAAGATAGCCCAGTAAAGTAAAAACGCTGAAACACCGTGGCGAGAACAATTTACTCGCCAGATTTTGTTCATTGCCTTTTCAATAGTCACCATGACCAATAACGCAGTGACTATGAGAAAAATGACCCCCCACACCGGCAATTTGGAGACTTGTGCGGTAAATTGCTGAATATAGGTTTGAATCACCGCACCGGTAGCGGGAACGAAATTATCAAATATGAAATTTTGCAGGGGCTGGATAAGGCCCTGAAATACCGGAAATGAAGATAAGATGGATAAACCGACCGTCATTAATGGCACGATCGCTAAAAGACTGGTAAATGCTAATGCAGACGCTCGATAGGTGCAGTCATCTTCAAAAAAATGATCCACAACAAAATAGACAAAACGTTTACTGGTTTCATAACGGTTTTTAAGCCAGATTTTCAAGTCCATTCGTTCGCACTGTCCTTTATTATTAGTTTTATACCTATTGTATCATCGATGCCGTCTGGTTTATTTGTTTCAACTGCTTCCTTGAGGATAATTTAAACATCAATATTAATCCCAATAGATACACAAGGCCGGCAACAAAACAAAAAAATCCAAAATGAAGATTATTATGCTCTACATAAACATGATTAGCTATCTCCACGCCAATCGCCTGAGCACACATACTGATTAAACTGATCATTGCATAGGCTGTTCCCTTTGCAACCGGCGTGCAGAATAATACATAGCGGTTTAATGGTGCTTGCAGTACGCCCAATGCAAATCCATAAATCACAAGGCCTGGCATTAACCAGATGTAACTGGCGGAGAATACTAAGGGAAGCAAATAACAAAGTAATAAACCGAAACTGAAAATCAGGGAACCATTAACAATAATTTGTCTGACCGATTGATGGTGGGTGAGTCTGCGCAGATAAAAGTTACCGGCGATTCCGGCACTAAAGATAGGCAATTGCCATAGTGCATACTGGACCACGCTCAGTTTGGCATCCGTAACTAAAATGATCGGTGAGATGGCAATCCAGGCAATACAGGGAATTGCCAGAATACCCGAGGCAATCGCGCCGATCATGAATTCACTGTTGGTTAGTAACCTGAAATAGTTGCCTGCGATTACCCGGGGCGCCAAGGAAATTTTAGGTATAAGCTCACCGTCTTTTTTGCGAGCCCCCACTGATTCCGGCATATAATAGTTCAGGCCAAGCAGGGCAATGAATGTAAAGAATGCAATCAGCAGAAAAATGCCCCGCCAGTGAAATAACAGGATGAAGACGGCACCAGCCAGCGGCCCAATAAGAGGAGCCAGAGAGGCAACATTGGATAAAACAGCGATTAAACGAATAGCATCCATTTCTGCAAAAATTTCCTGCAAAGTGGCATAGCCCACCACCGCAATAAAACATAACCCCATTCCCTGAAAATAGCGGGCGATTAAAAACTGGGTCATCGAGTGTGAGGCGGCAATGAGTAATGTAAAAATTCCAAACAAAGCGACTCCGACCAGCATGACCGGGCGTCTGCCGAATGCATCCGAGAGCGGGCCTAAAAAAAGCTGCAGACTGGCTCCCCCCAGGATATACACAGTTAAAGACGTAGCGATGGCTGCTTCTGAACCATTAAATGAAGCAACCACCTGAATCATTCCTGGCATAATCATGTCATTGGCAATGTAGGTCAGGAATTGGTACAGGACAAGGAAACCTGCAAAGTATAGAGCTTGCTTCCGGGAAATATTAATTAAAGGCTGTGACATGGCAATTAACACAACAAAGAGAGCATTCGCAGATGGTATTACCAATAGCCGCCAATCATCCTGGCCCGACTGCTAATTTTCACAAATTGGGCAAAGTGCTTTTGTAGAGCGAATGAATAGTCTCGAAAAAGGTCACTTATTATACATTGATTTTTAATAGATGGCTATCCGTCAAACTTCTTGCTAATATAGAGTGTCATCAGTTCTCCTGACTGTTGTCCTCTTTTTTGGTTGGCTAAGAAAATGAACAACTAATTCCATATTATGCCTTGGTGCATATCAAAGTACCTGACGCTTCCATGTCAGGATTGTTACAAGAATGTAGCGCTCCTGTTCTCTCATGTGGCTAATAACCATTTTAGCGGGTATGAGAGTGCTTTTTAGGATTGAATTATGACAAAGCAAAAATCACTGACGGCAATTCTGCCTTTGTTTTTAGTATTATTTATCGATGGGATGGGATTGGGTTTATTATTTCCCATATTAAATGCCATCATTATCGAGCCCGGCTCTGGCTTTCTGCCGGCTTCTCTCAGCGAAGGCATGCGCGATTTTTATTATGGACTGACCATTGGCATCTTTATGCTCTGCTGGTTTTTTGGGGCGGCTGTGTTGGGTGATCTTTCTGATAATGTCGGGCGTAAAAAATCATTGATGATTTGCCTGGTGGGAGCTTTCCTGGGCTATTTGCTATCGGCAATCGCCATTATGTGCAGCAGTTTCTGGGCTTTGATTCTCGGCAGAATGATTGCAGGATTTACGGCTGGTAGTCAGCCTATTGCGCAGGCTGCGATAGTGGATGTCAGTTCCGAGGATAATAAGGCAAGAAATATCGGCTGGATCCTCCTGGCGGTTTCCTTAGGCTTTGTGCTCGGACCGGTTTTTGGCGGCCTGCTTTCAGACTCACGCCTGGTAAGCTGGTTTAATTTTTCCACACCAATGTATTTTGCTGCGGCGATCTCGCTGTTTAACGCGATCATTCTGGCATTTTCATTTAAAGAAACCTTCACTGCAGGCAATGAGAAAATTAATATTCGCTGGCATCATTCCATCAACATTATTATTTCAGCCTTTAAACATCCCAAAATTGCCAAATATTCTGTGGTACTTTTGATCATGATTTTTGGCTGGAGTAACTATTTTTCATTCATTCCCATGTATCTGTTCCAGTATTATCATTATTCAGTAATGGAAAACTCCTTTTTCCTGGCATTTATGGGACTTGGGTTTAGTATTGGCTGCGGCTATATTGTTGATTTTTGCACTAAGCGCTTTGAATATAACCGGGTAGTGATTATTGGGTTATTGATAACCGCATCTCAAGTGCTGATTATGCTATTGGCAGAACAAGCCTGGGTTGCATGGGCCGCTACTTTTATCATCGGTATTAGCTTGTCGGTTGCCTATTCAGTGCTTCTGACTATTTTTTCTCATCTGGTAAGTGCCAGAGAGCAGGGTTGGGTTATGGGTGTCACCGGCTCGATTATGGCCTTATGTTTTGGCCTGACTTCTCTTTTCACCGGGATGATAGCCCAAGTAGGCGCCAGTTTACCCATGCTGCTGGCTGTAGGCGGGTTGACGTTTAGCGCCTGGGTGCTCTGGATTGTCAAATCGACCATTCGACTGGCATCTCCTTTTCATTCCCCCGTTCAGGAAATCAGCGAGGAAGTTCTGTAATGAAGCAAAAACCCTATATTTTGATTTTATATTATTCTCGCAAGGGAGCCACCGCGCAGTTGGCCAAATACATTGCCAGAGGCGTTGAAAGCGTCGATGGGATTGAGGCTCGCCTGCGAACAGTTCCAGCCGTCTCGCCGGCTTGTGAAGCGACAGCTCCTCAGATTCCGGAAGAAGGAGCACCCTACGCCAGTCTCGAGGACTTGCAGCATTGCAGCGGCCTGGCTTTGGGCAGCCCTACTCGTTTCGGGAATATGGCGGCACCGCTTAAGTATTTCCTTGATTCAAGCACTGCATTATGGCTGTCAGGCGCTTTAGTGGATAAACCAGCCTGTGTATTTACTTCCACCGGCTCCATGCATGGCGGCCAGGAGACGACATTAGTCAGTATGATGATGCCTTTGCTGCATCATGGCATGATGATTTTAGGGATCCCGTATACGGAAGCGGCGCTTAACACGACTCAATCGGGAGGCACACCCTACGGCGCTTCACATGTGGCGGGACTCGATAATCAATGCCCTTTAACAGAAGATGAAATTGTTCTGGCGCGCCGCCTCGGACAGCGATTGGCTCAAGCGGCCTTGAAACAGTCACCTGAGCGATAGGCCACTGCTGTTCTGTCATTCCCGCAAGGCATTGTTGCGTAAATAAATATGGGTGCACAAAAAATCATCTTTGCGAGCGTTAGCGAAGCAAGTTCCTTATTTTGTACAAGTTCAGATTGCTTCACTTTGTTCTCAAAGACAAATAGTTGTGATTCTATTTACGCAACAACGCTTCCCGCAAAGGCTGAAATCCATTTCTCAGTCGGCATTTTAGTTGGCAAAAAGATTGAATCCCAGTCTTGCTTTTAAGTTATTGTCAGACTCACACATTCCTTAATCAAGTCGTTTAGGGAATGCATATTTCATGTTGATAACAATCTCTTCATCATGTATAGTAACAGTACATTCTGTATCAGTTTAAAATTAATCCAACTTGTTAGAGATGCCATTATGCATGCAACTTATTCTTACATCCAGATAAACACCAAAGCCTCCTCAATCTCTGCTGCTCTGGTTATTGGAACACTTAAGAATAAGACGACTGTCCTTCTTCTTCCTTCCCTCTTGTCGTTGTAACTGCGGCATTGTGCTTGGACAGGAAATATTAGCGCAACTACTTATACGCCATACCATATTTATCAATGGAACAGATAATCTTGGTTTAACTGAGAGAATCTTATGTTTAATTTTTTCAAAGCATTCAGTACACAGCAGAGTCCACGATTAACTGCTTTCCCTGCTTCACAAGTGCGCAGCATATGCGGATTGAACACGTCTGAGCATCTGATTACCAGGCAGCTCGGTTTTTTATTTAGCCAGAAACATTCCAATAATGGCCACTTGCTGCAAATCAACTTGCATAATCATCATGTTGAAGCAGTTCATAAGAAAAATAAAGATGAAGAAAAAGAGCAGGAATTAATCACACAAGTGACCGATTCAGTGGAAAGAATGGTCACAAAGCATCCCAACTCGCTATTCATAGGGGTGACGCCTACTCAGAAAATGAGTAAAGGGGCTGGTTTGTATCCTGGTCATGGCTTCTCGTTTTTGACCGATACTAAAGGTAAAATCCAGGGACATGTCAGTAAAAGACCCGATACCTTATCGATAGTGGGTAAGCGAAATGCTTATCGAGATGCTCAATTCGAAGGTAAATCTACAAGCCAGATGCTGGATGAGCAGATGTATGTTTATAATTCGACATTTAGTCGTTTAACCTATGATATCGGGAAATGGCGTGAACGTTCTCTGAACTTAGAGGGCAGCTATCCTTTGTTGATTGTCCAATTACCTTTAGGTCCAGGGGTTAAAGTGAGTTCCAATGACTATTTAGCAAGAGAAAAGGAGTTGATTGAACATAAAAGACCATATCATTTATTCCCGGAAAGAAAGCCGGATGGCAGTGTGCAACGTCCCAATAATTGTTTAACCGCGGTTGCCCAGGTTGTTTTAGGCTACGAATATTATTCAACGCTGTGCGATAGCATGTACTGCCAGCAGGCTTTGGTTGAATTGGTAAAGCGGGTCATTGAAAATCCAGATAATTTTCTGGAGCAAACCCGGAAATTGAATCTCCTGGAAGGCGTGGAGGACTGTCCTTTAAAAACTGAAGATTATCTGGGCACTTTTCTTTGCTGAAAATCCTCTCTCCCTCAGGGAGAGTTAGAAGGGATTTAAAATCAACCCTCACCCTTGCCCTCTCCCAGCTTGGGAGAGGGGATTTTTTCATCTTTCTTCCAGAGAGAGCCTAAATAACTGCTGATAACATAAAATACCGGGGTGAAAACCAGTCCAAAAAAAGTAACTCCCAGCATCCCGCTAAATACGGCAACCCCCAAGGCTCTTCTCATCTCGGCGCCTGCGCCAATAGCGATAACCAAAGGAAAAACCCCAAGGATAAACGCAAAAGAAGTCATTAAAATGGGGCGTAAACGAAGCCTGGCGGCTTCCATAGCGGCTTTCCAGCGGCTCTCTCCCTGGTTTTCGAGCTGGCGGGCAAACTCCACAATTAAAATCGCATTTTTGGACGCCAGGCCGACTAACACCAAAAAGCCGATTTGTGTCATGATATTATTATCCATTCCCAATAATTTAATACCAATAAGTGAAGAAAAAAGACACATTGGTACAATTAAAATAATGGCTAAAGGTAAAATCCAGCTCTCATACTGAGCCGCCAGCAGCAGGAAAACAAAAACGACGCTTAAGGTAAAGGCAATTACCGCAGTATTGCCCACCGCTCGTTCCTGAAAGGCAATTTCAGTCCATTCAAAGTCCAGACCATAGGGCAAAAATTGCCGAGCCAGTTGCTCCATCGTATCCAGCGCTGTTCCTGAACTGTAGCCTGGCTTGGTATCCCCTAATAATTCAATTGCGGGATATAAATTAAAATGGGGAATACGGGAGGGCCCCGTGGTGTTTTCTAATCTGGCTACTGAGCCGATAGGTACCATCTGTCCTTCTTCATTGCGAACTTTCAAACGCAGCACGTCATCGGGGGTCAGACGATAATTGGCATCCGCCTGGGCTATGACCCTGAATGTCCGGCCCAGATAGTTGAATTCATTGATGAATACCGACCCCAGATAGACTTCCAGGGCTTCAATGACGCTGGCCACACGAACGCCCAGTCGCTCAGCGCGATCCCTGTCGAAATTGAGACGAAGACGCGGCGTCTTGTTTTCAAAAAAGGTAAACACTGAGGTAGTTGCCTCTGCCTGATTAGCGCGGGCAGCCAAATCAAGCGTTGCCTTCTCAAGCGCATTCGTTCCAAGACCGGCCCGGTCCTGAATCATCATTTTAAAACCACCGGCATTGCCGATACCGCGCACCGGAGGTGGTGGAATCACCACAATGGTCGCATCAAGGATACTGCCAAGCTCCTGGCGCATGCGATTTAGAATGCCATCATAAGTCAAATTCTTTTTTTCTCGTTGGTCAAAGGAATCGAGAACTGCAAAAATTGCCCCATTATTTGACGAGTTGGTAAAGGTCGCGCCTGAAAATCCGGTGAAGCCGACCGCATTGGCAACGCCAGGAATGGCCAGCAGTTTGTCAATCGCCTGTTTAACTACCTCATCAGTGCGGGAAAGGGAAGCGCCTGAGGGTAACTGGATGGAGACGATAAAATATCCAATATCCTGTTTAGGAATGAATCCGCCGGGAATGCTTCTGAACAGAAAAATAGTAGAGCTTATTAGAATTAAATAAATTACCAACATCAAACCATTTCGGCGAGTCAGCTTACAGACCAGCCTGCCATATTTTTCCGAACCTTTTTCCATGCAGTGGTTGAATCCCCTGGCCAGTCGGTTAAAGGGTTTTCGCCAAAAAGGAAGATTTTGCTGCTGGTGTTCCGGTGGTTTTCTAAGTAGAAGTGCTGCCAGTGCCGGGCTCAACGTCAGGGAAACAAAAACCGAGATTATCGTTGCGACGGCGACCGTGGCTCCAAACTGCTGATAAAATTTTCCGGAAATACCCTCCAAAAACAAGGTGGGCAAAAAGACTGCGACTAAAACCAGTCCGATTGCTACCAGGGCGGAGCCTACCTCGGTCATGGTTTTCCTGGCCGCATCGCGCGGCTCCATGCCATTATGGATATTTCTTTCCATATTTTCGACGACCACAATCGCATCATCAACCACAATACCAATTGCTAAAACTAATCCAAACAAAGTCAGATAGTTTAATGAAAAACCAATGGCTTCAAGAACCACGAAACTCCCGATCAAAGAAACGGGAATCGCTATGACCGGAATAATCGCTGCACGCCAGGTCTGCAGAAAAATGATAATAACGAGCACAACCAGCACAATCGCTTCAAAAATAGTATGCTGTACGGCATTGATTGACTCTTGAACAAAGAGAGTGGGATTATAGGCAATTTTATAGGACAAGCCAGGAGGAAAGCGGGGGGAGAGCTCTTTCATGGTTGCAACGATTTCCTTGGCCGTCTGCAGGGCATTGGTTCCCGGGCGCTGGAAAACAGGTAATGCGACTGCAGGGTATTTATTTAACCATCCTTTGATTAAATAATTTTGCGTTCCCAGTTCAACTCGCCCTATATCGCGAAGATAAACAATACGTCCATCTTTGGATTTGATAATGATCTTCTCGAATTCTTCAGGTTTAACCAGTCTTCCCTGCGTTTCTATATTAAATTCGATCCCGAATTGCCGATCTTGTGGCTGCTGGTTCAAAATTCCACTGGCTACCTGGACATTTTGTGAGCGAAGGGCGGCTAATACATCGCTGGCGGTAATATCCGCTGAATTCATCAGATCAGGATTGAGCCAAATACGCATGGCGTATTCACTGGCACCAAAAAGACGAATGTCGCCCACACCGTCAATACGCCGGATTTTGTCGCGCAATTGCAGGACGGCATAATTGCCAATATAGGTTTGATCATATTTGTTATTGGGAGAGAAGAGGTTAATCACTAACATTAAGTCGGGAGAGTTTTTTACTGTCGTAATACCGATGCGCCGAACCTCTTCCGGAAGTTTTGGCTCAACAATCGCCACCCTGTTTTGCACCAATACCTGCGCTTGATCCAGATCAGTACCAATTTTAAAGGCGATAGTCAGACGCATCTGCCCGTCACTGGTGGATTGAGAGTCCATGTACAGCATATTCTCGACCCCATTGACTTCCTGCTCAATGGGCGTTGCCACCGTATCCGCTACTGTTTTGGCATCAGCACCGGGATACTGAGCAGTCACTTGAATGGTGGGAGGAACAATGGGTGGATATTGCTCAACAGGCAGATTCATATAGGAAAGACTGCCCACCAGCACAATAATAATGGCGATAACTGTTGCAAAAATAGGGCGATCTATAAAAAAGTGCGCAATTTTCATTGAGTCAGTTATTCCTTGAGCGTAATAAGTTTGGGTTTCACGACTTGATCAGCAACCTGAATGCGCTGTATCCCATCAATCACTACTTTGTCATTCGCTTTAAGTCCCTTGTGAATGATATAAAATCCACTATCTCTTAAGGGACCAAGTTCGATATATACCCGGTTAACCTGATTTTTATCATTCACCACATAGACAAATTGCCGGCTCTGATCCATGCTGATGGCTTTATCAGGAAGCAATAAGGCTTCATATTCCCCGCTGGCTATTAAGCGTGCTCTGCCAAACAGGCCAGGATAGATTACTGCATCAGGATTTGGAACCAACGCCCTGCCTTGAATGGTGCCTGTTTGCTGATCCACTATGTTGTCTACGAAATCCATTTTACCCTGATGCGGGAAGCCTTTCTCATCGGGAAGCTGAATCAGAATCGGGTTAGGGTAGCGATCCGAGCTTGGACGTTTGCCGGCGCGATCCAATCGGATGTATTTTAACAAGTCATTCTGACTGGCTTCAAAATAGAAATGGATAGGATCGACTGAAACCACACGGGTTAACACGGTATCATCCATGCGGACCAAGTTGCCGACACTGACAAAGTAGCGGCTGATCTTGCCGTCAATGGGAGAGGTAATCTGTGTAAACTCCACATTGAGTTTCGCCTCATTGACTCGGGTCTCTGCGACTTGCATTTCCTGAAGGCGTTGATCGATCACTTCTGCGGAAATAAAACTTTCTTTCTGGAGTTTAATCGCACGTTCATATCCGCGTTTCGCCACTTCAAACTGGGCCTGGGCGCGGGCCAGTGCGTACTCAAAAGGCCGGGGATCGATAATGAAAAGCACATCCCCTTTTTTTACGCGTTGCCCATCTTTAAATTTGATTTCCTGCAGATAGCCGGTAACTCTTGCGCGAACATCCACCTCCTGAATCGCCTGAAAGCGTCCGGTATACTCATCCCATTCAATAATTTTCTTTTTCAAAGGATAGGCTACAATCACTTCAGCGGGTGCTGTGGCAGGTTTTTTCTGTTCTTTATTGCAGGCGCTGATTGAAAAAATGGCAAGGACGATTAGATTAATTAGTATGATAGTCCGTTTTAATCGCATGAAACTGTCCCTGTTGTGGCTAGAGAAATATCCTAAACGATAGTCATAACGAATCATAGAGCCTTAATGCAAAGTATTTTGCTTTGTGAGGCAATTCGGTAAAATGTGAGTTAATCTTATGGCTATGGAATATTAGTTCAGTTTCTCTTTTAAAAAGAGACTGTATATTTTGTAAGAAGTTCTAAAGGGTCAATTTGTGAAAGTAATCAGTTTTAATGCCAATGGGATTCGTGCCGCAGCGCGTGGTGGTTTTTATTCATGGTTAATGCAGCAGGATGCCGATTTTGTCTGTATTCAGGAAACCAAAGCGCAACGCGAGCAGCTGCTTTTAGATAACATATATTATCCAGAGCCTTATTTTTGCGATTATTATGACGCTGAAAAAAAAGGATACAGCGGAGTAGGAATTTATGCCCGTCATAAACCACAACGGATTGTAAAAGGCCTGGGATTTGATTTTTGCGATAAGGAAGGCCGCTATATTCAGTTTGATTATCCCAGGCTCAGTGTCGTTTCACTCTATCTCCCCTCAGGAACCAGCGGTGATATCCGCCAGCAGGTAAAATTTGATTTTCTTGAGCGTTTTGCCCTGCATCTTGATAGCCTGAGGAAAGAGGGCAGGGAGTTGATACTATGCGGTGATTACAATATCGCTCATAAGCAAATCGATTTGAAAAACTGGCGCTCCAATCAGAAGAACTCCGGATTTTTACCGGAGGAAAGAGCGTGGATGGATAAATTATTCGGCGAATTGGGATTTGTCGATGCTTTTCGGGTAAAAAACCCTCATCCTGAGCAATACACCTGGTGGTCGCAGCGCAGTAAAACCGCCAGAGAAAACAATATTGGATGGCGAATTGATTATCAGGTGATTACTCCTGGTTTAACAGACTCAGTGAATACCGTGTCGATTCATGCTGCAGATCGCTTTTCTGATCATGCGCCCTTAATAATTGACTACAGTGGAGATTGGTGTGCTTAAATTTGCCAGCTGGAATGTAAATTCTTTAAAAATACGCCTGGAACAGGTAATTGATTGGCTTCAAAAAAACGAAATTGATATTCTGGCCTTACAGGAAACCAAATTACTCGATGACAATTTTCCCGCCAATTTATTCAGAGAGTTAGGTTATCATGTCGTGTTCTCTGGTCAAAAATCCTATAACGGAGTGGCCGTAATCAGTCGTAGTGCACCCCAGGACATTCTTACTGATATACCCGATCTCGAGGATCCGCAACGCCGTATTCTGGCGCTCACGCTGGATGGGATACGCTTTATAAATCTTTACATCCCCAATGGGTCCAGCGTGGGTTCGGATAAATACCTGTACAAATTGAATTGGCTCAATAAAATAACCGCTTATATTGAAGAGCAGTTGAAGCAATACCCAAAGTTAGTCGTTCTGGGCGATTTCAATATCGCACCTGAGGACCGGGATGTGCATGAGCCTTCCGAATGGATCGGCAATGTTATGGTCAGCCCAGAAGAACGATTAGCGTTCACCAGCATGCTAAATCTGGGGTTAAAAGACAGTTTTCGTCTTTTCCCGGAAAATGAAATCGAATTCACCTGGTGGGATTATCGCGCCGCCTCCTTTCGGCGTAATCGAGGTCTGCGTATAGATCATATTTTACTTAGCCACGAACTTGCGTCCTGTTGCCTTAGCTCAAAGATCGACAAAGAGCCGAGACGGGCCGAGCGCCCCTCTGATCATGCGCCTGTATGGGTTGAATTAGATCTTGGAAACTGATTAACTAGTTATTTTTTTCAAGGATGAATGAATATGACCATGCTCAAATATTTGGTAGTGGTGTTGCTGTGGGTTTGCGGACACTGGCTGTTTGCAGCGACAACGGAAGAGATCTTGTTAATTGAGAAGGTCAGTACTTCTGAAAAACAGCAGAACATGACTCCAAAACAAGCATTAATGAAACTTAAAGAGGGCAACCAGCGCTTTCTGGATGGGAAAATGCTGCAGCGAAATTACAGGGCTCAGGCAAAACAATCTTCTTATGGACAATATCCCTGGGCGGTAATTCTCAATTGCATGGATTCGCGCAGCGTACCTGAGCTGTTTTTTGATCAGGGGTTGTCTGATTTGTTTATTCTTCGTGTTGCTGGGAATGTGCTCAGTGATGATATGTTAGGAAGTATGGAGTTCGCAACCAAGGTGGTTGGCTCGCGCCTTATCGTAGTTTTGGGGCACAGCTCCTGCGGGGCAATGGCAGGAGCCTGCGAAAATGTGAATTTGGGTCATCTCGATCATATTCTGGATAAAATTAAACCCGTTGTTTCAGAATCGAAAAAGGAAGCGGGCACTGAAAATTGCACGAGCCCGCAGCTACTCAATCAAATTGCCAGAAATAATGCGCTCCATGTGGTTCGGCAGATTAGGGAGCAAAGCCCCATCATCCGAGAATTGCTGGACAAGGGGCAAGTAGGTATTGTGGCTGGTCTGCATGACATTAAAACCGGAAAAGTCACTTTTTTTGAAGAGGAGCGCCTGTTAGGCGGGAAGTGAGATCAGATTTTGAAGAGTTGCATAATCGAACAGGCAACTAACCTGTCGTCTTTGCGAACGAAGTGAAGCAATCCAGATCGAAACACGAACAAAGCCAGGATCTGGATTGCTTCGCGAACGCTCGCAAAGACGGGATTTGAACACCTGTCTTCATTTATGCAACAACGCTGCGCCGAAATAACAAACTGCGAAGTGGAGCCTACTATCAACAATGAACCTGGTCAAAATCCGGCAGCCTGAACTGACAGCCCTTAATCAGTAAGTGGACTTTTAAGTTAAGTACAAATTCATGGCTCAGTTCTTCAGTAATATTGTAATCATTTTTCTGCAATCCGCGGCCATCAATTATGGTTAACGTTCCCCCACCGTAACAACTGGCATGAGTACCATTTTCAATGAGCAGCGCCGCATTTTCTTCTATCCCATAACCAATATGTCCTGGGAAGCGTTTGACTGCATGTGCAAGACGTGCAAAACGTCCTCGCTGGATGAAATGGGTATCAATAATGGAGTCTGCCAATAAACTAAGGGCTTTCGTAGTTTTCAAATGATCATCAACCTGGGATGCTTCATTTCCTCCTTCATATATCATCTGGTCGGCAAGAATCATCGCCCCAGCGCTCGTTCCGGCGATGATTAGCTTATCTTCACGATAACGCTGAGTAATGGTCTGGATTAAATCCTTATCCATTAAGTCTAACACTTTTTCCTGATTCCCTCCCGTGAAAAAAACAGCGTCGGCATTTTCCAGACGGTCGCGATATTCTTCAGGTTTGTCATCGCCCAAAATAATAAAATGAGGTCTGCTGCCGGTAATTTTGTCGAACACCGTACTGTATTTTTTTCTCATTTTTTCAAACTCTTCGGAGGGAGTGGTAATCACTTCGATCTTTTCAACCCGCAATTCAGAAAAAAGCTCCTCTAATAATTCAAAACGGTATTTTTCTGAATTTTGGGAGGCGCTAACTGTTTGTGTCTCTGCACCGCCTATGAACATGAGTTTCCCTATTGTCATAACTTCTCCTTAATGCAGTAAGCCAAGGAATTGATTGGTCAAAAATGGTTCAATGCTATAGTTATAATATAAACCAGATTTCTTAACTGTTCAGGATGATGAACGCGCTAAGTCCAACTAAAAGGAGTTTTATATGGCAAGCAATTTCCGATCGATTTTAGAAGAGAAGGGGTGTCCGCTTGATAAGCAACAATTTACCTGGAAAGAATTGGCAGGAAAGCCAATCAGCAAGCTGGACGATGATGCATTTACCCGTGTGCGCATTATTTTGCTCAATGGGATCGAGCTGGATGCGCTGCGCACCAAACATTTCTTATCCCGCTTTAATAAAGAACTTCAGCTTCCCTTAGCCCAGGTAAGACGGGTAGAGCAGCACCAGGCGACACAGATTAACTGGTTGCTCTCAGCTGACCATTCACCGCTTGAAACCACCATTGCCTATGAGCAAGTAGCTATTGAAGTGACAGCCGCCGTTGCAAAATCAGAGCCTGATGCTTATCAGGCACAAACTTACCGCTTTGGATTACTTGAAGATTTTGATCATTTATATCGATATGCGGCGATGCTTGATCGGCTGGAGGGCAAAGATGCCAACAATATTCTGCAGGGATATACGGATTTAATTCCTGGGCGCCCAACATCAGAACATCACCGCGCCCCAAGAGATGACCTTCGTGATTCCTACCAGAAAGACAAGGCTCAGTTAATCACAAAAATACATGCAGCTATGATTACAGCCGCAGAATTTCAGACTCATGATTATTATATGAATATCGGGCCTCTTTTTGCTGATCCGATCGCAAGACAGCTTTATGCTGAAATTGCTTCCATTGAAGAGCAGCATGTCACTCAATATGGCTCTTTAATGGATCCAGATGAGTCCCTGATTGAAAAATGGATTATTCATGAACTGATGGAAATTTATACTTATTTAAGCTGTGTGGAGCAGGAGAGTAACCTGCGAGTCAAGGCTCTATGGGAGAGATTTCTGGATTATGAATTAGGGCAATTTCACCTTGCATGTGATTTATTCAAGCAATTTGAAAAAAGAGATCCGGCTGAATTATTGGCTGGTGATTTGCCGGTAATGCTTGAGTTCAAAAGTCAGCGTGAGTTTGTGCTCGAAGTTTTAAAAGGTGAAATTAATTTACGCACCAATGGCACGCGATATGTTCCCTTAGAAAAAGAAGATAGAAGGTCAATACGGTATAGGGAACATATGAATTCAGAAGGTGTTCCGGCTGACATCGCATCTGCTGGCTATCAGTGGCGTCCAGGCACTGAACTTAGTAGTGCAAGACACTGAAGACAAGGAGTCTATTATGAAAAATTATCAAGGACATAATTTTACCGGCGTCTTGTTGGAGCCACAAAATTTGAAATCGATGCTAAATGCGGAAAACCAATTCCCCCCTGATGTCCCTGGAGATAGTCGCATACTGAGTAAGCAGCGAAGCCAAATGGCTGCAGAAGCTAACCCTGTGGGTAGTATTCCTGAGGCTAAAGGTAAAAAAAGCAATCCATCGGGTTTTCAATTGCTTATTGACAAACTGGGGGAACGCCTGGCTTTTGAGCGCTCAGGTGTTCGCATATATGATGCCGCATGCGCAAAAGCTAAGGGACTGAATCAAGACGAAATCGGTAAGGAATTTCAGCATTTGCGCGAGGAGGAAGCTCAGCATATGGCCATGATAGAGAAGGCGATAACCGGATTAGGCGCCGATCCTACCGTGATGACTCCTTGTGCTGATGTGAGCGGAGTATTGGGAATGGGCATCATTCAGGTGCTAACGGATCCAAGAACAAGCATTCCGCAAACCCTGGAAGCCTTAATGACTGTAGAGCTGTCAGATAATGCAGCATGGGAAACATTGATTGAACTGTCTGCGCAAAGTGGATATGAACAGTTGGCGGAGGAATTTATGATGGCTCTTAAACAAGAGCAGGAGCATTTATTAACCATTAAAAAACTATTGGCAAAAAGTTTGAATTTAAAACCCGCCAAAAACGCATTTTATCTTGTATTTGCTGATGAAGAGGGCTGGACTGTGAAAAAGCAAGGTGCTTCGCGAGCCAGCGGACACTTCAAGAATAAGAAAGAAGCCATTCGTGAAGCATTAAAGCTTAGCGAAAATGCAAAAGCAGGACTTATTATCCATAATCAATGATGATTACGGCGGGCTGGATCGTTTGGTTGGGCCTAAGGCTTGAAAACTATTGCTTATAACCGTAAAACAGGGGCGCAAGCAGGCTGCTGCAATGTTGGCCAATTTTGCTTAGAAACTCTTTTTCATGACTAAATTGAGATTGAACTTGCATACAGGCATTGTTACTGCCCAATGAATAAATAAAATAGCCGCCTTCCTGTGCTGGTTCGGCAATTGATGTGCCGACAGGCAGTTCGTGTCTGACCTGCCGTAAATAATATAGTTCCTCATAACGCGCGGGGTGATAGAGCGATTGCCAGCTTGCCTGTTCACAGCGTTGATACCAGGCAGGGTTATAGGTTAAATCGAATTCCCATAAGTTCCGGTTAAACAGATTAAATTCCATCGAGGGGGTAGATGAAACAATCAGAATACGAGCATTCGAATCAATTGATATTATCGACATATGATGAATTTGATGAAGCCCTAGTACATCACTAAATATGCGCTGTGTTTTGTCCTTGTGACTAAATAGAAGATCCATCAATTGCGGATGCGCTGTTGCTATACGGCTGGTGTCCATGAATTTGCTTAAAACGTTCCATGCTAATGGTTAAAATGCCCGGCAGATGCCAGCGCTAAATCAATAATCTTCCTGGTTTGTTCAGAATTTGCATTAATCTGACTCACGTCCTTGATGAGATCCAGCAAAAAATTGGCGATCTCCCCTCTATTGCGGCTTGCATTATATAGATCTCCTGCGCGAGTGAAAATATAGTGCAGAAGATTCTTATGAATCAGGAGGGTTTCAGCTCCCTCTGGCTGCTGCGAAATGCTGTCTCCAAATAATAACCAGCCTGGGGATACGTTTAATTTTTCCGCGATTTCTACCAGTTTGGCGGGCTCAGGAATCGCTTCACCACGCAGATAACGCCTGCATATCTGCACAGAATAGCCAGTTATGCTGGCCAGTTGATGAATACACACACCGGAAGTTGAGCGTTGAGAGTTTAATCCCGCGGCAATCATTGCGTCTCGTAATCGGTAGGAAAACTGTTTGCTTAGGTCGACTTTTTCCATGTTCAATAATCAGAAGAAAGGTAATGAAGTGTAACAAATTGGAAACAGAGGTGCAATTATTAAGAGAATTGGAAACTTTAAGTTTCTTTTAGAAATTAATAGTTGACATTAATTTTTTATTTGCTAAGATGTCTCTCGAAGTCAACGGAAACGACTTCAAGAAGCTCTGGTAGCGATGGGAGTATGAAGACGGAACAAATTACCCCGGTAACTGCCTGCAGTGGTTTAACTCATGGCAATTAACCTCGCCGTGTAAGGCTTGAATTGAACGCAGTCCATTCAAGCCTTTTTTTATTATCAGAATTATTAAATAAATTATTTGCTTTGTGAAAAAAGCTTTAATATAATGCCCGACGTTGCGCTAGGCACGTAGCTCAGTGGTAGAGCACCACCTTGACATGGTGGTGGTCGGTGGTTCGATCCCACTCGTGCCTACCAATTGCCCCCTTCCGTTATCTAAATCTTTTTTCATATTATTAGCTTTTGAGTTGTTCAAGCAGCAAATAAAATCTATGGGATAGACGAGCGCCCTATGATATATACTATTCCTATATAGAGTTACATCGGTATTGGAATGTATTTGCAAGGATAGGATAAATGATACCTCCGCATAAGCCAGTGAATGAGGCCGAGCGCCTGGCGACGCTTTATAAATTACAAATACTCGATACCGAGAAAGAAGAACGTTTCGATAGAATAACCCGAATTGCATGCAAGCTGTTTGACGTACCTATTTCGGTGATTTCATTTTTAGAAGCGGAGCGTCAATGGATGAAGTCTACCCAGGGATTTGATATTGCCGAAGCCGCCAGAAAAACTTCCTTTTGTGGCCATGTTATTCTTTCAGATGAAATTATGGTTGTAGAAGATGCAACCAGGGATGAGCGCTTTTATGATAATCCTTTTGTAATCGGGGAGCCAAACTTCAGATTTTACTTAGGCTGTCCTTTAAAAGTTAAAGGCTACAATGTTGGAGTTATTTGCCTGATTGATGACAAGCCTCGATTGAAGGCTGAAGTCGATCAAAATCTTATTCATGATCTTGCTCAGATGGTTGAACGGGATCTGGAACAATTACAAGTTTCTATAACCGATGAATTAACCGGCTTAACCAACCGCAGGGGATTTTTAAAACTGGCGGGTTACCTGTTTCAGAAATGCCAGCGTGAGAATCAGATATTTACCCTGTTATTTTTTGATCTGGATAAATTTAAATACATTAATGATCAATTTGGACATGCAGAGGGTGATAAAGTATTAAAACTTGTTGCAGACGCTCTTGTGCATAATTTTCGCTATTACGATATAGTTGCCCGCTTGGGAGGCGACGAATTTTGTGTATTTTGCTCCGAACTGGATCAGAGAGATGTATCAGGAGTTATTCAACGCTTTAATCATGCATTGAAGTCGGTAGAGCCTAAAGAGTATGTCATTGAATTCAGTGTGGGCATCATCCAGTTCAATCCAGGAGAACATCAGACACTTGAAGACATGCTGGCTCAGGCCGATTACAAGATGTATGTGACTAAAAAGGCAAAGTAAGAGGAGCAGCAGCAGATATAGCCACTATAGTGGTTTTATGTTTCTCCTGGCAGTTTGCTAAATTCTCCCAAAAACTACCTGAAACGCATTCAGTTTACAGCAGATGTGGAATGATGGTAATTAACGCAGGCAGTGATTGCAATTTCATGCTTTACCTCTGTTCAAAAATAGGTTAGTCTGTAGGTTTTGCCAATATATATATTAATAATGCCAGGATAGACTATTTCTCTGTGCATACTGCTGAAATTTGCTTCAATCTGATGACGGAAGGAATAAAGATGCCTAACATTAAATTGCCTGATGGACAAATAAAACATTTTGAACAGCCTGTAACTGTCTATGAAGTGGCAAATGCTATTAGCCCAGGGTTGGCTAAGGCCGCCTTAGCTGGCTCCGTTGACGGAAATCTTGTGGATACCAGCTTTCTGATTAAAGAAGATAGTGATCTGGTCATTATCACCGAGAAACAGGAAGAGGGCCTGGAAGTTATTCGACATTCTACCGCCCATTTGTTAGCACAGGCAGTCAAACAGCTATTTCCAAGTGCCCAGGTAACTATTGGCCCGGTAATAGAAGATGGCTTCTATTACGATTTTGCCTTCGAGCGTCCCTTTACTCCGGAAGATCTGGAGCGTATTGAAGCAAAAATGACTGAATTGGCCAAAGCGGATTATCCTGTGTCAAGACGTGAACTGCCGCGTGATGAAGCTATTGATTATTTCCATAGTTTGGGGGAGGAATACAAAGCAAAAATTATTGCCGAAATTCCCCAGGGCGAAGTGATTTCCCTCTATCGGCAGGGGGATTTTGAAGATCTTTGCCGAGGCCCGCATGTTCCTTCCACCGGCAAACTGAAAGCATTTAAACTGACCAAGCTGGCAGGGGCTTATTGGCGAGGTGATTCCAATAACGAAATGCTGCAGCGTGTATATGGTACAGCCTGGAATGATAAGAAATCGCTGGAGGCCTATTTACATCGCATCGAAGAAGCAGAGAAACGTGATCACCGCAAACTGGGCAAGGCCCTTGATCTTTTTCATTTTCAGGACATTGCACCAGGAATGGTTTTCTGGCATCCCAATGGCTGGATAATTTACCAGGAATTAGAGCGTTATATGCGCAGCCGCCTGGCTGATTTTGGTTATCAGGAAGTAAAAACTCCACAATTAGTTGATCGTTCCCTGTGGGAGAAATCCGGCCATTGGGAGAATTTCAGAGATGAAATGTTTATTACTGAGACGGAAAACCGGCTTTATGCAGTTAAACCCATGAATTGTCCCTGTCATGTGCAGATTTACAATCACGGTTTGAAAAGCTACCGGGATTTGCCTTTGCGTCTTTCGGAATTCGGTAATTGCCACCGCTGTGAACCCTCCGGCTCGCTGCACGGTTTAATGCGTGTCCGAAATATGGTGCAGGATGATGCTCATATCTTCTGTACAGAAGAGCAAATTCAGTCTGAAGTGGCAATGATGCTCGAATTGGTTCAGTCCGTGTATGCGGATTTCGGCTTCAGTGAAATCAAATATCGCCTGGCTTTAAGACCCGAAAAACGGGTAGGCAGTGATGAAGTATGGGATAAAGCAGAGAATGCTTTGAAACAGGCGATGGCCGGTCATAATATCGAATGGCAGGATGCGCCGGGCGAAGGTGCTTTCTATGGCCCGAAAATTGAATGTTCTCTGGCAGATTGTCTGGGACGAATCTGGCAATGTGGTACTATACAGGTTGATTTTTCAATGCCTGAACGTTTGGGAGCAAGTTACATTGCCGAAGATGGCGGCAAGCAAACTCCAGTAATGGTGCATCGGGCCATTCTGGGTTCGTTCGAGCGATTTATGGGAATTCTCATTGAGCATTATGCTGGAAAAATGCCATTATGGCTGGCGCCAACCCAGGCTATAATCTTTACTGTAAGTGAAAAACAGCAGCAATTTGGCGAACAAGTAACAAAAATTTTGCAAAAACAGGGAATCAGAGCCAATTTTGACTTGAGAAATGAGAAAATTGGTTTTAAAATTCGCGAGCATACTTTACAGAAAATTCCCTTCCTTTTGGTCATCGGTGACAAAGAAGTGGAAACCGGCTCCGTTTCAGTGAGAACACGTGAAGGTACGGATCTGGGTGTAATGACGATTGATAGCGTTTGCGACCTGTTGCAAAAAGAGATTGCGACCAAAGGTCGTATTTAAAACTCAGATGGAGGGTTAAACTATTACTGCACCAAATAAGCGCGATAGCGATCGTGCAAGAGTTAATGAACAAATCAATGTACCTGAGGTACGTCTCATTGATGCTGACGGCAACCAGGTGGGCATTGTGTCTACGCGAGAAGCTCTACGCGCAGCAGAGGATAGTGGGCATGATTTGGTTGAGATATCGCCATCTGCCAAGCCGCCTGTCTGTAAGATTATGGATTATGGTAAATATCTTTTTGAACTGAATAAAAAATTATCGGAAGCGAAGAAAAAGCAGAAGCAAATTCAGGTCAAAGAGTTGAAATTTCGTCCTACGACGGAAGACGGGGATTATCAGGTCAAGCTACGCAACCTGATACGGTTCCTTAATCATGGTGACAAAGTCAAGATTACGCTGCGTTTTCGCGGTCGTGAAATGGCCCATCAGGACATTGGTATGAAAATCATGGAGCGCCTCATGCAAGATACAGCAGAACATGCTGTGGTTGAGCAACAGGCTAAACGTGAAGGCCGCCAATTAGTTATGGTCTTGTCGCCTAAGAAAAAAGGCTAATTACTGGATATTTCTCGTAAGCTCTGTAACTCCATAGTCAAAAGGCAGGTTGCAGGGTTTTAACAGTCTGAAAGTACTGAATGCCAACATTAGTAGCGAAACAAATGCGGAGTATATGCTATGCCAAAGTTAAAGTCGCATCGTGGAGCGAGTAAACGCTTCCGTAAGACAGCGGGTGGTTCTATCAAGCGTCGACGCGCTTACAGAAATCATATCCTTACCAAAAAATCCACCAAGCAAAAACGTCATTTGCGTGTTGCGGCAGGTACACTGAAAAAGTGTGATGCTCGTCTCGCAGAACGTATGCTTCACGGTAGTTAAGGGGAGGAGTGAATAATGCCAAGAGTTAAACGCGGAGTGACTGCCAAAGCACGCCACAAAAAGATTTTAGATCAAGCGAAAGGGTATTATGGTGCCCGTAGTCGTACCTATCGAGTAGCCAAACAAGCTGTTATCAAAGCTGGTCAATATGCTTACCGTGACCGTCGACAAAAGAAAAGACAATTCCGTGCATTGTGGATTACTCGAATCAATGCTCAGGCTCGTGAGTGTGGTTTGTCATACAGCCGTTTGATTGATGGTTTGAAAAAAGCTGCTATGGAATTGGACAGAAAAGTTCTGGCTGATATGGCGGTTTATGACAAGCAGGCTTTTGCTGCTGTTGCTGAACAAGCCAAGGCCGCTTTAGCCCAATAGATAATAAATTTGTTCATTGCGCCCTGATCTGTTTCTGAGAAATTAGCAGCAGGGCAAACAGGCATTGGACCGGAGTCTATTATCAAAGAGCTTCATTTTGTTAGATGATTAGGGAGGCTTGAGCCTCCTTTTCTATATGCAGGTCAAGATCATGCAAGACATAGTCGAATTACAGGAAAAGGCTGCCAAGGCCGTACAAGAAGCCAATAGTATACAAGTCTTGGAGGCTATTCGGATTGATTATCTGGGGAAAAAAGGTCTTTTGACCGAAATTCTTAAAAGTCTTGCCCATCTCAGTGCTGAGGATAAACCAAAAGTAGGCCAGCTGGTAAATCTTGCCAAGCGAGAGCTTAACAGCTTAATTGAAACTAAATTAACTGATCTTAAAGAAATAGCCCTGCAGCAAAAGCTTCGTGATGAGCGAATCGACATTAGTCTTCCTGGGAGAAATACCCAGTCAGGATCTCTGCATCCAGTTACTCAGGTCAAACAACGGGTTAATGATTATTTTAGCCGTCTGGGATTCGATATCGTCACTGGTCCGGAAGTAGAAACTGAATTTTATAATTTTGAAGCCCTTAATATACCAGGCCATCATCCCGCGCGTGCAATGCATGATACCTTTTATTTTGGAGATGGGCATTTGCTCCGTACGCATACGTCGCCTGTTCAGATTCGCACTATGGAAGAACGCCAGCCGCCGATGCGTTTAATCGCTCCTGGTCGCGTCTATCGCTGCGACTCCGACCTGACGCATACGCCGATGTTTCATCAGGTTGAAGGCTTGCTAATTGATAAAACAGCCACACTGGCTCAGTTACGCGGTCTGCTCCATGATTTTTTCGCCGACTTTTTTGGCCGTGAGCTTGCATTGCGGTTTAGACCATCTTATTTTCCCTTTACTGAACCCTCTGCTGAGGTAGATATCGAGTGTACCCAATGTTCAGGAAAAGGCTGCCGTTCCTGCAAATTTACCGGCTGGCTAGAAGTGCTGGGCTGCGGGATGGTTCATCCCAATGTGCTAAAAGCCGTTAATATTTCTCCAGAAAACTATCAGGGGTGGGCATTCGGTATGGGAATGGATCGTTTGGCGATGCTTTACTTTGGTATCGACGATTTAAGAATGATGTTTGAAAATGATCTCAGCTTTTTAAAACAATTTTAAATAGCACCTCCTGAGCAATCGGCTTGAAAAATCCTGGTAAGAGGAAACGATGAAAGTAAGTGAAGAATGGTTACGTGAATGGGTAAAACCCTCCCTTAATGCACAAGAATTGGCCGAATTATTAACAATGGCCGGATTAGAAGTCGATTCCATCAGTCCCGTGGCCGGCTCTTTTGACCAGGTTATTGTTGCAGAAGTTGTAAATACAAAGTCGCATCCTCAGGCCGACAAGTTAACATTATGTGAAGTGAGCACAGGCAAAGAGCTGCTGCATGTGGTCTGCGGTGCGTCCAATGTCAGAAAAGGCTTAAAGGTTGTGCTCGCAAAAATCGGCGCCCGCTTACCTGGTGGAATTCATATTAAAGAAACCAAATTACGAGGAGAGTTGTCGCAGGGAATGCTATGCTCAGCTTCAGAGTTAGGCTTGACTGAAAGTTCTGACGGGATTATTGAATTAGACGGAAATGCGCCTGTTGGACAAGACTTACGTACTTATTTATCTTTGGACGATCAGGTATTTGATATTGATTTAACACCTAATCGTGCTGATTGCCTGAGCGTTTTAGGAATCGCCAGAGAAGTCTCGGCATTAACCCGCTCCACTCTGGCTGGTGTTGCTGAAACCCCGTCTCGGCCTGTCATTGATGAGCAGCGTTTAATTCAGCTCAGAAACCCCGAGGCTTGCCCGCATTATTGTGGACGAGTGGTTCAGGGAGTGAACTCCCATGCGGTGACTCCTCTGTGGATGCGCGAGCGGTTACGCCGTGCAGGTATACGCAGTATTCATCCGGTGGTCGATATAACAAATTATGTAATGATTGAGCTGGGACAGCCCATGCATGCTTTTGATTTGCAAAAGCTTGACGGCCACGTTGAAGTACGTTTTGCTCGAAACAATGAGTCATTGCGCTTGCTGGATGGCCAGGATGCTACCTTGTCCGATAATATTCTGGTGATTGCTGATCAGAGTAAAGTGCTGGCAATTGCTGGTGTAATGGGTGGGGAAGAAACAGCTGTGTGTGATGAAACCACTTCTGTTTTCCTGGAAAGTGCTTATTTTGCTCCTATACACATCGCGGGGGTCGCGAGAAAGTTTGGTCTCTTCACCGATTCCTCGCAACGTTTTGAGCGAGGCGTCGATCCACAACTGCAATTAAAGGCTATCGAGAGAGCCACCAGCCTGCTATTGGAAATTTGCGGGGGACAGGCGGGGCCTGTCACTGAAGTGGTTGAAAACGACTTAATGCCCCAACTTCCTTGCATCCGCTTTAATCCATCCAGGGTAGAGCAATTAACAGGCGTGGTTGTGGAAGAGGCTGAGATATTGGCACTCCTGCAGAGTCTGGGAATGACTATCAGCAAAGAGTCATCCTGTTGGAAAGTTACGCCGCCCGCTTATCGTTTTGATATCCAGCTTGAGGTGGATTTAATCGAGGAAGTCATTCGTATTCGAGGATATGACCGGATTCCAGGGCAAAAAATGATTACGACGGTTCAGCCTGGCAGCATTGCCCCTGTCGAGTCAATCTCCAAGCGTGCAGCGCATTATTTCGCCGACCGTGGATATCATGAGGCAATTAGCTATAGTTTTGTCGATCCAGAATTGCAGCAGGCTCTATACCCGCATACAAAGGCATTGAGCTTATTGAATCCTATTTCCTCCGAGCTGTCGCAAATGCGTACCGGAATGTGGCCTGGACTTTTAGCTTCCATGATTTACAACATGCATCGACAGCAAACATCGATTAAGTTTTTTGAGGCTGGTGTGGTGTTTGAAGTTGAGAATAACCAGGTAAAAGAACATCCTTGCCTTGCCGGTTTAATTGCCGGAGAAAGCGGCGGTATGAATTGGTGTGAACCTGCACGTACGTTTGATTTTTATGATATCAAGGGTGACCTTCAAGGATTGTTTGCACTGCTGCAAATTGCAGACGTAGAGTTTGTGTTAGCCGAGCATTCTGCTTTGCATCCTGGAAAAACAGCGAAAATACTAATCAATGGCAAAGCGGCGGGATGGTGCGGCAGTCTTCATCCCCGTATTGCCGATGCCCTGGATATTCAGGAAGAAGTATTACTGTTTGAGTTGCGTTTGAGTGAGCTGATGGCCAGCTCGGTCATACGCTATACGCAAATTTCCCGGTTTCCACAGATTCGCCGCGATCTGTCCATTCTGATGGATGATAACATCCAGATGGGGGAAATTGAAAAAGCCGTTAAATCGGTAATTCCCAATAACTGGTTGAAGTCTTTTCATGTGTTTGATATCTACCGCGGAGAGAATATTCCACAAGGCAAGAAGAGCGCTGCTATTGCGCTGGTCCTGCAGGACGACAATAAAACCTTGATTGATAACGAGATAAACCAGGTAATTGATGCTATACTCAGAACACTTGAGGATGATTTTTCAATTACGTTGAGGGATTAAAATCGTGAATGCACTAAGTAAAGCAATGATTGCAGAAACCTTGTTTAGTGAATTGGATTTGTCCAAACCAGACGCAAAAGCAATGGTAGAGGAATTTTTTGAGGCCATTCGGAATGCTTTGGAAAATGGAAAAGATGTTAAATTATCAGGCTTTGGCAATTTTAATCTGAGAGATAAGCCGCAAAGACCTGGTAGAAACCCCAAAACTGGAGAAGAGATCCCAGTGGTTGCGCGAAGGGTGGTAACCTTTAAAGCGGGGTTAAAATTGAAAACTAAAATTGAGCAGAAAGGAAAATAGTTGTTGAGTCATTATATCCGGCATGTGTTTATATGCACCAACCAAAAAGCAGCTGGCAAAGTTTGCTGTGCCAATAGTGGCGGCATCGAGTATTTTGAGCATCTGAAAGAGCGTTTGCTTGAACTTGGGGCGCATGGTCCTGGTAAAATACGTGTTAGTAAATCAGGGTGTTTGGGCCGTTGCAACCAAGGCCCCTGTGTTGTAATTTATCCCGAAGGCGTATGGTATACTTACTCCACGCTTGAAGATATTGATGAAATTGTTGACAAGCATTTATTAAAGAATAAAATTGTCGAACAATTATTAATGGATAAGTAACGCTTAAATAATCTTTTTTTAAGATTCTGTTCAAGTTTTTACTTATTTTACTTGTAGGTTATTACAGTTTTGGTTAAAATCGCCCGTCCAAGATTGAAAGATTACCAATGATAAAAGGCGGTACGGAGTTAATTTAATGAAAACATTCAGCGCCAAAGCTCACGAAGTTAAACGTGATTGGTTCATAATTGATGCTAGCGACAAAACCTTAGGTCGTCTGGCTACTGAAATCGCTCGTCGTTTACGCGGCAAGCACAAGGCGGAATATACCCCTCATGTTGATACTGGGGATTATATCGTTGTAACAAACGCTGAAAAAGTGACTGTTACAGGCCGTAAATTCAAAGAGAAGATGTATTATCATCACTCTGGATTTCCTGGTGGCATAAAATCCACTTCTTTTGAGAAGCTCCAGGCAAAAAATCCTACAAGAATTATTGAGTTAGCTGTAAAAGGTATGCTTCCTAAAAACCCATTGGGCAGAGAAATGTACCGTAAGCTGAAAGTATACGCTGGTAGTGAACATCCACATGCTGCTCAGCAACCTAAGCAACTAGAGATTGAGGAATAAATAATATGGCTGAATTGCAGCAATACTATGGTACTGGTCGTAGAAAAAGCTCAACGGCCAGAGTCTTTATCCGTCCAGGTAAAGGCGAAATAAAAATCAATAACCGTGCACTGGAAGAATATTTTGGTCGCGAAACTGCCTGTATGGTGGTTAGACAGCCTTTAGAAACTGTTGACGTTCTTGAGCGTTTCGATATCTATGCAACTGTTGTTGGCGGCGGTATTTCTGGTCAGGCTGGCGCTGTTCGCTTGGGCATTGCTCGCGCACTGGTTCAGTACGATGAAATTGATTTGGCTGAAGACGCTGAGCCACAGGCAGACTCCTACCGACGTAAATTACGTGCGAAAGGTCTTCTGACTCGTGATTCTCGTCGAGTTGAGCGTAAGAAAGTGGGCTTGCACAAAGCACGTCGAGCCACTCAGTACTCAAAACGCTAATTTATATCTTTTTATCAAACCCCGCCGATGCGGGGTTTTTTTTAGTCTGGAAAATTAAGCGCATCAATTCAATACCTGGCAAATGAATCTCCTGCATTTGCAAACGCTTAAATCTTTGATATAAATAGTACATTTCACCTTTATCAGAATTCAGGAATTGATTGCGTTCAAGCTAATACTGAAAGAGCAAGCTTGATGCTTCAATCGTGATGTCTGAAACGGTATAAAAGGAAGTAGACAGGAAGAAAGCACCGTGAATGATGAAATCAAGCCTGAGCAGGGTGAGCTGTATCCATCGGAAGTGATTGATGAACAGAAGCGTCAATTTTTATTACGAACCACTGGAGTCTTAGGTGGAATAGGGGCTGTATGTGCCTTAACTCCTTTTGTTTCTTCGTGGCTGCCCAGCGCTAAGGCGCAGGCCGCTGGTGCCCCCGTAGAAGTTGATATCAGTAAAATTGAGCCTGGCCAGCAGGTTACAGTTGAGTGGCGTGGGAAGCCTGTCTGGATTATCAGGCGCACACCTGAAATGCTCAAACATTTAAATGGGCATAACGATGACTTGCGCGATCCTGATTCACTGGTTGACCAGCAGCCGGAATATGCACAAAATAAATTCCGCTCGATAAATCCCGAGTATTTGGTATTGGTGGGAATTTGTACCCATCTTGGTTGTTCGCCTAAATATACTCCCAATGAAAGAGAATTACGGCCTGACTGGCCGGGAGGCTTTTTCTGTCCCTGTCACGGCTCCACCTTTGATCTGGCTGGAAGGGTTTTTAAAGGAGTTCCTGCACCAATTAATCTGGAAGTTCCCCCATACCGTTTTGTTAATAAACACCTGATTATAATTGGCGAAGATGAAAAGGATGGTCAAGCATGAGCGGATTACTGAATTGGATTGATGCTCGTTTTCCCCTGATGACAACCTGGAAAAAGCATATCAGTGAGTATTATGCACCAAAGAATTTTAATTTCTTCTACTTTTTTGGATCTTTGGCCACGATTGTTTTGATAAATCAGCTGGTAACAGGTCTTTGGCTAACGATGTTTTATACCCCCACTGCAGATGGGGCATTTGATTCCGTTGAATACATAATGCGCGATGTCAATTATGGCTGGTTCCTGCGGTATATGCATTCCACAGGTGCATCTGCTTTTTTTATTGTGATCTATCTGCATATGTTTCGCAGCGTGTTGTATGGGTCTTATCAAAAGCCGAGAGAACTTATCTGGCTGATTGGAATGGTGATATTTTTATTGCTTCTGGCAGAGGCTTTTTTTGGGTATTTGCTGCCCTGGGGACAAATGTCCTACTGGGGAGCGCAGGTGATTACTTCGCTGTTTGGAGCAATTCCATTTGTAGGCGATACGCTGGTTACCTGGTTGCGTGGGGATTACAATGTGGCTAACGCGACGCTGCAACGTTTTTTTGCTCTGCACGTTATTGGCATTCCATTGTTGCTATTAGTTCTGGTATTTTTGCATATTGTCGCTCTACACAAGGTAGGCTCTAATAATCCTGAAGGGATTGAGATTAAAAAAAATCTGGATCCTCGCGGCATTCCTTTGGACGGAATTCCTTTTCATCCTTATTACACCGTAAAAGACGCGGTGGGGATAATGGTATTTCTTATTTTGTTTTTTGCCATTATCTTCTTCACCCCGGAGATGGGCGGTTATTTTCTGGAACATGCCAATTTTGTTCCTGCCGACCCGATGGTGACACCGGATCATATTGCGCCAGTCTGGTATATGACGCCTTTTTACACCATATTACGAGCGATTCCGAACAAATTAATCGGTGTTATCGCAATGCTTTCTTCTATTCTAGTTCTCTTTTTCATGCCCTGGCTGGATAGAAGCCCGGTCCGTTCAATGCGGTACAAGGGGTATTTGTCACGCTGGGCATTACTGATCTTTTTGATAAGCTTTGTAACCCTGGGGTATTTGGGAACTGTGGTGGTGACCCCAGTTCGGCAATATCTCGCCCAAATTTGTACGTTTATATACTTTGCCTATTTTATCCTGATGCCATTTTATACACGTTATGAGCAGCATCTTGAGGTACCAGAGAGGATAAGCCGATGATTTCGAAAAAGCTGTTTCCAGGACTTTTTTCCCTTTTCCTGGCTGGTGTTCTGCATGCTGCTGCAGAGGATAATGTCAAATTATTACCCGTCGATATTGATTTGCAGGATAAGGCCCGTTTGCAGCGCGGGGCCAGAATGTATATGAATTATTGTTCAGGTTGCCATTCCTTGAAATACATGCGCTATAATCGCATGGCTCATGATTTGGGTTTAACGACTTTTGATGGAGAGCTGGATAGTGATTTGTTGATTAACAATCTGATTTTTACCCGCGCTCCAATTTACGATCCCATCAGGATTGCCATGCCCCCAACGGATGCCCAGGAATGGTTCGGAAAAGTGCCGCCTGATCTTTCTTTAAGTGCCAGACAAAGAGGCGCATCCTGGCTCTATACCTATCTCAAGGGATTTTACGTTGATAAAACGAGACCATTTGGCGCCAATAATATTTTAATTCCTGGAGTGGCCATGCCGAATGTACTCGAACCATTGGCAGGCAGAGTGGTCGCAATTGAGGATAAAGACGAGGCCGGAAATTTATTCCTGTCCCATTTATTACTATCTGAGCCGGGTGAAATGACTCAGCCTGAGTTTGACAGTGCGGTTACTGATTTGGTTAATTTTCTGGTATATGTTGGAGAGCCGGCCAAGCTGGTGCGTTATCGCGCAGGCGGATTTGTCATCGCTTTCCTGTTTATATTTTTGCTGGTTGTCTACAGACTAAAAAAAGCATACTGGGAAAAGATTGAGCATTAGACCGAGCTGTAATGATAAATTTGCCTATTCTTAAACATTGCTTGCTAATTTGTGCTAAAATGCACTCTTTTGCATGCTATATGCTGAGTTAACGTATGACGAGGAGTTGCGATGGCTATTGTGACAAAGCGCACGATTATGTCTTTATATTCTGACAGTGATGATGTTTACAGTCACCAGGTGAGAATTGTACTTGCAGAAAAAGGGGTTAATGTAGAAATACTGCCCGCCAAACAAGGCGAAGCCTCGAGCGATTTACTCTCTATCAATCCATATGGAACGGTTCCGACTTTACTTGATCGTGAACTGGTTCTTTATGAGGCCAGAATTATAATGGAATATCTCGACGAGCGTTTTCCACATCCGCCTTTGCTGCCTGTGTATCCAGTTGCAAGAGCAGAAGCAAGGAAAATGATGCATCGTATCGAGCATGACTGGTATTACCTGTTAATGCAAATTAAAAAGAGTGAGCAGGCTGAAGAGGCTCGGCAGCATCTGTTAGAAAGTCTGATTAGCCTTGAACCGGTCTTCGCTGATAAACCCTATTTTTTAAGCGATGAATTTTCTTTACTGGATTGCGCGATGGCCCCATTATTATGGCGTCTACCGCAATTAGGCATTGAAGTTCCTGCGAAAGCAAAGGCCTTGCATACTTATATGCAAAGACTGTTCAAGCGGGATTCATTCCAAACCAGTTTGTCTGAAGTTGAGAAACAATTACGGGCTGCCTGATATGAGTATGACATCGAACAAGCCTTATCTGATTCGGGCTATCTACGACTGGATAGTTGATAATCATATGACCCCCTACATTCTGGTCAATGCGAATTATCCTGGTGTACAGGTTCCTGAGGCTCATGTGAATAATGGAAGAATTGTACTGAATATTTCGCCTCAGGCTTGCAGAGGCTTGCATCTTGAAAATGATCGTATTGTATTTACAGCCCGATTTTCGGGTGAAACCATGCAAATCTTTGTGATTCCAGCTGCAGTACTGGCAATTTATGCAAAGGAAAATGGCCGGGGCATGGAATTTGGCGAGGAATACCATGAGCCGCCACCCGCCCCCAGGGAAGAGCCCAAGCGGCCCAAACCGGCACTAAAGCTGGTTAAGAAAGATTCTGACTGATCACTGATCTGCATTGGCATTGAGTCTCAAGTTTGATGCCAGTATTCAAGGCTTTGTTATTCATAACTTTATTCGCCCATACCGCGGCCTGTTCGCGGTATCCAGGCAATGCTTGGTAAATATCATGGTCAAATCAACCACATCGCTGTTCAGTAGCCGACAAATTCGCAATTGTGAACAATTAATGCAGCAGCATTTGAGGTTTTCTGAAGAAGACTTGATGTTGAAGGCAGGAGCTGCCGCATTTGGAATTTTACAAAGGCAATACCCTGCTGTGAAAAAGCTGGTTGTGTTTTGCGGTGGCGGCAATAATGCCGGTGATGGCTATGTACTCGCTACGCTGGCTCATGAGCAAGGCTATGCCGTGTTGATTAATCAGTTTAAGCCCACGGATCAGTTGCCTGCTGTTGCCCGTTTAATGGCTGAACGTGCTCAACGGGCTGGTGTGATTTTTCAATTTATGGAAGATACGCTGGATAATGATGCTGAATTGATTGTTGACGCACTACTGGGTATTGGTCTGGAAAATGATGTAAAAGAGCCTTTGCAGTCGGCAATTGACCTAATCAATGACAGCGGCTTACCCGTTTTATCTCTGGATTTGCCTTCAGGCTTACACGCTGATACCGGAGTTGCTCTTGGGCATTGTGTCAGGGCTTCCTGCACTATTACTTTTATTGGTCTTAAGACTGGCTTAATGACAATGGATGGCCCGGATTACCGCGGACATTTATTTCTTGATGAGTTGGATGGCGCTCCCTGTCTATCGCAAATTTCCCCTGCAGCGTTTTTGATTGATGAAAGGGAATCCTTTAACCAGCTGGTTCCTCGCCGGAAAAATACACATAAAGGCGATTTTGGCCATGTATTGATTATTGGTGGTGGAGAAGGCATGCCTGGCTCCGTTTGCCTGGCTGCACTGGCCGCTGCCAGATCCGGAGCGGGTCTGGTGACGGTGGCTACAAAACCAGAGCATGCCGGGCGTCCGGTGATGGGCTTGCCGGAAGCAATGATTCATGGCATCAGCTCGATTAAAGAAATAGAGCCATTAATTAAAAAGGCAAGCGTTTGCATAATTGGGCCTGGACTGGGTACTGACAATTGGGCGATAGACCTGTTCAACGAGGTGATTGCCTCCCAATTGCCCATGGTCATTGATGCGTCAGCGCTGCGCATTCTCGCTGATAATCCCCAGCATGATGACAACTGGATATTAACACCGCATCCCGGTGAAGCAGCTGGCCTCTTGCATTGTAAGGTGAACGATATTCAAAAGAATCGCTTTGAAGCCGTCTGCCAATTGCAACAGGAATATGGCGGTCAAATTGTATTGAAGGGCGCAGGATCGCTAATACGCACTGATGCGGCGCAAACCTATCTTTGCACTCAGGGAAATCCCGGAATGGCGAGCGCTGGCATGGGTGATGCCCTAAGCGGTATCATCGCAGGGCTTATTGCGCAGAAATTCAGTCTGGCAGACGCTGCCCGTATTGGCGTGTGGCTGCATGCGGCGGCAGCGGATTTAGCAGCAGAGGAAGAAGGAGAGAAAGGCTTGCTGGCTAGCGATATTATGCCTTTTGTCCGCCTGCTGGTGAATAATAAGATCCGCCTTAATCCAAAGGTCGGATTATAGTTGCAATGCAGTTATTACGATGTAGTAGTTTAATAGTTAAGAAGACTGTTCATGCAGAAAAAGATACTTCACATAAAGTTGATTGATGAAAGTGCGACGCAAGAGGCTGCTTTTTTATTAGCTTCCTGCATTCATTCCCCGTTGGTGATTAGCTTCAGTGGGGAAATCGGGGCTGGTAAAACCACATTTATCCGCGCCTTGCTGGCTGAGCTGGGTGTAAAATCGATTATAAAAAGTCCTACTTTTTCTTTGGTAGAAAGTTATAATTGCAGGTCTTGGCCAATACATCATTTTGATTTATATCGTATCCACGATGAAGATGAGCTTGAGTTTATTGGCTTTCGCGATTATTTTGATGACAATGCGATAATTTGTGTGGAATGGCCAGAGCGGGCAAAGCATAGTATTAAAAGCCTGGATCTCTGGATAACACTCATGATAACTGGGAGCAGCCGTGAAATGATCATCGAATCGTTGAGTGCTGCTGGTGATAAGGTTTTGTTCTGCTTTGAAGGTAAAGAATGAACATTCGGGTATTTATCCTTGGATTATTAACGCTTGCATCAACAAGCTGTTTTGCTGCCAGATTACAATCAATTGAAATAAAAGAGCAAAACGGCAAAATGTCGCTTTTTTTTAGTCTTGACACTCCCATTGCACACAAAGTCTTCACTCTTACCAATCCCGCTCGAGTGGTTGTCGATTTTGAGTCAACCGATCTGGTGTTCAATCTGAATCAACTGAAAGGGAATCAGCTCATCAAACGGGTGAGAAGCGGCCGTCCCAATCCGCAAACCTTACGTCTCGTTTTTGAAGTGACTGATGTAGTTATGTTAAGAACCAGTCCATGGGCTTCTTCAAAATCCAAACACGCATTTACCCTGGACTTATCCACCAATAATAGTCATGCGCAGGCTGCCAAACCGGTTAAGACGAGCACTAATTTAACGCCGCCAGCCCCTCCGGTGCGTCAGTTACCTGGCCGTTCTCTCAGAAATGTAGTGATTGTGCTTGATCCCGGGCATGGAGGAAAAGACCCAGGAGCTAAGGGGCCGCACCATAATTGGGAAAAGAATGTGACATTGGCGATTGCCAGTAAATTAAAGCATATTATCGATCGCCAGCCGGGCATGAGTGCTGTATTAACGCGTAAAGGGGACTATTATGTCGGGCTGCGGGAGCGCCTGAATATCGCCAGAAAATATAATGGCGACGTGTTTATTTCCATTCACGCCGATGCCTTTATCAATCAGCAATCCAATGGGGCCTCGGTATTTGCTTTATCACAGCGCGGTGCCACTAGCGAAGCCGCTCGCTGGCTGGCGGAAAAAGAAAACTATTCAGAACTCGGCGGTGTTAATCTGAAGGATCTTGATGACCAGAGTGGTCTGGTCCGAACAGTATTAATTGATTTATCGCAAACTGCGACTATTGGTGCAAGTCTTCATATGGGAGAAAGAGTATTGCGTAATCTTGATACGATTACTCGTTTGCATAATCGACGAGTGGAGCAAGCCCGTTTTATGGTATTAAAGTCCCCGGATATCCCTTCGATTCTGATTGAAACCGGTTTTATTTCCAATCCCCAGGAAGAAAGTAATTTAACCAATGGAAATTATCAGGCCAAACTAACCCAGGCCATTTTCCAGGGAATAAAAGGCTATTTCTGGGATTACCCGCCGCATGGTACACAGATTGAGGCCTTGGCCAATAGCAAAGGACAATTTCACCTGGTCCAGGCAGGCGAATCACTGCCCAAAATTGCCGCCCGCTATAAAGTGTCTGTAGCTGCATTGCAGGCGGCTAATCATCTGAATAATGGATCTATTAAAACAGGACAGCGTTTGACCATTCCTTCCGCCGTATCATGAGAATTCAGCAGTTACCTGTTGATGTGGCGAATCAGATAGCGGCAGGAGAGGTTGTTGAGCGGCCTGCTTCTATCGTAAAAGAGCTGCTGGAAAATGCGCTGGATGCCAAAGCCACCCAAATCGCTGTGGATATTGGATGCGGGGGCTTAAATCATATCAAAATCAGCGATAACGGGATCGGTATTCTCGCAGAGGATTTACCTTTGGCAATCGCACCGCATGCCACCAGTAAAATTTCCTGTTTAAATGACTTGTATTCCATAACCAGTATGGGCTTTAGAGGCGAAGCTTTAGCCAGTATCGCTTCGGTTTCCAGACTGAGTATCAGTTCAAAGCCGCCCCAGCAGGCGCATGCCATGCGTTGGGAGAGCAATACGCTGGTTCCCTGCGCAAGAAAACAGGGAACAACGGTTGATGTGAGAGATATATTTTATAATGCCCCTGTTCGTAAAAAATTTTTAAAGCCCGAGCGTATTGAATTCCAGGCAATTGATACGGTCCTGAGACGGTTTGCGCTGGCCGCTCCTGAGATTGCGATACAATTTAGTCATAATGGCAAATTACTGCTAAATCTGACGCCAGCAGTTGATGAAGCCGGCCGCAGGCAGCGTATTCAAAAAATTTTAGGCAAATCTTTTCTTGATCAATCCATTCATCTTGATAGTGAGCTCAAGGGCATGAGCCTGGAAGGTTTCATTAGTAATGTCAATTATCAACGCAGCCAGGTGGATAAAGTATGGATTTATCTGAATGGGCGAATAATCAAGGATAAGCTTTTGAACAATGCCATCCGTCAGGCATACGAGGAATATCTATATGCCGGCAGGCATCCCTCCTGTTTACTGTATTTAAACATTGCCGCCAATCAGGTCGACGTGAATGTTCATCCTACAAAGCACGAAGTGCGGTTTCAGCAGCCTCGTCTCGTTCATGATTTTATTAGCTCACAAATTGCTGCTGTGCTGAAGAAATCCACGGACCAGGCAATTCCTGCTATCAGCCTGGCGGCTCCGTCCGCCGCTTACGTCAGGGGAAGTTTGACCTTTCCCGTGATAGAACAAGACGATAGGCTATGCAAACAGTCTGGCGCGGAAAGATGGTATATTTTAGACCCTGCTCATGCGATTATCCTTATTGATGAAAAGCCCTATCTTGTGCATGGCTCTGCTTTACAGAAACAAAACCTGAAAAGACAATTGCTGGAAAGCAATTTACCTCTGGCTGCTCGTCCACTGCTGGTCCCGGTCAAATATACTCTGGAATCAGACCTCTTCACTAAAAGACCAGAGACGAAAGAGCTACTCGAGCACGCAGGTATCCAGCTTGTCTTCCTGTCTGAATCGGAAATAATGGTTAGCTCTATTCCGCTGATGCTGCCTGATTTAAATATTAAGCAGTTTCTTGATTTATTTTTCACAGATTGTCCTTCCAGTTTTAGCGAAATGGTCGATTGTCTAATGTCAGCTTATGAATTTTCCCTGTCGTTCACTTCCGATGAAATGAAGCAGGAATTATTTTTCTATTTAAAAAACCAATTAATGGAATCAGGTGATTTAAGCGGGATTGCAACTCACCTGAGCGAGCAGCGTTGTCGAGATTTATTGCATGCATAATCAGGTGTTCTGTCTTATGGGGCCAACCGCCTCCGGTAAAACTGCTTTAGCCAGTCAGCTGGTTCAGCAATTTCCATTTGAAATTATCAGTGTGGATTCTGCAATGATTTATCGTGAGATGAACATTGGCACAGCAAAGCCTGACGAGAACGAACTTGCCGGAGCGCCTCACCATTTAATTGATATTCTCAATCCCAATGAAAGCTACTCCGCCGCTCGATTTTGTGACGATGTAATACCGCTTATTAATGCGATACGGGCAAGCGGTAACTGGCCTTTGCTGGTGGGCGGAACGATGATGTATTTCAATGCGCTTCAGAAAGGGCTTTCGGAACTTCCTGTTGCTGATGTCAGTGTACGCAGCGAATTATCTCAACGCATTGCAAGCGAGGGATTAGAGCCGCTGTACTCAGAGTTATTGACTGTTGATGCCTTCTCTGCCTCACGCATCCATGCCAATGACAGCCAGCGGATTCAGCGCGCTCTGGAAGTTTATTACACAACGGGAAAACCCTTATCAGCATTTTTGCAGCAACAGGATAAAAAACATCAGTTTTCGTTTATCAATTGGGGTCTTTTTCCTGATAATCGAGCATGGTTACATGAACGGATTGCAATGCGTTTTGACCTTATGCTGGATCAGGGTTTTCTGGATGAAGTGAAGCAATTACAAAATAAATGGTCTTTAACAATGGATTATCCCTCAATGCGTTGTGTCGGGTATCGTCAGGCCCTGGGCTATCTGGCCGGAGAATACTCCTCATTTGAGGAGTTTCGCATGAAAGGAATTGCTGCAACCCGGCAGCTCGCCAAACGGCAGCTCACTTGGCTGAGAAGCTGGGCGCAAATAGATTATTTTCCGCCTGAAGAAAGTAATACCATGCAGAAGGTCATAGCCAACATTCATAAAATAATGGATAATTCCTGATTAACTTATTTACCCCAGTGTGATTAATGGAGAATTTCATGTCTGATACTAGCAATATTCCGGCAAGTACTGAAAAAATTTATATCGTTCATCCTGAAGATTTGCCTTTAAGTTGTCCTACCCATGAAATGATACTGTGGAATGCTCATCCCAAGGTATATCTGCCTATCGAGAAAACAGGCAAGGAAGTATGTCCTTACTGCGGCTCCATCTTTGTATTGCAAAATGAATCTGCATAATTCAATTTCCGGCTGCTGCATGATTAAATCGATATGTATTGTTCGCCTGTCTGCTTTAGGCGATGTATTAATGCTGGTGCCTCTGGTCAGACGTCTGCAGGACAGCTTACCGAATGTGTCCATTACCTGGGTTATTTCCCGTCCAGCTTATGATTTGGTTGAGGGAATGGATGGTGTGGAATTCCTTGTCATCAATAAACCCGACTCTATTGCCGATTATTGGCGTTTTTACAAGCAAATGCGGGGTAGAAGTTTTGATGTCTTGCTGGCGCCCCAGGCAAGTTTTCGCGCTAATTTGCTTTATCCTTTAATCAAAGCAAAACGTAAAATTGGTTATGACGCTTTGCGTGCCAAAGATGGCCATGCCTGGTTTGTCAGGGAATCGATTGCGCCTGGAAATGATCATACTCTGGACGGATTCTTAAAATTTGCAGATGTGCTGGACATTCCTGAGTCAGCTTTGCGTTGGGATTTGCCAATTGCAGCAGCGGACTATGGATGGGCTGAGGATCATTTACCGAAACAAGGGCCTCTGCTATTGGTCAATCCTGCTGCCAGTAAACCGGAGCGAAGCTGGCTGGTTGAGCGCTACGTTACAATTATTCGGTACGCACAACATAAATGGAATGCTCAGGTAGTCCTGACCGGTGGACCAGGAGCCTACGACAGGAATCTGGCAGATCAGATTTTACAGGAAGCTGATTGTGTCGACCTGGTCGGTAAAACAAAGCCCAGGCAGCTTCTTGCCGTAATTAGTAAAGCCAATTTGCTGCTTTGCCCGGATACAGGGCCTTCTCATATGGCTGCAGCTGTAGGTACGCCGGTGATCGCTTTACATGCGGTGACCAGTGCAGATGTTTCAGGACCCTATACTTTTCGTCATTTGGCAGTAGATTGTTATCCAGAAGCGGTTACTTCCGTTTTGAACAAGTCAGCCAGCGAAAATGTCTGGGGAACGCATGCCCACGGGCCAGATACCATGAAGCTGATTACAGTGGAGGCAGTTATTAAAAGATTGGATGAGGTGTTTCAGTCCGCTGCTCTAAAAGGCAGTGATGTTAGCATGGTTGATGCATTAACGAGCTAATATTCGATTGAAATGCTTTTAATATGATCATTGTGTCTAAATTGGTTTCGAGCTGAATTGCATAAAAACTCCAAAAAGTATAAAATTAGCAATATTACTCATTCCTATACAAAGCGGGGTTCTGGATGCCTTCTCTTTCATCTTCTCCTGAGACTATCAGCCAATGGCTACATTCCTTTGACCATCTTCAAGAAGATGAGAAAGCACACCGTGTTCCCGGAAGTGATGTGAAACGAGTGTTGGGATTATATGGTCTAAAAACTGCCCAGCATGTTCATGAGTTCCTGGAATCTCCTGAAGGCAAAGAAGTAAAAGTCAGAATTTACAAGGAAATCGCTGCTCATGAAGCTATCATGGACGCCATGCGCTTAAAGGCGCAAGATGATTTAATCAAGGCTCACCGCGCTTTAGCCTATCTTTTAATGCAGCTCTCTGCCAAAAAAGCAAAAGCGCGAAAAGAATATAACGCAGAACTTGATAGACAAATACAGAAAGATTTAGCACGTAACAAAGTAGTTCAGGATCAGGAAACGATTAAATTGGAATTACCTGCTGGCAGAGAATGGGAGCTAATGCTCGAGGGTTATGAAATATCGGAAGAGATCATTCATATTGCATTGCAACATAGCCTCCTCGCTGCTGAGAGAGTTGAGGAAGAAATTGCGGAAATTGATCGCAAACAGCTTAAACTGACGCAGAAATACAATAGTCTGCAGGCCTTGCTTAATGAACACGATGCCTATCTGGAAACTATTTATCAGCAATCCAATCCTGAACAGAGTATACAGCTAATTAATCAACGACTGGAGACCTTTAATCCAGTTCCCCAGAATAAATTAGTGGGAAAACGCATTCATCAGCAAGCGGCTGAAATACACAGACAGCAGTTAGAGAATATACTGGGCGTTCTTAAAAATGAAAAACGGATGTATGACGCTTCTGGTAACAAAGTCATTGATTTCAGACAGGCTGCTTTCTTCGTGCCGTCTCATTATCAATTGCGTATGCAAGACCAGCACATTTATCTCTTCGAGCATGAAAATGAGCTTACCAATCGTCCAGTCAGGACGCCTCATTTAATAGATCGAGCCCATAAAATTGGATTGCATCAGCATCGCGATATGCTGGGAACTCAGCAATTGTTATTGATGAAGCAGGCTCAGGATATGAGCCGGCTGGAAAAAAGAAGGAATGTGGCTGAAGAAAAGCGGTTACACGTGCTTGAAGATGTTGCGAAATTCAGTAAAGCACTGATTGATATTCATGACGCCAAATTATTTGCCAGGGAGAGAGTCGCTGCCTATACATCCCATAATTACATCCCAAGGCCTCAGCCTGCTTTTCAGGAGGAAATGAAGGCAAGCTATGTTCACATGCTTAAACTAATGAAATTGCAGCCCACCCCTCAGGTTATTGATAGCCTTAAAGCAACAGCAAAAGCAGCGCAGGTTAAAGACCTGCCCTTGCAAACGGCGCTGAATGGGTTAAAACCGGGTTCAATAGTTCCACAGGAAACGATGAACCTTCTAAATCAGGGAGCGAGATTTTTTGGTGGCCCAATTCGTCCTCAGCCCGTTAATGCTGCAGTTCGGCCAGAGCCTAAACATTCTTTTGCGGGGCGTTAGTTAGCTGCGTAAAAGACCACACTCTACTAGACTAAGTGGAAGTCCTCTCTCTCAAACTGGGAGAGGTTAGGGTGAATTTTAACCCCTCTCTCTAACTCTCTCCCCTGAGGGGAGAGAGGATTTAAGAAAAAAAATCCCCTCTCCCAAGCTGGGAGAGGGTTAGGGTGAGGGTTGATTTTTAAACCAGGGAGCAATCCTAGTGAAAATGGACTTCAGAAAAATATTAAAAAAAGTATGGGATAATTGGAATGCAGACAAAGTGGCTACTTTGTCTGCAGCATTATCCTATTACACCATATTTTCAATAGCGCCTTTGTTGATTATTTCGATTGCCATAGCGGGTCTTGTGTTTGAATAAAACGATTCATCCGGCTAAACATGCAAGACTGGTTAAATAAGCAATATCAGTCTTATCAAGTTATAATGAATCTTTGTTAAGGAGGAATTATGAAAAGATATTCGATCCTGTTATTGTCACTGCTGAGTGTATATTCTAGCTCACTCTTGGCCAAACAGTGTATTGATGCTCATCAGCTTTCCGGTATAGGAAAGGATTTAAAGCAATACACTAAACAGCTATCCTGTCCATTAAACTTAAAATCCTCTGATATTAACTGGGTGATGGACCAGGAATTACCGAAGCTGATTAATAAGCAGTTTCTGGGCGTTGAACCGCCTTCAGATTGGCAGAATATGAGTAAACTGTTAATTCTTAGCTGTTATAGTGATGGTGATCTCTGCGATGCAAAGATTCAAAAAGAAGTGGGTAGTTGCCTCACTGCAAATGGTGCTCTTTTATTGGTCAAATATGGTTCCTGGCTGTCTGATAACTGTGAAGCACTGCAAAACAATGTAGTGGATAAATGGCAAGAGAAGAAAACTGTGGTGTATCAATTAATTGATGAAATATTCACCCGAATAAAGCCGCCGCTTAGTAATTAGTAAATCCAAAATCAGCTACCAGACTGAAAGGTAAAAGGAATTAACTGGCGTGTCCAGAGACACGCCATAGAACGACATTTTATGAAGAAGATGCCGGATTTTGATAATCAGAGTTATTACTGCCTGCAGCCAGACCTGCATCGGGTTCTGCAGCGTGTGAATTTTGCAATAGCAGAATAGTTTCTGTTAACAAAAGACGCTCTTGCTGCTGTCTGCTTAAATACATTTGGTAGTTAATCTCGGCAAGTAAAACCGCAATTTCTTTTTGCACTGTGGCTGAGTTAGCGGTATTGATTTGCTCCACCCATTGTTGCTGAGTTTGTCCGCCGCTGCTGCTTTGATTGCTGTTAAACAATCGCCAGGTGGCCATTGTATATTCACTTAAGGCCTGACTGGTCGTGTTACCTGAGGTCCCACTAAGATTTTGCGGCATGCGTTTGGACAAAATATAATACAGATTACCAATTCCTACCGACACTTGCGCCGCGTAAGTGCGAAGACGAGTGAGATAATCGGTTAGTGTAGTCTGAGCCTGAATCTGATCCGAGGCTTCTGTATTTTTACTCAGATTCAAAGCCTTATTATAAAGTGAATCGTAGGTATTTCTATCTGGCAGAGCGACCGGATTAACCTGTCCGCTGGCATAGCGAATAAAGTTGGCGGCTTCTTGTACCTGATTATTGGCCGTTAAACCCTGGTTCTGTGAATCATCGGAGACCAGCGGGGAAGAAGTTGTTGTCTGACCGCCAGAATTCGTGCTGAACAGCATTGGAGAAAGCAGGGCGTTGCTGTTTAATTGTGAAACAAGCCCCTGCGTATAAGAGCTGTTAAAAAAATCATCGGTTGAGGGCAGGGTGCCTATCACGTTTGACATTACCAGGCTACGATACAGATATTTACATTGCTGCTTCCAGGAACCGTCATTGTTAACACAATAACTGCTGTTAGGGGTTGTCAGAATATTAAAAACTGCCTGGCTGACCGGATCTGACATATATTGCTTATTGGCTGTCTGATCAATCAGAGCGGAGGCACTGACGCCGCTTCCTGAGGTGCTGCCATAGGAAGGAAAAGTAGTTGCAGCCAGACTGTTAATAGTGCTGTTGCCCTGTGAACCGCCGTTCACAATGGGAGCGCCTTGTCCACTACTGCCATTGCTGGATGCGCCTGGTGAAAGCAAAGCGCCGAGAAAGCTGTAATAGCTGGATAATTGAGGAGCTAAATTATTTTGAGAGTTGATCAGCAAATTACTGAAAGTATCCGAGCCGCCCCCGCCCTGACTGCAAGTTCCTCCGGTTGTACAATACTGGGTAATGTCATAACCAAAATACTTTCCAAGATTTTGCAGATAGGTAGGCAAATCACTTTGGCCGCCGCCACCGGCATCATCCAGGCCTCCTGTTGGATCAGCCATAGCAGTCGATGAACAGAGTAAAAGCAAAACGGGTACAGTCTGTTTCAGTTTCAATAGCATTTATTCTTCCCCTTCAAGAGCACGAGCAACAAGTTTTAAGCGATATTCTGAAAAAACGCGTCCCAGCAGACGCAGGCGTTCAAATGTAATATTTCTTTTCAGAAAGAACCCGGCCGGATCATGGCTGCCCAGACTGGTTTCTTCCGCATGGATCAGAATACGCGATGCACTGCCTGGATGTACAGTATCAATGGCTTGTAAAAGTCTAAGGCCGCGTCCTGACTTGATATTTCCTGCCAATCGAATGAAAGCATCCTCCTGGCCCAGCATTCCCATATCGACTTTATCGATGTCATCAAGCTCTTCACCGAGCTTTTTAATAGCCGCTTCCAATTCCGGATTTCCATCCATTGTCCAGTCTTCCACGCTTTCCATAAAGGTAATTACGCGGTAGATCATTGGATCCACATATTCAAACCAATATTGGGCTGAAGCTTCATGACTTAGATCAGGCATACATTTACTCTTTTTTTACTGTCAAACTAATTGATAGACTGGGGGCTATGTAACTACTATAGTATAGTAAGTGGTAGAAAAATCTAATACATAGAAAGTAAATTTTATGAAAAAAGTAAGTGACTCGCGGATAGGTACGATTATCAGAAGTATCTTCAATATTCGTTATTGGGTAGACTACGATCGTTTAAAATCCTTTACCGCTTATCTGGGTAATGGGTTTAAAAAAATGTTTGTTCCCCAGCAAAGCACAACGGGTGAATCTTTTAAACAAGCGGTACGTGAACTGCATCTCGATGACGCCGAATTGCTTGCCCGCCAGAAAGGATTATATCGCTTAAGTATTTTGATGGTGCTGATTGCCATATTCATGCTTGGATATACCGGCTACCATGTTTTATACGGTACCTGGAGATCTATTTTACTGAGCATTGTGGTGATGTTCATCGCGCTTGCTTTATCTTTTCGCTATCACTTTTGGTATTACCAGATTAAACATCGTAAACTGGGAGTTTCTATTAAGGAATGGTATCGGCAGGGTCTGTTAGGTGAAAAACATGAATAAAATAGTATTGGGTTTGCTTTCTGCATTCTTTCCCCTGTTAGCCCTTGCACAAGACAGTGCCAGCGGCGGAAGCAGTTCTATCAGTTTTGCTCCTCCGCCCAGTGATTATTCGGTTGTTTTTCTGGGTAATATTTTTGGAATAGTCGATGGTGTGCTGCATGGCACCGGCAGCCAGATTATGGGGACGATGTTTAGCGTATTCAACTCGGCGGTGCTGGCTCTGGGCGGTATTATAATCATGTACACCCTCCTGGTGTCCACTGTTAATACGGCCCATGAAGGGCAAATGCTTGGGCAGAAATGGTCGTCCATATGGGTTCCGTTGCGATCAACCTTTGGCCTGGCACTTTTAATACCTAAAGCGTCTGGTTACTGCCTGATGCAGATTTTCGTTATGTGGGTGGTCGTACAGGGGGTTGGTGCGGCTGATAAAGTCTGGCAGGCCGCATTGAGTTATCTTAACCGTGGAGGCGTGATAGTCCAGGCTCAGATGGACCCCATGAAATCGATTCTTGGAGACAATGGCAGTATCGCAACAGGGGCTACTGCGATTCTTGCGGGTCAGGTTTGTATGCTCGGGCTGCAAAATACGCTGACAAGTGTGCAGCAGGGATACAAAAATCAGGCAAGTAAAAACTCGGGTCCCTGTGTCAACGGACCCAGTAAGGAAATGAAGGATTTTTGTCAGACCAATGTTCCTGATTTCCTTAATACAGTCAATGTGGTCACCCAGCAAAATAATAATCCGAATAATTCAAAACAAAGTGTTCCAATGCCGAATTTCGACTCGGATTCAGCCTATTCCTTTTTAAACGGCATTTGCGGAAAGATCGAGTGGAATGCCTATCCTGCCGATAAAATTACCACCATTCAAAAAAATATCTCTACTCTCGACAAAAATGAAATTGATACCGTAAAAATGTCGCGAGCGATAGCCATCCAGCAGATGTATCAGGATTTGTCGCAAGTGGCCACGGTGATGGTGAATAATGATCCAAAGCTGAACTCTTCAACCTATGCCTCAATCAATAAGGATAATGAGTTCTCCAAGGTTGCTGTTCAGCAATATGGTGTTGCCTATATGTCTACTGGAGTTCCCTGCAGCAGTCCTGACAAGGATTGTATCTCCTGGGGCAGCGATTCCTCAGCTCAAAGTGCACCACTGTTCAATGGTACTGAGTTTCAGGGAGCGGTAGCGGATTATAATGGCATCATGCTTCCTACTTTAAATCTCTATACACAGGCTACAGAAAGTAAAACCAAGGACAATGTCAGGGATTTTATTGCCAAAGCAGAGGCTCAGGGTTGGTTAATGGCTGGCAGTTATTTTATTGACCTGGCCAAAATTAACTCTTCTGATATCAAGTTGTCGAACCAAACAGATTCAGATTCCGGACTTGACAGCAGTTCCGCGGATATTAGTACCATGACCAATGCGTTTGGAGGCGATGGGACTTGTAAAGGGCAATACTCTGAATTATGTCAATGGTATCAGGGGGATGATAAATATGTAAAACATATTGCCGGATTGATTGACGGCTCCACCGTATTGAACTCAGGATTGGACGTTCCCACCTTTAATTCAATTAGCCATAAGGCGGTAACCGGATTAGGCTCGTCTACGACCTACGGTTATATTAGCAATGCGTCTATGGTGCAGTTACCGGGGCAGCCTGGGATTGTGACAGCGCCCAAATTCGCTATGAAAATTAATATCACTTTCACGCCGTTCTACTTAAAACCGATGAGTTTTAGCTGCGGAAAAGTGCAGATTTTGTTCTTCGTATTCTGTTTGGGCGAAATGTTCGGTGTTCTGCTTTACAACGTCATCTTTGTAACTCTGTTTAATTTGTTCCTCTCTATGATGGCACAGATTATTAATATGGTCGTGTTGACCTTCCTCTCGGTTCCTTTACAAGGGATGGCGCAGATCTTTACCTATGGCGTATCTTTTATTCAGCAGCCCACGGTGAATCCGGTCATTGCGCTGGCAAATATGGGCGTGAACTATATCAATTTTGCCAATGAGTTGTGGATTTATCTGCTGATGATGGCAATTACCAGTATATTAATTCCCTGGTTTGGTGTGTTCATATTCCCGCTGATAGCAATGGTAATGCCTTTACTGATTGCCTGGTTGGGAACGATGGTCAGTATAGGATTTACAACTGCCTATTTTATTCCTTTCCTGCCGTATATGATCTTCACCTTCGGTACGATGGGGTGGTTGATTGCGGTGATTGAGGCCATGGTGGCGGCACCGATTGTTGCACTTGGAATCACCCATCCGGAAGGCGAGGGCGCCTTTGGTAAAGGGGAGCAGGCTATCATGATTCTTATGAATGTCTTCTTGCGGCCGGCGATGATGATTATTGGCTATATCGCCGCCATTGCGCTCTCCTATGTGGTGGTCTGGATTATTAATGCCGGTTTCTACAATGTGGTGACTTTCATTCAGGGGGATCCAAGCGGCTCGGCATTTAGTTACAGCAGCACTTCCGGGGATCCCAGTAAGCAGGCGGGTGCCATTAATACCAGCACGGGATATACGGGTTGGGCGGGTATTTATGGGTTCTTCTTCTCAATTCTGGTTTATACCATGATGTATGTGACGGCAGTGACCAAGTCCTTCACTCTGATTACTTATCTTCCCGATAAGGTATTACGATGGATTGGCGGTCAGCCCGAAGGTATTGGTCAGGAAACCTCACAATGGGCTGAAGAACCCAAGAAGCAGATAAGTGACGCGGGCTCGAGCACGGCTAAAGCGGCTCAGCAGATTGATAAACAACTCAGCGGTTACGCGATGAAAGGCGTCAAGAAAGCCGCTAGCGCGGTCAGCTCGCCTGGAGCGAATGTGGAAGCAACTGCAGGTGGAGAATAATAATTGTTCCGCCCGGTATGGGCGGAACAAGGTTTTCCTGGGATTCGATAGCTATTTTTATCAATATGAGGATTGTGGCAGATCAATTAATGGAGCTGATAATAGCTCCTGTTATTCTCTTTGGTATTCTTTGGTTCCGGCAATAATCAGCTTATAAACCCGTTCACTGATAATTCCTTGTTCAAATTTATTACGGGCATCCACCGTCATTAACTGCCCTTTTTGCCTTACCAGCTTTCGTGTCTGGGAGGTGACATCATTGGGGTCACTTTCAAGCAGAATATCGCGGACCTCTTCATCAAAAACTAAATATTCTCTCAAGGCCACCCGTTTTTCATCTACGGTAGGAACCAGCTTTTGCCAGATACAGAGCCGAATGGTTTCAAGAATGTCGATGGTTCGTCCCAACCGTTCCTCACCGCTAAACGAGGTTACCAGTCGTCGCATGGTTTCAGCAACCCCGGAGGTATGCAGGGTGGTATACACAGGGTGACCGGTCAATGCAGCCTCTAAAGCCGCACTGATTGTTGCCGCATCACGACACTCTCCCACCATAATCAAACGGGGTTTTCTACGAAGCGCATTACGAACGCCATCAGCGAAATCGGGTAAGTGGCGGGGAATTTCAGACTGACTGACCACAGCCGAAATTGTTTCAATCTCATCGAACACAAACTCGATAGGCGACTCATAGGTGAGAACTTTTCGATTGGAATCCTGAGTCTCAATCAATTCGCGAATAATAGAGGCAAGCAATGTGGATTTACCAGAGCCGGTTGCGCCAGTGATAAAGACAATCCCTTCCTGGGGAGCTATAGACTCGAGAATGTTATCAGGAAGTCCCATTGTTTCCAGTCTTGGCGGGGTAGTCGGAATCGTCCGCAAAGTGATTTGGATAGCATCATGCCCTTCGACCAGACAAGCTGTGGCATTGACCCGGTAACGATAACGCACGCCGCGGTTGGGCCGGAATTCATAATGGGTATCGATATCCTTACCTGATAATAACTGGGTAGTAGCGTTAGGACCATAGATGGAATTAATCAGGTCTCCCAGCTCGGTATTGGATAAGGTGCGGTTAGTAATTTTTAGAAGTCGGCCATATACTTCGGCAAAGATAGGTGAGCCGGTCTGAATAGTGATATCTGAGGCATGGAGACTTTCTGCATGCTCTAACATTTTGTCCATAAAAATGGGCGTGAATCGGGTAGGTTCATCTGGCATCAGACTAATGTTACTCATATGCAAATCCTGAATTGAAAAAGTTGACGTATTTAGTTGCTCTGTTGAGCTATTGGCAGCGTTTGCGCTAATTTTTGTACGGAATAGCCTGGTACAGAGTGCGCAGCTAGCTGCTTTTAATTATTACAAAGCTATTGATGTTAATTGTAGACACTCCAGCCCGGGGTCTCAATTTTTTATAACAACATTGTTAGTGATTATAGATTGCGCATAAGTCTTAACTCAAAAAATCCCCTCTCCCAAGCTGGGGAGGGTGAGGGGCACTGCCATTAAGTAAACTCAATCGTATATTGAACTGTCGCCCCCGTGAAGGCGGGGATCCATCTCTGAGCTTGCAATAATGTCGATTGAGAGATGGATTCCCGCCTTCGCGAAAGACAAATGTCCTTAACTTAACGCCAGTGAGGGTTAGGGTTGCTTTTAAACCCCTCTCTCTAACTCTCTCCCCTGAGGGAAGAGAGGATTTTAAGAAAGATTTCTGGCGAAGCAGCTTAATTCACCGGGGCAATTACCGGCTGCCATGCTTTACTTGTCACTGTGATATTAGTGTTTTGTGCGAGCTTATCCATATTTTTGAATTGCTCCAAGGCATTTTCATCTTTCTCTACAGCTGCACGCCACTCTTTGCTGTTAATATTAAGACCGGGTAGCGCTGTGATACGCAATACGCGATCATCAATATGAATTTCCGAAGCATCTCCAGTCACCCCTAGTTCAGTATGGGATACGAAAGGAGGCGAGACCATGTTCATCGCCAGCAGTTTTCGGTAAAGAATCATTCCGCTAAAATCTTCCTTGATACGGGCCACGCTTTCTTCAAGAATTGTATTTGCCTGATCAACGCCGTTTTTCCAGCCTTTTTCTATATAGGCCACCCAGATAGCTCTTTCTTCTCTGCATTTAGGAAGCAAGCTGACATGCGGTGTTTCCGGTTTTTTGTAATCCATCCACAAGTACTGGCGCCAGGTGGGTGGCGTTGTTACAAAATGGGCTTGTTTGGAAACTTTATATACTCTATCGGACACACGGATAGTTTGCAGATCAGCAAGATTTAAAGTATTCCGCCCTTCCAGCAGGACAGGAGGCAGGATATTGTTTTCGAGAATCAGGGAGTTAAAATCATAGACTGCGTCCAGAGTTCGCTGCTGTCGGGTTAATTCGTCATTGATCTGACAGGCTCTCCAGGCAAGTCCTGATTGAGCGCCAAGGCTCAAAGCTGTTTCCTTGAGAGCCATTTCCCTGATTTTACCAACGCTTTGCGTGCCACGGGCATTCGCAGGGCCTGTGTTTCCCATCGCAATAAGTCCTGGCAGTGTGCTGGTATCAATTACCGTTACTGTGGATCGATGTGCGCATGCTGCCACCAAAAGGGTCAAACAGCAAACACTTAAACTAGGAATAAATTTTGACATATCGTAATTCAACTACCTGACTGTTTGGATAAACATGTATGTTCGCCTTGTGTTTGGCCTGATAATCAATGTTTCGCAGTATTTCGGCAAGGCTCTGATCTTTGGCATTCAGACTTATAAGTACCGGAATAGCGGGTTCAGGACCCAGTACTCTTAAACGATAGTGAGCAGCTTTCGCAATACGTGCGGTCAATTCCTCAATCGGGCCAGACCAGTCCACTGAAGCTCTGGCTTGCAGGTTGTAAGCATTGGGTATAGTGAGAGTATTATCCCCGTGCGGTGGAACGATGCTCTTTTCAACTCTGGTCATCTGAAGCATGGAATCGCTAATGGACGAAGCGGCTTCAGCAAGTTTAATCGTTGCATCATCGCTTGGATCATTAAGAGGCGGCTTTTTGTAAATGCCTGTTCCTTTACAGGCCTGCAGCAAGATAGCAGTTGCAATCAATAGTGCCAATTTTTTGTTCATTATTTGTTCGGCTATTTAATGGATCAGTACTGTAATGATTGAAACAGGAGGCTGTCACCTTGTCAAGAATTACCGTACATTTTCAAAGGTAAAATAGAACTCTGCCGGCTTCCTGCGAATGCAGCATTTTGCTTAATATGAATTCTATGAGTATAAACCAGGATCATAGTCGTTCATAAAGCGAGAAAATGACCTGCCCGGCCTGTTTATTTTTTAAGACTACCCATTGAGTATTGTTCAGATTCAGGGGCTCAGGAGACTCTACATAAAGCAAGCCTCCTGGAGCTAATATCCTGTTTTTCGCAATAATATCAATGCATTCTTCCTGGAGGCGACTGGCAAAAGGCGGATCAAGAAAAATGAGATCAAAGGCTTCCTTACAATGTTTGAGATAGTGACGAGTATCGTCATGAATAATCTCAATTCCATTTGCCGAAATACTGTCTGCGGTTTTTCTGAGCTGTTCAAATACCGGCTTGGCCGACTCTACGAAAACAACATGAGCCGCTCCCCGAGACAATGCCTCAAACCCCAGTGAACCACTGCCGGCAAACGCATCCAGACAGCGTTTACCGTGCAGGGAATTCATTAACCAGTTAAACAGCGTTTCCTTTACCCGATCAGGGGTTGGCCTTAAACCTTCCACATCCGGGAAGCTGATTTTCTTTCCGCGGAAGTGACCGCCGATGATTCTTACCGTATTTTTCACATTTTCCCTACACTGATCAGCAGCATGCGCTCTGGATGAATGGTCATATCAAAGGCTTTCTTGATATCTTCCGCTGTTACCGCTTCGATGTGTGCCACGTAGGTATCCAGATAGTTATCCGGAAGATTATAAAATGTCATACGCAAAAGCATACCGGCGATATTGGAGTTACTTGACAGGGATAAGGGGAAGCTGCCTGTCAGATATTGTTTGGCAGCATTTAGCTCATCATCAGTCGGACCGGACTTCAGAAAATCATTTAAAGTATCCTGAGTCATCTTCAGAGCTTGTTTGGCTTGATTATTCTGCGTTGAGAAACTAATCATAAACGGACCATTACCGGGCATCGGCATGAATTGACTGCTGATTCCATAGGTTAAACCATTTTTCTCACGGATCTCGGTCGACAAACGTGAAACCAGTGAGCCGCCGCCAAGAATATAGTTTCCTACCATTAACGGGAAATAATCGGGATTATCGTGCTGGATGCCGATTTGCCCTAATTTCAAAACCGTTTGTGAAGATGAAAAATCAAAGTTGATTTGTTCTGCTCCTGCGAGCGGCGCAGATTTAGCAATTGCGGGGCTTTTAACTCCGGCAGGGATATTTTTAACCAGATTATCCGCAATTTCATGCGCTTGCTGGCTGCTGATGGCTCCCACCATCACAATGACTGCATTATTGGCGACATAATATTTTTTATAAAAATCCTTTACCTGCCAGTTAGAAATTTTCTTCACTGACTCAACTGTGCCGTTTACGGGATGCCCATAGGGGTGATTTTTATAAAGTTTGCTGAAAAACAGATTATTGGCAATATCCGCTGGAGACTCCTGGGCCTGGGTGATTGCAATAATCTGCTGATTTTTTTCTCTGTTGAAAGCATCTTGTCTGAAGTTCGGCTTATTGACGATGAGGTTAAATGTATCCAGTGCCTCATTTAAAGCAGGTAGACTGGTCAAGGTTTTCAAACGTACTATGGCCATGTCGCGGCTGACTTCACTATCAAACTGGGCGCCGGTATTTGCTATTTTCTCAGCGATCTGATTGGCGTCCAGATTGCTGTTTCCCTGATCCAGCAGGCGATTGGTCAAGGCTGCCAGACCAAAAAAATTATTGTCATAGGCAGATCCCGCCGCAAAAGCGATACTGATATCCAGCATGGGAACCTCGTTAGCCTGATAAAAGACCACGCGGGCTCCGTTGCTGGTATTCCATTTTTCAGTTTTGAATGAGGCGGCTTGTGCACACAAACTTAAACTGCTGATGAGTAAAGCGGCTAAAAAATAAATTGTTTTCATTGTAATTCCTTGGACTGCAATAAGGGATACAAACGGGCTTCCGTGATCGTATTCTCATTTAAATAACGTTGAGCTGCTTCCTGAATCTGAGCTGGTGTTATAGCCTGTATTTTGGATGTATAAGTTTCAGCTGTTTCTGAACCCAATCCAATCGTTTCCAGTAAACCCAATTCCATCGCCTGGCCGAAGATAGAATCTTTCTCGAATGTTTTCTGGGCGATAATTTGCGTTTTAATACGATTTAATTCAACGTCATTGACTGGTTCAGTTTGCAGGCGGTGAATTTCACGCAGCAAAGCGGTTTTTAATTCGTCCATAGTATGGTTTTGAGTGGGTATTCCGAAAAGAACGAATTGCGTTTGATATCGGTTATATAAATTGTAATAGATATCTACATTGCTGGCCAGATGGCTGCCGCGTACAAGGTTTTTGGCAAATCTTGAGCTTTCTCCTGCGTCCAGAATGCCGGCTATGACTTCCAGTGCATAAGGTTCCCAGTTCGTTTTGGCTGTTTTTACAGTGGGTACCGAATATCCAAACATAAGCATGGGCAATTTGGCGGGTGCATGAATGGCTACTGATTTAGCCCCTAAATTGGGCGGTTCCAGTTGTGATTTCCGGACAAAACTGGGCTTTCTCTTTAACTGACCGAAATACAATTTCGCAAGCTCATGCACTTTTGCAGGATTGACATCCCCGACCACCACCAGTGTCGCATTGTTTGGGGTATAAAAGCTTTGATACCAGGCGCGGGCATCATTAACGGTCATTTGCTGCAAATCAGTCATCCAGCCTATAACCGGATGATGGTAGGGAGCGGCCAAATGGGCGGTCGCCAGATAACGCTCAAAGGTCAGCGCCTGCGGATTGTCGTCAGTACGCATGCGCCGCTCTTCCTGAATTACCTTGATTTCTTTGGAAAATTCATTGGGGTCCAGGACCAGATTCTGCATGCGATCGGCTTCCAGCTCAAAGGCGATGGGAAGCTGAGAGGCCGAAATTTTTTCAAAATAAGCCGTATAATCGGTATTGGTGAAGGCATTTTCCTGGCCTCCGATTCCCGCAATTGTTTTTGAAAACATGCCGATAGGATACTTTCGGGTGCCTTTGAACATCAGATGTTCCAATGCGTGAGAGACGCCGGTAATACCACCGGGTTCATCTGCGGAACCCACATTATACCAAACCATCACCACGGCCACAGGCGCGCGGTGATCTTCCTTGACAATTAGCTTCAATCCATTATCCAAAGTAAATTTTTGCACGCCGCTCATGGCAAGAGTGGATAGCAAGCTAAAGAAAATTGCAAATACAAGACGCATGGATTAACTCCCGGCGAAAAAAGGTGATAGAATTCCATATTTCCTCTCTTTTGTATACCTTATGATTAAATGGTTTAAAAAAAATCAGGATGTTTCTACAAAAAACTCATCTCCAGAGCCTGAAAGCGACACTCATCAGCCTCAGCGAGAGGCTATGGCAATTGAAACACCCGAAACGGCTCCAGCTGCTGCACCGCTCTTGCCTGAAGTACAACCGCAAGAAGAATCACGACTAAGCCTTTATACCCGCCTGAAACGCGGATTGGCTAAAACACGGCAGCAATTTGGGGATAGCGTTGGGCGCTTACTGCTTGGAAAAAAACAAATTGATGCAGGTTTGCTGGAGGAACTGGAAACCGTGCTGATTAGTGCCGATCTGGGAATTGATACCAGTCAGGAGGTATTGAAGCAGTTAAGCGAGGGAATGGCTCGAAAGCAGCTCAATGATGGGGATGCGGTGTTTCGCAGTTTAAAAGATAAACTGGAAGCCATCCTCAGTCCTTGCTCACAGCCCCTCCTGATTGATAATAAGGCCCACAAGCCTTTCGTAATTTTGGCGGTTGGGGTAAATGGAGCGGGAAAAACTACGACCATTGGCAAGCTTGCCAAACAATTTCAGCAGCAAGGCAAAAAAGTGATGCTGGCCGCTGGAGATACCTTTCGGGCAGCAGCCGTGCAGCAGTTGCAGGTTTGGGGGGCCAGAAATGAAATCCCGGTGATCGCTCAGCATACAGGCGCTGACAGTGCCTCGGTGATTTATGATGCCTTGCAGGCGGCTACTGCCCGCGGTATAGACATTCTGATTGCAGATACTGCGGGGCGCTTGCATACTCAAAATAACCTGATGGAAGAGCTGAAAAAAGTGAAGCGGGTTATGCAAAAAATAAATCCTGATGCCCCCCATGAAACGATGTTGGTGCTCGATGCCAGTATTGGGCAAAATGCTTTGAATCAGGCGCGTGAATTTCACCAGGCGGTTGGTTTGTCCGGTATTACCATGACCAAGCTTGACGGCACGGCGCGAGGAGGAATTTTATTTGCTATTGCCAATGAGTTGGCGATACCATTTCGTTATTTGGGAGTTGGTGAAGGGATAGACGATTTGCGTCCCTTTGAACCGTCACAATTTGTCAAGGCATTGTTTAATGATAATTAAATTTGAACAGGTCAGTAAACGGTATCCAGGTGGATTTGAAGCCTTAAGCCAAATCGATTTTTCCCTCGAAAGAGGAGAAATGGCTTTTCTTACCGGCCATTCAGGGGCTGGCAAAAGTACTTTGCTAAAATTAATTTCCAAGCTGGAAGATCCCTCTTCCGGTCAAGTGATTGTGAATAACGTACGTTTAAATCAATTGCGCAATAATGATATTGCCAGATATCGCAGCAGTTTGGGAATCACCTTCCAGTCCCCGCATCTTTTGAGCGATCGAAGCATCTTTGACAATGTCGCTTTGCCTCTGCAGATTCAGGCCATTCCTCCCGTTCAGATAGCCAAGCGTGTGCATGCGGCTCTGGACATGGTGGGTTTACTCAGCAAGGAAAAAATGCTGCCTGTTCATTTATCGGGAGGAGAGCAGCAGCGAGTGGGGATAGCCAGGGCAGTAGTGCATAAACCGGATTTATTACTTGCTGATGAACCCACAGGAAATCTTGATCCCGGTTTGTCTGCAGAAATCATGAAATTGTTCGCACTGTTTAATCAGGTAGGGGTAAGCGTTCTGATTGCCACACATGATTTGGCTTTGATTGCCGGAATGAAGCATCGGATTATCATGCTTAAAGGAGGCCGGATATGCTGAATAATTTAAAGCAGGCAGGAGCCTATCACCTGCAGGCAGCTACCAATAGTTTTAATCACCTTTGCCGCAAACCTTTAGCGACAATGATGACTGTGATTGTGATTGCAATTGCCTTGACTTTACCCACCTTATTCTGGGTTTTTTCAGAAAATTTGAATCAGTTAACGATTGACTGGCAGCAGGGCGGTCATATTTCTCTTTATTTAAAGTCCAATGTATCCTCAGCTGAGGAAGCCGCCTTGCTGCAGGAAGTACGCGCAGTGGGAGGGGTCGGCCAGGCTTCTTTGAAAACCGCTAATGAGGGTATGCAGGAATTGCAGCAGCAAGAAGGTATGCATGATATTATGAAATATCTGCCGGAAAATCCGTTGCCGGCGGTGATTGACGTGATTCCTGCGGTTTCAGTTAATAATCCCCTGCAGGTCAGACAACTGTTTGAACGTCTGCAATCCATGCCCCAGGTCGAACAGGCCAAACTGGATATGGAGTGGATAACGCGCTTGCATGCCATATTAGGTTTTGCCGGAAAGATTGCTCATGCCCTGATGGCTTTGCTGGCTTCTGCTGTGGTGTTAATCGTCGGTAATACTTTGCGCCTGGCAATTCATAATCGTCATGAGGAAATCCAGGTATTAAAATTAATTGGCGCTACCGAATCGTTTATTCTTCGTCCTTTTCTATATTCTGGCATTTGGTATGGATTGCTGGGGGCAATTTTTGCAGTTCTTTTTGTTAATATTTTTATGCTGAGTATTGCCGTTGCTGTTCAGGAACTGGCCTCTGTTTATCATATGAATTACCCGTTGCAGGGCTTATCAGTGAAACAAGCTTATTCAATTGTTCTTGCTGCAATTTTATTGGGATGGCTGGGAGCGCATTTATCAGTCAGACGGCAGTTGGCTTCTATAGGGCCTTATCATTAACAGGCTCCGTTCCTGAGTCTTTGTGAGGAGCCTCTGTATTGTAATTTACTTTACAGGGGGTGTATAATATGGTATTGAGCACTTGAAGCAGTGTTTTCTGGTAATTTCCTGCTGTCCCTTACTCATAATTACATCAAACAGGAAGACAGCGTTCAGTTTTGATTTTTGGTGATGGAATAACTGGAGGAGTAGTATGAATCGGCAGTTACAACTAGCATCAATCAATTTACCGATTGGAAGTCTCGATGCCTACATCCATCGAGTCAATCTTATTCCAATGCTATCTGCTGAAGAAGAACATGATTATGCAGAGCGTTTTCAAAATGAAAACGATCTCGAAAGCGCACGCCAGCTTGTGCTGGCCCATCTACGTTATGTAGTGCGGGTTGCCCGCGGCTACTTGGGCTACGGCTTGCCCTTAAATGATTTAATCCAGGAAGGTAATATTGGCCTGATGAAAGCGGTAAAACGCTTTGACCCTAAAATGGGAGTTCGTCTGGTTTCATTTGCAGTCCATTGGATTAAAGCAGAAATTCATGAGTTTGTATTACGCAACTGGCGTATTGTGAAAGTCGCTACAACCAAAGCGCAACGTAAATTGTTTTTCAATTTGCGGCAGATGAAAAACCGTTTGGGATGGATGAGTCATCAGGAAGTGGATGACGTGGCCAAAGATCTGGGGGTTTCGCGCGAGGAAGTGTTGCTAATGGAGCAGCGGCTCAACGCGATGGATTCTTCCTATGATGCCTTGGCGACTGATGACGATGATGACGCCTATAAAGCTCCGGCTCATTTCTTGCACGATGAGCATAATGATCCAGCCTATTTGGTTGAGCAAGAAAGAAGCGGCGAACTCGGCCGGGATAATCTGTCGGTTGCTTTTGAACGACTCGATGACAGAAGTCAGGATATTCTTCAGCAACGCTGGCTTGCGGATGATAAAACAACCCTGCAGGATTTAGCTGAAAAATACAGTGTTTCTGCGGAGAGGGTCCGTCAGCTTGAAAAAAACGCTATGAAAAAACTTCGTCAGTACATGGAAGAGATGAGCTAAATCCTTCGTAAGGCTTTAACCCTACTCCTGCGTCCATCGACTTGTCCGAGGGATCCAGAAATCTCGTGTCAGGATTGGACTCTGGATCCCCTGGACAAGCCAGGGGAAGTAGGTAAATATCTTACTTAAGGCAGCGCTATTAGGCACAGGGCCAACCTACAATAACTGCTGACGAAATAAACTAGCTGAAATCATCGTCAAATTATAATTTATTCACATAAGGTGTCAGTACCTGTTCGGTTTGCACGATGATCTGTTGTAGTTGCTCATACAATTGCTCTGAGGAAGGGGTGTAGCCATCCTTTAATGCCTTTTCTAAAGATTCACAGGCAGAAAAAAGACGTTGTGTGCCACAATAGGCTGCCCCGCTTTTTAACTTATGAGCGATTCGTTCAAGCTTTTGCCATTCATGACCTATAAATGCATTCTGTAAAGCCTGACGGTCTTCAGGGAGCTCTTTTGTGATCAGCATTTTTAATAGATCAAGCATCTCTTTTTCGCTGCCCAATTGTGAAAGGGCTTGTTCCTTGTCAAAAATCGGAAAATGATTCAATGCATTGATTGCCGATTCGTTTGTATTCGCCAAGGGCGTATGCAACCTGATATGAGGTAATATTTGCTCAAGGGTGCTCATAGATAAGGGCTTGGTGAGAACCTGATTGACCATATTTGCCCGAGGCTCATCCACCTCGTTAGCGGAATGAGCAGTCAAAGCGAAGATAAGCCGCTCTTCCTGGTGGTGTTCTTTTTCCCATTGTCTGATTAGAGCCGCAAACTGAAATCCATCCATACCCGGCAATTCAAGATCTGTAATGACAATATCGATAGGGTGGCTGCGTATCAATTCAAAACCGGCCTCAGCATTGTCAGCTGAAATATATTCACAGCCTAGTTTATCCAGCATGGTTTCTGCCATTTTTCGTGCAATCAGATTATCCTCTATTAAAAGAACTCTCGATCCTTGAGATTCCAGTTTTAAAGGAACTACAGGCGCTGGTTTGCCTGGTTGCTCCAAATCAGTTAACAAGGCATTTCTAACTTGCATTGCTGGGAGACATTCGGTTTGTGGGCTGATTTTTTTAAGAGGAATGGTTAAGCTCACTGTCGTTCCCTCGCCTTCAATGCTGTTTAGTTGAAACTTGCCTTTAATTAACTGAAGATACTTTTGAACGATATGAAACCCTATTTTTTCTTGTTCCTCATTGTTTAAAGAAGGGAGAGGGGAATTGAAGCGTTCAACTATTCTTTGCTGCGTCTCATTGGGGATCCCTGCACCGGTATCAATCACCTGAAATTGTAAGAATCCTTCTGAAATGCGCTCCACTTTCAATAAAATCGAACCGTTATGGGTAAATTTGATTGCATTATCAATTAGATTTAATAAAACACGGTGTAGTTTTTGCTGATCACCAAAAAGCTGAATTGGAACATTTTGTCCAATCACCAGCACCAGCGATAACTGTTTCGTCTGAATGGCAGGCAGTTCCAGTTTGACCAGACTGTTTAGGCAGTCGGTCAGATTAAACCAGTCGCTGTCCATCTCTTCATGTGGACTATCAGTAGAGATAGTCTTGAGAACAGCATTTAACAAGGTTAATAATTGCTCTCCGCTTTGACTAAGCCATTGCGCATATTGTTTATTTTCCGCTGTAGTCGAATTGTCCTCAAGCATTTTTGACATGCCAATGATTCCGGTAATTGGGGTTCGGATATCATGGCTCATATCAGCAATAAATTCGGTTTTGACCAGATTAGCCGCCTGGGATGTTTCAAGCAGTTTTTGCAGATTAACCTCCAGCTGTTTGCGCTCAGTAATGTCCACCGATAAGCCCAATACGCCAATGCAAACACCTTGCTCATCATACATAGGGACTTTACTGGCGAGCATGGTGACCAACCGCCCATCAGCTTTAGCAATGGTTTCTTCAACATTAATTTTAGCATTGCCCGACATAGCGTCCAGATCGCCTGAAACAAAGAGTTCGGCGTCCTCTCTTCGCCAGTTTAATTCAAAATCAGTTTTACCGATAATGTCGCGCGGGGTTGAATTGAGTAAATTTGCAAAACGGCGGTTACAACCTAAATATACCGAGCGAATATCTTTCCAATAGATAAGATGAGGAAGGCTGTCGATGATACCCTTTAAATAAATATCATTTGCTGAATGATGATCTTTGACCGTAACCACGCCAAGCAATCCCATTAACTGCCCCGTTTGGGATAACAAGGGGGATTTATCCATTAGCAGGGTCAGTGCTTGGTTATGATGCTGAATAGTTCGGGTAATTGCCGAATGCGGAATCCTGTGCATTAATACCTGATCATCCGCTTCGGCAAAATAGCGAATGACTGGATGAGCCATTGCGAGCTCAGCATCTGTTTTACCAACCAAAGATTCCGGGGATTGCACACCGACAAACTCCAGAAAATGCCTGTTGGCACCCAGGTAGAATCCATCTGCCGATTTCCAGAATACCAGTTGCGGTATATTTTCCAATACCGCTTGCATCATTGCTAAAGATTGCATAGGTGCTCCATCACCTTGGTGATTAATCAGATTATATACCATTTAGAAAGGCCGGATTGGACCTGTCTAACTGTTTTATACTCGGGATTGATTAATTCTCAGCGTGTAGTAAACAACACCCAAAAGGAATCCATAGACCAAATGCCCTACCAGCGGAGGGATATTGGCTTTCAAATCCACTAAATTCCATTTTGAAAAGAGAGGAGTTCCAGCAGCCATATACGGTAATAAGGTCATTGGGCCAGCTATCCACATACCCAAACCAAAAAGTAGCCCCAGTAATATCGCAAGACCCCAGGAATGAATGAAATAGCCAAAAACGACGGCGAATACAATACCAGTTATAATACTGACAATGGCATGGACAAGAAGTCCACCTGTCAGAGTGGGCATTCTGATGATTGCTCCCAGGGTTTCAACCATTCCTCCCATCAACAGGAAAAAACTGAATACGATGCCGGCAATAATCCCTGCAATAATTCCGTGCAGTACATTCTTCATTGAAAACATGAAACACTCCCTATTTCAAAATTATACCTGTCTGTATTGACAATAGGTCATCCAGCCTATAAGTCAAGAGAGAAAGGTCTGTAATTTTCAGGCTACAGACCGAGTGCAATTATTGCAACCGCTGCAGCAATTCCTTGCGGGTTTGCTCATCGACAAAGGCATCCTCAATCGCCATGCGGGTGAAATTTAGCATTTGCTGATCGGAAAAACCGTAAATTTTCTGGGCCTGTATATATTCATTAGCCAAATTGGTACGGAAAAAAGGCGGATCATCTGAGTTTAAGCTGATTCTGATGCCGGCCGCCAATAATTGAGGAAGGGGATGGCTTTCAAGGTTTTGAAAGAGGCCCAGAGCGACATTGCTGCCCGGACACACTTCGAGTGCTATTCCCTTGTCTTTAAGCCGAGCCATGGTTTCAGGGGATTCGATAGCTCGCACACCATGTCCTATGCGTTTAACAGGCAGGTAGTCCATCGCCTCCATCATACCTTCTGCAGAAGCAAATTCACCGGCATGAACCGTGCATTCCAAACCGCCCTCAGCAGCAATCTGATAAGCCTTCGTAAATAGTTTGGGTGGAAAATTAATCTCATCGCCGCCCAGACCAAACCCAGTGATACAGGGAACTTTCTCCCTAATGGCTTGTTTTGCCACTTTTATGGCAGAGTCTTCGCCAAAATGCCTGACTGCGGTAACAATAATTCTCCCGATAATCTGATGCCCGGCTTCAGCATCATCAATAGCCTGCTGTATGGCTGCCAAATGCTCGCAGGAAGGGATACCGCTGGACATTTCCGCATGATCCGGAGAATACATGAACTCTACATAAATACCTCCCGCGTCAGCTCGTTCTTTTAGATAATCAAAAGTGATGTCATAGTAGTCCATTGGCTTTTTAATCACTGCCGCGACTGAATCATAGGCTTTCAGAAAATCCAGAAAATCTTTGTATTGATAAGACTGTCCATCCGCTGCGAATAAAGCAGGCGGCAGGTCAATGCGATTGCGCTTGGCAAGCTTTAAAGCTAATTGTGGGGAAATAGTGCCTTCTAAATGAACGTGTAACTCAGCTTGTTTAATTGCCGTCATCAAAACTCCTGATTGAGAAACGAATGTTGGTAAGTTATCATAAAAAGCGCTAAAATTAATTAATTATGTTACGTTGGAATGTACTATGAGCAAAAAAGATATTGATAAGGCTTTTGTCAGTCCTATTGATAAATTCCTGTTTCAATTTGATGCGGAGCATGAGAAATCGGCTTCTCAAAAAAAAGAGATTAAAAAGCATAAACGAATTTTTTATTTTCGTGATCATGCAAATAGAGATAATAACAAAGAAGAGATCTGGGAAGATTTTTAATTTTATTAGATCCGCATCTGTAGGTTGGGCCCTTGGCCCAACATCGAGTCTGGAGTGGTTCAACCCATTTGCGTGAGGCAAGGGCCCAACCCGCAATAGTTCACTTAATTTACCTACGTATTGCGCTATACGCCATTTCTATCCCAAAAAGAAATGCAATGTCTTATAAGCCAGAACTGTTAATAACGAAGCGGCTGGTAAGGTTAGAATCCAGGACATGAATATGTTGCGAATTACTATCAGATTCAATGCGCCAATGCCGCGGGCCAGACCCACCCCCAGAACGGCTCCTACCAGGGTTTGAGTCGCTGAAACCGGAATGCCTGTACTGGTTGCTACGACAACTGTAGTGGCGGCAGCCAGCGTGGCCGCGAAAGCCCTGCTGGGTGTTAATGCTGTAATTGAACTGCCTACGGTCTCAATTACTTTGCGTCCATACATCAAAAAGCCGATAATAACTCCGAAACATCCCAGAAAAATAATCCAGGCAGGATATTGAGTAACCGCAATTGGCGTATTGGCCTGGGTTATCAGACTATGAATTATTGTTAATGGACCCACCGCCAGGGAAACGTCATTGGCTCCATGTGCGAATACCATAGCGCAGGCGGTTAAGGCCATTAGCACTGCGAAATATTTTTCGACTTGCAGAAAACGCTCCCGGCGTCTGATTTTAGGAACCTCGGGAATTCTGCGAATAATAATTATTCCGA